>NZ_DASWTF010000036.1:0-901623 GCF_036402275.1 Steroidobacter sp. | reverse complement strand
CATCGCCGTGGTGGTGGCCACGGTGGTCAGCAATTTCAGCGCGCGATCCGGCGGAGTACAGGAGATGCCGTACTCCACCTTCCTGCAGCAGGTGAAGGACGGCGGCGTCGCCGAAGTCACCTTGAACAAGACCACCGACGTCATCCGGGGCGTACGCACCAATGGCGAGCAGTTCACCGTCAACAATCCCGAGACGGAGAACAACGAGCTGATCGGCACCCTGATCGAGAACAACGTGAAGTTCTCGGGCGCGGCGCCCGAACGTCAGTCGTTCCTGATGCAGCTGTTCATCTCTTCCTTCCCCATCCTGCTGTTGATCGCGGTGTGGGTGTACTTCATGCGCCAGATGCAGGGCGGCGCCGGCGGCAGGGGGGCCATGTCCTTCGGCAAGAGTCGCGCACGCCTGCTCGGTGAGGACCAGGTCCAAGTCACGTTCGCCGATGTCGCGGGCGTGGACGAAGCCAAGGAAGAAGTGGTCGAGATCGTCGAGTTCTTGAAGGACCCGGGCAAGTTCCAGCGCCTGGGCGGCAAGATTCCTCGCGGCGTGCTGATGGTCGGCTCGCCCGGTACCGGTAAGACGCTGCTCGCCCGCGCCATCGCCGGCGAAGCCAAGGTGCCGTTCTTCACCATCTCCGGTTCCGACTTCGTCGAAATGTTCGTCGGCGTGGGCGCGAGCCGCGTGCGTGACATGTTCGACCAGGCGAAGAAGCATGCCCCGTGCATCATCTTCATCGACGAAATCGACGCCGTCGGCCGCCAACGTGGCGCCGGCCTGGGCGGCGGTCACGACGAGCGCGAGCAGACGTTGAACCAGCTGCTGGTCGAGATGGATGGTTTCGAAGGCACCGAGGGCGTGATCGTCATCGCCGCCACCAACCGTCCCGACGTGCTCGATCCGGCGCTGCTGCGTCCGGGCCGCTTCGACCGTCAGGTCGTGGTGCCGCTGCCGGATGTCCGCGGGCGCGAGCAGATCCTCAAAGTTCACATGCGCAAGCTGCCGCTGGCTGAAGACGTGAAGCCGCAGGTGATTGCGCGTGGTACGCCGGGCTTCTCCGGCGCCGATCTCGCCAACCTGGTCAACGAAGCTGCGTTGTTCGCCGCTCGCGCGAACCGTCGCACGGTGACGATGGACGAGTTCGAGCGCGCCAAGGACAAGATCATGATGGGCGCCGAGCGCCGCTCCATGGTCATGGACGAGCAGGAGAAGAAGCTCACGGCGTATCACGAGGCGGGTCACGCCATCATCGGCTTGACCGTGCCCGAGCACGATCCGGTTTATAAGGTCACCATCATCCCGCGCGGTCGCGCGCTGGGTGTGACGATGTTCCTGCCGGAAGCCGATCGTTACAGCACCAGCAAGCGTCGGCTCGAGAGCCGCATCAGCACGCTGTTCGGCGGCCGCATCGCCGAGGAAATCATCTTCGGACCCGAGTCGATCACGACCGGCGCTTCGAACGACATCGAGCGCGCGACCGAAATCGCCCGCAACATGGTCACGAAGTGGGGTCTGTCGAACAAGCTCGGTCCGCTGACCTACAGCGAAGACCAGGGCGAGGTGTTCCTGGGCCGCCAGGTCACGCAGCACAAGCAGGTCTCGGATGTCACCGCGCACGCCATCGACGAGGAAGTTCGCTATCTCATCGATACGAACTACAAGCGCGCCAAGGACATCCTGGAGTCGAACCTGGACAAGCTGCACAAGATGTCCGAGGCGTTGATCAAGTACGAGACCATCGACGAGACTCAGATCAAGGACATCATGGAAGGCCGCGATCCGAAGCCGCCCGCGGGCTGGGACGACAGCGGCGCGCCGTTCGGTGGCAATGGCAGCGGCAAGGGCCGCGAGCGCGAGAAGGGCGAGGCCCCGATCGGCAAGCCGGCCAGCCAGCACTGACCAGCATCCCGTTCGTTCGGGTTGGGAAGAGGCGCGGTAACGCGCCTTTTCCGTTTTGAAACGGCACAAATCTATGCAGCTGCGCTGTGGTGCTCTTACGGTGGATCTGTCCCAGCCACTGGTGATGGGCATCCTCAATGTCACACCCGATTCGTTTTCCGACGGCGGCCGATTCGTCGACGTGTCACGAGCGGTCGAGCACGCGGAGCGCATGATCGAGCAGGGCGCTGGAATGCTCGACGTGGGCGGTGAGTCCACCCGGCCCGGCGCTGCTGACGTGAGCGAAGAAGAGGAGATTCGCCGCGTCGTCCCTGTGATCGAAGCGCTCACCGCCCGCACCTCCATCCCTATTTCCGTCGACACCAGCAAAGCCGCTGTGATGACCGCGGCGGTAGCGGCCGGCGCGAGTCTGATCAACGACGTCCGGGCGCTGCAGGAACCCGGCGCACTCGAAGCCGCCGCGAGCACCCATGCCGCCGTCTGCCTCATGCACATGCAGGGGCAGCCCCGAACCATGCAGCACGAGCCGCGTTATGACGACGTGGTAGGGGAAGTGACCGCATTCCTCGAACAGCGGGTGGATGCCTGTCTGGCTGTCGGCATCGGCCGGGACCGGCTGGTGCTGGACCCCGGTATCGGTTTCGGCAAGCGGCTTCAGCATAATCTCGCCCTGTTGGCCCACCTGCCGCAGCTGAGCCGCCCAGGACCTAACCAGGGGCTGCCCCTGCTGGTCGGCGTATCCCGCAAGTCCATGTTCCAGGCCCTGCTGGGCAGGCCCGTGGAGCAGCGCCTGGCGGGCGGATTGGCCGTGGCCACGGCCGCCGTGCTGGCCGGGGCTGCTATCCTTCGCGTCCACGATGTTGCCGAGACGGTGGATGCTGTGAAGGTCGCCCAGGCCCTACGCGCCGCCGGTTACAACGCACGCGCGCCGATTGAAAACTAAGCACTCGAGGGATTCAGATTGAGCCGTAAATACTTTGGCACCGATGGCGTGCGAGGCCGCGTTGGCGAGCATCCGCTGACAGTGGAATTCGCGTTGAAGCTGGCGAGCTCGGCGGCCCGCGTGCTCGCGCCAAAGGGCGGCACGGTGCTGGTTGGCAAGGACACGCGCATCTCGGGCTACATGTTCGAGTCGGCGCTGGAAGCAGGCTTCGTCGCTTCGGGCGTGAATGTGATGTTGATCGGCCCGCTGCCCACGCCGGGCATCGCCTATCTCACCAAACGTTTCGAGTGCGATTTCGGCGTCGTGATCAGCGCCTCGCACAACCCATACGAAGACAACGGCATCAAGTTCTTCGACCGCAACGGCGGCAAGCTGAGCGACGAGATCGAAGCGCAGATCGAGCGCTATCTCGAGGATGCGCCGATCACACGCAGCTCCAGCGAACTGGGCCGCGCGACGCGCGTCGACAAATCGCGCGTGCGTTATCAGGAATTCGTGATGAGCACCGTGCCGGGCCTGGATTTGTCGGGCTTCAAGCTGGTGATCGATTGCGCCAACGGCGCCGGTTACAAAGTCGGCCCGCGCATTCTCGCTGACCTTGGCGCCGAGATCGTGCCGATCGGCTCCTCGCCGAACGGCCGCAATATCAATCTGAACTGCGGCTCCACCTCGCCGGGCCTGCTGCAACTCACCGTGCCGGGCGTGCAGGCGCAGGCGGGCGTCGCGCTCGACGGCGACGGCGATCGCCTGGTGATGGTGGACAACCTCGGCCGCGTCGTCGATGGCGATCAACTGCTGTACATCATCGCGCGGTCCCAAAAGCAGAAGGGCCTCCTGAAGGGCCCGGTCGTCGGCACCGTGATGAGCAATCTCGGTCTGGAACATGCTCTGCAGAAAGAGGGCATCGAATTCCGCCGCGCCAAAGTAGGTGACCGCTATGTGATGGAGCTGTTGAAGGAAACCGGCGGCATGCTGGGCGGCGAGACCTCGGGTCATCTGCTGACACTCGAGCACACCACCACCGGCGACGCCTTGATCAGCGCTCTGCAGGTGCTGGCTATCATGAAAGAGACCGGCAGCAGTCTTGCCGAGTTGACCGCGCCGATGCCGCGCTATCCGCAGGTGATGCAGAACGTGCGCGTGGCGAAGAAGATCGATCCGTTCAGCTCGCCGCAGATTACTGAGGCGGTGGCGCGGGCCGAAGGCAAACTGGCGGGCAACGGCCGGATCGTCCTGCGTCCCTCGGGCACTGAACCCGTGATCCGGGTCATGGTCGAAGGCAGTGACGAAAAGCTGGTGAAGGAACTCTGCCGGGATCTGGCCGCCACCGTGGCCGCGGCCGCCGAACAGAAGGCGGCGGTGGGCTGAGGGCGCCGGCAGGGTTCTCGTTTGATTTCATTCGGGTTTGATTTCGACAGAAGTCGCCGCTAAGCTTCCGCGCCCTTCGCAGGGCGGCCCGAAACCCAACTGTGGAGGTACCGCGATGCGCCGGCCATTCATTGCCGGGAATTGGAAGATGCACGGCTCGCGCGCGGAAAACGCGGAGCTGATCGAGGGCCTGCTGCTGGGCTTGCCGGCGCAGACGCACGTCGATATCGCCGTCTGTCCGCCCAACGTGTACCTCTGGGAAGTGGGTCGGCTGCTGAAGGACTCGATCGTGAAGCTGGGCGCACAGTCGGTGTGCGCGGAGTCGATCGGGGCGTTCACCGGCGAGGCCTCGGCGGCCATGCTGAAGGATGTCGGTTGCACTTATGTGATCGTGGGCCACTCCGAGCGGCGCACGATTTACCGCGAGGACGACGCGCTGGTGGCGCGTAAGTTTCTCGCGGCGCAGTCGCAGGGTCTGATCCCGATCCTCTGCGTCGGCGAAACGCTGGAAGAGCGGGAAAAAGGTCAGACCACGCAAGTGGTCTCCCGGCAACTGAAAGCGGTGTTGGATGTAGCTGCCCCGGGCGCGCTCCAGCAAGCGGTGCTCGCGTACGAGCCGGTCTGGGCGATTGGCACGGGCAAAAATGCGACGCCGGCCCAGGCGCAGGAAGTTCACGCACATATTCGCGCCGAGGTTGCGGCTCGTGATGCTAATATCGCGGCCGGTTTACGGGTGCTCTATGGCGGCAGCGTGAAAGCCGGCAATGCGAAGGAGATCTTCGCCATGCCGGACGTCGATGGTGGACTGATCGGCGGCGCGTCGCTGAAGGCAGATGAGTTTCTGAAGATCTGCGCCGCGGCCCAAGCTCATTAAGAGCGCGGTTTGAAACAGGCGCATTGAATCGGAATTGAATCGTATGAACTGGTTACATTCGGCGGTGGTGATTTTTCACCTGTTGATCGCCGCGGCCATCGTAGCGCTGGTGTTACTGCAGCGGGGCAAGGGCGCCGATGCGGGCGCTGGCTTCGGCGCGGGCGCGTCGGGCACCGTGTTCGGTGCACGCGGCTCGGCGTCGTTCCTGTCGCGCACGACGGCGACGCTGGCGGCGCTGTTCATCGCGACCAGTTTGACGTTGGCGTATCTCGGCGGCCGTCCGACCGAGGCGCCGAAGAGTGTGATCGATCGAGTGAATCTTCCGGACAGTGCTCCGGCGTTGCCCGCGACGCCGACGACGCCGCCGGCGGCAACCACCGATCAGGCGGTAGAACTGCCCGCGGAGCCGGCTCCTCAACCGGCCCCTGAAGCGACGCAGAGCGAGCCGACCCAACAACAGTAAATTTTCGGTTAGGCCGAGGCACTGGCCCAACCGAAACAGAAGGTCGATTTCAGTGCGGCTGTGGTGGAACTGGTAGACACGCTACTTTGAGGTGGTAGTGGAGCAATCCGTGGAGGTTCGAGTCCTCTCAGCCGCACCAGTTTTCGACTTTTCTAAGGGTTTTTGCCCTTCTCCCCAGAAGAAGGCTGCCTTCGTGCAATTCTTATAGAACCCTTTTTGGACCGGCCTGATACAATGCGCGCCGCCGCCGGACCCGGCGCGTCAGCAGCTTACGCGATGTTGCAAAACTACGTTCCCATCCTGATTTTTCTGGGCGTGGCCGGCGTGCTCGGCTCCGTGCTCATCGGCCTGGGCTTTCTGCTCGGCCCTCGCAAACCCGACGCCGAAAAGCTCTCCGCGTATGAGTGCGGCTTCGAAGCTTATTCGGACACGCGCATGAAGTTCGACGTGCGCTATTACCTGGTGGCCATCCTGTTCATCGTCTTCGACCTGGAAATCGCTTTCCTGTTTCCGTGGGCCGTGGCGCTCGACGCCGTCGGCATGGTCGGGCTCGCCGCCATGGGTGTGTTTCTTTTGATCCTGGTGGTGGGCTTCGTGTACGAGTGGAAGAAGGGGGCGCTGGAATGGGATTGACGGCTCCCACGGCGGAAACGCCGGACGCCGCGGTGACTCAACGCGGCTTCATGACCACCACGGTCGATTCGCTGGTGAACTGGGCCCGCACGGGCTCGATGTGGCCGATGACGTTCGGCCTCGCTTGCTGTGCCGTCGAGATGATGCACGCGGGCGCGGCCCGTTACGACCTCGATCGCTTCGGCGTGGTGTTCCGCCCGAGCCCGCGTCAGTCCGACGTGATGATCGTGGCCGGCACGCTGGTCAACAAAATGGCTCCGGCGCTGCGCAAGGTGTACGACCAGATGCCCGAGCCCCGTTGGGTGATCTCGATGGGTTCCTGCGCCAATGGCGGCGGCTATTACCACTACTCGTACGCGGTAGTGCGCGGCTGCGACCGGATCGTGCCGGTCGATGTGTACGTGCCGGGCTGCCCGCCGAGTGCCGAAGCACTGCTGTACGGCATCCTGCAATTGCAGAACAAGATCCGTCGCACCAGCACGATCGCTCGCTGACGCGAGCATAGGTTTTAAGCGAGTACGGGATGAGTTCACGTATCGAGACATTGGCCTCGCGACTGACAGCGCGCTTTGCTCAAGAGCTGCGTCCGCTGCCTGCGTTGCCTGGTGAAGTTGCGTTCGAAGTCGACGCCGCCAACCTGCTTGCCGTGTGTCGCGAGCTTCGCGACAACGCGGAGCTCGGTTTCGAGCAGCTGATCGATCTGGCCGGCGTCGACTATCTCGATTACGGCCGCGAGGAGTGGAACACGCTGAGCTCCACCGCCACCGGCTTCAGTCGCGGCGTGAATCGCATCAAAGAAACAGCGAGCGAGCCGCCAAGTAAAAATAAGAGTGCAGCGCGCTTCGCGGTGACCTATCAACTGCTGTCCATTTCCAACAACTGGCGTCTGCGTCTGCGCAGCTTCACCAACGAAGGCGAGCCGCCGGTCATCGATTCCGTGGTCGACATCTGGGCCGGCGCCAACTGGTTCGAGCGCGAGGCGTTCGACCTGTACGGCATCATGTTCCGCAATCATCCGGACCTGCGCCGCATCCTCACCGACTACGGCTTCATCGGACATCCGTTCCGCAAGGACTTCCCGCTGATCGGCAACGTCGAGGTGAAGTACGACACGACCAAGGGCCGCGTCGTCTACCAGCCGGTGAGCATCGAGCCGCGCACTCTCGTCCCTCGCGTGATTCGCGAGGACAACCGTTACGACCAGGTGCTGAAAGAAGTGCCGGTCGGCGCCGCCGCGCCCAACCACGGCGGTTGAGTAGATCAGCCATGGCAGACATTCATAACTTCACGCTCAACTTCGGCCCGCAGCATCCCGCCGCGCACGGCGTCTTGCGCCTGGTGCTGGAGATGGAAGGCGAGGTCATCCAGAAGGCCGACCCGCACATCGGTCTGTTGCATCGGGGCACCGAAAAGCTCGCCGAGTCCAAGCCGTTCAATCAGTCGATCGGCTACATGGATCGTCTCGACTACGTGTCGATGATGTGCAACGAGCACGCCTACGTGATGGCGATCGAGAAGCTGCTCGGCATCAAGGTGCCGGAGCGCGCTCAATACATCCGCGTGATGTTCGACGAGATCACCCGCATCCTGAATCATTTGATGTGGCTCGGCGCGCACGGCCTCGACATCGGCGCGATGACCGTCTTCTTGTATGCGTTCCGTGAGCGCGAAGACCTGATGGACTGCTACGAAGCGGTGTCGGGCACGCGCATGCACGCGACTTACTATCGTCCGGGCGGCGTGTATCGCGACCTGCCGGACTCGATGCCGAAGTATCAGCCGTCGAAGTGGCGCTCGCAGGCGGACGTGGACCGTCTCAACGAGCGTCGTCGCGGCAGCATGCTCGACTTCATCGACGATTTCTGCGCGCGCTTCCCGGCCAACGTCGACGAGTACGAAACATTGCTCACCGACAACCGCATCTGGAAACAGCGCACGGTGAACATCGGCGTGGTGTCTCCGGAGCGCGCGCTGCAGCTCGGTTTCACGGGCCCGATGATTCGCGGCTCGGGCATCGAATGGGATCTGCGCAAGAAGCAGCCCTACGAAGTTTACGACCGCATGGATTTCGACATTCCGGTCGGCGTGAACGGCGATTGTTACGACCGTTACCTGGTGCGCGTCGAGGAGATGCGTCAGTCGAACCGCATCATCAAGCAGTGCGTCGACTGGCTGCGCGCCCATCCCGGCCCGGTGATGATCGACGACCACAAGGTCTCCGCGCCCAAGCGCGAAGAGATGAAGGGCGACATGGAATCGCTGATTCATCACTTCAAGCTGTTCACCGAAGGCTACTGCGTGCCTGCCGGTGAGACCTACGCCGCGGTCGAAGCGCCGAAAGGCGAGTTTGGTATTTATCTGGTGTCCGACGGCGCCAACAAACCGTATCGCGTGAAGTGCCGCGCGCCGGGCTTCCCGCACCTCGCTTCGCTGGAAGAGATGGTGAAGGGCCACTTGCTCGCGGACGTGGTGGCCGTGATCGGCACGCAGGACATCGTATTCGGGGAAATCGACCGATGAGCGGCAGGCAAGATCCAGGTTCCAACGACGGCGGCAAGAGCGCGCCGGAGCTGGATGAAATCGATACCGGCGAAGTCGCTCACGACGCGCCTCATGGTTACAAGGGCGTGCTCTCCGAGCACGCGCGCCACGAGATCGATCACTGGCTGACCAAGTTTCCGCCGGATCGCAAGCGCTCGGCGGTGATCGCCGCGCTGCGCGCCGTTCAGCACGACATCGGCGGCTATCTCACCAAGGAATCGATGGACGCGGTCGCCGAGTACATCGGCCTGCCGCCGATCCAGGTGTACGAAGTCGCGACGTTCTACTCGATGTTCGAGACCAAGCCGGTCGGCCGTCACAGCATCTCCGTGTGCACCAACATCTCCTGCATGTTGTGCGGCGGCGAGGACATGCTGTCGCACGTCGAGAAGCGGCTCGGCATCAAGGTGGGCGAGAGCACGCCGGACGGCCGCTTTTTCCTGAAGCGCGAGGAGGAGTGCCTCGCTGCCTGTAACAACGCGCCGATGATGATGGTCGATCACGTGTACTACGAGAATCTCACGCCCGAGAAGATCGACGAGATTCTCGATCGTCACAAGTGATCGTTCGCAGCGCGCCTAGAGATAGCCATCGCCAACATGACTGACGAATCAAACAAACTGCTGTTAGGCAAGTACGCGAGCAACTTCGTTTGCTTCGCGACGCTCGGTATGGAGCGTCCGTCGTCGATCGAGTCCTATCGCAAGACCGGCGGCTATGAAGTGTGGGAACGCATCCTGCGCGAGAAGACGCCGAAGGAAGAGATCATCGAGCAGGTGAAGGCTTCCGGTCTGCGCGGCCGCGGCGGGGCCGGCTTCCCGACGGGCATGAAATGGAGCTTCATGCCGCGCAATGCGCCGGGGCAGAAGTACGTCGTTTGTAATTCGGACGAGAGCGAGCCTGGCACCTGCCACGACCGCGACATCCTGCGTTACAACCCGCATGCGCTGATCGAAGGCATGGCCATCGGCGGCTACGCCATGGGCGCGAGCGTAGGTTACAACTACATCCGCGGCGAGTTCCTCGACGAGCCCGTGCCGCGTTTCGAAGAAGCTTTGCAGGAAGCCTATGCCGCGGGCCTGCTCGGCAAGAATCTGCTGGGCTCGGGCGTGGACTTCGATCTGTATTCGTTCGTCGGCGCGGGTGCGTATATCTGCGGCGAAGAAACCGCGTTGCTGGAGTCGTTGGAAGGCAAGCAGGGCCGGCCGCGCTTCAAGCCGCCGTTCCCGGCGAACTTCGGCTTGTACGGCAAGCCCACCACGATCAACAACACGCAGAGCTATGCGTCGGTGCCGACCATCCTGCGCAAGGGCCCGAAGTGGTTCACCGATCTCGGCGTGCCCAACGCCGGCGGCACTATGATCTTTTCGATCTCGGGCCACGTGAACAAGCCGCAAAACATCGAGTTGCCGCTCGGTATTCCTTTCAAGGACCTGCTGGAGATCTGCGGCGGCGTGCGCGACGGCCGCAAACTGAAAGCGGTCATCCCCGGCGGCGTGTCGGTTCCGGTCGTGCCCGGCGACGCGATGATGACCGCCACGATGGATTACGACGGCGTCCGCAAAGTCGGGTCGAGCCTGGGTACGGGCTCGATGATCGTCATGGACGACACCACCTGCATGGTGAAGGCGCTCGAGCGCATCTCGCGTTTCTATTACGCCGAGTCGTGCGGCCAGTGCACGCCGTGCCGTGAAGGCACGGGCTGGATGAACCGCATGCTGAAGCGAATGCTCGCGGGCCAGGGCAAGAAGTCCGACCTGGACATGCTGGTCGACGTCGCCAACAAGATCGAAGGCCACACCATTTGCGCCTTCGGCGACGCCGCCGCCTGGCCGGTGCAGAGCTTCATGAAGCACTTCCGGCATGAGTTCGAATACATGATCGAGCACGGCCACAGCATCGTCGAACGCGATCGTCGCCAGGCCGCTTAATCCGAGATGACCCAGAATGAGTGACGAGGTCAATATTGAAGTCAACGGCGTGCCGATGAAGGCGCGCAAGGGTCAGATGGTGATCCAGGTGACGGACGCGAACGACGTGTACGTTCCGCGTTTCTGTTACCACGAGAAGCTGCCGATCGCCGCCAACTGCCGCATGTGCCTGGTGGAAGTGGAGAAGGCGCCGAAGCCGATGCCTGCGTGCGCCACGCCCGTGGCCGAAGGCATGAAGGTGTTCACCAAGTCCCCGAAAGCCATCGCCGCGCAGCGCGCCGTGATGGAGTTCCTGCTGATCAACCATCCGCTCGACTGCCCGATCTGCGATCAGGGCGGCGAATGTGAGTTGCAGGATCTCGCGATGGGCTTCGGCCGTGACATCTCTCGCTACAGCGAGCGTAAGCGCGTCGTCAAAGACAAGAATCTCGGCCCGCTCGTGTCCACCGACATGACCCGCTGCATTCACTGCACCCGCTGCGTGCGTTTCACGCAGGACGTGCAGGGCTTCCAGGAACTGGGCACCGTCGGCCGCGGCGAAATGACCGAGATCGGCACGTTCATCGAGAAGAGCGTCGATCACGAGCTGTCGGCCAACATCATCGATCTGTGCCCGGTCGGCGCGTTGAACAACAAGCCGTACCGTTATCGCGCCCGTGCGTGGGAAATGACTCAGCATCCGCTGATCTCTCCGCATGACGCGGTCGGAACAAACATTTACGCGCACGTGCTGCGTGGTCGCGTGATGCGTATCGTTCCGCGTCCCAATGAGGATGTGAACGAGACCTGGATCGCCGACCGCGATCGTTTCAGCTACCAGGGCATCTACAGCGAAGATCGTCTGCTGAAGCCGTCGATTCGCGAGAACGGCGTGCTGCAGGAAACGGATTGGGAAACGGCGCTGCAGAAGGTTGCCGAGAAGCTGGGCCGCATCGCCAAACAGCACGGCGGCGCTCAGATCGGCGCTATCGCTTCTCCGAACTCGACGCTGGAAGAGCTGCATCTGCTCGCGCGCATCGCTCGCGGCCTGGGCAGCGCGAACCTCGATCATCGTCTGCGTCGCTCGGACTTCCGCGACGAGGCGAGCGATCCGTTGTTCCCGTCGCTCGGCATTGCGATCAAGGAGCTGGAGACCGCCAACTCCGTGCTGGTCATCGGCTCGAACCTGCGTAAGGAAGTGCCGCTGCTCGCGCACCGTATTCGTAAGGCTGCGTTGAAGGGCGGCAAGGTGTCGTTCATCAACGCGCAGCGTTACGACTATCTGTTCCCGGTCGCAGGCTATCTCGCCTCGAACGGCATCGGCTCGCTCGATCATCTGCTCGCCGTCGCTGCCGCTGCGGTCAACGCCAGCGGCAAGAGTGCGCCGGCTTCGATTGCCGCGCGAGTCGGTCAGGCTCAACCGAATGACACGCACAAGGCCATTGCTCAGCAGCTGAGCGAAGGCGAGCGTCGTTTGATCCTGCTCGGCGCCATCGCTCAGCGCGATCCTGCGTTTGCGGATCTGCGTCTGGTCGCAAGCGCGCTGGCCGAAGTCACCGGTGCGACTCTCGGCTATCTGCCGGAAGGCGGCAACGCCGTCGGTGCGCATCTCGTGGGGTTCCTGCCGGGCCGCTCGGTCGGTGGTCGGACGGTGGCTTCGCCGGGCTTGAATGTCGGCGACATGTTCGCGGCCAAGCTCAAGGCATACATCCTGTTCGGCGCGATCGAGCCCAAGCTCGACATCGCCTCTGAAAACGCGGCCGCCGCCCTCGACGGTGCGGAGTTCGTGGTTGCGCTGTCGCCGTATTCCACCGCGGCTCAGTTCGCCGATGTCGTGCTGCCGATCGGCACCTTCGCCGAAACAGCCGGCACCTATGTGAATCTCGAAGGCCGCTGGCAGAGCGTGCCGGGCGCCGCTTCGCCGGTGGGCGAGTCGCGACCGGGTTGGAAGGTGTTGCGCGTTCTGGCGAATCTGCTGGATCTGCCTGGCTTCGAGTACACCGCGGCCGATCAGGTCACCGAGGAAATTCGCAAGGCGGTCGATGAGGCCGGTGCGTTTAACGCCAAGGCAGCGACTCGCACGTTGCAGGCGCAAGCCGCTTCCGGTGCGGCCGTGGTCCGTGATGTTCCGATCTACCAGGTAGATGCGATGGTCCGCCGCTCGTCGGCATTGCAGAACACGCGTGAAGGCCGCGAGACACAGCGAGGCCAAGAGCGAGGAGTGAGCGTGTGAGCACGATTCCTGATTTCGTAAACACGCTGCTGCCATTCCTCCCGGAATGGATCCGCGCCATCGTGTTCTATGGTGTGGTCGCGCTGATTCTGTACATCAGCGTCATTCTGACGATGGCGTTCCTGACGCTGGCCGAGCGTCGCGTCATCGGCTCGATCCAGGCGCGTATCGGTCCGAACCGGGTCGGTCCTGGCGGTCTGTTGCAGCCGTTCGCGGACGTGCTGAAGCTGATGCTGAAGGAAATCGTCATCCCGACGGCTTCCAACAAGTTCCTGTTCATCATCGCGCCGCTGCTGGCCGTGATTCCCGCGCTCGCTGCGTGGGCGGTCGTGCCGTTGTGGCCGGGCTTCGCGGTGGCGGACATCAACGCGGGCTTGTTGTATCTGCTGGCGCTCAGCTCTGCCGGCGTGTACGGCGTGATCCTCGCCGGTTGGGCCACCAACTCGAAGTACGCGTTCCTAGGCGCGATGCGCGCGGCTGCACAGATGGTCGCTTATGAAATCGCGATGGGCTTCGCGCTGGTCGGCGTCGTGATGGCGGCTGGCTCGCTGAACCTCGGCGACATCATCGAGAAGCAGGCGGGCGGTCCGTTCACCTACTTCTTCTGGTGGATGATTCCGCTGTTCGTGGTGTATTTCATTTCTGGCGTGGCCGAGACCAATCGCGCGCCGTTCGACGTGGTGGAAGGCGAGTCGGAAATCGTCGCGGGCTTCCACGTCGAGTACTCGGGCATGGCGTTCGCCGTGTTCTTCGTGGCCGAGTACGTGAACATGATCCTGATCTCGGCGCTGACCTCGATCTTCTTCTTCGGCGGCTGGCTGTCGCCGTTCGAAGGCTATCCGCTGCCGGGCTTCATCACCGCGCCAGGCTTCCACTGGCTGTTCCTGAAGATTTCGTTCTTCCTGTTCTGTTACCTGTGGTTCCGCGCCACGTTCCCGCGCTACCGCTACGACCAGATCATGCGGCTGGGCTGGAAGGTGTTCATTCCGGTCACGCTGGTGTGGCTGGCGGTGCTGGGCGTGTTCTTCGCCTACGACATCGGACCCTGGGCGAAGTAGGGCAGAGAGCCAAGAGTTAGCCATGAAAACGCCTGCCAGTTTTTTCAAGACGTTCTTCCTGACCGAGCTCCTAGTCGGTCTGTACGTGACGCTGCGTCAGTTTGTCGCGCGTCCCAACATCACCGTGCAGTACCCGGAGGAGAAGACCCCGCAGTCGCCTCGCTACCGCGGCCTGCATGCGCAGCGTCGTTATGCGAACGGCCAGGAGCGCTGCATCGCCTGCAAGCTGTGCGAAGCGGTGTGCCCGGCGCTCGCGATCACCATCGAATCGGACGTCGCCGCCGACGGCACCCGCCGCACCACGCGCTACGACATCGATCTGTTCAAGTGCATCTACTGCGGCTTCTGCGAAGAAGCCTGCCCGGTGGACGCCATCGTCGAGACGCGCATCCATGAGTACCACATGGAAAATCCCGGCGAGAACATCATGACCAAGGACAAGCTGCTGGCCATCGGCGATCGCTACGAAGCCATGATCGCGGCCGACAAAGCCGCCGACGCGAGATACCGCTAGTCATGAGCATCACCGAAATCCTGTTTTACGCGTTCTCCGGCGTCCTGCTGGTCACCGCCATCGGCGTGATCACGGCGCGCAACCCGGTGCACGCCGCGTTGTTCCTGGTGTCGTCCTTCGTCACCAGCGCCGTGTTGTGGATGCTGCTGGAAGCTGAGTTCCTCGCCATCGTGCTCGTGCTGGTGTACGTCGGCGCGGTGATGGTGTTGTTCCTGTTCGTCGTGATGATGCTCGACATCAACATCGCCGAAGTGCGTGAAGGCTTCACGCGCTACGCGCCGCTCGGAATCCTGATCGCGTTGATCGTGGTCGCCGAGATCGGCAGTGTGGTGTGGGTGAAGAGCCTCGGCACCGAAGTGACGCCGGTCGCGACCGTCGCGGTGGCAGAGGGCTACAGCAACACCGGCGCGCTCGGTGAGCTGCTGTACTCCAAATATCTGTATCCGTTCGAGCTTGCGGCCGTGATCCTGCTGCTCGCCATCGTGGCCGCGATCGTGCTGACCATGCGTCAGCGCACCGGTCTGAAGCAGCAGGACGTGGGAGCGCAGGTGTCTGTCCGCGCCAAGGACCGCATCCGCGTCGTGAAGATGTCCCCTGTGGTCGAACCCTCCGTGACCGATAAGGGGGAGAAGCAGCCATGATTCCGTTGAACTTCGTCTTGATGCTGGCCGGCATTCTGTTCGCGCTCAGCGTCGCCGGCATCTTCCTCAACCGGAAGAACGTGATTCTGCTGCTGATGTGCATCGAGCTTATGCTGCTCGCGGTGAACTTCAACTTCGTCGCGTTCGCGCGCCAGCTCGGCGATCTGAGCGGGCAGGTGTTCGTGTTCTTCATCCTCACGGTCGCGGCCGCCGAGTCCGCCATCGGCCTCGCCATCCTGGTGGTGCTGTTCCGCGAACGTAAGAGCATCAACGTCGAACAGCTCGACACGATGAAAGGCTAGGCCTCGGATTAACAAGAAATGATCTCTCAATCCGTACTCCTGACCATCGTTCTCGCGCCGCTCGTGGCGTGCCTGCTTGCCGGCATCGGCGGCAAGGTCATTGGCCGCGTCGGCGCTCATACCGTCACGATCGCCGGCGTGGCGCTCTCGTTCGGCTTGTCGGCCTACGTGCTGAAGCTGCTGCTCGACGGCGCACCCGTCGTCAACGAGACCGTCTACACCTGGCTGGTGAGCGACAACATCCGCATGGAAGTCGGCTTCCTGGTCGACAACCTCAGCGCGATGATGATGACTGTGGTGACGTTCGTGTCGCTGTGCGTGCACGTTTACACCATCGGTTACATGCACGAAGACCCGGGCTATCAGCGGTTCTTCTCCTATATCTCGCTGTTCACGTTCTCCATGCTCATGCTGGTGATGTCGAACAACTTCCTGCAGCTGTTCTTCGGCTGGGAAGCGGTGGGCGTGGTGTCGTATCTGCTGATCGGCTTCTGGTACACGCGCCCCTCGGCGATTTTCGCCAACATGAAGGCGTTCCTGGTGAACCGCGTCGGCGACTTCGGCTTCGTGCTCGGCATCGCCGGCATCGCGTACTACACCGGCTCGCTGGACTACGCGACGGTGTTCGGCGCGCGTGACGCCATCGTTGCGAACACGATGGAAATCTTCCCGGGCGTGGAATGGCAGGCGATCACGGTCGTTTGCATCTGCCTGTTCATCGGCGCGATGGGTAAGTCGGCGCAGGTGCCGTTACACGTGTGGCTGCCGGACTCGATGGAAGGCCCGACGCCGATCTCGGCGCTGATCCACGCGGCAACCATGGTGACCGCGGGCATCTTCATGGTGGCGCGCATGTCGCCGCTGTTCGAGCTCTCCGAAACCGCGTTGTCGACGGTGCTGGTCATCGGCGCGACGACTGCGTTCTTCATGGGCCTGCTCGGGCTGGTGAATAACGACATCAAGCGCGTGGTCGCGTACTCGACGCTCTCGCAGCTCGGCTACATGACGGTGGCGCTCGGTGTGTCCGCTTACGCCGGCGCGTTGTTCCACCTGATGACGCACGCGTTCTTCAAGGCGCTGCTGTTCCTGGCGGCGGGCTCCGTGATCATCGGCATGCACCACGAGCAGGACATGCGGAAGATGGGCGGCCTGAAGAAGTACATGCCCATCACGTATTGGACGTCGGCCATCGGCACGCTCGCGCTGATCGGCTTCCCGGGCACCTCGGGCTTCTTCTCGAAGGACGCGCTGATCGAAGCGGTGCACGCCTCGCACATTCCGGGCGCGACCTATGCGTACTGGTGCGTGTTCCTCGGCGTGTTCATCACTGCGTTCTACAGCTTCCGCCTGGTGTTCATGACGTTCCATGGCGAGGAGCGCTTCCGTCACGCCGCTCATGAGGCGCACAGTGCGAGCAACGGCACGCATGTGGAGACCGACGCGGACGCGGGTCACGAGCCCGATACACCTTCCAACCACGACGACCACGCGCATCACGGCCCGGTCGAGCCGCACGAGAGCCCGGCGGTGGTGTGGGTGCCGCTGGTGCTGCTGGCGATTCCGTCGCTGTTCATCGGCGCGGTGACCATCGGCCCGATGCTGTTCGGCGATTTCTTCAACGGCGTGCTGTACGTCGAAGAGGCGCACAACGTACTCGGTCACATCGGCGAGGAGTGGCACGGTCCGCTCGCGTTCATCCTGCATGCGTTGATGCAGCCGCCGGTGTACCTCGCGTTCGCGGGCTGGGCGCTGGCCTGGTTCCTGTACGTCAAGCGGCCGGACCTGCCGACCGTGATCGCGCAGAAGTTCTCGGCGCTGTATCACCTGTTCGCCAAGAAGTTCTACTTCGACGAGATCTACCAGGCCGTGTTCGCGCGCGGCAGCGTGGGTCTCGGCTCGGCGCTATGGCGCGTTGGCGATGTGGCGCTGATCGACGGCGCTGCGGTCAACGGCTCGGCGCGCGTCGTCGGCTGGCTGTCGGGCGTCATGCGCCGGATGCAGTCCGGCTATCTGTATCACTATGCGTTCGCGATGATCATCGGATTGTCCGTGCTGCTGGCGTGGTATGTGCTGCGGTAATTCACTGTAAGAAAAGCTATGTCGACGATTACCTGGCCCATTCTCAGCGTTTTGATCTGGCTGCCCATCGCCGGCGGCGCCGCCATGCTGTTGCTCGGCGACAAGGGCATCGCAGCCGGTCGCTGGATCGCGCTTGTTACCACCGCCGTGACGTTCGGCATTTCGACCCTGTTGTGGACCAATTTCGATACCACGACAGCCGCGATGCAGTTCGTCGAGGAGCGCAACTGGATCCCGATGTTCAATTCGTTCTACGCCCTGGGCGTGGACGGCTTCGCCATGCCGCTGATCGTGCTGACGGCGTTCATCACGCCGCTAGTCGTGATCTCGGCCTGGACCGTGATCGACAAGCGTCCGGCGCAGTACTACGCGTCGTTCCTGATCCTCGAAGGTTTGATGATCGGCGTGTTCGCGGCACTCGACGCGTTGCTGTTCTACGTGCTCTGGGAAGCGATGCTGATCCCGATGTTCATCATCATCGGCATCTGGGGCGGACCGCGCCGCGTGTACGCGACCATCAAGTTCTTCCTGTACACCTTCCTCGGCTCGGTGTTCATGCTCGTGTCGTTGATCTACATGTACCTGCAGACCTGCGATGCGGGACAGTGCAGCTATGCCATCGCCGACTTCCAGCGCCTGCCGCTGGGCCTGAACGAACAGCTGTTCATCTTCGTCGCGTTCCTCGCCGCATTCGCGGTGAAGGTGCCGATGTGGCCCGTGCACACGTGGTTGCCGGACGCGCACGTGGAAGCGCCCACCGGCGGCTCGGTGATCCTGGCGGCCATCATGCTGAAGATGGGCGGTTACGGCTTCCTGCGCTTCTCGCTGCCGATCACGCCGGATGCGAGCGACGCGCTCGACTGGCTGGTGATTTCGCTGTCGCTGATCGCGGTGGTGTACATCGGCTTCGTCGCCCTGGTTCAGCAGGACATGAAGAAGCTGATCGCGTATTCATCCATTGCGCACATGGGCTTCGTCACGCTCGGCTCGTTCCTGACGTTCGAGCTGATGCGCGTGAACTCCGGTGACACGACCGGCGCTGCGATGGGCATCGACGGCGCGATGGTACAGATGATTTCGCACGGCCTGATCTCGGGCGCGATGTTCTTCTGCGTCGGCGTGCTGTACGACCGTGTGCATAGTCGCGAAATCAGTTCTTACGGCGGCGTGGTGAACACCATGCCGGTGTTCGCGGCGTTCATGGTGCTGTTCGCGATGGCCAACTCCGGCTTGCCCGCGACCTCCGGGTTCGTCGGCGAGTTCCTGGTCATCCTCGCCAGCTTCCGCGCCGACTTCTGGTACGCGTTCCTCGCGGGCCTGACGCTGATCCTCGGTGCGGCTTATACGCTGTGGCTGGTGAAGCGCGTGGTGTTCGGCCCGGTGGCGAATCATCACGTGGCGGAACTGACGGACGTCAATGGCCGTGAACTGCTGGTGCTCGGCGTGCTCGCGATCGCCGTGCTGGGCCTGGGCCTGTGGCCCGCGCCGCTGTTGGACGTGATGCGCCCGACGGTCGAGAACCTGGTGCAGCACATCACCGCTACCAAGCTCTGATTTTATTGAGCCTGTACGATGCAAGAAGTAGTCACAAATTTCGGTATGCAGGCTGCGGCGGCGGAGATCTTCCTGACGTCGGCGATCTGCGTGATTCTGCTGGTCGACGTGTTCCTGAGCGACAGCAAGCGCTGGATCACTTATGGACTGTCGCTGCTGACGCTCGCCGGCTGCGCCTTCGTCACCGTGAACTACGCGGTCGACGGTCGCGTCACGGCGTTCGACGGCATGTTCATCGCCGACCCGATGGGCGACGTGCTGAAGCTGTTCTCTTATGGAACGGTCGCCGTCACGCTGCTGTATTCGCAGGACTATCTGAAGCGCAACGGCCTGTTCCGTGGCGAGTACTTCGTGCTTGCCCTGGTAGCGCTGCTCGGTGTGATGGTCATGGTTTCGGCCGGCAGCCTGCTCACTGTGTATCTGGGCGTCGAGTTGCTGTCACTGTCGCTGTACGCGATGGTGGCGTTCGATCGCGACTCGGGCGTCGCGGCCGAATCGGCGATGAAGTACTTCGTGCTTGGCGCGATTTCGTCCGGCGCGCTGCTGTATGGCTTCTCGATTCTTTACGGCGTCACCGGCACGCTGCAGCTCGACGAGCTGGCGGTGTCCGTGCGTGAAGTAGGGGCGGGCAACCTCGGCCTGATCTTCGGCCTCGCGTTCGTGATCGTCGGTATCGCGTTCAAGTTCGGCGCCGTGCCGTTCCACATGTGGGTGCCGGACGTTTATCACGGCGCCCCGACGCCGGTGACTCTGTTCATCGGCTCCGCGCCGAAGATCGCCTCGTTCGTGATCGCGATTCGCGTGCTCGCCGAGGGCCTCGATGCGATGGTCGCGAGCTGGCAGAACATGCTCATCGCGATCTCCGTCGCTTCGATGATCGTCGGCAACGTCGTCGCCATCGCGCAGACCAATCTCAAGCGCATGCTCGCGTATTCGACCATCTCGCACGTCGGCTTCATCCTGCTCGGCATCCTCGCCGGCACGAACGATGGCTATCGCGCGGCGATGTTCTACACGCTGACCTACGTGATCATGGCCGTCGGCTCTTTCGGCATGATCCTGCTGCTGTCTCGCGAAGGCTTCGAGGGCGATCAGATCGAGGACTTCAAGGGCCTGCAACGCAAGAGCCCGTGGTTCGCGGCGATCATGATGATGCTCATGTTCAGCACCGCCGGCGTGCCGCCGTTCGTCGGCTTCTGGGCCAAGATCGCCGTGCTCGGCGCAGTGGTGGACGTGGGCCTGGTGTGGCTCGCCGCCGTGTCGGTACTGCTGTCCGTCGTGGCTGCGTTCTACTACCTGCGCATCATCAAGCTGATGTACTTCGATGAACCGTCCGACACCTACAGCATCGAAGCCGGCGGCACCCTACGCGCCGTCCTGAGCGCCAACGGCGTCGCCGTGCTGGCCCTCGGAATTTTCCCGTCGGTATTGTTGGATCTTTGCGCTCGCGTATTGCCGTAAGGGCGAGCGCGGAACACGGATTGCCACGTATCGAGCTCGATACGTGGCGCCTGTGCCGAAAGACAGGTGCAAGACAAAGCTGACGCCAACGCAATCGTGACGCGTGGTCCCGGGTCGATGGTTGTGGAGACGGCATTCGGGCCAAGCCGAAATGCGGGGCGCGGTGAAGCAGGAGACCGTGCAAACCTCGTCGTTCAGCCAACGAACGAGGTTGGTAGCGGGGGCAGGATTTGAACCTGCGACCTTCGGGTTATGAGCCCGACGAGCTGCCAGACTGCTCCACCCCGCAACAGGAGGGCGCGCATTGTAAGCGCCTCGCGACGAACATTACAAGCTAAATAATTCGTCGAGGAATCAGCGAGAAACGTCGCTGTCCGGAAGTGTAAATGGAGCCGACGGCCGTTTTTTCAAGGGGAACTCCGCGGGAGCCTTCCCCGCCGGCGTGTCCTGGCGGCCCCTCCTACAATCGCCGATTCGCATCGCATGTACACGAGCGCGAAAGCCGATCAGTGCTCGCGCGCAAACCCAAGGAGTCTGAGTCAGTTCATGCTTCATCATATTTCGTTTGGAGTTCGAGATCTTGGAACATCAGGCTCCTTCTACGACGCGACGTTGGGCGCTCTTGGGTTCAAGAGGGTATTCGAAGACGAGACCGCGATCGGCTACGGGCTGATCGATGGTGAGGATCTGTTTTGTCTGAAGCTGCGACCGGACGCCGTTGCTCCTGGTGCAGGCTTTCATCTGGCGTTCTCGGCGCCGTCTACATCGGCCGTAGATGCCTTCTACGCAGCAGGAACGAGAGCCGGTGGACAGGACAATGGCTCGCCGGGGATACGTGCCGATTACGGCCCGAACTATTACGCGTCGTTTCTCATCGATCCCGATGGGCATCGGATAGAAGCGGTGTTCAAGGGCTGAATCACGTGGCGCCTGCTTTTTCAGCCGCACGCTTGGCCCATGGTCCATACATTACATCGGAGCGCAGCACATACTTCACCCCAGCGGTGACCTCGGCGCCTTCATGAAGAAGCTCGTGTTCGAATACCAGGGCCATTCCCAGTTTGCCGGCCACCGAGACGGATTCGAACCGCGTCTGGCCTCCTTTATATCCTTTGTTTAAATAGATCATGAATGTGAGCTGGCTCGCTTCGCCGTTATCCCTGGCGTAAGAGCCGTCGAAGTGCCAGTCGAATCGCTGGCCCGGAGTGTAGCGATAGAACCGAAGGCGCTCGTTCAGACCTACTGCCGGCCGATCGTTTTGCATCAGCGGGATGAACGCCTGAACTCGACTCCACAGCCGACTCGCGAGGTCAACGTCATCGACGATGGCCCGATCGTTGTTCCTCGTATCTTTATCCACCCGCGCAATACCGAATGCGTTGATGGTGGCGAGCTCCCAGCCTCGCCGATCTGCAAGCGCAATCATCTGCCGGCATTCGTCGGCGGTCAGGACGCCGCTGATGGTGAAAATGCCTTCCGCCAGGTCCCGCCGTTCCATGTTGGCTAACTCAGATCAGAGACATCCATGACGCGATATATCACGCCGCACACTTTGCGAGCGAAGCATGCGACGGTGAGTAGAGCGTCGGAGGAATGACGCCGCGAGTCAAGTCGGCATCAGCGTTCGGTCTGCAAGAACGGAATCGGCGCGCCCGCGTAGACGTTCTGCGGCAGTTGGCCATTCCAGCGCTCGGCCTTGACCCGCTCGACTTCGATGCGACGAAGCTCCAGCACGTCCTTGTTCTGCACCAACGCGGCGTTCTGGATCTTCAGGGCTTCGGCCTGGGCGGTGGCGACTTTGAGGCTGGCGTATGCCTCGCCGTCGGCGCGGGCTCGCACGGCGGCGGCTTCCGCTTCGGCGATGGCGATTTTTTGTTTCTGCTCGGCCTCGACGGTGCGCAGCCGGTTTTCGGCGGCCAGACGCAGCTGCTCCTGCGTCACCTTGTCGTTGATGGCCTCCATGTAGGAGGGCGAGAACGAGAAGTTGCGCATGTCGATGTTGATGACCTGAGCGCCGTAGACCGCGAGCTTTTTTCGAAGCTCGGCATTGATGTCCGCTGAAACGTTGGCGCGCTTGGCGATCAGATCCGTGGCGACGTAGCGCGCGGTGACCGCTTTGAAAATCTCCTGGGTCGCCGTCTGGACGTAGGAGGAGAGGTCGCCGCTGTGGCTGTACTTCTCGTAAACCTCGGCGACCTTGTCGGGCATGATGCTGTAGCGAACCGTCATGCTCACCTTCACGGGTTGAGTGTCGCTGGTGCTGCCGTCGGCGTTCTCGATGTCCGCCTGCTCGGCGCGGATGCTGAAGTTCGCCAGCTTCTGCCAGGGCGGCAGGATGGCCAGCCCTTCGTCCTCGACGCCGATGATCTGGCCGAATTGAGTGACGACGCCGCGGCTGCCGGTCGGCACCGAGTAGAACGGCCCTTCCCTTGAAAAATGACCGGATTTCCGGGGCGTCATTGTGGGCATGCCGGGTTTCGATGCGCTCGTAGCAGGTCACAATTCAAGGGCGCCGTGAGCGCCATGGAATAAAAATCCGCGTCGCTACACATACATGCATTGGCCCTGCTTTACGAAACCTACAACCTTCGATTGGACCGGCGGGGCCGCGCGGAACGTGTCGGGTGCCATGAGCGATGCCGAGAAATCCTTTGTGCGTCGGGTCTGGGGGCGGACTTGCCTGCAGATCCAGGTGCAGCAGTACTATTACAACGGCGTGCTGAAAGCCGAATGGAATGTGTTCTGGCTGCTGCTGGATGACGATGCCTGGGTCAAATTCTGTTTCGACGCCGGCGTTTTCTCCTGGAAGCCAGAGCCGCCGGCCTTGCCGAAAAGCTCACAGCTTCGCGTCTACAAATTGGTGGAGCCGAGCATTGCGCCGAGAATCGCGCGTAAGCAAATCCTGGCGGCCAATTTCGGGCCGCTGAGGGGCGGCGGTCGTGTCCTCGGGCTCTGGTTCGAGGGCGGGCTCGGGCTGTATATCCGCAATCGGAACGATCAGACATCTATAGTGGTTGGGTAGAGCAATCCTGCTCATGCCAAACGCTCCCCAGGTGTCCTATGAAGCGCATCTTCATCACCGGTTCCACCGACGGTCTCGGCCTCGCCGCCGCACGCACGCTCATGGCCGAAGGCCATGCCGTCGTTCTGCATGCACGTTCTTCGAAGCGCGCCGCTGCACTGGCGGACCTTGAGCAGCGTTCCGCGGGCGTGGTCATTGGCGATCTCAGCAGCGCCGATGCGACCAGAGCGATTGCCGAACAGGTGAATAAGATCGGGCGCATGGACGCCGTCATCCACAACGCGGGCATCTACCTCGAGCGCGGCCGTGGAACGACGCCGGAAGGGCACGCGATAACGCTCGCGGTCAACACGCTGGCGCCGTACATGCTGACGGGGCTCATCGAGCGCCCGGATCGTTTGATCTATCTCAGCAGCGGCATGCATAGAGGAGGGGACGCTTCACTGAGCGACATCGATTGGATCGAGCGACGTTGGGAGCCGAGTCTCGCTTACTCGGAAAGCAAGTTGTATGTCACGGCCCTCACCATGGCGCTCGCACGGCACTGGCCAGAGACTCTGAGCAACGCCGTCGATCCTGGTTGGGTGCCTACCAAGATGGGTGGGCCTGGCGCGCCGGACGATCTGGAACAAGGGCACCTCACGCAAACATGGCTCGCGGTCAGCGACGATCCGGCTGCAAAGGTCAGCGGCGGCTACTGGCATCACCGCCAACGACGGCAACCCGCGGCCGACGCGCTCGACCACAATTTTCAGGATCGGCTCATCGACAAGCTGGTCGAGCTCACGGGCATCTCGCTTTGGTGAGAGCGATCGCGGCGACTACTTACGCATCTCCACGAACTCCCTGAGATCCCGCCGCTCGATGGCTGCCGCCATGAGTGACGGAAATTTGTCGGGCGTGCAGGCAAAGGCGGGGACGCCGAGGGTTGCGAGCTTGCCGGCGAGATCCGCGTTGTAAGAAGGAGCGCCTTCGTCGCTCAGCGCCAGCAGGGTCACGAACTGCATGCCCGAAGCAACCATGTTGGTCGCGCGTCGCATGAATTCGGTTTCGACGCCGCCCTCGTAAAGATCGCTGATGAGGACGAACACGGTGTCCTGCGGTGAGCGCACGAGCTGCTGACAGTAACCGACGGCGCCATTGATGTCGGTGCCGCCGCCGAGTCGTACCGAGAACAGCAGATCGATCGGATCATCGAGCTCGTCTGTGAGGTCGACCACCGCAGTGTCGAAGACTACGAGCGATGTGGTGACGGACGGCAGGGTGGCCAGCACGGCGCCGAAGATGGCGGAGTAAACGACGCTCGCGGCCATCGATCCGCTCTGATCGATGCAGAGAACGATGTGACGCATGGACTGACGCCGCCGTCCGTATCCGAAGCGCACCTCCGGAATCACGGTTTGATAGTCGGGCTGATAGTTCTTCAGGTTCGCGCGAATCGTCCTCGGCCAGTCGATGTCACTATGACGCGGGCGGCGATTGCGAGCTGCGCGGTTGAGCGCGCCGAGCACGGACTGACGCGTCGGCTCGGCGAGCTTCGCGAGCAGCTCGTTCACGACTTTGCGCACGACTTGCCGAGCCGTCTCGCGAGTTTTGGCGGGGATCATTCCAGACAGTGCGATCAGATCCGCCACCAGATGCACATCGGGCTTGAGCGAATCGAGGACCTCCGGCTCCATGAGCAGGCGAGTCATGTCGAGGCGGTCAATAGCGTCTCGCTGCAGAACCTGCACGACACTCGTGGGAAAGTACTCACGAATATCGCCGAGCCAGCGCGACACATTCGGCGCGGAGCTGCCGAGCCCGCCCTTGCGATCGGAGTCGTACAGCGCCTGCAACGCCCGATCCATGCGGCCATCGGATAGATTCAACGAACAACCGATGCCGTCCGCGGATTCTCCGCCGAGGATCAGCCGCCAGCGTCGCGCCGCTTCGTCGTCTGAGATCATTCGCCGAGATTCCAAATGCGTTTCAAGATGGGCAACACCGCGCGCGCTGCCGTTTCATCGAAGTCGACGCTCGCTGCCGGCGATTGCAGTTGCTGGCCGCTTCGCAGGCGCTCACCGATCTGACGACGCTCCGGCGGCGGGAACTGAGCAAACGTACGGCGCAACAGCGGCAACACCTGGATGAAATTCTCGGCGGTGGTGCCGCGCACCCACTCGTCGACGAGACCTCGCATGCGATCGTCGTGGACCAATACAGCGCCACTGCCTGACAGCAAGCCTTCGACCCAGCGAGCGCCGACCGCCGGCTCGTTGCCGGGCGAGAGCGAGCGCGCGAACGCCAGAGACAACGCTTCGAACTTCAGCAGGCCCGCGTCGTACAGCAGCCGATGCGCATATCCGGCGATCAGCGCATGCACCGCGTCGCTTTGTGAAATCCGCTGCAGCATCGCGCGCCAACTCTCGGTGAAGTCCGCGTTGCCAAGTAACTCCAGTGCCCGGTTTGTTTCGACGAGCTTGCCCCACAGCAGCTGTGCCGCATCGTCGTCGATGTGACTTGCCGCCGCCGGACAGCCTACGGCGATACGCGGCACGAGGCCGCTCAGGATTTCTGCGACCAGCGATACATCCGTACCGCGCACGTTACCGTAGCGGCAGACATTCACCAGCGGGGGTAGGGCATCCAGGAGCTGCAGGACATCGACAGCCACGGCCGCCCGATTCTCGATGGCTCCAACGAGGGTCGTGATCGCACCGGGCAAGTTGGCGAACAGAGCATCATCGAGGAGTGCGATGAGCGCTGCCAGAGACGTGCCGGTATTGGCGCTGCGCTCAGCCAGCAGACCTGTGGCCGCCTGCTCGACAGTGTGACCGTAACGGCTGGCCTCGATGAGGGCAATCGCAAATTCGGGCTTCCATCCGATCTGCCACAACTCATGAAATGTTCCGCGTCCGCCGCTGTGAGTCTGCAGATGGCCCCAGTCGATGCCGAGAAGGCGCAGACGCCGCAGCAGATGGCTGCGCTCGCGATCGATCGTCTCGCGCAGATCGAGATCCAACGTTTTGACTTCGGCTTTCGGCGGTATCCGCAAGCTCTTTTGCAGGGCTGCGAGATCCTGCTGTACCGGCGCGGCCGGAAATTCTTCAGGAACGACGCCGAGACGATCGCCGAAGTGCCAGCGACGATGGATCAGCTGCAATGCCAACGCATCGCCGGAGCCCAATACGGACACGGCCGCATCGTTGTACTCTGCAAGCCCAGGAACCGGGCGACCTCGTACCGAGGCGACAGCGTCAGCGAGTCGACATGCTTCGATGACATGGGCCGACGACACCGGAATGTCTTCATCACGAAGCAAACGCGCCGCGCGTGTCATCCAACGCGCACCGAGTGCGTTGTGCTTCTCCCACAACAACTCGTACCACACGGGCGAGTCGACGCCCGCGCCGTAACCGGAACGATAGGACAGCCGCTCATACGACCACGGCGTCCAGGCCGCTGCCGTTTTGACCTTGGGCAAGCCCTTCAACAATGCGTCATCGGACTTGGCGCTGGGCATAGTGGCCAGAGCAGGGGTATGCCAGGCGCCGCACACGACCGCGATGTTCGCAAACCCCTCGGCGCTCGCCGCTCGAATGCACTTGCGCATGTGAGCTTCGCGCTGCTGCTCAACGAGCGGGATAGGTGCGTCGAGCGTAGTGCGCACCTCGGACATCATTTCGTGAATCGCTTTGAAAACGTCGATATCGTGTCCTGCCCGCGACTCGACGAGGTGATCCCACCAGCGCTCGGCATCGCTATAGCCGGCGGCGATCGCGATCGGCGCGAGCGGATCTCGAGTGATCTCATCTCGCTCTTCGGTTTTTTCGGCCACTTCCGAAGGATCACGCAGCCGCGCGGACTGCGGCAGATCGATGAACCGCACCGGCAGGCTGCGCGACAACGCAAACTGAATCGCCTGCCATTCGGGCGAGTAGTGCGCGAATGGATAGAGCACGGCCTGTCGCGGCTCATTCGGCACGTAGATCAGCAGAGCAACAGGCGGCGTGAGGTTCGGATGTGAAGCTAGCGCGATGAGATCGTTCGCATCCGGCGGACCTTCGATGAGCACCACGTCCGGTTCGAGAGCATGCACCAGGCTCCGTGCGGAGCCCGGCCCGTGATGACGAATGCCGAAGAGATGAATCTCGGCCACTTCAACTCTGCTCGCGGCAGGCCCGATAGAGATCCTTCCAGCCAGCTGAATTGGGTCTTGAGGGCGTCGTCTTCAGTCTGACGTCGTGCGATCACCTGCCAGCGATCGCGTGTTCCCGCACGAGACCGCAGAGCATCCTGCTCTTGAGTCCACCCCACGATCGAGCGCACTTCGGCGGCGAGCTCAGGCGGCAAACGGTCGATGCCCCGGTAACCGTCGATCAGCAGTTGCAGGCGAGCCAGGCCGGCCAGCAACTCGTCTTGCCACTGATCGCTGGCCATCGCGATGTCGCCGAGCTCTTTGACTCGCCGAGCGAGGCCGGGCGCTTGTGCATCCACCAAGCGGCTGGCCATATGTGACCAAAACGCAGGGCCCTGCGAGCGGGTGACTGCGAGACCTTGGCCGACGATGTCGGTCAACCATGTTTCCAGTTGATCGATGCCTGAAGCGACACGCGCTTCCCGCTTCTCGGTGCGCTTGGCGCGCGCCACTGGATCGAGCGGCGCTGCCGTCGCTTCCTTCGACTCACGGGCCTGCTTGGCTTCGGCGCGCTTGGCGCGGTTTGCCGACCACTCGGCGACAAATTCAGGCGGCGAGGCGGTGGCGATGTTCGTGCCGCCAGCAACCATCAGCAGCAGTCCGAGAGTGTGCTTGCAGGGGAGTTTGCGGCTCGGGCAACTGCATTTATATGTCACATCGATCAGATCCACGCGCACCTGGTAGGGCGTCGATCCGCTGCCCTGGCACTCGCCCCAGACCAGCCGGTCGTCCCGGCCCAGGTTTTGCCACTTGGATGGCTTGGCCGTGCCCTGCGCCGCCTTGAAGGCCGCGGCGTCCGTGGCCAGCTGTTCTACGCGTTGTATGGACCAGTCCGACATGTGCTCGAAGTATAATCGCCGCCTTCTTCGCCGTGGAGGCCCGCGTCATGCGTCGTCCGATAGCCGCCATCCTTGCCGCCGTCCTTTGCAATCTGATGACTCAAGCGTCCGTGGCTGAAGATCTGCCCAGCTCCGAGCAGCTGGCCACGATGTCCCAGCGCTTTGCCCCAGTCGAAGTGAAGGTCGATCTGTCGACTCTGCCGGCGCAGGAGAGGGCAGCGTTGGCGAAGCTGGTGGAAGCGTCTCGCTATGTCGATGCTTTGTTCATGCGCCAGCGCTTCGCTGGAAACAATGCGCTGCTATTCCAACTGCTCTCGGATCGAAGCGCCGTTGGGCAGGCGCGTCTGGATTATTTCTTGCTCAACAAGGGACCGTGGTCGGAGCTGGATGAGGACCGCGCCTTCCTGCCAGGCGTCAGCGTGAAACCGCAGGGCGCCAACTTCTATGCCGATGCCACTCGCGCTGAGCTCGACGCCTGGATGCAGAGCCTGCCGCCAGCGCAGAAATCCGAGGCTACCGGCTTCTTCACGACCATTCGGCGCGGCGCGGACGGGAAGTTCATGGCCGTGCCTTATTCCCTCGAATATCAGGGCGAGCTGTTGGAAATGTCGCGCCTGTTGCGCGAGGCCGCCGCGCTCACTCGGCAGCCGACGTTGAAAACGTTTCTGCAGAAACGCGCCGACGCGTTCGTTTCCAACGACTACTACGCCAGCGACGTGGCCTGGATGGAGCTGGACGCCTCGATCGAACCCACCATCGGGCCCTACGAGGTCTACGAAGACGAGTGGTTCAACTTCAAGGCTGCGTTCGAATCGTTCATCACGCTGACCGACGCGGACGAAACCGAGAAGCTCAAACGCTTCAGCTCGCAGCTGCAGGACATCGAGGATCACCTGCCGATCGATCCCAAGTTTCGCAAGGCCAAGATCGGCGGCTATTCGCCGATCCGCGTCGTCAACGTCGTGTTCGCGGCGGGCGACGCCAATCACGGCGTGCAGACCGCGGCCTTCAACCTGCCGAACGACGAGCGCGTAGTCGCCGAGAAAGGCTCCAAACGCGTATTGCTGAAGAACTTCCAGCAAGCCAAGTTCGACAAAGTGCTGCTACCGATCGCGGATATCGCGCTCACGCCGAAGGACCGGCCGCTGGTTTCGTTCGACTCGTTCTTCCCCCTGATTTTGATGCACGAACTGATGCACGGCCTTGGCCCGCAAACCATCCAGATCGACGGCCGCCAGACCACCGTGCGACAAGAGCTCAAGGAGCTCAACGGACCCTTGGAGGAGGCCAAGGCCGATGTCTCCGGACTCTGGGCCCTGCAGTACCTGATGGACAAAGGCTTCGTGGCCAAGAAACAGGAACGCAACATGTACATCACGTTCCTGGCCTCGAGCTTCCGCACGCTGCGCTTTGGCTTGAACGCCGCGCACGCCAAGGGCATGGCGTTACAAGTAAACAATCTGCTCGATGCAGGCGCTATTCGCATCGACTCCGAAGGCCGGTTCTCGCTGGACGTGCCGAAAGCAAAGCGAGCGATCACCGCGCTGACACGACAGATCATGACGCTCCAGGCGCACGGCGATTACGACGGGGTCAAGCGTCTGCTCGAGCGCATGGCTGTGATCCGTCCCGAAGTACAGCGCGTTCTGGATAAGCTCGACCAAGTCCCTGTCGACATCGCTCCGCAGTTCGTCACGGCGAACACGCTCGCCGTGCAGCCCTAAGAAGGACATCAACTATTCCGCCACGCCTCGCTCGAATATTCCATGTACTTGGCAGTAGCGGCGGCGACGTCCGCGCCGAAGTAGCGCGAGACGACGTGCAGCGCCATGTCGATGCCGGAGGTCAAGCCACCGGCCGTGGCGATGCGGCCGTTGTCGACGAAGCGTAGCCCGCGGCGAAGATCGATCTTCGGGAACTCTTTGGCGAACGCGTCCCAGTAGTCGTGATGCGTCGTTGCCGTGAGCCCTTCGAGCAAGCCGGCGCGGGCGAGTTGGAAGGACCCAGTGCAGACAGACATTGTCACGTCTGTTCCCGCCGAAGCTTTGCGCAGCCAAGCGCGCGATTCGTCCGTTGCGCTCTGTGCGGGCACGACAATGACATTCGGCTGCGGGGCATTCTTGACGGTGTAGTGGGGCTGGACGCGCAGCCCACCGGTCATTGTGAGAATCTTTTTGTCAGCGGGACCCACCGTAAATAACTCGAACGGATGAGAGTGGTCTTCCGCCTCCGATCCGCCCAGCATGACATCCTGAAACACTTCCCACGGTCCTGCAGTATCGATGACATTCGAACCTTCGCCGAGCATGAACGCGACGCGAATGCGGTCGCGGCGGGGGAGAGCGGTTGAGCCGCCCGACGTGTTTTGACCGGCCTGCAGGGCGCCCGCAAAGATTGCCAGGGAGGCCGCGGTGACGGAATGTGATAGAAAAGTGCGACGTTGCATGACAGGATCTCCGTGGAGGACTGGACGGATTGTGATCCGCCGCCCCATGGCCGATCGGACGACGAGGCGTCAATTTCTGCCATACCGCACAGGGAGCGATTCATGCGCCGTTCCACCCGAAAACAGACTCGCCAACGACCCCACCGGGTCGTGATGCTCGGCTATCCGCGGGCGCAGATCCTCGATATCAGCGGACCGCTCGAAGTATTCGCGCGAACCACGCGCTGGCTGCGCGATCATCGTCATCTGCAACGAGACGCTTACGAAATCGAGCTGATTGCACCCACGGCGGGCCGGCTCGAAACATCCGGAGGACTCGGGTTGTTTGCTGAGCGGCGCTACACGGAAATGCGTCGAGCCGACACACTGCTCATTGCTGGAGGCATCGGCTATCGAGAGATGATGCAGGATCGAAAGCTCTTACAGTGGATCCAGAATCAGGCCACCAAGGTGGAGCGTATCGGTTCCATTTGTACTGGCGCGCTGCTGCTCGCTGCCGCGGGACTGCTGGATGGAAAGTCCGCGACGACGCACTGGGACTACTGCGATCGATTGGCGCAAGTCGCAAGAAACGCCCGCATCGAGCGCGATGCGATCTACGTGCAATGTGACAACCTCTACACCTCGGCCGGTGTGACCGCCGGCATGGACATGGCATTGGGCATGGTCGAGGCAGACTGGGGGAAGGCGATTGCACTCGCCGTTGCCCAAGAACTGGTCATGTATCTGAAGCGGCCCGGAGGGCAGTCGCAGTTCAGTCGGCACCTTACCGCGCAACGTCGCGATGATGTATTCGGCAACCTCGAGCTTTGGATGCTCGACCATCTCGATGCCGAACTGACCGTCGAGAATCTCGCACGGCGGGCCGACATGAGCCCTCGCCATTTCGCGAGACTGTTCGTTCAACGGATTGGAATGCCTCCCGCGGCTTACGTGCGTCGGCTGCGTGTCGAGCAGGCTCGAAGCCGGATCGAAAGTGGGGCGACTCGCGCGAAGCAAGTCGCCCGTGAATGCGGTTTCGCCGACGAGCAGAGCATGCGACGCGCGTTTCGTCATGTCCTCGGAGTTACACCGACGGACTATCGCTCCCGTTTCGCCGGCGCACGCGCCTGACGTCCGTTATCCGAAGACGCGCTTCATTGCGGCCAGACCCTGCTCGATCATGCCAGCGACCATCGGTGCTGCTGCATGTGGCAGCAGGTCCGCGATCCAGACACCGCGAGTTCGCCCGTCGCCTTCCTTGAAGAGCTGGAACGACGCGTTGTGGTGGGTGAGTTGCGTGCCTACCACGGACCAGCTGACCCGGTGCTGCTGCTCGTCGATATCGACGATGAGCTCTTTAGCGACCATGCCGTTGCCAAACGTCACGATGCGCGCACCTTCTTCCAGTTTCGTATCGACGACGAAGCCGGGCGCCAGACGCGTGTGTAACGCGCCGATGTCGCGCAGGGCGTCCCACACCTGATCCAAGGGTGCTTGCAATATCACTTCGCGGCGAATCGAAGCCATGATCAAGTCTCCGTGAGGCACACGGCTTCGACATTGTTCCCATCCGGATCGATCAGGAATGCCGCAAAGTACGTAGGACTGTAATCCGCACGCAGGCCGGGCTTGCCGTTGTCTTTAGCGCCAGCTTCGAGCCCGGCGCGATAAAAGCGCTCAACGGCATCGCGCGTCGTTGCCTGAAACGCCAGATGCGTTCGCGAGGCCCCCTTGTCTTTGGTCTCGTAGAGCCAAAGCGCAGGCGAGCCCTTGGGCCCGAAGCCCGTTCCGGAATCGTCCTGAACATGCCCGAGCGGCGCGAGCGCGGCGCGATAGAAACGGCGCGCGACTTCGAGATCGCGGACCGGTAAGCCAATATGATCGAACATAGCTGCCCCTCCAGTGAGAGGGCAGATGCTAGGTTCGCGGCGGGGCGGATTCTTGGAAAAAATTGCGGTCGCCCCGAGCGGCATGTCGGAAGGCGCGAGGCGAAGCGCCGGCCGCGCGACCAAACGTGCGCACGAAGTTGGAGACGTCGTTGAAACCTACGTCCAGGGCCACTTCTGTGATCGGCTGTTCGCTTTCGACCAGCAATCTAGCCGCATTGCGTAGTCGTGCCCGAACCAGATATTGATGCGGCGTCACGCCGACGACCGCTGCGAATACGCGCAGGAAGTGATAACTGCTCAAGCCGGCGACCTTGGCCACCGTCGTGAGGTCGATATCTTCCTGCGCATTCGCATCGATCCAGAGCGCAGCCTCGACCGCTCGGCGTCGATCGCGTGAAGTCGGTTTCTGGGAAGCGGGCGTCTTTCCTGTCGTTACCTGCGCCAGTCGGGCGCCGAGCATCAAGCCGAGCTCGTCCAATCCCACGTCGCTGTTCGCGTCCGCCACGGACTGCGCCCACTCGCCGACGACCATCATCTGCGCGATCGGCGGTAACGCGCCGACGCGCCACGCCTTCTTAGGCGCAATCTCCTCGATCAGCTCGGAGGTGTATTGGAAGGAGAGGCATTCATCGCCGCCGCCGTGATGCTCATGCGTACACATGTATTCATCGCCGGGATGCCCCACGAGCACCGAGCCGGCCACGAGCTCGAACGAACGCTTGCCCCAGCGATATCCAAACGAGCCCTTGCGCACATAGGAAATCGAATGGTGGCAATGCGCTTCCGTGAAAGGCCGATCCGCAGGGCCGCAGGTGCATCGATAATCGACGACCGAGACCGAGCCGGATTGCAGAATGCGCGTCGCGGGTTTCACGACGCGAATTTATCATGGATTGACCGCGCCCGAACCGGCGGCCTCGGGGACGTAAATCAGCCGGCCATCCGAAAGCTTGTAAGTGACGCCGGCCTTGACGCCTTCGCCTTCGCCGATCTCGTTCCCGGCCTCGTAGCGCCGTAGTTCTTCGCCTTGCTTGACGATCATGCGCTGGTCCGCCTCGCCCGGATTCTCGATGACCACGACGTTGTCGCTGGAGAAGGGATTGAGCGGGTTGCGCACGATGACGATGAGCAGGATGCTGATCACGACCAGGAACAGGTCGATCAGGTTGACCAGCGACAGAATCGGATCGTCGGCTTCGTCGTGTTCCAGGAAACGCATCACGCAACCTCCGCGGCACGCTCGATGTCACGCAGCTCTTGCAGCAGCCAACGGCGGCGCACGGTGAGCACGAAGAAAGTGATGCTCGCGCTGACCAGCGCCAGGATCACGGCGGAGAAGGCCACGACCAGATTGTCGCCGACTCCTTGGGCATCGCTGCGAGTGAGCGCGAGCAATGCAGGTCCCATCGGAATCATGGTGGCCACCAAACCCAGCATCGGCGCGCTGCGCGAGGTGATGCGCAGCCACTCCAGCCGTTTCATGATCCACAACTCCAGATCGTCGCTGCCGAAGGCGCCTTGTCGCCGATATTCAGCAAGCGGCGAGCGATACGCGCCCCGGCGGCGCTGCCATGCCTCGACCACGAAGGCGCCGAGCGAGACGAAGGAATAAATCTGGGCCGCGACGATGAGTAACAACACGGGCGTCAGGAACAGACGGGTCAGCGAGTACAGCGTGGTTTCGAATTCAGTCATGCCAAGTCTCTCTGGATCAGGAATTCGATGGTTGCGTGGGCAGCGTTTGGCGAAGCTGGTGCACTCCGCCGCCGACGAAACAAAGCAGGATCGCGAGCAGCGCCAGCCAGACGCGCCATAGGGGCTCGTCGACGGATTCCGCCGTTGTTTGCTGCATGACCTGGCCGCGCACAGTTTGTGTTTGGGACGCTTCGGCTCCAGAGGAGCTTTCGGCGGGCGACGTCGCACTCTGAGTCGCCATGCCCGGTTGCAGGCCAAAACCAGCCGCCATCTCCTGCGCGAACTCGCGAGTTGCCTCGGCGCCCGTCGCCAACCCGCGATCGGCCAGCTCCTGCCAACGCTCGGCGATCTCACGTCGCGTCTGTTCGGCAGCATCCCAATAGCCCTTGCGAATCGCTTCGAGCATGCGCTCCAGGATTTGAGCCTGCGCGGTGGGATTGTGCTGTTCGAACCAGCGCTTCATGTCGAGCTGGTGCTTGTCCATGACATACACGTCGTGCATGGCCTGCCATTGATCGGCGCGCACCGTGCTTGGATCGAGCGCCTGCCAGCCCCACAGGTTGTTGATCGTGTCGACGATCTCGAGCGTGCCCGCGTAACCTTCCTGTTGCATGGGCTTTATCCACTGCGGATTGAGATAGCGCGTTCGCATCTCCTCCGCGAGAAAGCTTGCAGCCGAGGCGATGCGACCCTGCGCACGGCGCTGATCGGAGATATAAAGCTCCGGGCTCTTGCCGTTGATGTGACGGACGGCTAGCGATAGCCCGCCGAGAAACTGATAGGGATCGTCGCCGGTTAGAAGCCCGTACAGATTGGACGAGCGCGATAGCACGGCTGCCTGGACGCCCTTGAGTTGCTCGGCGTATACGTTGACGCCGGCGGTGGAGCCACCCCAATCCTTCGTTCCATACGCGTACTGCAGCCGATCGAGATATTGCTCGGCGAGCGGCGCGTCGTCTTTCCAAGCGGTGGAGTCGAGCACTGCATCGGACAAGCCGACGCCATAGTCACCCGCTTGATTGCCGAACAAGCGCACCGCTGCCAGTTGTTGGGCCTTCACGGCGTCGATTCCTTTCTTTTTCAGGCTTGCCGCCGCCGCGCGCGTGTTCTGAGAGATCGCATTGCCGGGCTCATCGAGCTGCGACAGTCGTTCGGTGGCCTCTGCAAGCAGGCGCATGAATCCTTCGAACTGGTCTCGATATGCGCCAGTGACCTGAACGACCGCATCGATGCGCGGACGGCGAAGTTCGCGAGCCGGAACGATGTCGAGTGCAGTCACGCGGCCGCCTTCATCCCAACGTGGGCGCAGGCCCATGGCATGCAATATTTGTCCTTCGGTGACACCCATGTGGCGCATGGCTTCGACGGACCACAGACTGAAAGCGAGCTTCGTCGGTGTGGCTCCGTCGTGTTTGCCACGGAAATCTTCGATGAGCGCATTCAGCGCCGTTTCGGAAGCTTCGAACGCGCTGCGCGTGGGCAGCTTGTCGGGCTCGAAGCCGAACAGGTTGCGGCCGTTGGGAACGTCGGGATTGCGCACCGGATCGCCGCCCGGACCAGGCAGCACGAAGCGACCCGCGAGGCCATGCAGTAGCGCGGCCAGCTCGTTGTTTGTCGCCAGATGTCGGTCGAGTTGCACGCCGCGCTCGACGAACTTTCTCAAAGCCGCATCGGTGATCTCATTGATCGCCACTCCATCGCGCATATGCCGCTGGAGCAGCCGGTACGGCGGCGTGGAGGAGAGTTGCGAGTTATCCAACGCAAAGCTGCCATCGCTCATCATTGTCGCGTGACCCATGGCCGCGTGAGCTGCTTGCTCCGTCGCCGAGGCGAGCTTCGCAAAGTCATCGCCAAGCTGTTGGATCACCGTGCTCACGCGGTGCTCCGGACTCGGCGGTGTGCCAAGCGTATGCAGGCCCAGCGGCACGCTTTGCTGCGCAAGGCCATGCAGATGATTGTGGAACGCATCCAGGAAGCCATCGAAGTTCTCACGCATGGCTTGCTCGCTCCAATTCATGTCTTTGTGAAGCGAGTGCTCGACGATCAGACGACGCATGTTCTCTGCTGTCCGATCTCGCACCGGACCCGGATCCAGCTGGATGTACTCGTGCAGCAGCGTGTGAACGTCCGCCAGTTCCTTGTACAGCCCCGATGGCGCGAACGGCGGAGTCTGATGGCTGATCAGAACAGCACGACCGCGACGTTTCGCTTGTAGCGCCTCGCCGATGTTGTCCTGGATGTAGGGATAGAACACTGGCAGGTCGCCGATTGCCAGCAACGGATAGTCGTCGACCGACAGCCCGCGATCCTTGCCGGGCAGCCACTCTTGTGTACCGTGCGTGCCGAAATGGATCAGCGCATGTGGCGCGCTGTCTCTGACATACAGGTATGTCGCGAGATAAAGATGATCCGGCGGCAGGGCGGCATCGTGATAACCCGCGCCAGGCTCGCCACCACGAGGCATCTGCGGCATCAGGGTCAACTTGCCCAACTTCCAGCGCGGGATGACGAACTGCTTCTCACCACGCACGTCGCGCACGGCCCAGTTCGAAAGCGGATCGCCCCAACGCTGCAGCAGTTGCGAGCGAACCGATGACGGAAGACTCGCCAGCCATTGCTGGTAGCGCTCGACGGGCAGGGTGTCCGCGAGCCCTCGACGTAGCAGCTCATCGAGTCGGTCATGATGGTAGAGCACCGAGAGCAGCGCCTGCCCGGTCTCAATCGCCTGTTGTTCGGTAGTCTCTGGAACGTCGTAGCCGGCCGCGTGCAGTGCGCGCGTCAACGATTCCAAACTGCGTGGCACGTTGAGATTCGAGGCGGAGAAGTTCTTCTCGCCCTGCGGGTAGTTCCAGAACATCAACGATAGCCGCTTGTCAGCGGACGGTGTGTGTCGGAGCGCCGCGAGCGCGGCAGCTTTGCGAAGCACGGCGTCCACTTGATCACTCATCGGCACGGCTTCGCCATCCTTCACGGCCGAGATCACGAGCGGATCGCTCATGCCCCAGATCTCGTACACAGCGATGAACGGCGCGACGAGTCGGGCGGGGGCGCCGCTGTTCGCTTGTTGCCAGTGTTCGACGTCACCGTCGCGATAGTTCAGCGTCTGTAACACTGGAATGTCGAGCTGTTCGAACTCGCTCATGCGGGCACGACCATTGCCCATGTGCTGCATATTGATGAGCACGTCCGCTTGCGCGGGCTGCACAGTCTTCTTCAACGCCTGGGGGTCTTCGCTATCGAACCAAAAGGCAAGAGGCATCTGTCCCAGCGCTTCGCTGCGGCGGATGACAGCGTCTATCACCTGGGTCTGCAAAGTGCCGAACGCCGACGCGTGAATGGCGAGAGCAATGCGCGGCGCGCGAGACTTCCAACGCTTCTCGCCCCACCGTTCGTAGTCCTCCAAGCGTATGAACAACTTCGGCGCATCCGGGTGGTAGTAGCCACTCGGCGGAACGATCAATGGGATGGGCACCTTCGAGAGGTCCGCCTTCGTATGCCAGGCGCGAAAGTAGGCGAAGAAATTGCGAAGGTTGGCTTCACCGCCATTGCGGTAGTACTCGACCAGCGCCCGGCCTTGTTGGGCCGGAAGACCACTGTGAGACTCACGTCGTGAGGTGGCTTCCAGGCGCGGCACACGACTGCGCTGGAGCGCGTGGCCGATCTTTTCCTCGACGAGTTGACGGGCGCTTTGCAGCGGCGCTTCGACGATCAGCAAGTCCGCCGCTGCGATCCATTGATCCGGCGAGGAGGGCAGGTTGCCGAGATACGCCCATTCCAATTTCACATCGGCTTTGGCCGCGATGGCTTGCAAGCGATCAAGCCGTCCGGCCAGTACGGAGTCATCTGCGACCACGCGCACCACAGGCTCACTTGCGTGCGCCTGTGTGACAGCGAGGCAGATAAGAAGCAGCAGTACGAATAACCGTAGCATCAAAAGCTCCCCGTGAACCCGGCGGAGTAGGAGCGTCCGACTTCGACGTAGTTGAAGCGGCTGGAGAGCGCTGCCAGATCCTCATCGCTCAGGTTGTCGCCGGAGAGATGCAGCTTGAAATGGGAGGTCAGCTGATAATTCAGGTCGGCGCCCCACAGCGTGTAATCGGGCAAGCCGTAGCGAACTTCGCTGCTGTACATGGTCTGCTTGCCATAGTAGTTGCCGCGCAGCTGTGCATTGAGCTTGGTTGTCGGCGACCACTTTAGCGTGAGATTGATCGCGTGCTTGGGCTTTTCCGCCAACGGCTGATCGGCAGTCAAATCCTTGGCATTGAGGAACGTGTAGTTGAGATCCATCGACAGCTGCGGCAACGGCGCGAGGCTGGCCGCAACTTCGACGCCCCGAATCCGCGCCTCCTCTACGTTCTCGTAATTCAGCACGCGTAGCGCGTCGCAGTCCGCCGCGCAGTAACTCTGAATCAAATCGTCGACGTCGTTCTGGAACAGCGTTGCCTGCAACGACCAGCGGTCGGCGTCGTAGCTGGCGCCTAGCTCGTAGCTGGTGTTGAACTCTGGATCGAGATCGGGATTGCCGTACACGACGAACTGACTGGTCGTCACGGAGTATTCGGGCGAGAGCAGCTTCAGGTTCGGCGCCTTGAAGCCACGGCCGACGCCGCCCTTGATCGTTACATTGTCGCTGGGATGATAGACGGCGTAAGCGCGCGGACTGTTCTGGCCGCCGAAGATGTCATGATCGTCGTAACGCGTTCCCAGCACGAACAACCAGCGCTGCAGTTGCCATTCGTCTTGAAGGAAGACCGCTCGATGCCGGGTGCTGTCGTAACCTTCGGCATTCATCGATGTGTCGAACAATTCCTCCTCGCGCCACTCGCCGCCGACACTCAATCTGTTCGCATCGCCAAGGTTGAGCGAGGTCCGGGCGTCGTAGGTGCGATCTTCGAGTAACTGCGGCCGCACCGGCGCGCCGCTCGACCGGCGGTTGGTTTTCTCCAGCTTCGTTCCGTACGCCCGCAACGTGGTGTCACCCCAGCGCCATTGGCCGGTGTGACTGAAGGCGTACTGGCGGCGATCGATCAGGTCGGTCGTGACATAGTAGTTTCGGCCCGTGAGCGCATTTCGCTCGCGATCCTCCTTGCCTTGGCCATAGTTCAGACTGATTCGTTGCGCGCCATCCGGCGTCCAGTTGAGAGTGACATTGCCGGTGGTGACCTCGCGACCTTCCATTTCCGATAGCCGCGGATCGGCGGCACTGGCCGTCGGCTCGCGATCCCGAAACTCGCCGTAGGTTGAGATGCCGAGCACGTCCTGGACCAGCGGGCCGGCGAGGTACAGTCCTGTTTGCAGAACTTCACCGCCACGACCGTCCTCTCGCCACTCGCCGCGGCTCGTCATGCTCGCCCGCCATTCATCCGTGGCCGGCCGAGTGATGATGTTGATGACGCCGCCGAGCGCGTCGGAGCCGTACAGCGACGACATCGGCCCGCGAACTACTTCGATGCGCTCGATGCCCTCGGTCGGCACCCAGCCCACGTCGGATTCGGAATGACCGATGACGCCCGCGGTCTGGCTCACTCGCCGTCCATCGATCATGGTCAGCGTGTATTCGTTAGACATGCCTCGAATGCTGATGCCACGGCGCGCGAGGCCGACACCGCCGACGTGCACACCGGCTGCGCCCTGCAAAGCATCTGCCAGATCCTGCACCGGGCGGTTGTTCAGTTCCTCCCGACCGATGACGGTGATGGAGGCGGGCGCATCTTCGAGCTTCTGCTCGATGAAAGTGGCCGTCACCACGACCTGCGGAATTTCCTCCGGGCCGTCTGCGCCCAGGGCGCTATGGGTCAGGGCGTTCGAGCCCAAAATAAACGTCGCAAGAAGTCGCTGCTCGCGACCCGAAAATCGATTGCTCACGGAGCACTCTCCCCAAACCAGGATGACGCGCACACCACGGGAGTGCGCAGCGATCTGCGAGCGTGAAACACACGCGCGACCGCGGGCTTTCGCGCAATTCAGGTCGCGCGAAAGTTGTTTAGAAATGAATCAGGCGGGGGTCAGATCAGAGGCGGGCCACGACTGTAATAAGCAGCGGCGGGAGGCGCCGCAGTCGTGGGAACGATTGCGACAGGCGCGGAGAACGCCTGCACTTGCGGAGTGACAAGGAACGCCACCACCGTGGGGGCGGCGCCGGTGCCCGGCACCGATACGCAGAATGCGCAAAGCGAATGCGTGCCCTGGTGCGAATCGCCATCGAAGTCGCTGGTGTGGAAATGCGTCGCCAGCGCCAGCATCCACAAACACAACGCCGCCGACAGCGCGATGCTGAATCGGCGCTGCAGTCGGTGCAGGGTTGTGGTGGGGGATGGGCGGCCCATATCCGTGGTCGTCAGCGAATATCCGGCGCACAATATCACACCGAAAATTACCAGCGAAAGGGCTTGTGAAGCCCAGCCAGGTTATGTGGCGCGCCGTTGAAACAGATCTCGTCCAGCGAATAAACAATCCTCGTCCGCCACTAGCGGCGTGCTTCTTGGTTTGTGCCGTCAGCCAACGCCTCAATCGCCCGGACCGCCGTAGCGAGCCCATCTTCCCTGCGCATCTTCTCTCCCATCGCGCGAGCCCGAGAGCGAACGTCATCGCGCTCCGCATAACGAATGCTCTCGGCCAACGACGCCGCATCCAAAGCTTTCCAGCCAGACAGCCGAGCGGCGACGCCGGCGGCGTGGAGGCGGTCGGCCCAGAAAGGTTGATCGCCGGCGAAGGGGACTACGACGGAGGGAATGCCGGCGCGGGCGGCGGAATGCGAGGTGCCGGAACCGCCGTGGTGGACGGCTAGAGAGCATCGAGGCAGCAGCCAGTCGTGCGGCGTCTCGCCGACGACGAAGATGTTCGGAGGAAGGGCAGAGGGATTCACGCCGCTCCATCCCGGATAAAACAAAGCGCGGCGGCCAGCCAGGCCGTCGACGAGCGATCGGAGCAACTGTTTGGGATCGAACCCGCCCATGCTGCCGAAGCCGATATAGATCGGCGGCGCGCCCGCGGAAAGAAATGCAGCGAGTGCATCGGGTGGCGTGTACTGCGGAGCTGGAGCGAGCCACTGTCCGCAGATCAGCGCATTAGACGGCCAATCCGAAGGCTGAGGCACCAGAGCAGGGGAGACGCCGTACAGCATGGGATGACCGACCCAAAGTGACTTGCGAGGCGGCAGGCTGCAGACGCGAGCGCGTGCTTCATTTGTGGCTTTGCGGAACGACCGCCACAGCACGCCGTTGATGAAATGATGGCTGAGCCGATTCAGCATGCGCGGAATCTTTCCCGGCGGCAGGAAAGGCGAAGCAAAGTCGGCGGTCGGAGTGAGAGGAAACAATCCGGTGCCGATGGCTTTCACGCCGAGATATTCCGCAGCGGATAAACCCATAAAGCCCGCTAACCCAGAAAGGATGAGAGCGTCGCATCCCTGACCGACTTGTACAGCTGCGCGTAGCCACTGCTCCGCGCTTTCATTCGCGATGCGCGCGAGCTCGCGAGCCGTGTGGTTGACGCTGTTCTTTTCGAACAAACCGGAGCCCGGTTGCAGCGCCTTGCGAATATCTCCAGCAATCGGCGTCGCAGGCACGCCGAGCGCGGCGGCCGTGCCGAGCGTAGCCCCATCCGCGAGCAGGTGTGCTTCATGGCCAGCATTCATCAGAGCGCGGCTCAAGGCCGCAAGAGGCCGTGTATCGCCATCCGTGCCGTAAGTCAGAACTAGAAATTTCATGATGCCTAACTGTGCTTGCGCGCAGCCGTCCCGCCGCGCGATGAACCTTTGAGAAACACTTCCAGCGCCGCGGCGAATTCTTCGCGCAGCTTGGCCTTGGGCGTCATCAGCCAGCGCATGAGCGCGGCCAGATACAGAAAGTGAAAGAACAACGCGAGCCGCGCGGCGGGCTGCGAATCGCGCAGTTCGCCGGAACGCTGCGCAGCTTCGATCAACGACATGAAGGCGCGCACCAGGTCGGCGCGGGCGTCGTTCTCTTCGGGTTCAGGCTGGCCGACGCTGAGAAAGCGATAGCGAAGGTAGGGCAGCAGATACTCACGATGTTTCTGATGCCAGGTCGCCGAAGCGTCAAGTAACCGTCGCATACCGCGCTTGAAATTGTTGTCTGCCTGAGACATCGGCAGCAGACGTGCGAGATCGTGCTCCAGCTGCATATGAATCCAATGAGCGAGAACCGCTTCCTTGACAGGGAAGTGGCTATACAGCGTGCCCTTGGCGACGTCGGCTTCGGCGGCGAGCTGCTCCATGGTCACGGCGTCGTAGCCGTGCGCTTCGAACAGGCCAAAGCCGGTGCGCGCGATGTGATCGAGCTTTTCCAAGCGCTTGCGCACGCGGCGCGAAGGCTGCTGAACAACCGGCTCTGACATGACGGAAACATGAATATTGAACGACGTACAGAATTGTACGACGTTCAACCTGAACCGGCAATCGGTCCACTGCGTGGAATGTGACGCACGTCAAAGCAAAAAAATGTCTGCATAAAGCGCTCTTGATGAACCGTCAACGGCGCATGATCGATTCGCCGAAACGCTTCAACCGCATCCAATACGAAACAACCATGCACGCGCCCGCTGTCAGAATTTTCGACGCGTGCGAGGTGGAGCCTCTGCACCAAAATCTAAAGTGGCATTGGAGACAGCTATGGTTGATTCGAATGGTGCGAGAACGCACGGATCGCGTTCGCGCAAGGCCGCCCTGGCCGCGGTAACGACGACGACGCTGCTGGGCTTTGGCCCGGTACACGCGCAGGAAGCGCCGAGCAGCGACACGACGCTGATGGAGATCCAAGAGATCATCGTGACGGGTTCGCGCATCCGGCGCTCCGACACCGCCACCGCCGCACCCATCACGGTCATCGATTCCCAAGCGCTGGCAGATCGCGGTTTCGTTTCGATCAGCCAGGCGCTCAACGAAACCACCGCCAATACTCCGTCGAAGGCGCAGTCGCTGCTCGACGGTTCAGGTTCCGGCGGTGGCGAACAGTATCCGGCGTTGTTCGGCCTGGGCGCCGGCCGCACGCTGACCCTGGTGAACGGCCGTCGCATGGTGACGTCCGCGGGCAGCTTCTCCAGCGGCTTCGGCAACAGCAGCAACGACAGCGTCGTTGACACCAACCTGATTCCGACCGGTCTGCTCCGCAGCGTCGAAATCGTGCAGGGCGGCGGCGCCGCCGTGTACGGCTCGGACGCGATGGGCGGCGTGGTCAACTACATCTACAAGGATGATTTCGAAGGTCTCGAGATCGACGCTCAGTACGGTAATTCCGATCGCGGCGACTATGAGACGCCGGCCGCGCGCGTGACCTGGGGCATGAACTTCGCCGAGCGCGGCAACATCGCCGTGAACCTCGAGTGGACCAAGACCGAAGCGCTGCTGCCTGAAGACCGCATGGACGCCACGCGCTTCCTTACGGCCTCGCAGAACGACTTGAACACGGGCCCGAACGACGGTCAGCCGTCGCTGGTGCGCACCGCGGATGCGCACTTCTGGCCGTTCAGCCAGTCGGGCGTGCTGTTCGTGCCGAACGATCCTTCCGGCTTCCCGAATCGTAATTTCATCACCAGCAACGGCGTGCCTTTCGGCCCCGCCGGCGGCATTCCGGTGCAGTTCAACACCGATGGCACCGGTCTGGTCACATACAACCCGGGCGTGTTCCCGACCACTCGGGGACCGTCGATTCCGTTCGCGTCCGGCGGCGATGGTGTCGACTACCGCGCACTGAGCGCCCTGACCACCGGCATCGAGCGCGCCAATGCCAACCTGATCGGTCATTACGATCTGACCGACAAGATCCGTCTGTCGACCGAGTTGCTGTATGCGAAGACGGAAGGCACGGATCCGCGGGCTTCCATTCCGTCGAACACGGTGCTCAACCAAGCGGCGACGGGTTCAGGACCCATCTTCATCAGGGCGAACAATGCGTTCCTTCCTGCTGACGCACGCGCCACGATCATCAACTACTTGAACAACAATGGCGCGCTGCTGGCGCGGTACGGACTGCCTCCCGTGAACGCGGGAAACATCTGGGCCGCCGGCGCGCCGTTCCCCGTGTCGTTGTCGAAGAGCTGGGTGGACCTGTTGCCGTCGTCGGTCGGCGAGCGCGAAGTCGATACGTTCCGCGCGGTGCTGGCGTTGGAAGGCGACTTCTCCGCGGCCAACCGCGACTTCTACTGGACCGTGTCCGCCACCCACGCCACCGTGGACGGCAGCACCCGCACCTGGGGCGTCTGGCAGGATCGCTTCAACAACGCCATTAACTCGATGCGTAACGCCAGCGGCGAAGCCGTCTGTGCCATCAATGCAACCACCGTGGTGGATCCGGCCTGCGCGCCCATCAATCCGTTCGGCATCGGCAATGTCAGCGAAGCGGCTCGTAACTACGTGAGCGCGCGCTTCGGCATGGACTACGAGAACACCCAGCAGGACTATCTCGCCACCTTGGGCGGCGACGTGGTGTATCTGCCGGCGGGCCCGATGCGTTTCAGCGTCGGCTTCGAACATCGCAAGGAAGAGGCGGAGTTCGATCCGCTGGCCGCCGACCAGGCGGGCATCGGTCGCCTCGGCGTGCCGACGCTGCCGCAGGAAGGCGAGTACGACACCAACGAATTCTCGGCGGAATTGTTGATTCCGATCCTGGGCCAGGATTTCAACCTGCCTGGCGCCGAGACGGTCGAACTGACCGGTGCGTTCCGAAACGTCGATCACTCGATCGCTGGCACGGAGAGCGTGTGGAATGCGGGTCTGCGCTGGAGCATCGTGGAGGACTTCACGCTGCGCTACTCGCGCAGCCGTAACTTCCGTGCGCCGAACCTGACCCAACTGTTCGCGCCGACGGTGACCAACCTGGACACGATCGGTATCGATCCTTGCGATGCCGACCGCATCAACGGCGGCCCGAATCCGGCGGTGCGTCTGGCGAACTGCCAGGCGGTGTTCGCCGCGTTGGGTGTGGATCTGGCCGGATTCCAGGATGAAAACGAAAGCTTCCCCGGTGCGACGGTCACCACGGGCGGCAATCCGGACCTGGAGAACGAAATCTCCGACACCACCAGCTTCGGCTTCATTTTCCAGCCTAGATTCGTCGAAGGCCTGACGGTGATCGTCGACCGCATCGAAATCGATCTGGAAGACGGCCTGTCGTTCTTCCAGCCGCAGGACTTCCTCGCGACCTGCTTCGACTCGGTGGACTTCCCGGCGGACATCTGCGGCATCTCGATCCGAGATACGTCGGCTGACCCGGCGGTTCGGGGCAACGTGATCAGCAGCGCCGCGCAGACCATCAACGCCGGCTCGATCGTGTACCGCGGTGAGAACTACAACGTCAACTACGCCTTCCCAGTGGGTCCGGGCAACATGTTCCTGGGCGTCGAAGCGACGCACACGAGCAAGCTCGAGACCTCGGTGACAGGCGTGGATCTGACCCGCACCGATGGAACGACCACGCAGCCGGATTGGCGGGCCCGCTTGGATGCGCGCTACGGCTTCGGCGCCTGGCGGTTCGGGTACTCGCTCAACTACCTGCCTTCGGTGCTGACGGCGTACACCGCGACGATCGAAACGACGGACGTTCCGACGGTCGATGCGAACTATCGCCACAGCGTCTCAACGCAGTACGACGTGACCGAGCAGGTCACGGTGCGCGCGGGTGTGGAGAACTTCACGGATGAAATGCCTTCGTACCCGACGGCATCGTACGGCGACATTCTCGGCCGCCAGTACTATATGGGGGTACGCGCTAAGTTCTAAGCTCGAATAGCTCGATGCCACCGCGAGGGGCTCTCTGCCACGCAGGGAGCCCCTCGTGTTTTTAATGCGTTGCCTCCGCAACGATGAGGCGATTAAGGAGAGCCCTGAGTCGTCGCTACGGGGTTCTCACGAAAATCTCGGTGATCACTGTCGCAACTATTGCACGCCTGCAAATGCCTACATAAGATCCCGCGCTCTGGAGATGGATGAACCGTGCGACGGAGTTGACGCGCGGTCGTAACCGGGATCAGGCGTAGAAGTGGAAGACGTCGCGCAGCCAATAGAAGCAAGCAGGGATACGGCGCTCGCCTCGTTCGTGCTGTTGCTTACATTCCTCGACCGGCCCGTCGACCCGGATCAGCTGCGACACTCGCTCGGCAAGGGTTCGGCCCCGCTGGATCTCGGAGATCTTCTCAGACTCGCCAAGCGGCTGGACGTTCAGGCGCGCAAAATTCAAGCGAAGCCAGCCAAGCTCGATCGTATGCCGTTGCCGGCAATCGCCTCGCTGAAGGATGGCGAGTATCTGGTGCTCTTGCAACTCGCGGAAGAGAAGGCGCTGGTGTTCCGCGCCGGTGCTGATCGTCCTGAAGCGATCGCCCGCACGACCTTCGAAGAATCCTTCGGCGACGAGTTGCTGCTGCTGACCACGCGCGAAAACGTGGCCGGCACGAAGCGCAAGTTCGACGTCAGCTGGTTCATTCCGTCGCTGGTTCGTTATCGCCACATCCTGCGCGACGTGCTCATCGCGTCGTTCTTCCTGCAGATCCTGGCGCTGATCTCACCGCTATTCTTCCAGATCGTCATCGACAAAGTACTGGTTCACAAGGGGTTGACCACCCTGGAGGTCCTGGCGATCGGTCTGTTCGTGGTTTTTGTCTTCGACGTACTCATCAGCGGCCTGCGCACCTACTTATTTGCACACACCACCAGTCGCGTCGATGCCGAGCTCGGATCGAAGCTGTTTTCGCACTTGACTCAATTGCCGCTCGCTTACTTTCGGGCCCGCCGGGTCGGCGACTCGGTGGCGCGCGTGCGCGAGCTGGAAACCATCCGCGAATTTCTCACGTCCTCGGCGCTGACCGTCGTCATCGATTTGTTCTTCGCGATCGTGTTCCTGGTGGTCATGTATGTGTACAGCCCGGCCTTGTTACTGGTCGTGTTGATCACCTTGCCGCTGTATGCGGGTATCGTTCTGGGGGTCGCGCCGCTGTTGCGTGGTAAGCTCGATGAGAAGTTCGCGCGCGGCGCGGAGAACCAATCGTTCCTGGTAGAGACCGTCACCGGCGTCGAAACTCTCAAGGCGATGGCGGTCGAGCCGCAAATGCAGGCGCGTTGGGAGCGTCAGCTCGCCGGCTACGTGAAAAGCGGCTTCGAGGCCGCGATGCTCGCGACCTGGGGACGGCAGTCTATCGAGCTAGTCCAGAAGCTGTCCACCGTGGCGTTGTTGTTTTTCGGGGCGAAGCTCGTGATCGACGGCAGCATGTCCGTTGGCGAGTTGGTTGCATTTAATATGTTGGCGAGCAATGCGTCCGGGCCGATCCTGCGACTCGCGCAGCTGGCACAGGATTTCCAGCAGGCTCGCATCGCCGTGGATCGTCTCGGCGACATCTTGAATGCGCCGGCCGAGCCGCAGACCAGTGCGTCGCGTGCGAGCCTGCCGCCGATCAGCGGACATATTCAGATGGAGCATGTGACCTTCCGGTATTCACCGGACGGTCGCGAAGTGTTGAGCGAGATCTCCCTGGAGATCGAAGCCGGCGAGATGATCGGAATCGTAGGTCCGTCGGGCTCCGGCAAATCGACGCTGACCAAGCTGGTGCAGCGCTTGCACACGCCGGAACGAGGTCGAGTGCTGGTCGATGGCGTGGATCTGGCGCTGGTCGATCCGCCCTGGCTGCGTCGCCAGGTCGGGGTGGTCCTGCAGGAAAACATTCTTTTCAACCGCAGCGTGCGTGAGAATATCGCGCTCGCGGATCCGGCCATGCCGATGGAACAAGTGATCGAAGCGGCGAAGCTCGCCGGCGCTCACGAGTTCATTCTGGAGTTGCCGGAAGCCTATGACACGCGCGTCGACGAGCGTGGCGCCAACTTCTCCGGCGGCCAGCGGCAGCGCATCGCTATCGCCCGCGCGCTTGCCATCAATCCCCGCATTCTGATCTTCGACGAGGCGACCTCGGCGCTCGATGCCGAAAGCGAAGAGATCATCCAGCGCAATCTCAAAATGATGGCGCGGGGACGCACGGTCATCATCATCGCGCATCGACTCTCTGCCGTGCGACAGGCGGACCGCATCGTCACCATCGAACGTGGCCGTATCACTGAAATCGGCACTCATGCGCAGCTGTTGGCCGAGCGTGGCCGATATGCATCCCTCTATGCCAAGCAGATGGGCCTGGCGCAAGACACGGGGCTCGCGCTGTGAGCTGGTCTCGTCATTGGTCGGTGCTGAAAGAGAGCTGGAAGCTGCAGCGACGGCGCGATCGCGTCGCGGTGCCACGGGAGCAAACAGAGTTTCTTCCTGCTGTCATGGAAGTGCTGGAGACTCCGCCCAATCCGCTCGGGCGAGCGATTCTGTGGTGCTTGCTGGCCTTCGTGGCAATCGCGGTATTGTGGGCATCGCTGGGACACATCGACATCGTCGCCACGGCGCAGGGCAAAGTCATTCCGCGGGGCCGGGTCAAGGTGATTCAGGCGGCGGACGCAGGCGTGGTGCGCGAGATTCGCGTCATCGACGGACAGAAGGTGAATGCGGGTGAGACGTTGATCGTGCTCGATCCCACTGTGACGCAAGCCGACGCGGCGCAAGCTCGTGAGAGCGCGTTCGTCGCGCAAATCGATCGCGCTCGGGCGCAGGCACTGGTCGATGCCGCTGCTGGCAAGCCTGCGGTGTTTCGTGCACCAACAGGAACGTCCGAGGAAATCATAGCCACTCAGCGCAGCCTGGTCAGTGCGCGAGTCGCCGAACACCGCACCGCTGTGAGCGCTCTGCGGGAGGATCAAGCTCAGCGCGAGTCGGATCTCGCGATGGTCACCGCCGAAGTGACCAAGATCGAGCAGCAGCTACCGCTCGCCGAGGATCAGCTTGCCAGCCTGGAAAAGCTCAACAAAGAAGGCCTAGTGCCGCGGCTCAAAGTGATGGAAGTAAAGGAGCGCGTGGTCGGCCTGCGCCAGGACCTGGTGATTCGTCGCGAAGAAATGGCCAAGAACCGCGCCGCGCTCGCTGGCGTACGCAGCCAGATCGCCAAGCTCGAAAGCGAGTTTCGTGCCCAGGCGTTCGATGCATTGAGCGAAGCCGAAGCGAACTATCGCTTGCGGTCCGAAGAAGTTCGCAAAGCCGAGGACAAGGCGTCGCTGACGGTGCTGACGAGCCCGATCGATGGCGTCGTGACGCAGCTCGCCGTGCACACCATTGGCGCGGTGGTGAAGCCCGCCGATGCGCTGCTCGCCATCGTGCCCAAAGACGAGCAGTTGCTGGTCGAAGCCATGGTGCTCAACAAGGACATCGGCTTCGTACGCGAGGGCCAGCCGGCCGAGGTCAAACTTGAAGCATTCCCCTTCACGCGTTACGGTGTGATCAACGGCACCATCGAGCGCATCAGCCGTGATTCGATCGAGCATGAAGAGCTGGGCCTGGTGTTTCCGTGTCTAGTGACTTTGTCCGCGTCGCAAATCGACGTGGGCGACAAGCTCGTCGCGCTCGAGCCGGGATTCGCAGCGTCGGCGGAGATCAAGACTGGCGAACGCCGCATTATTGAGTTCCTGCTTTCGCCGCTGTCGCGGCGCTTGCAGGAGGCGGGGAGAGAACGATGAGCGAGTTGGATATTCCCAAGCTGCCGCCGGACGCGCTGGCGCTGCTCGACGATCCGCAACTTGCGGATCTGAAATATCGTGGCCCGGGACTGGCGCGGGCGGGCAAGGTGTTGGAACCCAGCCAGCCGGCGAAAGTGGGCGACAGTCCCTTCCTGATTCTCAAAACCAGCGCCGAGTACATGCGGCCATCGAACGTGGTATGGCAGAACCCGCCATCGCCGCGGGGTATGTTGGGCGAGGGCCGTGGCTTTCCCACGCTCCGGAGCACACGACCTCACTTCACGGAAGACCAGCCCAAGCCCGCGGAGTTGTCGCACGCCTGGGAGTACGAAGGCTGGCTGGTCGCCTCGCCGCAGTTTGCCGCAACGATTCGCGCTTTCGATCCTGAGGCGATCGAGACGGTCGAGATCGAATGGGTCTTCGCCGATGGCCAGAAGCTGGACGGTTATGTTTTTCTCGACGTGCGGCGACTTCTACATGCCTACGATTACCGACGCTCCGTCGTGTACGTGGAGATCGGTGAGAAAGGCAAGTACATCTCGAATCTGGGCACACCGCGCGCCTTGAAGCCGGACCTGCCCGCGAACGTGCATCTCTTTCGCGAAGCCTACTGGCGCCATCAAGTCCTGGTGTCTCGCGAGCTGGCCAAGGCATTGACCCAGGCATTGGGCCAGACGCGTCCGCGGGCCGCGCGGAGGGACATCTATTTCGAAGACCCGGCGCGTGTGGGCGCCGTCAAATTCTGATTCGCCGAGCCAATCACGGATTGTCCAGCGACAAACTCAACTCAACGGATTGCAACCATGGCGGCAGTAGTAAGCAACGTCGGCGGCAGACCCAGCAATATCTCCTATCAGGCCAATCACACGATTCCTAAGGAGCTGTTCACCGGTAGCGGGCGTCCGCAGCTGGTGGCGCTGCTGCAGGACCTGCAGGGACTACCCGGCGCGCCGATACTGCTCGACCTCGATAGCCCGGACAACCTGCAATCGTTGCCCGCCGATTTCATTCCAGACGGCAATTCTCAGCACAACGGCAGCCATCCGTCTTACACGGATGCCGTCAAGGAACGGTTGAACACCAGATACACGCAGTTTGCCCAGGATCACGCTGCGGATATCGCTGCCTTCAGAAACGGCACAGCCGATGCAGCCACGGTCGATCGTTTGCGCACCAACGTCGCGGATGCACTTCGCGAGCAGATCATAGATATCCAGTTCCGCAGCACCAACTTCATGGATACCGCGTCTGAACGCGGTAAGCGGCTCGCTTACAACGGACGCGACCTCGCATACCTGCAGCAGACAAACGCCCCGGCGTGGGCCGGCGCCGATCTTGTTGATCAACAGGCGGCCCAGCGAGCTGTTCAGCGCAGAGCGCAAAGGTTGTACGTGGCGCCGTCCGACGCCGAGGCGCTGCGTGACATCCTCGACGACCACAATACCCGCGTGATGAATTCGGCACTGGATCCGGAGCGTGCGACCGAGCGCAAGGTTCTGGTGGACATCGGTGGCGGGAGGCTGGCTCAGACAGACGGTACGGCGCAATCGCGCGACGCATACCGAGCGCTCATCACGGATGCAGCGGCGCGCGGCGTGAATCTGGGCAGTTCGACTGTAGATGCGAGGACCTATCTGCTATCGACAATGGATGCGGCTGACAGCGCGATCGCGGATCTCAACCTGCAGATCGACGACGTCACTCGCCGGGCCGACGCAGCGACAGGCTCCGAACGTAGTCGGCTGCTTGCTGAATTGGGAGAGCTCCACAGGCAGCGGATGGACCATTACGCCGCCACAACCATCGGCACGGGCGCCGACGCCATGCCGTTCAGCCAGGTCATGAAACATTACCTGCTGGGGCTCTCGACTCCCGCTGGCCAAGGTGTGCCGCTCAGCGCGGTGGCGCGGGAGCTGATCGAACGGCTCACCACCCGGCTCAATCCCATCCTTGGGCCGGTGGAGACCCTCACGGACCTCGTCGATTTCGCATTCATGGGGCACGAGCTCGGCTTGCGCTTTTCCGGCCACTACCGCAGTGGTTACCAGATAGTGCACGAGTACATGACCGGCACGGAGGTCGATCTTTCCGCCTATATCAAAACGGACGAGGGCGAGGGCACCGTCACCATCACCGAACAGGGGATGATCATCACGGCAACGCGCCTGGACGGCAGAGCGGATCGATATGTAGTCGAGGCCCCCCCGGTGGGTTGGGGCGGGGCGTTTCGGGTCGGGGATTTTTTCAGGTTCGTTCTGGAGCTGATCGGCTTCAGAAACAAGTTTTTCAGTTATGCGATCGCACGTCGCAATCCTGTAGACGGTGGCATCGATTACGAAGGCGGCGAGGACATCCGGCTCACGCCGGATGCAGCTGATGACGCACCCGCTCTGCATATCCAAGAGCGCGTCCATCTCGATGCCAACGGCAACATCGTGGACGTGGATATTCCGGAGCCCGAGCTGAGGCTGGGCAAGGAGCTCTACCAGGTCGACTTTGCCACGCTTGGCTCGATCCTCGGCTCGAACCTGACGCGCTTCATGGATATTCGCAATCCATGGGAGTCGATGGCCGTGGGCACGTTGCTCGGCACGATCGGCATGAACATCGGGCAGGCGATCGATGACGAGAGCTTGAGTCTGGCGGATGCTTTCAAGGGGGACTTCACCGACGAGCTTATCTCCGCGGGCGCTGGCGCGGTGAGCTCTTATCTCTGGGGCGAGCTCATCGATGAGCTCGGTTTGTCCGCGGACCTGAGCGCCGTGCTGTCGTCCACCGGCGGCGCGGCCATCGCCCAGATTGCCTCGAATATCGCAAACGGCGCGAGTACCGCCGCGGAGGTGTTCCAAGGTGTCGGCGGCTCGTTGGCTAACGCCGCCGGCGGCTTCGTCGGCACTTGGTTGGCGTCGCAAGTCATCGATTTCGACACGGTTGAAGGGCAGATCGGCGCGGCGCTGGGAGCTGCGCTCGGTGGCGCTATCGGCGGCGCCAAGGCGGGCGCCGAGATCGGGTCACCGTGGGGACCGGTCGGCATTGCGATCGGTGCGTTCGTCGGTTACATCGTCGGCGGGCTGGTCGGCTCCTTGTTCGCTCCGACACCGCAGTCCGGCGCTGGTTTGGGCTGGGATCCGATGAAGCGGGAGTTTCGCGCCACCTGGGCCTGGGCCAGTGGTGGGGCCAGACCCGAGGGCGCACACAGCATCGCTGGCGGTGCCGCCGAGATCCTAAATTCCGTCATTGGCATGAGCGGCGCCAACGTCCTGGATGTCGCCGGCGTGCGACTGGGCTCGTACGGCACGTACCAGAAGAATCTGGTGTACCGGGCCGAGGACAGCTCGGGGCAGGTCGTGACGGCGTTCAAGTCCAGCGATCTCCAGCACGTCTTGAACTACGGCCTGGCTCTGGCCACGGCTGATTTGATCCCGCGGCTCGCGGGAGGAAACATTTTCGTAAAGCGCGCCCTGGTTGGCACCTTCCGTCTGGCCGGGCTCGATCCGAACGCACTGACGGTATCGGCGGCCGGAACGCTGCCTAATCCGCAAGCGCTGCAGATCGTCAGCTCCTTCAGCACCGAGGCGCTGCTCGGCAATCTCAATACGGCGCTCGAATACACCAATTTTCTACAGAACTCGACGCTCATCGGGCAGCTGATTCAGCGGCAGCCGGACAGCACGTTCAGCGCGATATGGACCGCGGTGCTGGCGCGAGCCGTGGAGCTCGGGTTGCACAAGCGTGCCGAGACCGATTGGATTGGCGGCTGGAACTCCTTCCTCGATGAGGCGCACAGCGGCAAGCTCGATGGCGAGGCGTTCAATCCGTCGATGGTGGCATTCGCGTTGGAACCGGAGACGCGCGAACGTCTGATCGGTTTCTATGACACCGATGGCTCGACCTTGGGCGTGCTCGGCGATTCCATCGACAATGACGACAAGAATCATATCGTCGGCACGCTCGGCGCCGATGTCATCACCGTAGTCGACGACCGGATTGACAACACCACGGGCTTAACGATCGATGACGTCGCCGCCTCCGGCGCGCAGCATGTGATCGATGTCGCAGCTGTCATCGACGGCGGCGCCGGGAACGATACGATCATCGCCGGCGATCTGGGCAACGATGTCGAGGGTGGGGATGGCAACGACACGCTGGTCGGCGGCAAGCTCGACGACTGGTTGTTTGGCGAAGCTGGCAACGATCGTCTGTTCGCGGGCGCGGCGGAATATTCGTTCTCCGATACAGACGCGACGGCGATCGCCGCGGCGCTCGACGTCACCAGCAACGGCGATATGCTCGATGGCGGAGAGGGCGATGACGTTCTCTATGGTTCGCGCGGCAGCGACTGGCTGCGTGGTGGCGACGGAGTCGACCGGATCCATGGCGGGGCGGGCGGCGACATCATCGACGGCGGCGCTGGTAATGACAGCGACGCCGGCGGTGCACCGCGCTTGTTCGGTGGCGCGGGTACCGATCAATACATTTTCGGGTACAGCTACAACGTCGACAGCATCTTCGACGAGTCGGACAACGTAGCGCCGGGCGCGACCGGACAGGACTCCATTCACAACCGACTGCAACAGATCGCGAACGGTTCGCTCGCGCGCAATTGGGCGGGCGGCGGCGATTATGAAGCCGACGGCTCCGTGAAGGGTGGCGAAGACGCCATAGCGTTCACAACCGGCATCACCATGCGCGATCTCATCATGGAGCGCGTCGGGCAGGACTTGCGCATCTCGCTGACCTACGAAGATCCGGTCACCGGGGCGCGCGGCCCCACCGGCGATCAGCTGATCATCAAGGACTGGTTCGAATCCACGCGCCGCGTCGAATGGCTGAGATTCGCCGATGGCGATGAAGTGCGCATCGGTGACATCGCCTCGTTCATCGTCGGCACCGAGGTTTCCGACATTGTCATCGGCACCAACGAAGCCGACTTCATGTATGGCGGCGACGGTGACGATCTAATGTATGGCCTCGCCGGCAACGATTACGGCTTCGGCGGTACCGGCAACGATCTGGTTGCCGGCGACGACGACAACGACTGGGTCGCTGGCGGTTCCGGCACGGACAAGGTGATCGGCGGCGGCGGTCACGATACGGTGTTCGGTGATGGCGGCGACGATGATGTCTATGGCGACATCGGCTCGGACATCGTGGTCGGCGGTCGAGGGAATGACCTCGTCGTGGGTGGCGCGGGCGACGACATATTCCGCTATTTGCGCGGCGACGGCCGCGATGTGGTCGTCGATGAGTACGTCGACAATTGGGAAGTCGTGTGGGTCGACGACGTTTACATGAATGGTTACGTGCGCGACGAGCAAGGCGGCACCATTTCCAAAAACGGTGAAGTCTTCTACGACGGTACGCAGTGGGTCGGCCAGTACGATTACGACGCGATGACGCGGACCCTGCGTCGTCACCTGGGTGCGGTGAACGGCGCCGTCGCGACCGACTCGGGCAACGATCATCTGGAGTTCGGCGTCGGCATCGACATTCAAGATCTGATGCTGCGGCAGAACGGCTCGGATCTGCAGATCGCCGTCACTGGCAACAACGAGGCCACGGCGTTCGACGACGTGGCTGATCGCATCACCATTCGCGACTGGTATGCAACCGGTAACGCCATCGAGAACTTCGTGTTCGTGGCGACCGGCAATCACGATATTTCCGGCTGGAACCTGCGCGGCGGCAGCGAAGGCGCGGACGTGCTGAGCGGCGGCACCGGCGTCGACTGGCTCACCGGCAACGGCGGCGACGACACGATCTACGGCAATGACGGCAACGACATTCTTGCCGGCCACGGCGGTAACGACGTATTGCGCGGTGGTGCTGGCACCGACGTCCTCTATGGGGGCGTCGGCAACGATGTGCTCGGCGGCGGTGCGGGCGCCGATACATTGGTTGGCGGCACTGGCATCGACATTGCTTCATACGCCGGATCGAGCGTCGGCGTGCGTGTGATGCTCGGCGCGGATCATACCGGCAGCGGCGAAGCCGCTGGCGATACTTTTGACGATATCGAAGGCGTCGAAGGCTCCGCGCACGCGGACCTGCTCGGCGGAGATGGCGGCCAGAACGTGCTGCGTGGCTTGGCCGGTGACGACACGCTGATGGGCGGCGCCGGTGACGACATCTACGAGCTCGGCGCAGGCGCTGGGCTCGATTGGATCGACGAACGTCCGTTCGTCACCGAAGAGATCGTCGACGTCAATGGCGCGCTGAACACCTTGTTGTTCGAGGCGCATTGGAACAACACGCTGATCGACGAGAGCAGCAGCATTCCGCTCTACTACTACCAACTGACCGTCACACGGCGTGGCACCGGTGAAGTTGTGTACCAGTCCGCGGAACAGGCGTTCGTGTATCTGGCGCCCGCAACCGAACCCCCCAATGCAGGTGCTTGGCCGGATGCATGGATTGAAGGTAGTGGCGCCAGCACGACGCCGACGAGAACGGGCAATGGATCGCAGCGCGTCCGCGAAGTGTTCCAAGAGATCGCCGGCGGCGATGACACGATCCAGTTCACCAGCGACGTAAGCCTGGCGGACCTGAAGTTCGAATGGCTGTGGGACACCGCTCTGCGAATTACGTACAGCGACGATTCGTACGTGATCATCACACAACAGATCGATCCGAATCGTGCGGTCGAGTCTTTGCAGTTGCGCGACGGCTTGTCCATCGATCTGACCACCATCGTGCAGTCGCAAGAAGGCTCCGCCGCGAGTGATTTCTTCGCCGGTGACAACGACGACAACCATCATTACGCCCACGGGGGTGACGATGTGCTGTCTGGTCGCGGCGGAAACGACAGCCTGTATGGCGGCGATGGCGACGACGTGCTGGAAGGTGGTTCGGGCGCGGACCTGCTCCATGGCGGCAGCGATTCGGTGACCCTGGGGCTCACGCCAACGGCAGGCGCCACCTATGGCGATACCATTCGTTATGTGAGCTCCAACGCGGCCGTGCAGATCGATCTCGCGGCTTCGAGCGCTTCGGGTGGCCATGCAACAGGTGACACGATTGTCGCGGTGAACGGCGTCGCGACGATCGAAAACGTGGTCGGATCCAACAGTCACGGCGACACATTGCGTGGTGACTCACGAGCCAACCGGCTATCCGGTCTCGGCGGCGACGATCTCATCGAGGGGCGCGGCGGCGATGACGTGTTGATCGGCGGTGTCGGCAACGACACGCTGCGTGGTGGCGATAACGACGACAATATCGCTGGCGAGGAGGGCGTCGATACGCTCGACGGCGGCAACGGTAAGGACTTGCTGGCGGGTGGCGCTGGCAACGACACGTTGTTCGGCGCCGCGGGCGAAGACATGCTTTCTGGCGGCGATGGCGATGACACCGCATACGGCGGTGGAGACAACGACACTCTCGGCGGCGACGCTGGCGCGGACCATCTGCACGGTGAAACGGGCGACGACCGACTCGTGGGCGCCGAGGGCAACGATCATCTTCACGGTGGCGATGGCCATGACGTGCTGGATGGCGGCGTTGGCGACGATCATCTGTTCGGCCAAGCCGGCGACGACACGTACGTCTTCGGCGCAGATTCCGGTTCGGATCTGGTCGTCGACGACCCCAATGGCGCGAATACGATTGCCATCGATGACGTCGATTCGAGCCGGGTCTGGATGATCCAGTCCGGTAACGATTTGCGGATCACGGTGATCGGCGGGACGTCCAGCATCACGGTGCAGAACTATTTCGCTTCGACCATCCCGAATGTTCGCGAAATCATGCTGGAGGGTGCGTCGTTGTTCTCGGCGCATTCTCGGCCGCTGATCGATGCGATGACCAGCTGGTCGCAGGCTAACGGCGGCGCGACTCCGTCCACGATGCCTACGTCTGTCGCGGATTTGCTCAGCACTTATTGGTACACCGGCGGCCACGCCGCGCCGCGAGTCGACGACCGTACGGTGTCGACGAACGAGGATACGGCGCTCACCGGTACGGTGGGTGCGATCGATCCTGACGACGACATTGTTTCCTACGCCATCGAAACACAGCCGACGCGCGGCGCAGTGACCATCGAAGCGACCACCGGCACGTGGACTTACACGCCGGGTGCGAATCTGTACGGTCAGGATCGGTTCGACATCATCGTCACGGATGCGAATAACAATCGTAGCGTGCAGACCATTACCGTCAATGTCGCCTCGGTCAACGATGCTCCGCATGACATCGCGATCACGGGCGTCACGGAGGTCGAAGAGCGCGACCATCCGGTGGCAGGAACCGTATTGACGCCGATCGTGCTTGGGACTCTGAGCGCGAGCGATGTCGACGCCCCGGATGCCGGCGACTTCGACGATTTTGTGTTCTCGGTGCAGGACCCTCGTTTCGAGATCGTCGATGGCGCGACGTTGCGGTTGCGCGCGGGCGCGGCGTTCGATTTCGAATCCACGCCTACCATCTCGGTGCCGGTCACGGTCACCGATCGCAATGGCGCTGGCTTGTCGTTCACCCGCACGTTCACGTTCACGATCCTCGATCGTGACGATTATTTCTATGGCACGCAGAGCGGCGAGGTCATCACCGGTCAGGCCGGCCGCAATATCATTTTCGGACAGGGCGGCGACGACACGCTGACTGGCGCGAACCGGAACGACGATATCGACGGCGGCGACGGCGCCGACCAGATATTCGGCATGGGCGGCGACGATCTATTGATCGGTGCCTTGGGCAACGACACGATCGACGCCGGCGCGGGTGCGGATGAAGTGCACGGCGGCGACGGTGACGATACGTTGCTCGGTCAGGATGGCGCGGATGAGCTGTTCGGGGATACAGGTGGCGACTCGTTGCAAGGTGGTAGTGGTGACGATCACCTGGATGGCGGCGCGAACAACGATGAGTTGCAAGGCGGCGAGGGCGCCGATCATCTGATCGGCGGCGACGGCGATGACAACCTCATCGGTGGCAGCGGCGCGGATCGTTTCCGGGGCGGCAGCGGCCGGGACACCGTCTCGTATCAATCGGCCAGCACGGGCGTGACGGTCGACGTGACGACCACAAACGGCAGTAGCGGCGATGCGGTCGGCGATGTCTTCGAAGACAACATCGAATCCATCATCGGTTCAGCCCACCATGACGTCATTAGGGGCGGCGCGGGCGATGAGACGATCGACGGCGGCACAGGTGGCGACGTTCTTTACGGCGGCGACGGCAATGACATCGTCCGCGGTGGCGAAGGCAGCGACACGCTCGACGGCGACGCTGGCGATGACACGGTGGACGGTGGCAGCGGGAATGACATTCTCGACGGAGGCCTCGGCAACGATACCTATTTGATGAACCTCCAGTCCGGCGCGGACACTATCTATAACTACGATCCGAGCGGCGAGGATATCGACGTCATCGGCTACGAGGGCATCACCGCCGATCAGCTGTGGTTCCAGCAAATCGGTACCGACTTGGTCATCACCGTGATCGGCACGGATGTGCGCACCACCATCGCCAACTGGTATGGATTCTCGAGCCAGAACGACCGCGAAAACTACAAGATCGATTTCATCATCGCGGGCCAGCGCGTGACGGATACGGTCAATTCCGAGGCTTTGGTGGAGCTCATGAGGCCGTACACGCCGCCGGAGACTCAGGAAGAGTTCGACGAGCTGCGCGAGACACCGGAGTTCAATGACGATTGGCAGGAGGCCTGGGAACCCAACAGATCGCCGGTCGTGCCCGACATCAGCAATCAAACCATCAATGAAGATGGCACGCTCACGTTGAGCATCACGGTGACAGACGACTACACGCCGGCTGCCGGAGTGACAGTCGTCGCGCAGGCGGTGCGGCCGAACAACCACGATGTAGAAGACTTGAGCGTGGTGACTGCACCGACCATCAGCGCGGCGGACGCTTCTGGCACACGCACGCTGACCGTGAGCACTCAACCGAACGCCAGCGGCCAAGTGGCGATTCGAGTGATCGCCACGGATGCGGCCGGCATCAGCACATCGCGCATTTTCCTGCTCGACGTGACGCCAGTGGCGGATGTGCCTGTGGTGACGGTAGCGGCAGCTGCCACGCCGACGGCGCCGTTGACTCAACCGACGTTCGCGTTGAATGGCTCGTGGGCGATCAATCTGCAGGCGGCGCTCTTCGATCAGGACGGTTCCGAAACCCTAGAGATCATCGTGTCGAATGTGCCTGCCGGAATCACCTTCAGCGCCGGCACCAACAGGAACGATGGCACCTGGAGCTTCACGCCGGCGCAACTGCCGGGATTGCGGATCCAGGGCCCGACCCACTGGTCGCAGGATCTGGCGTTGTCCATCGTAGCGATTGCACGCGAGAGCAACGGTCAAACGGCCACCAGTGCCGCCACACCGCTGAACATCGTGATCAACGCGCCTCCGACGGATATCTACGCGCCCGGTAACCCAGCCACGCTGGCGGTGGATGAAAACCTGGCCGCGGGCACGTCGTTATTCTCGCTGCTGCGAGCTGATGCCGATGCGGGTGACACGGCGAGCTTCCAATTGCTCGACAACGCCGGCGGTCGCTTCGCTCTGAGCAGCAGCGGCGTGCTCACCGCCGGCAGCACGATGCTCGACTATGAAAGCAATCAAAGTCACAACATTCGGGTGCGCGTAACGGATTCCGGCGGTCTCACCTACGAGGAGACTTTCACTATCGCCGTGAACAACGTGAACGAAGCGCCCACCGATATCTGGCCGGAGCGTGCAAGTGACCTGACGATCCTGGAGAACATCGCGCCGAATACGGCGATCACTCAGTTCTTCGCGTCCGATCCGGAAAACAACATCGCCAGCTACTCGCTGGTCGACAGCGCAGGCGGGCGTTTCACGCTGAGCAGCAGCGGCGTGTTGTCCACGGCTGCCACGTTCAACTATGAAAACCCGGGCGACCGAAGCCACTCGATCACCGTGCGCGTCACCGATGCTCTCGGCCTCAACCGCCTCGAACAGTTCACCATCAATGTTGGCAACGTCGACGAAGCGCCGACCTTCGGCGCTACATCGACCAGTTACTACACCCTCGAAAACCCGCCGGGCGCTCCCGGTCCCATCCTCAGGAGTGACGCAATCGGCAACTCACTGGGCGTCAACGCGCAGGTGGTTGCCACCGATCCGGAGGGAGGATCGATTCGCTACCAAATCGACGCCGGCGACACGGGCCCCATCGGCATCGACGCGCAAACGGGCGTGCTCTCTTGGCGCACCGCCCTGGACTATGAAGCCCAACACACTTACAGCGTGCGAGTAGTCGCCTGGGATGGCGGCGCCATCGGCCAGGGCAGAAGCACTCAACACTGGGTGACATTCAATGTGGTGCCTCGCAACGAAGATCCGTCGATTCACTTCAGCGCTGCCGGAACGAATATGGGTCCAGGCGTCTGGAGTCCTCTCGGCTCAATTGTCGGTGTCGATCCAGAAGGCGGCGCCACGGCGATCGAGCTGATATCTAGCTACAAGTATTGCATCGAAGACGGAGTCCAAAATGGGCCCTGGCACAGTGAGTACTGGCTCGAAGCTCCCAGCAACGTCAGTATCGACAGCGCAGGCAACCTCTCCGTGATGTACGAGTACTATTTCAATTGGATAGGCCCGGAGTACTACACGAGCGTCCAGACAACGCAGATGCAGATCAACGTCAGGGTTCGCGACTCGGCAGGTAGGACCTCGCCGATCATCGGGCTCCGCGCGAATGGCGTTCAGGTGACGGTCGGCAACGCCTGGACGCCACCGGTGGTGCTAGACCTCGACGGCGACGGTGTCGAACTCGTGTCGTTCGCGCAATCGACTATCGATTTCCGCACCAGCGCCGATGCAACGGCGACTCGTACCGGTTGGATTGGCGCCGACGATGCCGTGCTCGCCCTGGATCGCAATGGCGATGGCGCCATATCGCACGCCGGTGAGATTTCGTTCATGGACGACCTAGAGGGCGCGCAGAGCGACCTCGAAGGGCTCGCAGCGTACGATAGCAACGAGAATGGCTCGTTCGATGCGGGTGATGCGCGTTTTGCCGAGTTCCACCTGTGGCGCGACGCGAATCAGGACGGGGTGAGTCAGGAAGGTGAGTTGCAGCGTCTCGCGGACTACGGTATCTCCTCGATCAGCCTCACTCGCACTCTCACCGGACAGACGCTGGCGGGTGCGACCGACAACGTCATCACCGCCACCTCGCAATTCATTCGCGAAGACGGTACGACTGGACTGGCCGGCGACGTGATGCTGGCATCGGACGCGTCGATCTTCTTCAACAGGCTGACAGGTGGAACGACGCCGGTCGACCAGATCGATCGCAGCGCCGACAGCGATTTCCAGGCCGCGATGATGGACTTTGCTGCGGCCGATGTAGTCGAGCCGCAGGCCGTTGAAGTCGCGCCGAGCGAACTCTCGCCGGGTGCTACTCGAGTTGCCGCTAAGGGCCAAGAGCAACGTGAACCTGCAACTGGTCGTCCGTGGCGCTGGTCGGATTGGGATCAAAGCTCGATCGCGGGCACGGAGGATGCTTATATTGGTGCGAGCGGCCCGCAACCAGGCGCATTGCATGCGAGCCTTGACTCGGTTGTCCGACGTCGCTTGCAGATGGTCGAAGCGATGGCCGCGTTCTCGCCGGAAGGCTCTTCGCACCTGGATCTGCAGCCGCGGCGAAAGATCGACGGACGCACTTTGGAGCTTCTGACATCGATTCCTGAAATCAGAGTGATGTAATTGTGAGTGAAGTGAACTCGACATTGAGCGCAACTGCTGGCCCGCCTGCGGGGGGGCCGCGAACCATCGCCGAGGCGTTGGGACAGATTGTGTGGTTGTTGTCCCAATCTCCGGCGCATCGGGAACTGAAGATCAAGGACATCGAGTGGTCGATGATGCCGCCGATCCTGCATCAACAATTCCGAATCTTTCGGTTAGGGCCGATGCAGGCATTGGAAAACATCGATGCCGCGAAGTTTGCGCCCGTGGGTATCGACAAAGCGGGCCTCGAACAGTTACCGCTGGGTGTGGCGGTATGGGCGAAGCTGTCGGAGGCGGCGGAGGCGAAACTGGAGAAAGGCGAGCGGCTGACGCACGAAGAGTGGCGCTCAGGCGAGCGCGTGTGGCTGGTCGAGATGATCTCGCCATTCGCGACCAAGGAGAACAAGATTTCCGAGGCCATGCTGCTCGATCTGATGCAGGGGCCTTTCAAGCAAACCGCGTTCTATCTGCATCGCACCGACCCCGCGACGGGCCGACGCGACAAGGTTCGCGTGGCGAATCACTTGCAAGCGCCGGCATCTCGTTGAGACCTGCGGCGCAGATGGCACTTGCTCAGCGCGCCAGGTTCTTCAGATCCACGCCGTACAGTGCGGCATTCTCGGTCACGTACTCGGAGCGCTCCTTAATCGGCTCGTTCTTCAGCGCCGCCGTCAGCATGTCGAGCATGGTGTGCCAACCCATCGCGTTCTGCGGGATGAAGCGATCGAGGATGGGAAAGTGCTTGAAGGTCAGCAGCACCTCGTTGCCCTTGGGCTCCAGCTCGAAGGTCGGATAAGACTCGGGGTAGGGCGAAACAGCGTCTTCGCCGGCGCCGGGCTCGAACACATTCCAGGTATAGATGAGTCTGCGCGGCGGCTGCCACTGAGTGACCACGCCACGAATGTGACCATTCACGAGCCGCACCGCGCCGCCCTGACGAGGCTCGATCGACGCCACCTCGCCAAACCACGTCGGCAACTTCTTCGGATCGGTTAAGTACTCCCAGACCCGTTCTATGGGACCGGGCAGCAGGCGCGTGAATGTGACACACGCAACCGTCGACATCTCGCCCTTGTCATGCGTTTGGAACTTGGCCATCACATCTCCTTGCGTCGCTTGCGCGGTTTGCTTGCCGGTTTGCGCAGTTCCGCTTCCAGCGCATCGAAGCGGCTCGACCAGTAACTCCTGAGCTCGTCGACCCATTGCGCAAGCTCGTTCACGCCGTGCGGATCGAGCTCGTAAATGCGTCGCTGTGCCTCGGCGCGGACTCGCACGATTTGCGCTTCCCGCAGCACTTTCAAATGCTGGGAGATGGCCGAGGCGCTGATATCGAAGCGGTCGGCGATCTCGCCGGAAGAGAGCGCGCCGCGCGCCAGCGACTCAACGATGCCGCGTCGGGTGGGATCTGCTAAAGCCGCGAAAATGCTCATTGCGCTGTAGCGGTTGATTAATTTAGCAAATACTAAAATAATAACTTGTCAAATGACAAGATCGCCGGCGAGCGCGTTCGCCGGTAACCCCTGGCCTTTTACCGGCAGTGCGTTGCATGGATGGCTCCTTGTGCCGATACTCCCCACAACAGCTTTTTACGTTGAGGGATAAACAACACGTGCTGTTCGCTGTAGAAACCTGGCCTTTCACGGTGGCAAGCGGCCTGCTCCTGCTGATCGCCATCATCGAATGTCTGGCGATGGTGGTCGGCGCGAGCCTTTCGCAATCGTTGCAGCAGATGTTTCCGGAGGGCGGTGAAGTTGCCGGGCCCTTCGACAAGGTGCTGGACTGGCTGTCCGTCGGACGGGTGCCGTTGCTGGTGCTGGTGATTCTGTTCCTGGCGTGCTTCGCGCTCGCGGGTTTCGCCCTCAATCTCATCGTTCATTCCCTGCTCGGCTTCTGGGCGCCGACGTTGATCGCGGCGATCGTGGCGTTCGTCGTGACGCTGCCGATGGTTCGTCTGCTCGGCGCGGGCGTGGCGCGCCTGATTCCTCAAGACGAAACGTATGCGGTTTCGTTCGAGTCGCTGGTCGGCCGCGTGGCCACCATCGTGACGGGCACCGCGCGTCCGGGATTCCCGGCGCAGGCCAAGGTGGCCAACGAACACGGACAGATGTTGTATGTGATGGTCGAGCCGGAGGCGGAGGGCATGACGTTTCAAAGCGGGGAACGCGTGTTGCTCACCAAACAGCTCGCGGGCAACCGCTTCGCCGGGGCCGTGAATCCCTGGCCCGACCTGATCTGATGCTGCTTGCTAACGTTGCCGGGGAGGCAAAGTGATGTCGTATTCGTTGGAGAACGTCTTGATCATGGTGGGCATCGGCGTCGTGACGCTGCTGGTGCTGCTGATGTTTCTATCGCGGCTGTACCGCCGCTCCTCGAAGGAACGAGCCTTCGTGCGCACCGGCTTGGGCGGACAGAAGGTCGTGATGGACGGCGGCGCGCTGGTGCTGCCGGTGTTCCATGAAACGATTCTGGTAAACATGAATACGCTGAAGCTGGAAGTCACGCGCTCCGGCAAGGATTCCTTGTTCACGAAGGATCGTATGCGCGTGGACGTGGTTGTCGCGTTCTTCGTGCGTGTGGTGCCGACCAAGGAAGGCATCGCGAACGCCGCTCAGACGCTCGGTCAGCGCACCATCGATCCCGAGGCATTGTCGCAGCTGGTTGAAGACAAGTTCGTCGACGCGCTGCGCGCCGCCGCCGTGTGGATGACCATGCAGGAGCTGCTCGACAAACGTCAGGACTTCATCCAGGGCGTGCAGAACGCGGTGAGCGAGGACCTGTTGAAGAATGGCTTGGAGCTGGAGAGCGTGTCGCTGACCCGTATCGACCAGACGGCCATGCAGTTCTTCGATCCCAACAACGCCTTCGACGCCGAAGGTCTGACCCGCCTCACCGAGCAGACCCAGCGCCGCAGCCGCGAGCGCAACGAGATCGAGCAGGACACGACGGTGGCCATCTCGCGAAAGAACTTCGAAGCCAAGCAACTGCAGCTGGAGATCGATCGCCAGAAGCGTTTCGCCGAGCTCGCGCAGTCGCAAGAAGTCGCGGCGCGCGAAGCCGAACAGGCCGCGACGGTGGCCAAGGTGCAGGCCGAGAAAGCGCGCGAATCCGAGGAAGCGAAAATCGTCGCTCAGCGACAAATTCGCGAAGCCGAAGTCGCCAAGGCGCAGGCCGTGCGTCAACGCGAAGTCGAGGCCGAGCGCGAGATTCAGATCGCCTCGATCGAGCAGCAGCGCGCCACGCAGATCGCCGATCAGAACAAGGCCATCTCTATCGCGCAGAAGTCCGAGGAACAATCCAAGGCTCAGGCCAGCGCCAACCTCGCTTTGGCGGAAGCCGTGAAGTCCGAGCAGGCCGTGAAGACCGCCGAGGAAGTCGCCAAGGCCGAGCGTGAGAAACAAGTGACGCTGGTGCTCGCGTCGCAGGAAGCCGAACGTCAGGCCATCAGCGTCAAAGTGTCCGCGCTGGCCGAGAAAGAGGCGTCCGAAGCCAAGGCCGACGCGATCCGCACGCTCGCCAAAGCAAACCGCGAGAACTACGAAGCGGAAGCTGCCGGTAAGCGCGCTTTGAACGAGGCCATCAACACGCTGTCGAACGCGCAGATCTCGCTGCAGGAGAAACTCGCGTTGATCCAGGCGTTGCCGAAGATCATCGAAGAGGCGGTGCGTCCGATGCAGAACATCGACTCGATCCGCATCATGCAGGTCGACGGGCTCAACACGGGTGCTGCCGGCGCGCAAGCGGGCGATTCCGCGAACGGCGCGTCAGGCGGCAATCTCGCCGAGCAAGCGGTGGGCGCGGCGCTGAAGTATCGTGCGTACGCTCCGGTGGTCGATCAGCTGATCAAGGAAGTGGGCTTGTCGGGCAATGGGCTGGATGGCCTGCTCAAGGCCACACAGCCGGCCGCGCCGGCCGCTGCGCCGACGCCTGCATTGCCGGCTCAGGCATAATGCCGGCTTCATTACGGCCAGGCGTCCGCAGGTAACGATGACGATGCGATTTGGGAAATCGGCGAGCCTCGTGCTCGCCAGCGTGTTGTGTTTGTCGGGTGCTTTGTTTGGTAACGCCCAAGCGGAGAACTTGGCGGCCGATTCGCCGGCTGTGTTGAAGACCATCAGTGGCAAGCCGGCCGTGAAAGCGGCTTTGGAGCAGATCCGTCGCGACGACGAACGCACGCTGCGCGAGCAGATCGAGATCGCCGAGATTCCGGCGCCGTCACGTAAAGAGGAGGGCCGTGCGAACGACTATGTGCGTCGCTTGCGCGAGCTCGGACTCAGCGAGATCAACATCGATGCCGAGGGTAATGTGATCGCGCGTCGTCCAGGCACTCGCCGCAACGGACCCCTGTTGGTGCTGTCGGCGCATCTCGACACCGTGTTCTCCGCGGACACCAACGTGAAGGTTCGCAAGGAAGGCAACCGATACTACGGCGCGGGCATCAGCGATGACGCGCGAGGGCTCGCCGTCCTGCTTACCGTCTTGCGAGCGATGCAAGAGCACCAGCTGCGCACTCAGGGCGACATTTTGTTTGTTGCCACGGTGGGAGAAGAAGGGCTCGGCAATCTCCGGGGCGTGAAAGCGTTGTTCCGCGACCGAAAGGATATCGACGGCTTTATTTCAGTCGACGGCACGGAGTCGCCAAGACTTTCGCCCGGCGAGTCGGAAGTGGTGACGCGAGCCGTGGGCAGCCATCGCTGGCAAGTCACATTCACCGGGCCTGGCGGCCATAGTTACGAGAACTTTGGTACGCCCAGCGCGGTCCATGCCATGGGCCGGGCGATCAGCGCGATTTCCGATCTCCAGGCCCCCGCCGAGCCGAAGACGACCTTCACTGTTTCTATCGTGTCTGGCGGAACGGCCATCAACGCTATTGCCGAAAAGGCGCAGCTGCAGTTGGACATCCGTTCAGAATCCGCGACGGCTTTGGCCGCGCTCGAAGAAAAGATTCTGGCGGCGGCTGACCGAGCCGGCGTGGAGGAGGGTAAGCGTTGGGGCGCCGAGCCCGTTCGCGTCGAGCGTACGTTGCTCGGCGATCGGCCGGCAGGCGCGGGCGGTAGTGACAATGCCGTTGCCGCGGCATGGACGGGCGCTTTGCTGGCCTTGGGTGAAAAAGCCCCGATTGCAACCGCGGGCAGCACCGACGCGAATGTGCCGATGGGATTGGGCATTCCCGCCATCACGGCGTCGGGCGGCGGTATTGCCGATAAAGCACATTCGCTCGATGAATGGTACGAACCGGTGCGCTCGTGGCTGGGGCCGCAAGGATTGTTGCTCACATCGCTGGCGCTGGCCGGCGTCGAGGGCGGTCCCAAACCGTTGTTGACGCGCCGCCGCTGAACGCGGCCGGGCGAGCAAATGTGTGTCCTGTCATACTTTTGGTATGACCTATATAGTAAAAGGTGCGGGAACCAACCCAGGGAGCTGACTGGCTATGGCATCGATGGGACGAGGCGCATTGCTGGTGGCGATGTTGGCCGTCGCGGGCTGCGGCGGCGGTGGTGGTGGCAGTGGCTCGCTCGGTAATACCGGCGGCAACAACGGCGGCATCAGCGGCGGTGTCAGCTACAACCGGGGCGTGTTCGCTCAGTCCTCGACGCTGGCGAATCAGTGCGCCTCGCCGCGAGCGGGGACCTCCGACCGATCCGGTTCAACTTTCACCCAAAACATGTTCCTGCGCTCGTGGACCAACGAGCTGTACCTCTGGTACTCGGAAGTGCCCGATACCAATCCGACGGGCTTCACGACCGAGGCTTATTTCGAAGAATTGAAGACGCCGCTGACCACGCCGTCCGGCCGGGACAAGGATCAGTTCCACTTCACTTATCCGACCGACGTGTGGGAAGACCTGTCCACAAGCGGCGTCGAAGTCGGCTACGGCGCGCAATGGATGATCCTCGCCGGCACGCCGCCGCGCGAAGTGGTCGTTGCATTCGTCGAGCCGAACTCGCCGGCTTCGTCGCAGAACGTCATGCGTGGCGCCGAAGTGCTGACCGCCGACGGCGTCGACGTGATCAACGCAAACACGAGCTCGGCCGTCGATCAGCTGAATGCCGCATTCTTTCCCGCCAATCCGGGCGAGTCGCATACGTTCACGATTCGCGAGACCTCTGGCGCTACGCGAGTGATCCAGCTGACCAGCGTGGAAGTCACACACCAGCCAGTGCTCACGACCTCGGTCATCGATCAGGGCGGCGTGCCGGTCGGTTACATGGTGTTCAACGATCACATCGGCACCGCCGAGACACAGTTGCTCAATGCGATGACGGCGCTGCGCGCCGCCAACGTTCAAGACCTGATTCTGGACCTGCGTTACAACGGCGGTGGTTATCTCGATCTCGCCAGCGAGCTGGCTTACATGATCGCCGGCCCGGCCATGACCACCGGCCAGCCGTTCGAGCGACTGGTGTTCAACGACAAACATACGAGCACGAATCCGGTCACGGGCCAACCGCTCGCGCCAACGCCATTTCATACCCGGACCGTGGGCTTGCCCGGTGGCGCGCCCGCGGGCACGTCGTTGCCGACGCTGAACCTGAATCGCGTGTACGTCATCACCGGCAACAACACTTGCTCGGCGAGCGAGTCCATCATCAACAGCCTGCGCGGCGTGGGTTTCGATGTTTATCAGATTGGCTCGACGACTTGCGGCAAGCCGTATGGTTTCTATCCGCAGGACAACTGCGGCACCACGTACTTCTCGATCCAGTTCGAAGGCCGTAACGCAGCCAACTTCGGCTCGTATCCGGATGGCTTCACGCCGGACAACTCGCCCGACGTGGGCAGCGTCGATCTGCCGGGCTGCTCGGTGGCGGACGACTTCGATCGTCAACTTGGCGACCCGCTGGAGCGTCGCCTGCAAGCAGCGTTGTCCTTCCGCATGAGTGGCAACGTGCAGTGTCCCGCCGCATCGGGCTTCACTCCGGATTCGGGTGTGAGCGAGAAGCAGGGCGCACGCACCGGCGACGGCCAGATGTTCAAGTCGCCCGCGCGCGAGAATCGCATCCTGCGCAACGAGCGACCCGACTCGCTGTCGTTCTGATTCGTTTCAGGCTGCGCCTCTTTTCAGTCTACGCCATAGTGTCGTGCGGCTGATTCCAAGCCGCGCGCTGGCTTCGGCGTAGGAGCCGTTGCATTCTTCCAGCACACGCCGGATGAGATCGAGCTCCGATTCGGCTCGGTGAGCCGAGATGGTGGAGGCGGGCCTGGCAGAATTGCCCGCCGCGATCTCGGGCATGAGCTCCTGAAGTTGCATGTCAGTGAGAGTCACATCGCTGTGGCTCGCCAGCATGGCCACGCGTTCCAGCAAGTTCTCCAGCTCGCGCACGTTGCCCGGCCAGTCGTATGTTCGGGCGGCCGCCAGCAACTTCTGTACTCGGGCATCATTCGTGATGTCGATGCTCGTGCGCGTCGCGATCTTTCGCGCCAGATGGGCGACCAGCTCCGGGAGATCCTGTCGACGGTCGCGCAATCCAGGCAGCTCCAGTCGCAGAATATTCAAACGATAATAGAGGTCGCGGCGAAACTCGCCGGTGGCGATGCGCTCGGTGAGGTCGCGATGGGTGGCGGCGATGACGCGAACGTCGACACGCGTGGGCTCGATGGCGCCGACGCGCAATATTTCTTTCTCTTGCAACACGCGCAGCAGTCGCGTCTGGAGTGACACCGGCATCTCGCCGATCTCGTCGAGAAAAATTGTGCCGGTGTGCGCGGCTTCGAACAGACCGAGCTTGCCGCCACGGCGTGCGCCGGTGAACGCGCCTTCCTCGTAGCCGAACAGCTCGCTTTCCAGCAGCGATTCGGGAAAAGCGCCGCAGTTGACGGCAATGAAAGGCTGGTTCGCGCGTTTGCTCGCCGCGTGAATGCCTTGCGCCAGCAATTCCTTGCCGGTACCGCTCTCGCCGAATATCAAAACCGTCGCGTCGCTGCGCGCGTACTGTGCCGCCAAAGATCTGGTATGAACGATGCCAGGGCTCGTGCCGACCAGATCGGTGAGCCGATAGCGAACATTGGTGGCGGGCTTGTGCCGGCGCGCACGCAGGTCGCGGTCCACACGTTGGATGGATTCGGGATCCTGACAGGTGAGCACGGCGCCGGTCTGCGAGCCTTGCTCGGTGATCGGCAACCGACTCGTGAGCACCGCGCGAGCGCCGAGTTTCTGCAGTTCGTCGATTTCGGCGCGAGGCTCACGCAGGGTTCGCGCAAGAGATAATTCGGGTGCGACGTCGCTCAGCTTGCGGCCGATGAGATCGACCGCCGGCCGTTCCAACAGCCGCGCCATGGCGGGATTCAAAATCTCGATGCGTTCATTCATATCGACGGCGACGACGCCGTCGCGCAGCTGACCCAGGATCGTGTTCAACCGCTCGCGCTTCGCCGCTTCCATGCGCGACAGTCGGGCCATTTCAACGGCGTCGTCCAGCGCTTCACGTACGGCGTCTTCCGAATACAGAAACACACTCGACATGCCGGCGGCCTCCGCGAGATCGGTCACCAGCCCCGGTGCGACCACGACTTCGATGCCCCGAGCGCGCAGTTCGAGCACGCAATTTCTCGCGTCATCGGTGGTTCTGTAACTACGTTGTTCGATGCCCAAGCCGAACAGTTCGTTGAAACGTTCGAGCTCGACCGGCAGGGCTCCGTGCGTGACGAGAGCGATCCGCGACGAAATACTCCGCGCCCGGCCGAGGGCGCTCATGATGTCGAAGCCGCCGACGCGCACGAGAACGACGGGCAGATCGAGGTGTTGTCGAAGGAAGGCTCCGTTCGAGCCGGCCGCGACCAGCACATCGATCGGCTGCGACCGGCTCAACTCCCGAATGTTGTCGACGGCGGTTTCGAAGCCGCTGTCGAGCACCTCGACCCGCGCCGCCTGGGCATAGGTCGGGGCGAGGTCGCGGAACAGATCCTTCAGCCGATGCAGGCCGACGGCGACGATTCGGGGCGGATCGTTCGGACGGACAACCTGAGCATTCATGACAGTAGTTTCACCCTGTTTCAGAGATGAAACTGTAATGTTTCGTTGTTGAAACCGCCACTCCCGCTCGCACCGTTCATTGCGATGTAGATCAATGGGTTAGGACGGGCAGTCAGCCGGCATAACTCTTGCTCTCTTCCTGCAACCCCGTTTCCAGCCTTTCCAAGGAGACTTGCCATGGCATCCGCCGGATCCCATTTCCGCTCGGCACTGGCGGCCGAGAAGCCGCTGCAGATCGTGGGCGCGATCAATGCGAACCACGCGCTGCTCGCCAAGCGGGCCGGCTACCGCGCCATCTACCTGTCCGGCGGCGGCGTCGCGGCGGGCTCGCTCGGCATGCCCGACCTCGGCATCAACAATCTGGACGACGTGCTGACCGACATTCGCCGCATCACCGATGTGTGCGACGTGCCGCTGATCGTCGACATCGACACCGGCTTCGGCCCGAGTGCATTCAACATCGCCCGCACCATCAAGAGCCTGATCAAGTTCGGCGCCGCCGGTTGTCACATCGAAGACCAGGTCGGCGCCAAGCGTTGCGGTCACCGCCCGGGCAAGGAGCTGGTCTCCACCGAAGAAATGGTCGATCGCGTGAAAGCCGCGGCCGATGCGAAGACCGACCCGGATTTCTATTTGATCGCGCGTACCGACGCGATCGCTTCGTTCGGCATCGACGCCGCGATCGAGCGCTCTATCAAATGTGTCGAAGCGGGCGCCGACGCCATCTTCGCCGAGGCCGCTTACGACATCGCGACCTACAAGCGCTTCGTGGACGCGGTGAAAGTGCCGGTGCTGGCGAACATCACCGAATTCGGCAAGACGCCGCTTTTCTCCGTGCCCGAGCTGAACGAAGCGGGCGTGGCGATGGTGCTGTATCCGCTGAGCGCGTTCCGTGCCATGAACAAAGCCGCGGAGAATGTTTATACCGCGATCCGTCGCGACGGCCACCAGCGCAATGTGGTGGACACGATGCAGACGCGCGAAGAGTTGTATGAGCGCATCGGCTATCACGCCTACGAGCAACACCTCGACGCGCTCTTCAAAGCCAAGAAGTAAGACCAGGAGACTTGCATGACCGACACTCCCACTCAGTCCAGCTCTGGCCAGGCCGGGTTCAAGCCGAAGAAGTCAGTTGCTCTGTCCGGCACCGTCGCCGGCAATACCGCGCTTTGCACGGTCGGTCGCAGCGGCAACGATCTGCACTATCGCGGCTATGACATTCTCGACGTCGCCGCTCAATGTGAGTTCGAAGAAATCGCTCATCTGCTGGTCCACGGCAAGCTGCCCACGGTCGCCGAACTGAAGGCGTACAAGACCAAACTGAAGGCCCTGCGTGGCTTGCCTGCGGCGGTGAAGACCGCGCTCGAACAGTTGCCGCCCTCGGCCCATCCCATGGATGTGATGCGCACGGGCGTGTCGGTCCTGGGCTGCGTGATGCCGGAGAAGGACGATCACAATCATGCGGGCGCCCGTGACATTGCCGACAAGCTCATGGCCTCGCTCGGTTCGATGCTGCTGTACTGGTACCACTTCGCCCACAACGGCAAGCGCATCGAAACGGAGTCGGACGAGGACTCGATCGGCGGTCACTTCCTGCACCTGTTGCATCAGCAGAAGCCGCCGCGCTCGTGGGTCAAGGCGATGCACACGTCGCTGATCCTGTACGCCGAGCACGAGTTCAACGCGTCGACGTTCACGTCTCGCGTGGTTGCCGGCACCGGCTCCGATATTTACTCGGCCATCTGCGGCGGCATCGGCGCGCTGCGCGGCCCGAAGCATGGCGGCGCGAACGAAGTGGCCTTCGAGATCCAGAAGCGCTACGACACGCCGGCCGAAGCGGAAGCCGACATTCGCGCGCGCGTGGAGCGCAAGGAAGTGGTCATCGGCTTCGGTCATCCGGTGTACACGATCTCCGACCCACGCAACAAAGTGATCAAGCAGGTCGCACTGGATCTGTCCCAGGAAGCGGGCAACACCAAGATGTTCGACATCGCCGAGCGCCTGGAGTCGGTGATGTGGGAAATCAAGAAGATGTTCCCCAACCTCGATTGGTTCAGCGCCGTGAGCTATCACGTGATGGGCGTGCCTACCGCCATGTTCACGCCGCTGTTCGTGATCGCCCGCACATCTGGCTGGAGCGCGCACATCATCGAGCAGCGCATTGACGGTAAAATCATCCGCCCGAGCGCCAATTACACCGGTCCGGAAGATCTCAAGTTCGTGCCGATCGAACAACGCAAGTAATATGAATACTGCCCATCGCAAACGCCTGCCCGGAACTCAGCTGGATTATTTCGATGCGCGCGAAGCCGTCGATGCGATTCAGCCTGGGGCCTACGCCAAGTTGCCGTACACCTCCCGTGTGCATGCCGAGAACCTGGTGCGTCGCTGTGACCCAGCGACGCTCACGGCTTCGTTGAAGCAGCTCATCGAGCGCAAGCGGGATCTCGACTTCCCGTGGTTCCCGGCCCGCGTCGTTTGTCACGACATCCTCGGGCAGACGGCGCTGGTCGATCTCGCCGGGTTGCGGGATGCGATTGCGGACAAGGGCGGAGATCCTTCGCAGATCAATCCGGTGGTGCCGACGCAGCTGATCGTCGACCATTCGCTGGCGGTCGAGTACGGCGGCTACGACAAGGATGCGTTCGCGAAGAACCGGGCGGTGGAGGATCGTCGCAATGACGATCGTTTCCATTTCATCAACTGGACCAAGCTCGCGTTCCGGAACGTGGACGTGATTCCGCCGGGCAACGGCATCATGCACCAGATCAACCTGGAGCGGATGTCGCCGGTGATTCATGCAGTGGACGGCGTCGCGTTCCCGGACACGCTGGTGGGTACGGACAGTCACACGCCGCACGTCGACGCGCTTGGCGTGATCGCCATCGGCGTCGGCGGTCTGGAAGCGGAGAGCGTGATGCTCGGGCGCGCTTCGTGGATGCGTTTGCCGGACATCGTTGGCGTCGAGCTGACGGGCAAACCGGCACCAGGCATCACTGCGACCGACCTCGTGCTCGCGCTCACCGAGTACCTGCGCAAAGAGAAGGTCGTCGGCGCATACATCGAGTTCTATGGCGAAGGTGCGTCGGCGCTGACGCTGGGCGATCGCGCCACCATCTCGAACATGACGCCGGAATTCGGCGCCACGGCGGCGATGTTCTATATCGACCAGCAGACCATCGACTATCTCAAGCTCACGGGCCGCAGCGATGAGCAAGTGAAGCTGGTAGAGACTTACGCGAAGCAAGCCGGCTTGTGGGCCGACAGCCTGAAGACAGCCGAATACGAGCGCGTGCTGAAGTTCGATCTGTCCTCGGTGGTTCGTAACATGGCGGGTCCGTCGAACCCGCATAAGCGGCTGCCCACCACGGATCTGGCCAAGCGTGGCATCGCCAGCAAGTGGGAAGAAGTCCCGGGTCAGATGCCCGATGGCGCGGTGATCATCGCTGCGATCACGAGCTGCACGAACACCAGCAATCCACGTAACGTCATCGCCGCCGGCTTGCTCGCGCGAAACGCGAACGCGCGGGGTCTCACGCGCAAACCCTGGGTGAAATCATCGCTCGCGCCGGGCTCGAAGGCCGTGCAGTTGTATCTGGAAGAAGCGAAGCTGCTGCCCGAGCTGGAACAACTCGGCTTCGGCATCGTGGCGTTCGCCTGCACGACGTGCAACGGCATGTCGGGCGCGCTGGATCCGAAGATCCAGCAGGAGATCATCGATCGCGATCTGTACGCGACCGCCGTGCTGTCCGGCAATCGTAACTTCGACGGGCGCATTCATCCGTATGCCAAGCAGGCGTTCCTTGCTTCGCCGCCGCTGGTCGTGGCGTACGCCATCGCCGGCACGATTCGCTTCGACATCGAGAAAGACGTGCTGGGCGTCGACAAGAACGGCAAGGCGGTCACGCTGAAAGACATCTGGCCGAGCGACGAAGAGATCGACGCCATCGTCGCCAAGAGCGTCAAGCCCGAGCATTTCCGCAAGGTCTATGAGCCGATGTTCGCCCCGAGCGCGGCGAGCTCGGTGAGGATCAGCCCGTTGTACAACTGGCGACCGCAAAGCACGTACATTCGTCGGCCGCCTTATTGGGAAGGCGCGTTGGCGGGTGAGCGCACGTTGAAGGGCATGCGTCCGCTGGCGGTGCTGCCCGATAACATCACGACGGATCATCTCTCGCCTTCGAACGCCATTCTCCTGGACAGCGCCGCGGGCGAATATCTCGCCAAGATGGGCTTGCCGGAAGAGGACTTCAATTCTTATGCGACTCATCGTGGCGATCACCTGACCGCGCAACGAGCGACGTTCGCGAACCCGCAGTTGGTCAACGAAATGGCCGTGGTGGACGGGCAAGTGAAGAAGGGCTCGCTGGCTCGTATCGAGCCGGAGGGCAAAGTCACCCGCATGTGGGAAGCCATCGAGACCTACATGGAGCGCAAACAGCCGCTGATCATCATCGCGGGCGCCGACTACGGTCAGGGCTCGTCGCGTGACTGGGCGGCGAAGGGCGTGCGTTTGGCTGGCGTCGAAGCCATCGTTGCCGAGGGCTTCGAGCGCATCCATCGCACGAACCTGATCGGCATGGGGGTGCTGCCGCTCGAGTTCAAACCGGGCGTCAATCGTAAGACGCTGAACATCGATGGCACTGAAACCTATGACGTTATCGGCGCGCGTAGGCCGCGAGCAGATCTCACGCTGGTCATTCACCGTCGCAATGGCGAGCGCGTTGAAGTGGCGGTGACTTGCCGCCTCGACACCGCGGAAGAAGTTTCGATCTACGAAGCCGGCGGCGTGTTACAACGCTTCGCGCAGGATTTCCTCGAATCGTCGAAAGTCGCCTAGAACCACTATGGCCCACGCACCTCAGATCAAGATTCCCGCCACCTACATGCGGGGCGGCACGAGCAAGGGAGTGTTCTTCCGCCTGCAGGACCTGCCTGCGGCGGCTCAGGCGCCCGGCGCGGCGCGCGATGAGTTGCTGCTGCGGGTCATCGGCAGTCCCGATCCGTACGGCAAACAGATCGATGGCATGGGGGGTGCGACCTCTAGCACCAGCAAGACCGTGATTCTCTCGAAGAGCACAAAACAGGACCACGACATCGATTATCTGTTCGGCCAGGTCTCCATCGACAAACCCTTCGTGGACTGGAGCGGCAACTGCGGCAACCTGTCCGCCGCCGTCGGACCGTTCGCCATCAGCAACGGATTGATCGATCCGAGCCGTATTCCAAGGAACGGTATCGCCACGGTTCGCGTCTGGCAGGCGAACATCGGCAAGACGATCATCGCGCACGTGCCGATGACGAACGGAGTCGTGCAGGAGACCGGCGATTTCGAGCTGGATGGCGTGACATTCCCCGCCGCCGAAGTGCAGCTCGAATTCATCAATCCGGCCGCCGACGAGGAAGGCGCGGGCGGCGCGATGTTTCCAACCGGCAAGCTGGTCGACGATCTCGAGGTGCCCGGCCTCGGCACGCTGAAAGCGACCATGATCAACGCCGGCATTCCGACCATCTTCGTGAACGCGGACGCCATCGGCTACACCGGCGCTGAATTGCAGGAAGCCATCAACAGCGACGGCAAAGCGCTGGCCATGTTCGAAAACATTCGCGCGCACGGCGCGATTCGCATGGGCCTCATCAAAACGCTCGAAGAGGCCGCGAAACGCCAACACACGCCGAAGGTCGCGTTCGTCGCGCCGCCGGCCAGCTATGTTTCCTCCAGCGGCAAGCACGTGCAGGCGGGCGATATCGATCTGCTCGTGCGCGCACTGTCGATGGGCAAGCTGCATCACGCGATGATGGGTACGGCCGCGGTCGCCATCGGCACGGCAGCCGCCATTCCAGGCACGCTGGTGAATCTCGCGGCCGGTGGCGGCGAGCGGAACACGGTGCGCTTCGGCCATCCATCGGGCACGTTGCGCGTCGGCGCCGAGGCTGCACGAGTCGACGGGGAATGGACGGTCACCAAAGCCATCATGAGCCGCAGCGCTCGCGTGCTCATGGAAGGATGGGTGAGAGTCCCCGGAGTGTGACGCCAGTCACGAAAAAACTTCGGTGCAAGCTATTTAAGAACTCCGAACGGACCGCCGCCTTCAGGGACTGAGGGCGCGAAGAACCGAATGGTTGGCGCCCAAGACGACAACCACCAGGAGTTCTTGAAATGCTTTCTCTTCACACCAACGCTGCGTCGCTGTCCACGCAGAATTCGGTCGGCAACACTCAGAAGGCGTTGTCCACTTCGTTGACCCGCCTCGGCACCGGCTTCCGCGTCAACAGCGCGATGGACGATGCTGCCGGCTTGCAGATCGCCACCCGCCTGGATGCGCAGACCCGCGGCATGGCCGTCGCTCAGCGCAACACCCAGAACGGCATCTCGATGATGCAGACCGCCGAAGGCGCGTTCTCCGAGTTGAGCAACGTGCTGCTGCGTATGAAGGACCTCGCGACCGAAGCCTTCACCGCTTCCACGACGGCCAACGACAAGACGGCGCTGCAGGCTGAGTACGATGCCCTGGGCCTCGAACTGAGCAACATCGTGCGCTCTTCGTCCTTCGGTGGCTCGCGCCTGTTCAGCAACGGCACGACCACCGACGGTTCGGCCGGCCTGTTGTCCGCCTCCGTCTCGTTCCAGATCGGCGCCAGCGCCTCTGAAACGATGGCTGTCGACACCGCCACCAACCTGACCGCTCTGGCCACCGCGCTGGGCAACGTCAGCAGCAACTACGCCGGCTTCGCCGCTCCCGCGGCTGGCACGGAGTTGACCGGCGGCACCAACGCCATCATCACCACCATCGACACGGCGATCACGGCGGTGGGCACGGTGCGTGCGCAGCTCGGTGCTGCTTCGAACCGTCTCGACCACGTGTACAACAACCTCGGCAATATGATCACGAACGTGTCCTCTTCGCGCGGCCGTATCATGGACGTGGACTACGCCGTGGAAACGTCGAACTCCACCAGCAAGCAGCTGCTGCTGCAGGCTGGTACGTCGGCCCTCAAGCAGAGCAGCAGCATGTCGCAGCTGGTCATGTCTCTGATGCAGTAACAGTTCCCTGAATTGGGGAGCCAGCCGTGACTGAACGGTTGGCTCCTTTTGTTTGAGGCGGACGCAACTGGGGGAAAAGAACAATGGCTGTGGAGAGAGTCTCCGCGATCGTCCAGCCGCGGGTCGCACAACAACGCACCGGTGACCGCACGCCCACGCCGGGGGAAACATTGTTACTCACGCTCGCGGATTCAGCGGGCGACGATTTGCTGGTGACCATGGCCAATGGCACCGAGCTGCGCCTGATGGGGCTGAACCGCATGGCCGACGGACTGCGCCCTGGCGACACTCTGATGATGCAGGTTCTCGCGACTGAGCCGCACCTGGAGCTCGCGCTACGTGAACCCTCCACACCGAATGCGCTCAACAACATGGCGCTGAACCAACACAAAGCCATGCAGTTGGACCAGGCCGTGCTTCGACAGATTGCGTGGCAACTGCCGGATCCAGCCGCTATGGCCTCGACCTGGCGGTCGCTTGCTCAAGAACACTGGACCCGTGCGCCAGGCTACGGCGCCGATTCGAACGGAGCACGCGCAGGCACTGCGGCCTTGTTTCGAGATTCGAGCTTTATGCCCAACGCCACCGCGCATGAACGCTGGCTGCTGCCGGTCTACGCATGGGCGGGGATGCATCTGATGCTACGTCTGGTGGTCGCGATCGATCGCGCGCGACGCAAGCCGGCCCGTCGCGGGCTGCCACTGGCGCTGCAGCTGGGTCTGGCACCGCCGGCGATGGGCAGCATCGTGCTGCACGTTCAGTCGTCCGACGACGATATCGAATTGCTGGTAGCGTGCGAGCAGCGGCCCAGCTTACTCGTGATTCAACAAGCGTTGCCCAGCATCGCATCGTCGCTCAGCCGCGCAGGATTGCGCCTGCGACGCGCGCAGGTCACGCAAGGCAATACGCTGCTCAGCGTGGTCAACGAAAACTCGTCGGCCATGTTGCCGCCGCAACTGTCGGTCGAGCTGCCGCCGGCCTCGCTGTTTCGAGCGGCGGCCGAAGCGGCCATCGTGATTTTGCAGCAGCGGCCGAGGACAGAGCTCAGCCCAGCGAGCCGATGATGCTGATGTCCCTGTGCTCCGGAATTTCGTTGTACGAAAGCACCGCCAGGCCCGGCGCAAACAATCGCGCATATCGCGCGAGCAGCGGCCGGATCTGCGGCATCACCAACAGCAGCGGCGGCACGCCTTGCTGCTTCATCTGTTCGCGCATCACCGGCATGTTGGTCTGCAATTGCGACAGCAGATTCGGATCGACGGGATAATTGTCGAGCGCGACCTTGCCGGTCTGGGTCGCCTGATTGAGCGAGCCGAGCAGCATGCTCTCCAGCTCACCGGTGAGATTGAAGGCCCTCATCTGCGTCGACTTCCCGAGCAGGGAGCTCACGATCTGCCGACGCAGGGCGCAGCGAACCTCGGCCGCGAGCAGAATGGGGTCTTTGGTGGTCTCGGCGCTTTCCAGCAGCGTGGTCGCGATGGGAACGATGTCCTTCAGCGACACATGCTCCGCCAGCAGCAGCCGGAACACTTTCAGCAAATGGCTGTGCGTCAGCGCCTTCTCGACGGCGGCGGCGAGCTTGGGCGACATGGCGCCCAGTCGTTCGAGCAGAGCAGGTACGTCCTCGTGACGAATCAGTTCCGACATATGCTCGCGCACCAGCTTGGAAACATGCGTGGCGATGACGCTGGCGCCATCGACCACCTGATAGCCGAGCCCCAACGCATTGGCGCGCTCGCTCGGCGCAATCCAGATCACCGGCATACCGTAAGCCGGCTCGATGCCGGGAATGCCGTCGATCTCGCCGTACACCTGCGCCGATGCGATCGCCATCAGCTTGTCGGGATGAACTTCCGCCTCCGCGATCACAGTCCCGTGCAGCAGGACCGAATATTGGTTCGGCGGCAAAGTGAGATCGTCGCGTACGCCAATCGGGGGGAACAGCAGGCCCATCGACTCGCTCATCGTTTGACGCACACCTTTGAGTCGTGCGTCGAGCGGCGCGCCTTGGTTGCGGTCGATGAGCCCGACCAGCTTGTAGCCGACGCTGACGCCGAGCGGCTCCACGAAGGGTAAGCTGCGCCAATCCAGTTCTGGCGTGGGTTGCGCGATGATGGCTGCTTCGGCGGCAGCGTTTGCATCCGGTGCGGAAGCCTCGTGCTTGGTCATCCGCCAGCCGGCAAACGCCAGCACTGCAGCGAACGCGAGGAATGTGAGCCAAGGCATGCCAGGAATCAGACCCAGCACCAGCATCATGCCAGCCGCGCCGTAGAGCACGCTCGGCGAGGCGAGCATCTGCGAGCCCACCTGCTTCTCGAAGTCGCCCGAATCGCTGATGCGAGTGACGATGATGGCCGCGGCGGCCGACAACAACAGCGCCGGAATCTGCGCGACGAGGCCGTCACCGATGGTGAGCAGAGCGTACAGCTTGAACGCTTCCCCGAACGACAGGCCGTGCATCAGCGAGCCGATGATCACGCCGCCGACCATATTGATCAGCAACACCAGGATGCCCGCGATGGCGTCACCGCGCACGAACTTCGACGCGCCGTCCATCGCGCCATAGAAATCCGCTTCGGCGGCGACTTCGCGGCGTCGCTGCTGGGCCTTTTCCTGATTGATCAGGCCCGCGTTCAAGTCGGCGTCGATGGCCATCTGCTTGCCGGGCAACGCGTCCAACGTGAAGCGCGCCGACACTTCAGAGATACGCTCGGCGCCCTTGGTGACCACCGCGAAGTTGATGATCATCAAAATGACGAACACCACCAGGCCGACCACGAAGTTGCCGCCGATGACCACGTGACCGAACGCCTCGATGACGCGACCGGCGGCATGCGTGCCTTCGTGACCATTGAGCAGTACGACGCGAGTGGAGGCGACGTTGAGCGCCAGGCGCATCAACGTGGTGGCGAGGATCACCGTGGGGAACACGGAGAAGTCCAGCGGCCGCCGTGTCGTCACGCTGACCAGCACCACGATCAGCGCCAGCACGATGTTGAACGTGAACAGCACGTCCAGCAGCAGCGGCGGCAGCGGCAGGATGATCATCGCCAGCAGCGCCATCAGGAACATCGGCACGGCGGCGCGATGCTGTTGCAGCGAGTGGACGGTGCGGGTCAGGAAATTCTCAGGCGCGGCGCTCATGCACGGCTCACCTTATAAACGGGGCAAGGAAAGTTCGCTGGGCAGCGTCGGCAACACTTTGCGACTGCCTTTCCGAAACGCTTGGATCTGCAGCACATAGGCGAGCACGCTGGCGACGGCTTCGTACAGCGCCGCCGGGATCTGCTGATTCACCTGGCTGGTGTTGTAAATGGCGCGGGCCAGCGGCGGCAGCGGCACGACTTCGACGTTGTGCTCGATGGCCACAGCCTTGATGTACAGCGCCATCTCGTCGACGCCCTTGGCGATGACGAACGGCGCGCTGGCGCGCTTCTCGTCGTACTTCACGGCGACGGCGTAGTGCTCGGGATTCACGATGACGACGTCCGCGGTCGGCACTGCCTTGCGGATCGCGCCACGCGACATCTTTTGCTGAATCTGACGAATGCGCTGCCGGACTTCGGGCCGGCCTTCGTTGTGCTGATGTTCTTCCTTGACTTCGCGCTTGCTCATGCGTTGCTCGCGCATGAACACGAACGCCTGGATCGGCAGGTCGATGATGGCGAAGATGATGAACACCGCGCACAGCGCCATCACGCCGCTCAGCATGAGATCGGCGGCGCCTTCGAGCGCTTCAGGCAGAGGCCGCGACTGCAGTTCCAGAAAATCGGTAATGCTGCCGCGGGTCACCCACCACAAGGTCGCGATCAATACGGTCGCCTTCAGCATGGACGTGAGCGTCTCGACCATGTGGCGCTGAGCGAACACTCGCTTGAAATAGGAGAGGGGATTGAGCTTGTCGAAGCGCGGCTTCAACGGCGTGAAGCTCATCACCCAGCCGCCGGGAAACATGGAGGCAATGCCGACCAGCAGCGGCACTACCAACAGCGGCAGCACCATCTTGAACAGCAGCAGCATGCTGGAGGCGAACAGTGTGGAGTTGGCGTTCTCCAGATCGCCGGGCTGGCTCATCACCGTGAAGCTACGGGCAAACAGCAGACGGAAGTCTTCCAGGTAACCCGGAATCAAAAACACCGTCAGTTGCAGGCACAGGAAGATGCCGACGGCGGTCGTCCAGTCGCGCGACCGCGCAACCTGACCTCGCTCGCGAGATTTTCGCAGCTTCTGGGCTGATGCTTTTTCGCTCTTGTCGTCTTGCGAGGCTTCGGCCATGGCGTTACCCCGTCTTCACACGCAGCAGTTCGAGTACCTGCTGCGTGAGTCGCAAGTAGTGGCCGGGCAGGACCTGCACGAGGTAGCCGAGCACATACAGGCCGAACACGATGATGGCGGCGAAGCCGAGCGAGTAAAGATTGAGCGCCGGCGCGATTCGATTCAGCAGGCCGAAGCCCATCTGCACGACCAGTGTCGAGAACACGATAGGGATAGCGAGCAGCAGAGCCGCGGAGAAAACCCAGGCCACGTTGTAGGCGATATCACGCAGCGTCGCGATGTCGAGCGGTCCGCCGACCGGCCAGGTGTGAAAGCTCGCGCCGATGACTTGAGCCAGCACCAGATGACCGTCGATGCCGAAGAAGACGAGCACGCACAGCAGGTACAACATCGTCGCGATCACGTCCGCCGACGTGCCAGTCATGGGATCGTTCATGACCGCCATCGACAAGCCCATCTGCGAGGACACCACGAAGCCGAGCATCTGCATGACGGCCATCGTCAGATGAAACGCGAGGCCCAGTCCGAAGCCGAGCAGCGCTTGATTCAACGTCGTGACCACAGCTTGCATGGACAGCGGATCGATCGGCGCCACCGGCTGAGCAACCGGAACGAAGATCACCGCGAGCACGACTGACAACAGCACGCGCACGGTGATGGGCACCATGTTCTCGCCGATGATCGGCGCCGCGTTGAGCATGCCGAGCACGCGGCAAAACGGCCACCAGACCGCGCTCAGCAGTTGCGGAAGTTGCTGCAGCACCAGTTCCATGACCGGCCTCAGCCCACCAGCGTGGCCGCGCCCCGGAACACGGCGACGCAGAAGTCCATCAACTGCGCCGCCATCCAGTGGCCCGTCAGTGCGATCGCGAGCAGCGTCACCAGCAAGCGAGGCAGGAAGCTCAACGTCTGTTCGTTGATCTGCGTCGCGGCCTGGAAGAAGCCGATGACCAGGCCCACGAGCATGCCGGGCACGACCAGCACACAGACCAGCACCATGGTGAGGCGGAGCGCGGAGCCGACCAGATCGGCGGCGATATCTGCGTTCATGAGATCACGCTCGCTAATACGCCTGAATACTGCCGACCAATGTCTGCACCGTCAGCGTCCAGCCATCCACCAGCACGAACAGCAACAGCTTGAGCGGCAGCGAGATGACCAGCGGCGAGAGCATCATCATGCCCATGGCCATGAGCACGGAGGACACCACGAGATCGATGATCAGAAAGGGCACGAACAGCATGCAGCCGATCTGGAACGCGGTCTTCAGCTCGCTGAGCACGAACGCGGACAGCTTCACCAGGAAGCCGTGCTGTTTCGGATCGGTGATGTGCGCCTCGCCGGAAAGCTCCGCCATCTGCGTCAGCGCGCCCTTGTGAGTCTGCGCGAGCATGAAGCGCGACAGTGGCTCTTCGGCGGTCTTCAACGCCTGCTGGAAAGTGATCTGCTCGTTGTCGAACGGCACCAGCGCTTCGGTGTAGATCTGTTCGCCGATGGGACGCATCACCAGCAACGTGAGAATCAGCGCCACGCCAGTGACGATGCGATTCGGCAGTCCCTGCTGCAAGCCGAGAGCCTGGCGTAACAGCGCCAGAATGATCACGAAGCGCGTGAAGCAGGTCGTCATCAACGCCAGCACGGGCAGTAGCCCGAGCAGGGTCATGATGATCAGGACCTGAGTCTTGACCGTGAACTCTGTGGTGTTGCCGTCGGAGCTGGCGCCGATGATCTCGATGGGTGCTGCGCCGGCGGCTGCTAGTAAGCCCAGCAACAGCAACGGTGCAGCCATCAAGCTCAGCAGGCGCGCAGTAGAGCGCGCTTGCGAGGAACTCATGACGTGAGCGAGTCCAGATTCAAATCGCTGAGCTCGACCACTTTCAGGCCGTAGTTCTCGCCGCTGACGACCACTTCGGCGCGGCCGATCACAGTGCCGTTGACCTTGATGATCAGCGGCTCGCCGGCCAGCGTGTCCAGCTCGACGACGCTGTTGCGCTCGATCTCGGCCAGATCCTGCAAGGACAATTTCGCCGAGCCCACTTCGAGCGTCAGCGTCACGGGAATCCGGCGCATCATCTGGGCGAAATTGCGTTTGGCCGGGGCAGGGGCGGCCGGTGTGGCGGCGGGGACTTCATCGTCGAGGACGTCTTCGAGGTCAGCCAGCAGATGGTCGTCGGGAGCGTTCGATGCGTTGTTCATGTTCAATCCACGTCGGCTAACGAAGTGAGACACAGCTTGCCGTGGTGTTCGGCGATGCTGGCGGTGAACAGCCGGGAATCCCCGATGAGCACATCGGCGTCTCCCAGGCTGATCGGCAATACGTCCCCCTGTCGCAGATCGAGCAGTGTCGCAAGCGGCACTTCCTTTTCCAGCAGGCGCGCCCGCAAAGTCAGCTGCAGGCGAGCCGGAAACGGCTTGGTCGCCGCCATTTGTTTTTGTCTCGAGCGTTCGCGGTTCGGCGTCAGCGCCTGTAACAGACGTGTCATCCAGGCCGCGGAAATCTTCAGCATGAGCGTGCCGCTGACATTGCAACGGCTTTCGGAGAGCGACAGTCGCAACAGCCAGTCGCCGTCGCACGAGCCATGCATCGCCGCCTCGGTGAAGCTGATCGTCGGGATAGTCTCGGGCTGCGGTCGTTGCACCGATTCGATCCGTCGCACCGTGAGCTCGGCGAGTTGTTGGCCCAACATGGCGCAGAGCCGTTCTTCGGTGGCGGTCTCCGGTTCGTCGATGGGCAGCGACGGCGGAATGTTTTCCCCGTCGGTACTTGTACTCACCTCTGGCATCACTGAGCCGTAGCGATAGCGCAGCAGGCACAACAACAACGGTCGATCGATCGCGAAGTGAATGCGCCCGTCGCCAGCGGAGTAGGTGAGCCAGCGCTGCGTATCGGCGGGAGCGGCGATAAACGACGCAGCGTCGATCTGGAAGCTCGCCTTGTAGCGACGATTGACACGAGTTCTTAAAAAATCTGTCACCTCGTCGCGCAGTACATTCGCGAAGCCGCCGAGCAAATGCACTGGACGACCCATGGTGCGCGGGTCGATCACGATGTGCGTGCGAGCGTGTGATTGTTTCGTCGTCATCGCGGCCGTTATCGCATGTGCGATCGACTTTCTTTAGTGCTGCTTCTGTTTCTCATGCTCGGTCTGAGTGGGCGTTAGGGTTTAGCCCGAAACGTGCGCGCACGGTTGCGATGAAGTCATACAAAAAAGTGTGCGCCGTGTAGCAAATGGTTGGTTGCACGCTCAACTGCTGCGAGCGCGCGTCGATGCAACGGAAGGCTCAATGCACTGCGGCGTCTTGAGCGACCCGATGAGCGAAAGGATTAAGCGATGCCAGTAACGCAGTTTTCTTCCAGCCACATGGCTGCCGCGATCGATGCCGTGCAGGCGCGTATCGTCGAAGACGCCGTATCACTACGGCAAACCCCGCCGCAGCCCTCAGCAAATGACCAAGCGCCGCGCGCCGATGGATTTGCTTCGCTGTTCGAACGCGCCGTGCACCACGTCGACGCACAAGATCGAGCTGCCGCCGAGAAGATGGCCGCCGTCGATGCCGGTCAGAGCGACGACCTGGTCGGCGCGATGCTCGCGAGCCAGCAGGCCAGTCTGTCGTTCTCCATGCTGATGCAAACCCGAAACAAAATCGTCGGGGCCATGGAAGACCTGATCAAGCTGCCGTTGTAGACCCGCTCCCGTGACCAATACTTTGAAAGCCGCTGTGGCCAGATGGTGGCCAGGCAATGGCGCCGCGTCCGTGCCCAACGGATCCGCGGCCGCCGCGCCATTCGAATGGCAGGCGCTGATGCGTGGCCTGATGCCGATCGTCTTGCTGGCGACCGTCATCACCGCCGTGGTGCTGATGTTCGCCTGGCGCGATCAGTCCGAGTACAAGCCGCTGTTCGGCGCGCGCGAGAAGGTCGCGGCCGCGGACATGATGACGGTGCTCGATGGCGCCGGAATTCCTTATCGTTTGCATCCCGATACCGGACAAGTGCTCGTCCCGCAGGACCGGCTGGGCGAAGTGCGCATGTTGCTCGCGTCGAAGGGCGTGGTGGCGCAATTGCCGGCCGGCCTCGAGCTCATGGATCGCAGCGATCCGCTCGGCGTGAGTCAGTTCGTGCAGGACGTGCGTTTCCGTCGCGGCCTGGAAGGCGAGCTTGCTCAGAGCATCATGACCATCGACGCGGTCGAGTCGGCGCGCGTGCACATCGCGATCGCCAAGTCGTCCTCGTTCGTGATCAACACCGCCGAGCCGAGCTCGGCGTCCGTGGTGGTCGGCTTGAAGCCCGGGCGCAAGCTCTCCAATGAACAGATCGCCGCAATCGTGCAGATGGTCGCGAGCAGCACGACCGGCCTCGCTGCCGAGAAAGTCACGCTGGTCGATCAGTCGGGCAACTTGCTGTCCGCCCGCGTGGACCTTACCGAAGGTTACGAGTCGACGCAGGTCAACGATGCCGCGAATCATTACCGCGACGAGACTCTGCGCAGCGTCGAGAATCTGCTCGCGCCCATCGTCGGCAACGACAACTTCAAGCTCAGCGTCACCGCGGATGTCGACAACGACCGCGTCCAAGAGACGCGCGAGCAGTACGGCGATACGCCCAAGGTCACCAACGAGTCGGTTCGCGCCGAATCGGACACCGATCCCGTTGGGTTGGGCGTGCCAGGCTCGTTGAGTAATCGGCCCATCGACGTAGCGGCGAACACCGCAGACCCGGGCGACAGCACCAAGCAGCGAAACGCGTCGACGCGGCAGTTTGCGTATGACCGCACGGTTACGCAGATCCAGCGCAGCCGCGGTCGGCTGAAGAAGCTGAGTGTCGCGGTCGTGCTCAACGACGCAGTGGCTCCGGGCGGCGCCGCGTGGAACGAAGCGCAGCTCGCAAACATCGATCGCATCTTGCGTAGCGGCCTCGGCATCGATACTGCGCGCGGTGACACCCTGGTCGTTTCTTCGCTGGCGTTCCCGAATGCGCCCGCAGCGCCGGTGTGGTGGAAGCAGCCCGAGCGCGTGTTCGACATTGGCGTCTATCTCGGCTACGCCCTGGCCGCGTTGCTCGGCTATCTGCTCATCGCGCGACCCCTGTTGGGCATGGCCAAGCAGCGACTGGCGTTGCCTGCACCGGGTGAACAGAAGCCTGGAGTGCAAACAGTCGAAGCCACGCCGGTATCGGCGGGTGCAGGCGTTGCTACCGCCGCGGCTCTGCCGACAGCAAGCCCCAACAAGGGACCGATCCCGGTGGGGCCGCTGCTGGAGGATTACGACCTGCCGCCGCCGGGCTCGCCGGTCGATGTGATGGTTGATCATCTGCGCGCGCTGGCGGCCAAGGAGCCGGAGCGCGTTGCTGAAGTCGTGAAGCAGTGGGTGCAGAAGAATGTCCGACGCGAGTAATGCAGTCACTCCGGTAGCCGGGGCAAGCTCGCTGGAGCAGGCCGCGATCGTCTTGCTGAGCATGGGCGAGGAGCCGGCGGCCGCCGTGCTTCGTTGCCTGTCGCGCGAGGAGCTGCTCGAAGTAACGCAAGTGATGTCGCGCATCAGCGGCATCAAAGTCGAAGCGGTGAAGCAGTCGTTGCAACGTTTCTTCGACGAGTATCGCCAGCAGAGCGGCGTGCACGGCGCATCTCGTTCCTATTTGAAGCGCTCGCTCGATCTGGCGCTCGGCTCCGACATCGCGGACAGCGTGCTGAACAGTATTTACGGAGACGCCATCCGTCCGAAGCTCGCGCGCCTGCAGTGGGCGTCGCCGAAGTGGCTGGCCGATCTCATCAGCCAGGAGCACGTGCGCATGCAGACCGTGTTCCTCGCGTTCCTGCCTCCGACGCTGGCCGGTCAAGTCATCGAAGCTTTGCCGTCCGGCACACGAGAGCTGGTGCTGGTCAATCTTGCCCGCTTGAACGAAGTGGATCACGAGCTGTTGGTGGAATTGGACCAGCTGGTGGAGCGTTGCCTCGCGAGCCTCGGCTTGCAGAGCACGAGCGTCGCCGGCGTGCGGCAGGTGGCCGAGATCCTCAATCGTCTGCCCGACAATCGCTCGCGCATGGTCGAGGTCCTGCGCAGTCACGACGCCGAAGTGGTCGCCGAGATCGAGCGCAGCATGTACGACTTCTTCATTCTTTCGCGGCAGACCGAGCCGACCCTGTTGCGAATCATGGAAGACGTGCCGGTCGAGCAATGGGCAATCGCGCTCAAGGGCGCGGAGCCGGCAGTGCGCGACGCCATTATTCGTGTGATGCCGCGGCGTCAGGCACAGACTTTCGAAGAAACCATGCGTCGTAGCGGTCCCGTGTCGCGCAGCCGTGTCGAGCAGGCGCGCAACGAAATCATGGCGCAGGTGAAAGCGCTCGCCGATGCCGGCGAGATCGAAGTGCAGTTGTTCGCGGAGGCGGTGCTGGAATGAACCGCGCCTGGCGTCCTCATCGCTTCGCCGCGCTGGCGCAACTGACGGATCCCAACGCATGGGCCGGGCCCGGCGCCATGCCTTCGCAAGTCGCATCGGCCATGCAGGATGGCTATCAGCGGGGCATGGAGCGGGGCTATCGCGAAGGTCACGAAAGCGGACTGCGCTCCGGCATGGAGACGGGTCGGCAGGAAGGTCGCGACGAGGGCAAGCAGCAAGGTATCGAAGCCGGTCGGCAGGAAGCGCTCGCGCGTTTCGAACGTCTCGCGGGTCCCGCCAGCGAGATGCTCGAACAGCTGAAACAAATGCAGGCCGACTATCAGACGGCCATGCGCAAGGAAGTGATCGAGCTGGTCGCCAAAGTGGCGCGCCAGGTCATTCGCAAGGAAATTCAGACGCAGCCTTTGCAGCTGCTCGCGCTGGTCGACGAAGCGCTCGCCACCATGCCGCGCGTGGCGGCGGATGAAATCGTCGTTTATCTCAATCCGGAGGATTGCGAGCGCATCATCGAGCTCGATCCGCTGCAGGCCGAGCGTTGGAACCTGTGGGCCGACGATAAGCTCGAGCCGGGCGAATGCCGTGTGAAGGCGGGCCAACGCGAAGCCGACGCGGGCTGCAGTCAGCGCCTTGCCGCGTGCATGGAGCAGATCGAAGAGCGTTTGTTGCCGCAATCTCATGACTCGGTGAACGCGGCATGATCGGCGCCGCGCTTCGCGGCATCGAGTTGAACTCGGTGCCAATCGCAACACCGACCGGCCGACTCGTCGGCGCTTCCGGCCTGCTGCTGGAAAGTCGCGGCTGTCCGTTGAGCACCGGTCAGCGCTGCAGTGTCGAAACCGGCAATGGCGAATGGATCGATGCGCAGGTCGTCGGCTTCCGCGAGGATGTCTCTTATTTGATGCCGTTCAAGCGGCCCGAAGGTCTTGCGACCGGTGCGCGCGTGCTGCCGCAAACGGATCGTGATGTGTTGCGGATCGGGCCGTCGTGGCTCGGTCGCATCGTCAACGGGTTGGGCGAACCGGTGGATAGTCGCGGTCGCCTCGGTGGCGAGCACGTGCTGGACATGCAGCCGCCGCGCGTCAATCCGCTGAAGAAAAAACCGGTGAAGGAGCCGTTAGACGTCGGCGTTCGCGCCATCAACGGGATTCTCACGCTCGGCAAGGGCCAGCGCGTCGGTTTGATGGCGGGCAGCGGCGTCGGCAAGAGCGTGCTGCTCGGATTGATCACGCGGCAGACAGTCGCCGATGTCGTCGTCGTGGGTTTGATCGGTGAGCGCGGGCGAGAAGTGCGCGAGTTCATCGATCTGTCACTCGGCGAAGCCGGGATGAAGCGCGCCATCGTCGTGGTCGCCCCTGCCGATGAATCGCCGCTGATGCGTTTACGCGCCACCGAGCTGTGTCATTCCATCGCCGCGCATTTTCGCGATCAGGGAAACGACGTGTTGCTGCTGGTCGATTCGTTGACCCGCTATGCGATGGCGCGTCGTGAAGTCGCGCTCGCGTTGGGTGAGCCGCCGGCGACGCGCGGTTATCCACCTTCAGTGTTCAGTCTGTTGCCGCAGTTGGTCGAGACCGCCGGCAACGGCGAGCGCGAGGAGGGCAGCATGAGCGCCATCTATACCGTGCTCGCCGAAGGTGATGACCAGCAGGATCCGGTCGTCGATACGGCGCGCGCCATTCTCGATGGTCACATCGTGCTGACCCGTCAGCTCGCCGAGCGCGGTCACTATCCGGCCATCGATATCTCACAATCGGTCAGCCGTTGTATGTCGCTGGTGGCAAGCCAGCAGCATCAGCGCGCTGCTCGCGGCCTACTCGCGATGGTCGCCAAGCACGCGCAGGTGCGCGACCTGTTGCCGCTGGGCGCGTATGTGCCCGGCGCCGATCCGGCCACCGACAAGGCGGTCGAGCTGTATCCGCGCATCGAGGCATTCCTCCATCAGGGCACGCGTGAAGCGGCGCCGCTGACGCAGACCATCGCAGCACTCGAAGGATTGATCAAATGAGCGAACGTCAACGTCTGCGCAGCCTGGGACGGCTGGTCGACCTGCAAAGTCGCGAAGTCGATCGCCTCAGCGCCGATGTCGCCGAGAAGCGGGCGACTCGCGAGCGTTATCTACGCAATCTTTCCAATTTGCAGAGCCTGTGCGACGCCAGCGGCCCGGTGGGCGGCTCGCCCGCGCTCGCGCTGAATCGGGCCGGTTACAAACAAGCTATGTTAAGAATGGTCGCCACGCATCGTCTCGATCTGTCATTGCACGAGTCGCAGCTTGCACTGTCTCAGCGCGAGCTGATCGACGCGGCGCGCCGTCACGAAGCGCTCGACCAAGTGCTGCGGCGGGAGCAGTCGAATGTGCGTCACGTCACAAAGGTGCGCGACCAAAAGCACCAGGACGAGCTGGCGTCGCAGGTCTGGTGGCGTAACAAGTAAAAACCAATGCCGACTTAAGTTCCTCGCGGTTTCTGTCGCCTTTCGACGACTGAAGCACTCCGCTCCGAGGAAGATGCCATGGCCACACTCGATCCAGTCACCACCGCCACGCAACTCGCGACCGCGTACACGCAGTCGACGCAGACGCAGCTGACCACGCAGACCCAGAATGCGCAGAAGAGAGCCACTGCGCTCACCACTCTGCGTTCGGCGCTGAGTGCGTTCGATACCGCGCTGAGCGCTTTGTCCTCGAGCAAGGGCCTGAAGCAGTTCGCGACGTCGTTCAACACCAGTGGCATTGCCACCGCGACGACCACGTCGAAGGCGCAGCCGGGCAGCTATCAATTTCATGTCGAGCAGCTTGCGACCGCTCATCAGATCGTGTTCGAAGATCTGCCGGCGGTGCCTGTGTCGCTCGGCGGCCCGATCACCGTGCAGCTCGCCGACGGCAGCTCGTTCAACGTGAATCTCGTGGCAGCCGACAGCGATTCCGATGGCACGATCTCGCAAGCCGAAATCGCGCGCGCCATCAATCAGGCCAACGACAATCAGGGCAAGGTCGTGGCTTCGGTCGTCACCACGGGCGGCCAGACGCAGTTGCTGCTGAATTCGACCAGCACCGGCGCCGCGGGCGCGATCACTGTCGACGCCAGCGCGTTGCCGCCGAGCACTCTGCAGACCGCGCTCAGCAACTCGCGCCAGCTGACTGCAGCTCAAGATGCCGTTGTGTGGTTGGGCGGGCAGGGCGGCGTTCGCATGCAACAGGCGTCGAACACCTTCAACAGCATCGAAGGTGTGAGCGTGACGTTCACGCGTGCGATGACGAACACCGAAGCGCCGTTGACGCTCACCGTTAGCGACGACACCGCCGGCACTGCCAGCAAAGTGCAGGAGTTCATCAAGGCGTATAACACGCTGCGCACTGCAATCGATTCGCTCACCAAGTCCGGCTCCGAATCGGCCGCGGCTGGGCCATTTGCTTCCGATGCGGGCATTCGCACGCTCAGCAGCCGGCTCAACAGCATTCTTCGCACCGAGTACGAGGGCGTCAGCCTGACTGCGCTTGGCGTGAAGGCCGATCGCAACGGCCAGCTGTCGCTCGATCAGGCGCGCATGGAAAAAGCTCTGCAGGCCGATCCGGCAGCGCTCGACAAAGTATTCGGCAGCGCCAGCATTTCCGCGCCCACGGGTTTGTTGGGCGGCATGAGCCAGTATCTGGATCAGTGGCTGGACAGCGGCAGCGGCCAGATCGCCACCCGCCAGAACAGTCTGCAGATCCTGCAAAAGAATCTCTCCGCGCGTCAGACGCGCCTCGATGCCCAGTACGACCACGCTTATCAGCGTTATCTCATGCAGTTCACGCAGTTGCAGGTTCTGCAGGAGCGCATGAGTCAGACGTCGGGCTTGTTCGCGACGGTCGGCACGACTGCATAGGCCGAGCGCGAGACTTCAGGAGCAAACACGATCGTGAATCACGAAGCCTACAGTAACTATCACGCCGTCAATTTGAAGGCGCAGGTCGCGCACGCCTCGCCGGTGCAGCTGGTGCTGTTGCTGACCGACGGGCTGCTCGAAGAGCTGGTCCGCGCCCGCGCGCACATCGAAGCGCGTCGTTACGAATTAAAAGCGCGCAGCCTGGATCGTTGCGTGGACATGTTGAATGGGTTATCGAGCGCGCTGGATTTCGAGAACGGCGGCGAGGTGTGCGAAAACCTCGGCCGGCTCTATGACTATTGCGCCGATCGCCTTTACCGCGCCGGCATCAACCTGGATCCCACCATCATCGACGAAGTGTCTGGCCTGCTGACGACTCTGCGTCGCGGCTGGCAGGGCATGCATCAGCGCCTGGGTTGACGCCATGGATCGACCAAACCAGGACCGATACAGCCAGCTCATGAGCGTTGCTCGCAACTTGCTGAGCGCTTCACAGCGCGGCGATTGGACGCTGTTGGAAAGCGTCGATCGTCAGCTCGCCGAGTTGTTGACCCGCCGCACCGAGTGGGGTCAATGGTCAGAGAACGAGATGAAGGCGCTCGCGACCGTGCAGCGCGCGCACGAGCAGGCGCGCGAACGTTGCATCGCCGAGACGCAGGCGATGCGCACTCGGCTTGGCCAGATGCGTGAGCAAAAGGCCGGCTGGATGGCCTATGCCGTGCACGGCGAAGTCGCCGGGGAGCAGGCATGACTGCCATCGCTTTCGGCGCAGCTCTGATCGGCAACGACGTACCGGCTGCAAACGTGCAGCCATCGTTGTCACAGCTGCTGATTCCCCAGGCGCCGGTTGCCCAACCGACGATTCCGCCGATTCGATTTGGCGAACAGCTGCGTCAGTCGTTGAGCGCCGACGCGCTCGCGACCCTGCCTGTCACGCCGCGCGCAGCGAGCGAATCGACGCTCGATGATCTGTTGTCGGAGCAGCAGCAGCCGGTGGCGTCTGAAGAGGAGACCGCCAGCGAAGCGCTCCCGGCGTTCTCGGGTCTGATTACATTCACGCAGCCCATCGCCGTGCCACTGGAATACGCGCAGCGCTCGGTTGGCTTCTCGCAGCAGCCGCAGGCATCGTTACCAATTGATTCGGTGTCGCAGCCCGTGCAGCCAACGGCCGCACGCGATCACCTGTCATTGAGCGTGCTCGCCGCGATTCCTGAAGCGTCGTCGCTCGGCGCGGCGACGATCAATGCAGCCGCAACGTCGCTCGTATCGAAGAGCACGGCCGCCGCGTTGTCCATCGAGAATCAGCCGACCTTGGGTACCACCCAGCTTGGTTCGGTGACCAATGCCGGCCTGGTTCAGGCGCTGGTGGACGGCATGACTCAACAGCCCGGTGTACTGGCGCCAGTCGCCGCATCGCCGGCGCAGTCGTTGAACACGCAGCGCTCGACGTTGGAAGTGGTGCTGGGCGAACGCCTTCAGCTGCAGATTACCCAGCGTAGCGAGCATGCCGTGATCCGCCTCGATCCGCCCTCGATGGGAACCATCGAGATCGTGATCCAGCGTGAAGCGGGCAGCATCCAGGTTCATCTGCGCGCCAGCAATGCCGAGGTCGCGCGTCAGTTGCACGGCATCGGCGATTCACTGCGGCAGGATTTGATTCATCGTCAGCACGGCGATGTTTCAGTGCACGTCTCCGACAGCTCTCGCGAACAGAGCGCCAGCCAGCACGGCCAGCGCCAGTCGCAAGCACAACGCGAAGCCCCGGGCCGCGCGCTGTCGGAATCGAATGAAGAATCGGCCAAGTCATTCACGCTCGCAGTGGATGAGGAGCGTGGCGCATGAGTTTCGGAAAGATCGTTGCAGCGCTGTTGACGGTGACCGTGGTTGCCGTCGGCCTCGGCGCCGGCGCGACTTGGTGGTTCATGCGTGACAGCAGCGCCACTGCGACGGCAGAGGCTGCGCCGGAGGCCGAGCCTGAGCCCGAGGCGGATCCGCGCAAATACAAATATTTGAACCTCGAAAAGGTCATCGTCATGTTGCGCGGCGTGGAAGGTGAGCCGGCCCCGCACTACCTGGCCGTCGACCTCGTGTTCAAGACGCCCGAGGAACTGGAAAAGGACACCCGCGAGCAATTGCCGCTGCTGAAGAGCATCGCGGTGAAGGCGCTGTCCACGCTCACGATGGACGCTGCCAGCAAGATCACGGTGGAAGAACTGACGGCCACGATCATCAAGGCCTACGCGGACACCTACACCAGGGATCGCGCCGAGCAGCCGTTCGTCGACGTGATGATCGGCAAGTTCATCGTCGAGTAAGTATGCAAGCGGGATACGCAGTCGCGGATGAGTTTGTCCCGGCGCCGATGAGCGCCGTGGACGAGCAACGTCACCTGGTGACGTTCGCGCCTCTGGTGAAGCGCGTCGTCAAGCAGCTGGAATTGCAGACTGGCGGCGCCATCGGTCGCGAGGATCTGCAGCAGATCGGTTTGATGGGATTGCTGGACGCGCTGCGTCGCTACGGCGTTCCCGATGAAAAGTTTCCTGCATACGCCACGGTGCGAGTGCGGGGCGCGATTCTGGATGAGCTGCGCCGTCAGGATTGGCGTCCACGGACGGTGCGTCAGGAAAGTCATCGAGTGCGCGATGGCGTGCGTGAGCTGATGCGAAAGCTCGGTCGCGAGCCGACGGCTGCGGAGATCCAGCAGGCGCTCGGACTCACCGTCGAGCAGTATCAGGACTATCAGCTGGCGCAGAGCGCCGAGCAGCTCGCCAACTTCGACGAGTTGTTACAGCAGTTGACCGAGCAGTCGGGCGATCGGCGGCATTCGCCGGAGTCGCACCTGCTGCTCCAACGCAGCATCGAACAGGCGCTGCGGCGTTTGAACGATCGGGAGCAGCGCGTGGTGCAGCTCTATTACGAGTTCGATCTGAGCTTGAAAGAGATTGCGCACGTGCTGGATATCACGGAGGCGCGGGTGTGCCAGATCAACAAACTGGCGCTGAAAAAGTTACGGGAGCTGCTGCAGTAGCAGCGAGGGTCGATCGATGCAGTCGCTCGTTGGCATTGCCACCATTCTGTTGTGTGTGTTCGGAGGCTTCATGCTCCACGGCGGAGACATGGGCGTCATCTGGCAGCCGGTGGAGCTGATCATCATCATCGGCGCCGGCTGCGGCACCATCATCCTCGGCAATCCGCGTCACGTGCTCAGCGAGATGTGGCTGCAGGTGAAGGAAGTGCTCGGCCGTAAGAAGAACGGCGAGGAGTTCCAGCGTCAGTTGCTGCTGCTGATGTATGAGTTGTTGCAGACCGCGGCCGGGGGGCTGAAGGCGCTCGATGCGCACGTCGAAGCTCCGCACGAGAGCGAGCTGTTCAAGCGCTATCCGATGATTCTGCACGAGCCCAAGCTGTTGCACTTCATCGTCGACAACTTCCGCTTGATGGCCATGGGCAAGATCAGCGCGCACGAGCTGGAAGGCGTGCTGGATCAGGAAATCGGCGCCATCCACGAAGAAATGATGCAGCCGGCAAAATCCTTGAGCAAGGTCGGCGACGCCATGCCGGGCTTCGGCATTCTGGCCGCGGTGCTCGGCATCGTGATGGCCATGAACTCGGTGGCCGAAGGCGCGGACACGGGTGAAGTCGCGATGGCGGTGGCGGCCGCGATGGTCGGCACCTTCATCGGCATCTTCATGTGTTACGGCGTGCTCGATCCCATCGCCAATCGCATGCGCCAGCTGGTGGACGACGAGCGCCAGGCGCTGGATTCGGTGAAGGTCGTGCTGGTCACGCACGTTGCTGGCAAGCCGCCGCTGCTGGCTATCGATGCGGGCCGTCGCCTGGTGCAGTTGAATACCAAGCCGAGCTTCGCACGCCTGGAAAGCTGGATCGACAAACTGCGTAATCCGGATTCGGAGGACGAGCCCGCCACACCGCGACGTCGTAAGGGAGACTTACGTGCTCAGCAAGCTTGATAAAGGCCAGCAAGCCGTCGTCAAGCGTGTGACTCGCCGTCACGGCGAGGAGGGGCACGGGGGCGCTGCATGGAAAGTCGCATTCGCGGACTTTTGTCTCGCGTTGCTGTCACTATTTCTCGTGATGTGGCTGATGGCTTCGCGCCAGCAGGAGCAGATGGAGGATCTGCTGAAGGCAGCGGGTGGCAGTCTGCTGGAAGAAGGACAGGGGCGTGTGTCTGTCGCGATGGGTGGACCGCGAGGTAGTTTGATCGAGCGTCAGCCGCTGCCGAGCAAAGGCGATACGCTCGGCAAGCGCAAGGCAAACACGGGCGACAGCGATCCGGCCGGTCCGGGCGAAGGCATGCGCCTGTCGAAGGCGCACTACGAGTCGCACGCCGACATGGCCGAGCTCTCGAAAATTCTGGCGCAGCTCGCCGCCGATGTCGGCCTGGCCAAGAACATTCGCACCATCATCACGCCCACCGGCTTGCGTGTGTTGATGCATGACACGGATAAGCAGGGCATGTTTCAGCGGGGCAGTTCCGCGCCGAACGAGCGCTTCCGCCGCTTGTTGAAAAGCCTGGGCCCGCTGTTCCAACAGATCGACAACCAGATGTTGATCGTGGGCCACACCGATTCGTTGCAGTACGCCGATCGCAGCTACAACGCCTTCTCCAATTGGACGTTGTCGAGCGAGCGCGCCATGGCGGCGCGCAGTTTTCTGCTCGCGGGCGGGATGCCGGCGACGAGCGTGCTGCAGGTCGTGGGACAAGCCGATCGCGCTCCCATCAATCCTGAAGACACCACGGCGGCCGAGAACCGTCGTATCGAATTGCTCATTCTCACTAGCGACCAGGCGCGCAACATCGCCGAGATGTTCGGTGCGCCGACGGAAACCCTGCCGTTGCTCGATGGCGTGAGCGTCAGCGTGCCTGACAGCGAAGAGCTCGAAGCTCTGCGCGATCAGTTGCACAACAGGGACATGTAGTCATGCGCACCAAGTCTCGAGGTTCCAACATGAAGGTCGTTCCGGGTTCCGCCGCCACTCCGGTGGCGAGCGTCGCTCCCGCCGCTGAAATTCGCACGCCGGCGACCGCTGTGACCACCGGCACGTCGACGTTGCAATCGACAGTGTTGCAGCCGGCGATGGCCGCGATTCGGGAGCTGCCCGACATCGACAATGAGAAGGTGTCGGCGTTGAAGGCGGCGTTGGAGCGCGGTGAGTTGCCGTTCAATCCCGCCAAGCTCGCCGCGCTGATCGAGCGTTATCACCGGAGCGGCAGATGACAGCGCGTGAGGCGCTCAGCCGCCTGATCAAAGGCGTGCACGCCGATCTTGGCGACTATCGCACGCTGCGTGAGTTGCTGGAGGCGCAGTTCGATGCGGCGCTCAAGCATCGCGCGGCGGTGATCAACGACGTCGCCAATCGCATTACCGAGCTCACCTCACAATTGGAGAAGCGTCGTGTCGAGCGCGTGACGCTCGCGAAGTTGCTCGTTGGCAAGCAGAGCAATGTGACGATTTCAGCGGTCGCGGAGCGCTTACCCGCCAATGCCCGCCCGGCTTTCAACGAGTGGTGGCGGACGCTGGAGCGGCAGGTGCAGGAATGCAAGCGCCTCAACGAGCGCAACTGTCATCTGCTGATGACTCAGCACGAAATCCTGCAGCGAGTGATGCAGACGAACAGCGCAGGGACGTATGCGCCCGCGTGAGCGCTACTGCGTCGCCTCCGGGGGAATTCCCAACGGCTCCACCGTGTCTTGCGCGATGACGCGCACTCGGATGACGGCGCCATTGGTCGAGTTCTTCACCGAAATGACTTCGCCGCGCTTTCCAGACTGCAGCGCCTCGGCAGCGACATGCACCTCGACGCCCGCGTTGCGCGCGACGATGGTGACCTTCGCGTTGCGTTTCACCAGCACGCTCTCGTTCAACCACCGGCGGTCGACCAACTGTCCGGCGCGCATGGCGCGCCGGCTGGTTTTGCCCGCGACATCTTCAATGTTCGCCAGCGCGCCCGGAGTGGCGGTGACATCGCGCCTCTCCAGCGTCAGAGACGATGCGTCGATAGGGCGGCCGGCTTTCAGATCTTGTGTCGCGACGACTACGTCAGCGGCAATGGTTGCTCGGACCACGACCTCGCGCTTCTCACCGTTACACAACACGGCGAACCGCATGCGCGAAGGATGGCGTGCGTCGATTGTTTCTATACGCGCATCGTCCGGACACCCACCGAGATTTGCTGAACTGAGTTTCAGCTTAAGTTGCGGGTTCGTCCAGCCGATGGAGTCTGCGTATCGCGACACGTGTTCTCGCGCCACGCGTTCGACTGCGTTTTCCACCGCACTCGCGGACCACGCGTCGGAGGCGGGCAGCGCAAGCGAGAACAGCAATGTGTAGACGAATGGTTTCATAAGCATCGCTGACCAAGATGGCCATCAACTTCGACAAAGCTCTGGGCCTTCACGCCGACGCTCTGCGTCTGCGTGCCGACCGCACGCGCATCCTGGCGTCCAATCTCGCGAACGAGAGCACGCCCGGCTATCAGGCGCGCGACATCGATTTCGCCGCGAGCCTGGCTCGCGCCACGGCCACAAGCGAAGAGGCGGGTCTCACCCTCGATACCGGTGCGCCCGAGACCATGTATCGCGTGCCGAATAATCCGTCAGCAGACGGCAATACCGTCGAGCTGGGCGTGGAGCAGGCCGCATTCTCGCAGAACGCATCCGACTTCCAAACCTCTCTGACGTTCATCGGTATGAAGCTGCGCGGCCTGGCCAAGGCGATCGAAGGCTGAGGCAATAGAGGAATAACGCATGTCGTTTCGTGAAATCGCCAATATTGCCGGCTCGGCGATGACCGCACAGAGCGTGCGGCTCAACACCGTCGCGAGCAATCTCGCCAATGCGGACACCGCGGCCAGCAGCGCCGAGGAAGTCTATCGCGCCCGTAAGCCGGTGTTTGCAGCTCTGTTCGAAAGCAATGCCACCGACGATGCCGCGCTCGCCGGCGCTCGCGTGCAGGTGCTCGATGTCGTCGAAAGTACCGAGCCTGTGCGTGAGTCGTACGAGCCGGGCAATCCGCTCGCCAATGCCGAAGGCGTGGTGTTCTACCCGAATGTGAATTCCGTGGCCGAGATGACCGACATGATGTCGGCGTCCCGCGCCTTCGAGACCAACGTGGAAGTGCTGAACCGGCTCAAGTCCATGCAGCAGTCGCTGCTGCGGCTGGGCGAGGAGTAATCGTGACCATCGGCACCAACGGAATCGATTCCGGCGCGAATGCCGGCAACTCGATGACCAGCGCCATCACCGGCAACGGCGAGATGACGCAGTTGTTCACGAGATTGCTGGTCGCGCAGATCCAGAACCAGAATCCGCTCGAGCCCACCGATCCGAGCCAGTTCGTCAGCCAGCTGACGCAGCTCACGCAGGTGGAATCGATGCAGCAGATGGTCGCTCAAACCGGCGCCAGCGCCGCCATGCTCGAAAGCATGCAGGTGATGGCGCTCGGCGCGCAGGTCGGTTCGAACGTCACCGCAGTGACGGATCGCGTCGTGCTCGACGACGCGACAGTCTCGGGTCAGTTCACGCTGGATTCGAGCAGCGCCTCGGTCGCGCTGGTGCTGGAGAACGCTTCCGGTCAGCAGCGCCGTATCGAGCTCGGCACGCAAGCGGCGGGCCCGGTCGATTTCCAGATCGATCCTCAGGAGCTGGGTCTTGCGCCCGGCACGTATTCCATGCGCGTGGAGACCGCGACGAACGAGGATCCTGCCATCGAAGTGCAGGGCACCTTGCAGAGCGTACGCATCTCCGCCACCGAAGGCGCAGTGCTCCAGGTCAGCAACCTGGGCAGCATCGGCGCCAGCGCCATCACGGCCTTCAACGGCCGGTCTCAATAAGTCTCTTCAGGAGCGCCCATGAGCTTCAATATCGCACTGTCCGGCATCAACGCCATCAACACCGAGCTGAACGCGATCAGCAACAACATCGCCAATGCCGGCACCTATGGTTTCAAGTCCAGCCGCGCGAACTTCGCCGCGATGTATTCGGGCACGCAGGCGATGGGCACCGAGGCGTCGTCGCTGACTCAGAGCATCGACATCGGCGGCGGCATCCTCACCACCGGCCGCAGCCTCGATGCGTCGTTGCAGGGTCGCGGCTTCTTTGTCACGCGCGATACGACGGGCGCTGAGGTTTATACGCGCGTCGGCATTTTCTCCGTCGACAAAGACGGTTATCTCTCCGACAGCTTCGGCCGCCGCGTGCAGGGCTATGCCGCTGTGGCGAACAGCACGGCGCTCGGCGCTTTCGGCGATCTGCAAATACCGACCGGTCAGATCCCGGCGCAGCCCAGCACGACGTTGAACTATGTCGGCAACTTGTCCGCCGATTGGACGGTGCCGACCGTGGCTCCCTTCGACAGCACCGATCCGCAGTCCTTCAATGGCTCGATGGTGTCGGTGGTGTATGACTCGCTGGGCGTCCAGCACAGCGTCACACAGTACTTCGTGAAGACCGGCACCAATCAAGTGACGGTTCATTACAGCAGCGACGGCGTCGCTCTGCCGACCACTACCGTGCTCGACTTCAACACCAGCGGTCAGCTCGTCGCTCCGGCCGGAACCGTGCCGCTCGCGTTGGGCACGCCTCCGGGCGCGGCTCCGCTGACGCTCGATGTGAGCTACGCCGGCACGACGCAGTCGGCGGGTGAGGCGACGACGACCACGAACGCCACCAATGGTTATGCCGCCGGCACGTATCTCGGCCTGCAGCTCTCCGAAGATGGCGGCGTGATGGCCCAATACAGCAACGGTGAGAAGCAGCGCGTTGGCACGCTCGCCGTTGCCACGTTCCCAGCCGAAGGCGCGCTGATCCCGATCAGCGACACGGCCTGGACGACCTCGACGGCGTCCGGTGCTCCGTTGTATTTCACACCAGGCTCGGGCATGGCGGGCACGCTGACTCCGGGCTCGCTGGAACAGTCGAACGTCGACATGACGGCGCAGCTGGTCCAGCTCATGAGCTCGCAGCGTAACTATCAGGCCAACACCAAAGTCATCGCGACCGAAAACGAGATGATGCAGGCGCTGATGCAGGCGGTCTGAGCGCGCTCATGGACGCATTGATCTATACATTGATGAGTGGCGCCGAGCGCAGCATGCGCGCTCAGCGCATTCACGCCAACAATCTCGCGAACCTCGAGACTGGCGGGTTTCGCGCCGATCTCGAGCTGGCGACCAGTCAGCCCGTCGATACCGGTTATGGCTACGACTCCCGACATATGAGTCAGTTGCAGGCCAACTCGGTGTCTTCGCGCGAAGGCGTGTTGCGTCAGACCGGCCAGGATCTCGACGTCGCGATCTCTGGCCAGGGCTTCTTCACCGTGCAATTCGGTGAGGGCGAGGCGTACACGCGTGCAGGCCACTTCATGGTCGATCAAGACGGGCAGCTGACGCTTGACGGTCGTCCGGTGCTCGGTGACGGCGGTCCGATCGTTCTTCCGCAGTTCTCTCGCGTGCAGGTCGCGAGCGATGGCGTGATCTCGATTCAAGCGCCCGGACAGGTTGAGACGCAGCAGGTCGATCGGCTGCGTCTGGTGAAGCCCGATCCTGCAGCGGTCACCAAGAATTCCGCCGGTTTGCTCGTCTCACGTAGCGGCGAGCCGTTCGCGGCCGATGAAACCGTCACCGTTCGCAGCGGCCATCTCGAAGGCAGCAACGTGTCCGCCGTCGAGGAAATGATCGCCGTCATGAGTCTCACGCGCGAGTTCGAGATTCAGATGAAGTTATATCGCGCCGCCGACGCCATGGCCGAAGGCGGCAACCGCCTGGTCGGCGGCTAACAGATGAGTTTGGAGCTCCCATGAATCCAGCAATGTGGATCAGCAAGACGGGCGTGCAGGCGCAGGACGCCAAGCTGCAGGCCATTGCCAACAACCTCGCCAACGTGAACACGGTCGGCTACAAGCGCGATCGCGCAGTGTTCGCGGACTTGTTTTATCAGGTCGAGCGTCCGCCTGGCGCCCGCAACGACGACAACACCGTATCGCCGTCGGGCGTGCAGCTCGGCAACGGCACGCGCCTGGTCGGCACGCAGAAGGTGTTCACCACCGGCAACATGCAGACCACCGGTCAGACCTACGACGTGGCGATTCAGGGCCAGGGCTTTTTCCAGGTCGAGCAGTCGAACGGCGAATTCGCATACACGCGCGCCGGTGCTCTGACCGTCAACGATGAGGGCCGCCTCACGACTGCGACGGGTATGCCCATCGCGCCGGAAGTGACCATCCCCGTGAATGCCACCAACGTCGTCATCGGCGAGAACGGCGAAGTGTCGGCCAACGTGCCGGGCAACACCGAGCCGGTGCAGGTCGGTCAGATCACGCTGGTGAACTTCATGAATCCCGCGGGCCTGCTCGCGCTCGGCGACAACCTGTATCAGGAGACCGTCGCGAGTGGCGTGCCCACCGAAGGCGTTCCGGGTCAGGACGCATTGGGCAAGCTGAAGCAGGGCGCGCTCGAAGGTTCGAACGTGCAGGTGGTCGAAGAAATGGTCGACATGATCGCCGCCCAACGCACGTACGAAATGAACACCAAGGTGCTGACCTCGGCCGACAACATGCTCCAGTATCTGGCTGCGGCTGTCCGGTAATGCTCATGAGCGTTCGTCACTGGTCCGCCATCCTTGTCGTGCTGCTGCTGTCGGGCTGCTCGATGCTGCCGCGTCAGAAGCCAGCAGAAGAGGAAGCCGCATTGCCGACGTTCACCGCGCTTCCCAAGGGAACGTCGGGCGGTGTGTTCACGGCAGAGCGTCCGTGGGCGTTGGTGGCGGACGTGCGTGCATTCCGTCCCGGCGACGTGCTGACGGTGGTATTGCAGGAAACGACGCAGGCTCGCAAGAGCGCCGATACCAACATCAGCAAGAGCAGCAGCGTCGAGATCCCGAACTTCACCATCGGCCACAGCACTATCGATGCGAACACCAGCATCTCGGCCGACCGTGAGTTCGCCGGTGGTGCGACCAGCACTCAGCAAAACGCGCTCCAGGGCGCGTTGACCGTGATCGTGCAGGAAGTGCTGCCGAACGGACTGCTGCGAGTCCATGGCGAAAAGAGTCTGTATCTGAACCAGGGCGAAGAGTTTCTGCGCGTCTCGGGCTTCGTGCGTGCGGAAGACATCGACGCTGAAAATAGAATTTCGTCACAGCGGGTGGCTAACGCACGCATCGCCTATTCAGGTCGCGGCAGTCTGGCCGATGCTAATTCGGCGGGCTGGCTGACGCGCTTCTTCAGCAGTCCGTGGATGCCGTTCTAGGAACCCGATCCATGGTTATGCAGAGAATCTTGCGCGCGTTAGCGCTGACCTTACTGGTCAGCGTGCCGAGCTGGAATGCCGCGGCGAATGTGCCGATGCCTTCCACCAAGCCGCTGCGCTCGCTCGTCAGCGTCGAAGGCGTTCGCGAGAACCAGTTGCTCGGCTACGGCTTGGTGGTTGGTTTGCAGGGCACGGGCGACGGCACGCAGGTGAAGTTTGCCGGTCAGTCCGTGGCCAACATGCTCAAGCAGTTCGGCGTGAAGCTCCCCGAAGGAACCGATCCTCGACTGCGCAACGTTGCGACTGTGATGGTCAGCGCCGTGTTTCCTCCCGGCTACCGTCGCGGCCAGAAGATCGACGTCACTGTTTCATCGATGGGCGATGCGAAGAGCTTGCGCGGCGGTTTGCTGTTGCTCACACCGTTGCGCGCCGCCGATTCAGAAGTCTATGCGCTGGCTCAAGGCAATCTCGTGGTCGGCGGGCTTTCGGCGCAAGGGGCAAGCGGCTCCAGCGTGACTGTGAACTCTCCGACTTCGGGCCGAGTGCCCAATGGCGCCACAATCGAGCGTGAGATCGAGACCGACTTCGACACTCGCCCGACCGTGCTGCTCAGCCTGAAGCTGCCGAGCTTCCAGACCGCCACCAACATCGTGCAGGCCATCAATCGCCGCTATGGCGATGTAGCGACAACGCGGAATGCCACGAGCGTCGAAGTGGCCGCACCGATGGATCCGACCCAGCGAGTCGCGTTCGTCGCCGGCTTGGAGCAGTTGCCCGTCGATGTGGGCAGCTCGCTGCCGAAAGTCGTCTTCAACTCGCGGACTGGAACGGTGGTTATTTCAGAAGGCGTGCGCGTACGCTCCGCCGCGATTTCTCATGGTGGCCTGAAGGTCATCATCAGCGAGTCGCCGCAGGTAAGCCAGCCGAATCCGTTCAGCAACGGCCAGACCGTTGTCACGCCGCAGTCCGATGTGTCGGTCACTCAGGATGAGGGGCGCATGTTTCAGTGGCCCGAAGGCGTGAGCCTGCAGGCCATCATCGATACGGTGAACAGTACGGGCGCGACGCCGGACGATCTCATGGCCATCCTGCAGGCGCTGGATCAGGTGGGCGCGATTGAAGGCGAGTTGACGGTCATCTAAGAACGCCGCCATGTTGAAGGTTACTTCTGTTTCGACGCCGGCTAAATCTCCAGACGAGCAAGGTATTGCTCCGTCCGGCGAGGACACGGCATACCACGCCAAAGTGCAGCGCGCGGCCGAACAGTTCGAAAGCTTCTTCATCAGCCAGATGCTCCGGCAGATGCGCAGTGCCACGCGTGAAATCGCGGGCGATGACAGCGTCTACAGCAACAGCACGCACTCCGACATGCTCGATATCGCGGACACGGCTTTTTCCGATGCGATGTCTCAGCAGCGCGCGTTCGGCATTGCCGACGTGATCGTGCGCCAGCTGCTTCCCCCCGATAACAATAAAATTTAAGTCGCCGACGGCGCTGGTCGCTCTGGATCCAGCAAATGAGCATCATCTATAACGCATTGTCGGGAGCCCTGGCCGCGCAGGCCGCGCTCGCGACCACCAGCCAGAACGTCGCCAACGCGATGACGCCGGGCTATACGCGCCAGGGCGTTCTGCTTGCATCGGTGCAGCCGTTGCAGAGTGGCACGCTGAGCGCGGGCGGCGGCGTCACGGTGCCGGCGCTGCTGCGCTTCAGCGATGGTTATAAGAGCCTGCAGATGTGGAGCGCCGCCTCCGAGCTCGGCCAACGCACCACGAGTCAGCCTTACTTCACTCAGCTCGAACAGGTGATGGGCGACGAGGAGTCCGGCATCAACAGCGGTCTGGACGCCTTCTTTGGCGCGTTGAACGCCGCCAGCGTCGATCCCACGTCGAGCCCGCTGCGTCAGCAGATCATTACCGCCGCCGATGCGCTGGCTCAGCGCTTCAACAGCCTGACGCAAGTGATGTCCAATCAGCGCCAGGCCATCGTCCAGCAGCGGCACACCATGATCTCCCAGATCAACACGCTTACCGGCGACATCGCCGAGCTGAATCGTGAGATCGCAGCCACCCAAGGCACCGGCGTGAATCCGTCCGCGCTGATCGATGCGCGCGATAGCAAAATCGACGAGCTCGCAGGGCTCGTGGCTCTGCAAGTCGTCGACCAGGCCGACGGCACTCGCAGTATTTCGTTACGCGGCGGTCAGCCGTTGGTGGTCGGCAGTCGCGCGGCCACGATGAGCGCGACCAACAATCCAGACGGCTCGCAAACGTTGCAGGTCGCTTTCGCTTCTGAAGCGTTCATTTTGCCCAAGTCCGGTTTGGGCGGTGAGCTCGGCGGGCTGGAAGATTACGAGACCAAGACGCTGTTGCCGATGATCCAGTCCGTCAGCGACATGGCCGAGCAACTCGCCGACGCGGTCAACACGCAGCTGGCAGCGGGCTTCGCGCCGGACGGCACGCCAGGCACGCCGTTGTTTGAGTTCGATTCCACGACGGCCACCGGCATGCTTCGTGTGCGTCCGGGCGTTCAAGGCAGCGAGCTTGCGTTCTCGTCCACCGCCACGGCGGGCGGCAATAGCCAAAACCTTTTAGCGCTGATCGGTCTGCGCTCGCAGCCCGTCACATTGCCGGGCCTGGGTTCAGTGTCACTGGCTGACGCGTCGACGCAGTTGGTCGCGAAGCTCGGCATGGACAGCCAGCAGAACCAGGCAGCCATGGATACCGCGCAGACCGTGCGCAACCAGGCCGAAGAGAGCTGGAAGTCCACCAGCGGCGTCAACACGGACGAGGAAGCCATCAACCTGATGCAGTACCAGCAGATGTATCAGGCCAACATGAAAGTGATCGCGGTCGCCAACGAGCTGTTCAGCAGCACGTTGGCCATCCTGGGTTGATATCAGTATGCGTATCTCCAGCACCCAATATCACACGACGATGAACACGGCCTTGCAGAAGGCCTCGTATCGACTCGAGGACATTCTGCAGAAAATGGCCAGCGGCGAGAAATATTCGCTGCCATCCGAGCACCCCGTGACCACGGTGCGCATGTCGCGTCTGTACCGCGAAGAAGCGGCGCTCGATCAATATCGCGACAACATCCGCGCCCTCCAGAGCCGCCTGACTCAGAACGAGGTTTACCTGACCAGCATGTCCAACGACATGCTGAGCGTGCGCGATCTGCTGGTGTGGACGGCGGACGGCGGAAACACTTCGGAGGACGTTGCAGCCATGGCCGGATCCTTGCAGCCTCTGCTCGACAGTCTGTTCTACGTGGCAAACAGTGCCGATGCGGAAGGTCGATATGTTTTCTCGGGCACGGCGGTCGATTCGCCGGCGGTGACCTACGATCCTGCCGCGCCCGTGGGCGCTCGCTACACCTTTACCGGCAACACTGAACTTCAGAGCGTTGCCGTCGGGCAGGGCATGACCCAGCCTGCGAACGTCACGCTGCCCGAAGTCGCGACGCTGCTCAATCAGCTGGAGCGTGCGATGACGACCTTGCAGGTGCCGGGCGTGAACGTAAACGATCCGGCGGTGCGTGCCGAAATCAACGGTGCGCTCGACGGCCTGGATGCCGCCGTGGAAAGTATCAGTGGTCGTATCGCTGGACTGGGCGGTGCGCAGAACATCATCGCGACGCTGGAAACCAGTCACGCGAATGTGAGCTTGTCGAACAAACAAGCGGCGCTGACTCTGGGCCAGCTCGACTACGCCGACGCCGCGGTGAAGTTGAACGGCTACTCGACGGCGGTGCAGGCGACGCAGAAGGCGTACGCGGAAGTCAGCAAGCTCTCGCTGTTCAACGTGTTCTAAATGCAACTCTCTGTCGTAGATTCCGGTCGCCAGGTCACTTCGCGCAGCGCTGTCGAAAGCGTTTCGCTGGGGCGGACCGAGTCGACCGCGCCGGTCGCCAAGATCGAGCCCATTTCGTCGGTCACGCTCCGCGGCGGACTGAAGGCCTACGATGGCCAATTAAATCGTCAGGTTTCGGGCGCGCAGCAGGCGCTGCAGTTTCTGTCCGAGGCTGATGCGCGTTTGCGCGCGCTACGTAAAGAGCTGAACTCGGGCGATGCAGCTGCCGCCATCGAGAAGTTCAACCAGTTCTGGCAACAGCGATCCGCCGCCACGGCTGGCGCGCTGGATGGGAATCTGAAGTTCAATGCTGACTCGCAGGCGAAACAAGAATTCGCGGTGCGCGGCTTGAGTTTCGAAACATTGCAGAAGGGCGACGCCGAGACTTTGAGCTTCGCCGTCGGCCGCTGGTCTCGCCAGTCCACGTCCATCAGCGTCGATCCGAATCAGTCTCAGACCGCTATCGTCGGCGCATTGGATCGGGCGCTCGCCCCGATGGGCGTCCGCGCCACTCGCGATGCGAAGGGAGAGCTGGCGTTCAGCGTGTCCGAGGCGAAATGGCCGCAGGTGCGCGATTCGCTCGCCATTCGGGGAGGCGGACGCCGCTTTCCCACCGGTCAGTTCAATCACGTCCGCGTCGTTGTGCCGGAGCAGGCGATCCAACCCTCGAAGTGGAGCAGCACCGACGCCGCGTCGACTCGGCGCACCTTGCAGGAAATCGCCAACGCTCAGCAGCTGATTCGTAAATCGCACGGAGATGTTCGGGCCATACTGGCGGAAGCCACGCAGAATGTGGATGGCCGCTCGATTGCCGAAACTCGCGAAGCCGCCCATTGGCAGGATTTCGCCGCCGAATACGCCGACACTCTGGGACGCGGCGACGCCGCCGCTATCGCCGCCACCGCGCCCGCGGTTGCCGGCATTTCGAAACGCACCGTTTCGGCGCTTTTAACCGCCAGTCCAGGAACGACTTAACTTTTGCTAGCATCGGAGCCCGATGTCGCTCCGATGAGGCAAATTACGCGTGGACTATCAATTACGGCTGGCGACCGTCGCCGACGAGCCCGTGCTTCGTGACTTGATCGCTCGCTCCATCCGAGAGTTGGGCGCGGACGATTACAGCCCGGCGCAAATCGAAGCCGCATTGCTCGGCGCGTTCGGCGTCGATACCCAGCTGATTCGCGACCAAACCTACTTCGTCATCGAGGCTGCCTCGGGCGAAATCGTCGGCTGCGGCGGTTGGAGCCGCCGGAAAACGCTATTCGGCAGCGATACCAGAGAAGTGCGCGACGACTCCTGGCTCGATCCTGTAAAAGATGCCGCTCGCATTCGAGCCTTCTTCATAGATTCACGGCACGCCCGTCGAGGACTGGGGCGCATGTTGCTCGATCGATGCGAAGCCGAGGCGGCACGGGCGGGTTTCACCGAGTTCGCGCTGATGGCGACGCTGCCGGGCAAGCGGCTATATGAAGTCTGCGGCTACGTCGGTGACGAGTCCATCGAGCATCCTTTGCCCGGTGGTCTGCACATCACATTCGTGCCGATGACCAAGCGACGCGCTCAGTAAAGGAGAATTGCATGCGCCGGCATCTGAACCTGCGTCGTTCTGTTGCGTGCCTCGCTGTTCTCGGAAGCGCTTCAGCCGCGGCTTCCTCGGTGTTCGTGGATGCGACGGCGACTCATGTTCCCACTGCGAGCGAGCTACATGCGCTGGATGCTGCGTTCGTCGACGTCGATAGGGATAGCGACCTGGACGTGATCCTTGCCGTCGAGGGCGATGTGAATCGTCTTTATATCAACGACGGCAAGGCGAAGCTCACCTGGCGACAGGGCGTTTTCGGCAAGGTCGCGCACGATACCGAGCACGTGCTGAGCGCCGACTTCAATCGCGACAACATCGCGGACGTGATGTTCATCGCCGAGGACGACCAGGTCCATCAGCTGTTCTTCGGCGACGGCAAAGGCGGATTCACGGACGTGAGCGACCGCCTGCCGGCGCGCAGCGAAGGCAATGGTTTCGCCATTGGCGACGTGAACGGCGACGGCTTTCCCGACATCGCTCTCGGCAACTCGGGCAAGGGCGCGCGTAACTTCCTTTGGCTCAGTGATCCGGCCAAGCCGGGATATTTCATCGACGCCACGAGGACGAATCTACCTGACGTAAACGACGCTACGCAGGACATCGCACTCGCGGATCTGGATGGCGACGGCGACCTCGACATGGCGGTCGCGAACGAAGTGCCGCCGAATCGCCTGCTGCTGAACGATGGGCGAGGGCGGTTCACCGAAGCGTCCGACCGCATGGTGCTTTCGGTCCCGCTGCATACACGTGAAGTTCACGTTTTCGACGCCACCCGCGACGGCAAGCCAGACATTCTTTTTCTCAATCTCACCAGCAACGCCGGCCAGCGCGAGCGCGATCCGCAGGCGAGGTTACTGGTCAACGACGGGCGCGGCCGTTTCATCGACGAGTCCGCCCGGCGCCTGCCCACCAACGAGTTCTCCGCCTGGGGCGGCATGGCGGTCGACTTCAACGATGACAAACATCCCGACCTGATCGTCGGCGCCATCGCGGTTCCGGGCTTCAAGCCACTGCAGGCGCGCGCTTACGCCAACGACGGCAAGGGCAATTTGAAGGATGTCACCGCCGATGTCATGCCCGAGACCGTGGTCGGCCGCAGCTGGAGCATGGCCGTCGGTGACCTGAACGGCGACCGTAAGGACGATGTTTTCATCGGCGGTTGGGGCACGCAGGCCCGCTTGCTCTTACGGAAGTAACAACTTGATGGGCTGGATGGGGCGCGTGGCGCGGGCGTTTCCTGCCGTCGCCAGCGCGCCTGTTACTTCCAACGAGTGACTCAGCGGGAGGCGCGTTTCCGTCGCGTGCTCTTCGCAGTCGTCGTGCGGCGTCGACGGCGAGATGCCTGTTTCGCCTGCCGCGAAAGCGCACGATGCGAGGCTGCCGATCTGGGCTCATTGCGCAGCGCCTTCGCGGTCGCACGTCGGCGTCGCGCAGAGGGCGAACGACGCTTGCGACGTCCTTGACCCACTTCCAGATCGCGCTTCGCGCTCTTGCGAGTGCGCCGCGATGTGGTTCCTTCCTCGGGCGGTTGCAGCGGGACTCCAGAGCGACGCGCTTTGGATAAACCAATGGCGATGGCCTGCTTGGCGGAGCGGGCGCCGTGCTTGCCCTCGCGAATGTGCTCCATCTCCTCACGCACAAACTCACCTGCCGCCGTCGATGGCTTCTTGCCTGCACGAAGGTCCGCCTTCGCACGCTGTACCGTGGTCTTGCTAGGCATGGGCTGCTCCTTACGGTCGTGTAGCGAAATTACGAATGTATCGCCGTGAGTGTTCCATCGAATCGACCCGCAGGCCGTAACCTCCCGCGCCGGAGCTCATAGTTTCTTGGTCAGAATCAGCGCCACTGTGCGCGGATTGGCCGGCGTATTCAGCGCACTGTACTCGAGCACCTCGTCGGCAATCCGCGGCGGCTGTTCGTCGAACACGTTGGCGATCACCAGCGCTATCGAGGAATCCGCCAGCCACGCAGAGCCGTTGTCCGGTTCGAAAGCCCAACCGACGGCGACGCTCGCCGTGGTGTACGACCCGATGTGCGCATTCTCTTGACTGGCGCGAACATCAGTGAACCCGGCGCTGTGATAAATCACCGACCCGATGGAGAGCGGTCCGCGTCGCCAACCGAGCATGCCGCTGAATGTGAGATCGGTCGGGTTATAGATCGTGCCGAGTCGCGACACTGGTGGTACGCCCGGCGTGGTCTGTCGCTCCAAGGTCAGGATGTACTGACCTCGGATGCGCGCTGACGCATCGCCGCCGAACAGCGGCGTGGCATAACTCACCTCGAGATCGATTCCGTCGGTGAGTTGAGTCGCGTAGTTCTGAGTTCGTGCATCCGCCACCACCTGGACGCTTGCGATCAGGTCCGCCGGCACTGCTTCGAGATTGGGAAAGATGACGACATCGCCGTTGCCGATGAACGGCACGCCCGAGGCGAAGAAGCGGTTGACCACGGGATTGCCGAGCAGCCCGGCGAGCTCAGCGGCGCTCGGATCTCTGATCGTGAACGACTGAAATCCTGCGTTCGTCAGGATGTCGTCGGGAAAGGGATTCGAAACGCGATCCGTCAGCTTGGTTCGGTAATAGCCTGCGCTGATCTCGAGCCCTTCGAGCAGCGTCGGCGAGTAATCGAAACCTGCGGTGAAGGTCTCCGCATCCTGTGGGACGAGATCGGGATTCGATCCTGCGCGGAACATCGCGAGCGAATAACCTGCCGGCAACCGCGGATCTTGTTCACTGGGATCCAGAAACGCGTCCCGCCGAGCCAGGAACGAGATCTGCTCGGCAACGCCCACTCGATCTCTCAGCTTCGGAATGAGAAAGGACCGTGAGTAGGTCCCGCGCAGGGAGAAGTCATCAGTTACGCCCCAGCGCAGCCCGAGCTTCGGCGATACTTCCGAGCCCATCGGAGCGCCGAAATCGTCATAGCGAGCGGCGGTCGACAGCACCAGCGAACGGACCAAAGGAATGCGCTGATCCGCTCCCACGAACGGAAAGTATGCTTCGGCGAATGCCGAGCTGACTTCGGTCTCGCCACCGCCGTGCTGGAAGAAGATTGTCGCGTCCGTCCGCAATGTTTCACGCCGGTACTGCAGGCCGCCGACGGCTCGGATGCGGCCGCCGGGCAGGGACAGCAACTCCGTCTGGCCGCGTGCTTCGGCTGAGATCAAGCGATTGTCGTGATGACGACGGCCTTGCGACCTGCCGCGACGACGCGTCTCGTTCAACGATTCGTTCTCGTGATAGTCCAGCATCACGTCGAAGAACGTCGCCGGCCCCGCCTGCCATTGCAGGCTGCTGTACACGGAGTAGCCGTTCGATTCAGTGACAAACGTGCGGTTGTTATCCGGCAGCGTCAGCTGGAACGAGCTACGGTCACTGGTGAAGTAGCTGCTTTCGAGGGACAACCGGGCGTCGCCGATCTGCTGATTCACACCGGTGAAGATGCTTTGCACCGTCTCGTCCGGCGTCGCCGTGATCTGATAGTCGTCCCCGAATACGGGGACCGGATCGCCGACCAGAGGCTCACGATCCTGCCAGGCCGCTGCGCCGTAAACATTGCCTGTGGACCAGGCGTGACCCGCAGTGATGCTGGCCTGATATTCGTCGCGATCCACTTCGGTGGCGGATGAGCCGCGCACGCGCATCTCGACGCCGTCGAAGTCGCGGCGTGTAACCAGGTTGACGACGCCAGCGACTGCATCGGCGCCATACGTCGCCGAAGCGCCATCGGGAACAATCTCGATGCGCCCGATGAGCGCCGCGGGGATGAAAGAGACGCTCGGCGTCTCCGTCATTCCGGCATTCGGCAGCCGGCGTCCATTCAACAAAGTCAGCGTCGCATCCGAGCCCAGACCGCGCAGGCTGAACGCAGCGAATCCATCGAACTGATTCTGTGACACCGCGCCCCCGAGTCCCGTGCCGAAACCGACGCCGGTGGTCGCGGCTTCACTCAAGTCGCCAATGAAGTTCTGCGGAATCGTCTGGATGTACTCGGACAGCGAGCCCATACCCGATTGTTCCATGTCCTCGGTCGAGTATGTGAACACGGGGCTCGCCACGTATTCCTTCGGCAGACCGCGAAGGTTGGTGCCCGTGACCACGATCTCCTCGACGTCATCTTTCTCTTCTGCAAAAGCGGGATTAGCGGCAACGGAGCACGCAGCAGCCAGCGCTGCGTATTTCATAAAGTTGAAACGCACGAATTCCTCCCTCCCGAGTCAACTCGGGCGGCAAAGCGGGCATGCGCAACCGTCCGCGCGAGCGAACGCGCAGACCTGTGCGGCACCAATAGATTTAAATTTTCAGGAAACTTCGCAGGATCACGCGCGAGGCGGTGCGCGGCTGCGATACGGGGAGGTGGTGTTGGCGGAGCGTGACAGTTCAGGCTGGAGCGGCGCGGGCGCGGCTTCTGCCAGCCATTCGATGGACGCCGCTGAAGCTATCGGACCTGCGCCAGTCTGAAAGCCGGAGCACAACTGGCAATGGATGCTCTGAACCGGGTTCGCGCCAGCCGTGTCATTGAGGTGACTGTGGGTCGCAATCTCCAGCATCCACGCCAGCAGCGCGAAAATGGCAATGGCGACCAGCCGATGTCTCGATCGGCGGTTGAGCCAGTCCATATGCGGTGCCAGGTGCGACATGCGAAAGCTGCCGGGTGCGCGTCCGCACAGAATATAACCGATCCGGGACCGACCTATGGACAAAGCGGGGGTAGGGCGGGTAAATCTGCCGCATGTCCCATTCCATACGGCGATCCACCATGAAATTGCCCACCCAGCTACTTCGTGTGACCGCTCTTCTGGCGCTCGCTGGCATCGCCGCGCCTGCCTTGGCCGAGGAAAACACCCTGAAGGAAGGCGCTCGCGACGTGGGCCACGCCGTGGGAACCGCAGCCCGCGAAGTCGGCCAAGGCGCGAAAAAGGTCGGCAAGGCCGTAGGCAACGCCGCCAAGGAAGTCGGCCAGGCGGTCAAGGAAGGCGCCAAGGAAGCCAAGAAGGCGATGAAGTCGGAGAAGTAACCCGCGCCTACAATTCGATGAGCGGCTCTGCCTCATAAGCGCGGTGAAGTAAGTCGACAAAAGCCGGCGCCTCGGGTAATCCCACCGAGCCGATCTTTCTCACCGGCACGCCAGGCGTCCACGAATTCATAACCACTGCGCCGCGAAGCTGCGGCAAGTTCGCGAGCGAGATCTCCTGAACGCGCTGGGGAATGCCGAGGCCATGCAGTTGCCGGCGAACGATGCTCATCGTGGTGCCGACAAGCATGGCGGCCTCGGGCCAGACCACCGACTCACCATCCCAAAACGCTAAATTCCAGATCGATGCTTCGCTCAAGCGGCCGTCGCGATCCATGAAGGCAGCGTCATCGAAGCCTTGCTCGACCGCCTTGCGCATGAGGTAGGTCTTGGCGATTTCGCCGACGTGTTTGATGGCGGGGAGCATCCGCTCGTGTTCGAACACAGCGAGCGCCAACGGACCTTTGGGGCCGGACGCGGCCGGGCTCGTGCGAATCAGGACGTGCGGCTCGCTTCCTGTTTCAGTTGAGGTGAACTCGCCGGCTCGCGAGTACATGGTCGCTGTCAACGACGCATCCGTCGGCCCGGATTCGAGCGCCGACCTGAGATGGGCCCGCAACCGATCATCCGACATCGCGCGGCCGAACAGCTCTACCGAAGCCGTGCGAAGTCGTTGCAAGTGAAGATCGAGCCCTCGCACACGACCGCCGCGCACCTGCATGGCCGTGAAGTGAGCGAAGCCCGCGAAGGCGAGGGGAGCGAGGTTGTCGGCGCTGGCCGCTCGGCCATTGATGTGCGCGACGAAAGTGTTGGATGCGGTAGTCATAGCGTCATCCTAGGAATTTGAATCGCCGCCGGGAAACGAGTAGTTTTCGACGCATCGACAAATTTGGCTTGAAGATCGATGAACCGAACTCTGCCGGGCACGCGAGCGCTCCGAACCTTCGAGGCGGCCGCGCGGCACTTGAATTTCACGCGCGCCGCCGACGAGGTGGGGCTGACGCCGGCGGCCGTCAGCTACCAGATCAAGGAGATCGAGGATCAGCTGGGCATCGTCTTGTTTGCTCGCACCAGCCGGAGCATTCAATTGACGCCCGCGGGCACGGTGCTGTTCGAGGCGACGATCGACGCGTTGGCCAGGTTACAGCGCGCCGCTGGTCGCGCGCGGCGCATGGCTCGCGGTTCGAACGAATTGCGGCTGACGGTCGGCCCCAGGTTTGCAACACACTGGTTGCTGCCGCGGTTGCCAAAATTCAAAGCGGCGCATCCAGGGTTGGAGTTGACGTTCGACGTCACCGATCAGCTTCGCGACTTCGACGCGGACGATATCGACATCGCGATCCGCTTCGGCGGCGGCCAATATGCCGGCACCCGCTCGCATCGCTTGTTCGACGCCGTCGTCGCGCCGGTTTGCAGTCCGGCGCTGCTCGCCAACGGCCCCAAGTTGCAGGAGCCGCGCGACTTGTTTCAACACACGCTGTGTTACGTAGACTGCAAAGTCGATGACATGGTCTGGCCCAACTGGCGCATGTGGATGGACGCAGCAGGCTTCAGTGATTTCGACGATAGCCGATGCGTCGCCTTCGCGGATTCGAGCCATGTCGTTCAGGCCGTCCTCGATGGCAATGCGGTCGGCCTGGTGGAGCTGGCGATGATCGCCGGCGATCTGGCACAGGGCCGATTAGTAAAATTGTTCGACGTCGAACTCACCCCCGCACCGGGTTACGCCTATCACCTGGTGTATCCAGACAGCAGCGCCGAAGATCCGCGCGTCGTGGCTTTGCGCGATTGGATGCTGGAAGAGATCACGCGTTCGGCGAGTTGACTCTCGATCCGCTATCATCGCGCTCGCGCCACCGGCGCACTCACCCATCGTTCTCAGGGTTTCCCCGATGTCTCATTCGACGCTCGGATGCGTTCGATCGCTCGTGCCCGTGCTGCTTGCAGCGCTGCTGTTTGACTCTGCAACCGCCGCCACGCCGCCGCCGCCAATCGATGCATTTGCGCGCATGCCCGCGATTCGCAACGTGGCGATCTCGCCCGACGGACAGCAGTTGCTCTTCATTACCGGCGTGGAAGACTCCGAAGCAGTAGTCACAATTCCGGCGACATTCGACGCGGCACGTCGATAAGATCAATACCCCGGTGTTCCTCATCCATGGCGACCGCGACATCCAGGTCGACGTGGAGCACTCGCGCCAGATGGCCTCGGCCCTGAAGGGTGCAGGCAAAGCTCACCGGGCGATCTTCCTCAAGGATGCAACTCACCAGCTGGCTCGTAAGTCGGATCGCCTGACGTTGCTGACGGAGCTGGAAAAGTTTCTGTCGCAGCACCTTGCTGCCGGCAGTTGACATGCAAAAGCCTGCAGGTCAGGCTGGAATTTAACAGTTGGCACTCCAGCTGGAGTCTGAGCGACGACAATGACGCGAGATCTCTTTGCAACTGGCGCGTTGGAACCGCTCGACATTCCCGACGCCGACATCTACTACTCGCCCAACGTGGGTCTGGGCGCTGACCCCGACAGCATCCTGGAAGAGCTCGTCGAGCAAATCCCATGGCGCACGGAGACGATCAATCTTTGGGGCAAGGACTATCAACAACCCCGCTTGGCGGCGTGGTTCGGAGATGCGGACGCGCGTTACACGTACTCGGGCCTGTCGCTCGATCCACTACCGTGGACGAGCTTGCTATCGATGCTCCGGAATCACGTTGAAGCGTTGGCAGGGGCTACGTTCAACAGCGTCCTCTTGAACTACTACAGAGACCACCGCGACAGCATGGGCATGCACAGCGACGACGAGCCCGAACTGGGCACGAACCCAATCATCGCCTCCGTGAGCCTCGGCGCGCAGCGTACGCTGGTGTTGAAACATAAACACAAGAAAGAACTGAAGTCCGTTCTTCTGCCGCTCGATCACGGCAGCTTGCTGTTGATGAAGGGCGCGACCCAGCACAACTGGAAGCACGGCATAAACAAGGTGAGTCAACCGTGCGGGCCGCGGGTGAACCTTACCTTTCGGCGGATATTTTCCAGAGGTTCGGGTTAAGCTGCGCGCCATGTCATCCCTGTCGGCGCTCGACGCACACCTCTATCTACCTATCAGCGAGCAACAGCTGAGCCTCGTATTGGACGAGAGCGTAGATCTCGAGCAGTCCATCGCTACGCTCGATGCGCCACAGCTCGCGTCGTTGATAGTCCTGCATTCCCTGCCGTCGCTTCCGATAGAGCAGGCATCCCGGGCGGAGTACCTGCTCAGCCACGCAATTCAACTCGTCAATGCGCAGACCGCTGAGGTGGGCCTGGCTGACTTTCGACGCGGCCTGAGCTCCGAACTGGAGCGGGTGAGAGTCAACGTGGGATATCGGTTGATCGATGACTACGGAATCGCGTTGCTGGAGCACGAACTGGTTGGCTGGCGCAGCTATCTCAATGAGAACCATGAGTGGGATCCAGGCTTCTGCGAGCGTCATCGACAGCGCCTGCACGAGCCGCTTCAAGGCGTGGTGTTGCCATCGGGTGAGGATCGATTACTGACGAGCCAGCAAAGCGGGGTCTACCGGACGGTGGTCGCGCAATCGGACGATCACTTGCACGTGCAGGGCTATGCCGGCAGCGGTAAATCGCTGCTCATCCACGCGCTGCTGGATTTGTTACGAAGCAAGGAGCGACAAGTGCTCGTGCTGGCTGAGCGGCCGCGTCAGTTGCGGGCGCTGATGGCCGGCATCGAGGGGTTCGATCGGGTCGATGGACTGACCTTTGGTCAGCTGGCCACGCAGATCACGCCGGCCGATTTGATACATAAAGGCCAGCGCGGCATGTACTACGAAAATAACAGCCGCAATCCGATGTATGACGAGGTGATGGTTCGTCATCTGGGCGTGCACCCCGTCGGCGATTTCTCGGCGATCCAGCTCGTTCAACTCGCCCGCAGAACGGTTGCCGCCTTTTGTTCGACTGGAGATAGAGACATCGGTGAGCAGCACTTGCCGGCGGAGCTGCAGGATCCAGTCGCACGACAGGTCGTTCTGCATCATTCGAGCGAGTTGTGGATGGCGACGATTGCCCCTGGCGCCAGTGATTTCCGGCCACCGCTCCGTGCAGTTCATCGCATCAAGCTTGCGGCGCTTCAACAGTGGAAGATTCCAGCGAAGTACACGCATATTCTGCTGGACGAGTGCCACGACTTGTCCAAGCCGCTACTGCAGATCCTGGACGTTAGTCGGCAGGCGGCTATTTCTTTTGGAGATGAGTACCAGCACCTGCGTGGGCGGGCTTACTCCCGCGCCAGCACGATCAGGCGATGTCTCATCACACATTCCGTGCGCTCGGCCAAGGCGATCGAGGCGATTGCCAATCCGCTCATTCAAGCGCATCCAGGCGAGACCAAGGACCCATTTCTCGGGCACCGCAAGTTTCGAGCTGAAGTGATGTATTACTCGGCGCTGGAGATCCCGACTCGGCCAGTGACGATCCTGGCGCAGGATCTGTGGGAACTGTTCGACTGGGCGCAACGGCTGGCGGCGGGGGGGCTCACCATCCGACCATTGAGCGACTTTGCCCGGCTGGGGCAGTGGGTGGAAGACTGCATCGAGCTCTATTCGCGCGGCACTCGTCCACGGGACGCGTCGCTGTTTCGCTTTCATTCCTGGGACGATGTCCGCAGAACCTTGGGGCGGCATCGCGGATTTCAGAAGTTCGATGAGCTGCTGCAGAAGGGTTATCAGCGCGAACATTGGGCTCGGACCGCCAATCACGTCGATCCGCGTGCGAGCGGCGGGTACGCCCTGGGACTGATCGAAGATGTTCGCAACTTAGAGTTTCCCGAAGTGATGCTGGCGCCGAATGTGGTTGCCGATCTTTGGAGCGAGCTGCCGACTGTTCGTGCTACCGCAAGCTCTTTGGTCTACGTCGCAGTCACCCGTGCTCAGCATCGACTGCTCGTGCCGAAGATGCTGCGGGAGTGGATCGAAGAGCGGGGCAGCGCCGCCCCGGTAGTCAGGTACGAAAGCGCTCCACCGCATCGGCCACGGCCTGCCAGATGAGCTCTTCTATCGTCCGCGCACTGCGGCCGTGCACCGCTAGCAAGCGGTAAAACTCCGCACTCGTCAGCGCGAATAACACATCGACAAGATCCGCAGGCGATTTGACTGACTTCATTTGCCCGACGATGGCGGCCAGCAATTTACGGCGGCGTTCGGCGCGCTCGCTCAGAATGGCTCGGGCTTCCTCATCCAACTGACCGAACGCCACGAACTTCGGCATGACTTGCGCGTGCGTTCCCCAGAACTTCGCAAATATTGCCACCGCGCGTCGCAGCGCTTTATCGGGATCCGACTCCGAGAAGATTTGCGGCAAGTCGAACAATCCGCCTTCCTGGGCAATGGCGTCGAAGATCGCCCCCAGCAAGGCTTGTTTGGTTTCGAATTGGTTATAGACCGTCGCGCGCGTGACACCCGCTTCGCGGGCAAGAGCGTCGATCGAAAACGCAGGCACGCCCTTGCCGCCGGTCAATAGTTTTCGTCCCGCCTCGATCATTCGTGCGCGACCTTCATCGACTGAAGCCGCGCGAGCCTCGCTACGATAAACCCTGCGTTTGGACTTGACTGCCATAGATTTCGTTATACAGTGTGTATAGACAATTAAAGCGAGGGATCTCCATGACCACGGTCACGCTCCTGCTCCTGGCCCGCGTGCTTCACATCCTCGGTGGCGTGATCTGGGCGGGCAGCATGTTCGCGCTCTCGTTTGCGATCATACCAATCGCCGCGCGCCACGCCGATGACGGCGCCGGTCGCTGGACGGCGCAGGTTTCGCGCCGGTTGGGGCCTGTTTCGGGAATTTCAGCCGTGGTCACCGTGCTCTCTGGCATGTATTTGTTCGCAACGCTTCACAAGGGTGATATGTCGGTAGGTGGCATCGTACTTGGAGCAGGAGCAGCTGCTGCTGTGCTGTCGCTGCTCGTCGGTGTCCTGATCGGGCGGCCCACCGGACTTCGCATGGCGAAGCTGCAGAGTGAAGGATCGAATCAATCCGCCGCGACTTTGGCGGAGCTCGCATCGCTACGTGGCAGGGTCGCTTGGAGTTCGCGCCTCGCAGGTATCTTGCTTGGGCTCGCAGTTTTGTCGATGGCAGTGTTTCGCTACGCGCCGGCGTTCGCTGCGGCGGGGTAGTAAAGTCGCGATCATTCGGAGCCGCGCGTCGAGGCGTTGTCGATGGCGTCGAGCACCTGCTCTGGCGAGACGTCGCGCCGTAACTCCTCGAGCTCCGGGATGGGCACTTGCGCACCTACTTTGGCAGCAATGGCGTCCACGAGCTGGATGACGCGCGTCAACTCATGCTCGGTGAGCAGGCTGATCTGCAGATCGAGATCCGCTCGCCGATCGGCTTCACGTTGCATGCGGTTCTGGGTGACCAGCACGAACGTGCTCAGAAAGATGGCTTCGACCGAAGCTGCGGTCGCAAGCAATACGAACGTCGGGTCGAACGGCTTCAACGGCGTCCACCCGACGTTCACCACCGTCCAGAGCACCACGATCGCCAGGTGTACGTAAACAAACGGCAGGCTCCCCGCCGCGCCGGTGATCGCGTCGGCGATCCGCTGCTGCCGCGTCCGCGCTTCTTGCTCTCGACTCTGTCTCTGCAGCAGAGCTTCGATGTTCCTCGCCACGACGCTCGGCCCGCCGGGCGGCTGCGTGAAGGTCTGCTGCTTCATACCGACGCGAACGCGCGCGGGTTGAATCGGTTCCTGACGAAGGAGGCGGGGAACGAAGCGGGTAACGCGGCATCGTCACGATCAGGAGTGCATGGGCGGTGATGATGCGCCCACCATGGTCCGAATCCGTGCCATGAACGCCTCCTCCGGCAACGCCCGGCGAAGTTCCGCGAGCATCACGCTGTCAGGGCCAGCCGGGTAGCGCAGCCTGTCATCTTTGCTGGTTGCGGCAGCGTAGACGGCCGCCGCGACATCATCTCCTGTGGTGTAAGCCGTTGGCTCGTTCTGCATCGACGCTAAGTACCGGCCTGCAAAGTCGGCGTAGGCGGCGGGAATCAGATCGCTCATGTTTCCGCGGAAGTTGCTTGCGAAGTTGGTCGTGGGTGCGAAGCCCGGCTGCACGATCTTCACGCGGATTCCGAGCGAGCCGAGCTCGTAGGCGAGCGACTCCGAGAAGCCTTCGATCGCGAACTTGCTTGCGGTATAGGCGGCTACTAGAGGCATCGGCGCAATGCCAACGCTCGACGTCACATTCACGATCGTTCCGGAGCCTCGCTCGCGCAGGTGGGGAATGATGGCTTGCGTCGTCGCGATCACCCCGAAAGTATTTGTTTCGAACACCTGACGCACCGCCTCGTCAGGCGTGGCCTCGGCTGCTCCGAACCAGCCGATGCCGGCGTTGTTGACGATGACGTCGATTTGCCCGAACCGCGCGATGCCCCGCTCGATTGCGGCGGCGATGCTGGACGGATTCGTCACATCTAAGGCGGTCACTAGCAGACGGTCTTTCTCGTCGAGTAGGTGTGGCTGCGGCGAGCGCATGGTCGCCACGACGTTCCAGCCGCGGGCGAGGAACAGTTTCGCGCTGGCCAGGCCGAAGCCGGACGAGCAGCCAGTGATGAGCACAGTAGAGGGCATGTTGGTTTCTCCTTGGTGCTCGGAACAGTAGCTGCGCGGACTCGGACGAGCTATAAGAGCCAGTCCGAGATTCGTTCGAGATCGTCCGAACACACGCCCATGGATGCACTGGCCGCCGTCGTCACCTTGCTGAAGCCACAAACGCTGCTCTCGAAGATCGTGCGGGCAGGTGGGCGATGGGGTGTTCGTTACCCAGCGTACGGCCACCCAAGCTTCGCGCTCGTGCTCAACGGCTCGTGCTGGTTGGCGGCCGAGGGCATGCCTGCATTCACGCTGCATTCGGGCGACTTCATTCTGTTCTCGGCGATGCCGGGCTTCACCTTGGCGGGCGATCTCGAGGTCGAGCCCAAGCAGATGGTGATCCCGCGCCCTGAGGATCACGCGAACGAGGTTGTTCATGGCGATCCTACGATGGAGCCATCCGTGACCTTGATTGGCGGTGGCTTCGCGTTCGACCCGATCAACGCGTCGGTGCTCGTCGATCTGCTGCCCAAGATGCTGCACATCCGTGCCACCGATCCAGCGATCGATGGGATTGCGCCCATCGTCGGACTGATCAAGCGTGAGACGAGCGAGAAGCGCGCAGGGCAGGCGCTCGTGCTGACCCGGTTGATCGAGATCATCTTTGTCGAGGCGCTTCGGTCAGCGCCGCCGGAGATCCAATCTACGGGCCTGCTTGCAGGACTGCGTGATGCGCAGCTCGCAGCTGCTTTGCAGGGCATTCACTCGAGAACATCACATCCGTGGACACTGGAAGCTCTGGCTCGTCAGGCCGGCATGTCGCGATCGTCGTTCGCTGACCGCTTCTCGCGCGTTATCGGCATGACGCCGCTCAATTACCTGCTTCAGTGGCGGATCGCGGTGGCCAAGAACATGCTCGCTCATGAGCAAATGACGGTCGCCGAAGCCGCCTTCGCCGTCGGCTATCAATCCGCAAGCGCCTTCAGCACAGCCTTCAGCCGTGAGACGGGGCGGTCGCCGAAGGAGTTTGTCGAGGAGCACCGGGATGGCGAGTGACTGCGGTGGCGACTCATGTCGGTCGCCTTACGCTAAACGCGCGACGCATGGGCATTCTTCGCTGCGGCCAGATACTCGTTGAATCCCGGCGCGAGCGCTACACCGCTCACCGCTTGCGTCAAAGATTGATGGTGACTGGGATGCCAGTGACGCTGACGGGCAACGGCCAACTCTGACCGGTCTCCTGGTTCTTGATGAACAGGGAGCCGCTGACACGAGCTGACTTCACCCGCCCCAAGGGTCGCCGGCCGAGATTCGCCTGCAATACCACGTTGACGGTGGTCTTTTGGCCCCGAGCGAGTACTTCGAAATCGTCACTTTCGCGGTCGCATTCGGCGACTTTGCGATGGCGGCAGTCAGCGAGCCCATTCAACTGACCCAGTTTGAAGGTCGCGCCATCGCCATCCTCCATCTGCAGACTCAGATCCCGCAGCAGAGCGATGCGCACCGGAGTGGTCCCGGTGTTCTCGATGTTCAAGCCGAGCGTTGCGAGCAGCCAGGTATCTGTCGGGTACCCGGGATAATTCGTGATGACCGCCGTGCTCACGGTCAGCTTCAGAGCACCCGCATTGTTAGTAGCGGTGTTATCGGCTGCGACACCGGCGCATATGGAGATTAGCAGCAAGGCTAGCGGGGTGGTGACCTTGGGCATGTGATTGCTCCTTGACGATGTTGTGAATTTCTCAGCAAGTCGGCTGCCAGCCTGGCAACGGAATCCAGAGCATCCTCGATATTGCCCTGTTGTCTCCGGTTCGATCCGTACGGGCACGAGTTGTCACAGTCCGGTGCGGGTGGATTGCAGCTCGGTGACTCGTCCGCCTGCTCGCACAAAGCAATGCTCGCGTAAGCGCGAATCGTCGTCCCCGAATCCTCGAGGCTGGGTTGCGGCCTGTATCCAGCCGCCACCCGGACCAGCATGCCCTGCGATTGGCCGCCTCGAAGTCGGACGTCCTCATTGATGGCGTTGCTCAGTTTCAAAGCATCGAAGCGATGAAATGGCGCGCCGCAGGGCTCGTCGAGCAGCACGACGAGGTCGTCATGGCTCTGCGCTGTAGCTTCCGGCGTGCTGTCTGGCGTCGGTGCCGAAATGCTCGGTTGCTGGCTAATCGACGGCGCCGGTGGGGAACTGCTCGGGATGGCTTCTATGCTCGACGTTGCATTGGCGGCAGGCGTTTGTGCGCGCAGTGATGGCGATGGCGGCGAGGCGGTTTCCATGCGGGTCGATTCAGAAGTGGCGGCAGCGGGCAATTTTTCCGACGGCGCCATGACGCTCTTGAAATCGGCGAGGATCGCAAGCAACACCGCAACTGCGACTCCTACGATCTTCAGTGCGGCGATCGCCGGCAGGTTTTCGAGTTTGACCTGCCATTTTTTATACAGCGTGTTTTCGCCATCGCCAGGCATGCCGTCACCCATTCCGTTTAGCGCGACGGTATGACCACTCGCTGATTCAGAAGGATCCTTTAAACAAGGATCGGTTTGTGACCTGAGTTGATCCCTGGGTGCTATCGCAATGTAGTCCCGTGGGCTCGGCGATCCCTCGTACGAGCGCCGAAGCCGCCTTCGCTGAAATGCGCGCCCGTGCGTATGTGGTGCGGGCTGGAATTTAACAGTAGACACTCCAGCTGGAGTGCGAGACGCGTTTGCCGGGTCGGTTAATGCGCTCGCGTCATGCAACACTGCTTAAGCGGCGGCGTGATCTTCGTCTTCCAGCAGCGGCTGCCAGCTTTCGGCTCCTATGGCTATTCCGTCCATGAATCCCTTCGCCCAGTCGTTACCGCGTGGGTCGCCATTTTCATCATCGAAGATGAGTGGCAAATACTCGTCGCCCTCGTTGAGGCTCGGGCGATCGTGTTCCAATGTCGCATCGCCAGTTCCATGATCTTGCCCATTTGCTCCGTCGTATCGAACGAACTCATCGAGCCTGCAAGGAAGCGGAAGTAGACGGTCTTTCTCAACTCGCGGGTAAGCGCAGCTCTGCGAGGTGCCTACATTTCTACGATGCCATCTGCCTGCAAGTCGAGTAGACGCTCGCGATCCCAGCGCAGCAGCGGCTCGAATTCCGAGTTCAGTTCGAGGTTGTCCTCGTGCCCGAACGCCATGATGGGCACGATAGCAGCGAGGTCTTCCTCCTCATTCAGCAATGGTTGCCGAGCTGCAAGCCTCATGACCACTCGCCCAATCCTCCACGTGGAGGACTCTTGGCCTTCCGCAGTCGGTGAAGCAGGCTGCCAACGGCCATTCCAAAATCCATCGGGCCGCCGTCCCAGCGTGTGACGGCGGTGCGGGCGTCGATGACGATTTCTTTTTGTTCGTGTTGCCGTGGGAGCTCGCGCCAGTCGCCGATCGGCTGATTGTGGCCGGGCGCTACACTGTCGAAGCTCTCGCCGTCGGGTCGTAGAAAACGAACTGCACCGTCGTCCAAGGTTTGCACAATGACTTTGCCCTCGTGGACGGCGCGGTGATGGAAGCGACACAACGTTACGAGGTTGGATAGCTTGGTTTCGCCGCCGTGTGCCCAGTGAGTCACATGGTGCGCATCTGTATAGCGGGTGTTGCAGCAGCCCGGGAAGCGACAGCCTTTGTCACGCGAGCGAAGTGCGCGTTGTAGGGCAGGTGGGATGCTTCGCGTCTTGCGGCCGACGCTGAGCGGTTCGCCGTTTTCGTCTTCAACGATGCCGACCACGCTCGCGTCACACGCGAGCCGTCGCGCGGTTTCTGCGGCGATGTGCGTGCCGTGCTCGATCTCGCAGCGACCCGCGCAGCCGGTTTGCAACGTTTCCAGGTCGACGTGCACGACGATCTGATGTTTGTCGCCGCCGCTTAACGTCGCCGCGCCGTTCTGGAGGAAGCTCTCGGCGAGCAGTTCGAGGGCGTCCGCGCGCTTGGTTCGCGTTGGCAGGAATTTTACATTCGGCGTTCCAGCTGGAGTGTCCGACTCCACGGCTTCTGGCTCGGTACGCCAGAGGTCGTCGACGGCTTGGTCGATGGCCTTCATGAACAGTGCGCCTGACTGCGCTGGCAAGCGAGCTTTGATGACTACCGAGCCATCGTGATCGTAGAAGTACTGCAGCATCCGATCTTTCTGCTGCCGAGCTTCTCGCGTCAGCTCTTCCGATTCCTTGGCGTTACGGTAGTAGCGAACCAGTCGCTCCACGTGATGTGCCGTACCGTGGATGGCGATCATCAATAAGTAGTCTTCTGTGGCGGGGCAGGCGACGCGCGTGAGTTCTCGCACCTTCGAATAACTGATCTCGCCGCGCTCCATCGCCGCGGAGATCTTCGGCAGGTTCTCCAGTGCTCGCGCCGTCCTGACTTTCTCACGCGCCGCGCAGAAACTGATGCCGCATCGCCAGTTCAGCCAATGCGCGCAGGATTGGGTGGATCCGTCCGACCAACCGCCGCGTCGATCGAACTCGGCGATCAGAGTTAGGAAACGATACATGGCGGCGTTGATATGGCCCGCGAGTTTCGTGATCTCGTCGCCGATTGCGCGCGTTTCGTCGATGCGCGCGGCGCGTGCGCGATAATCGTCAGCAAGTGATGTTTCCATTGGTCACCCATCGGAACACGGCTCATGCTGAGGAGGAGGCTATCGCAATCCTGAGCGACTGTATATAAGATCAGTACGTATGCGACGGGCTGGAATTTAACAGTAGACACTCCAGCTGGAGGATTTAGTCGATCGCGCGTGGGCAACTGATTCGCGCGCGTTCCATTACAATCGCGCGACGGAATTCTTAGTGTGAACTGTGAGTGCGATAGGCGGTCGTCAGGCGGAATGAGGAGGATGTGTGGCGTTCGATGAAGGTCTCGCCGGAAGAATTCGCGACGTCCTTGGTAAGCTTCCTCACATCACCGAACGACGCATGTTCGGCGGCATCGCGTTCTTGGCGGACGGGCACATGTTTGTCGGCATCCTCGGCGACGTGCTCATGGCTCGCGTCGGCCCCGAGAACTACGCCGCGGCGCTGAAGCGCAAGCACGTCCGCGAGATGGACTTCACGGGCAAGCCGATGAAAGGTTACGTGTACGTCAATCCGGCGGGGATCGCGGGTGATGAGGAACTAGAAGAGTGGGTGCTGCAATGTCGTGCGTTCGTGAAGACGTTGCCGCCGAAGGATTTGAAAGAGCCTGTGCCGAAGCTTAAAAAGGCCAGGACCAGTACGACGCCGAGCAAGTCGCGCCGATGAGCCGGGCCGCGCCGCTTTGGATTTAACAGTAGACACTCCAGCGGGAGTGCGAGACGCGTTTGTCAGGTCAGTTAGTGCGCTCGCGCCATGCAACACTGCTTATATTTCTTTCCGCTGCCGCATGGGCAGGGCTCGTTGCGACCGATCTTCGGTTCGTCACGTACGAAGGGCTGGGTCGGCATCGCCGACTGCGCGCGCATTGGGGCGAAGTAGTCGTATATCTCTACGATGCCAGTGACCATCAATTCCAGTAGATCCTCGCGATCCTGACGCAGCAGCGGCTCGAATTTCGACCTCAGATCGGGATTGTCCTCATGCGCGAGCGCCATCATCGGGACGACAGCGTCGGCGTGATCTTCGTCTTCCAGCAGCGGCTGCCAGCTTTCGGCTCGTATGGCTACTCCGTCCATGAATCCCTTCGCCCAGTCGTTACCGCGTGGGTCGCCATTTTCATCATCAAAGATGAGAGGCAAGTACTCGTCGCCCTCGTTGAGTGCGCGGGCGATCGTGTTCCAATGTCGCATCGCCAGTTCCATGATCTTGCCCATTTGCTCCGCCGTATCGAACGCAGTCTCTTCCGCCTCAATACCCAGGACATACAGCCAGTACTCGCTCGGCATGACAAGCTCGGGCCCAACGATCAGTGCGCAGAAGAATCCGTCCATTCGTTCGATGTTCATCGCCTCCGGACTCGGGAGGGCGTCGAGGAAGTCGGCGAGATCGTCGATCTCGGCGTAGGAGAGTGGGGTGAAGGGGGAGGTCATGGGGGCGAGTGTACGGCATCGGGAGGCGGACGTGAGAATGCGCGCGCAAACTCGCGCACGCGGACGGCGCGCTATTCCAATGCTGGCTCGCCGCGGTGAGTTGCGCGTGTATCGCCGCGCGCTCGTCGCAAGCAATGGTCCGACACGACTGATCGATTTTCCAGCACCAACAGGCTGGCGATGAATGTTTCCTTTGGACAACTCGACCTCACTGAGTAAGATGGTCGCGGGCATCGCCCACGAGGTCTTCGTATGGGGGCCGCTCCAAAGGCTCAGACACTGTCTGGGCCTTTGTTGTTTCTACGCTTCGCGCGGGCCTCGGCGGATGAGTGTGCAACAGTCGTATGTCGTCCTGCTTCGATCTCTTGGTCGAAGATGATCGCGTCGGTCACGAATGGATTTGTAGATGAGAAACAATCGCTTTCCGCGGAAACGCAGCGGTAGGCAGTAATGCTCGACTGGAATTTTACAGTACGCACTCCAGCTGGAGTGCGAGCGAATAAATGATGCATTCATTCGCTCGCGTTTGATGGTGGTAATCAGGTTCGACGAGGACGATCGTGATGTCGCGGTTAGTGACGTGGCTGTTTGCTCGTCTTCTGACACTCATGCGCAGGCAAAAGAATTTGAGCAATTCTTGGCTTGATGAGTCGTATCTTCTAGACAGTTCGATGTTGCTGAGTAAGATGGGCGTTGGGCATAGCCCACGAGGTCTTCGTAAGGGGTCCGCCGCAAAGGCTCAGACATTGTCTGGGCCTTTGCTGTTTCTGGGCTTCGCGCTCGACGCGCGAGTACAAAGACGCGGTGCGGGAGAACATGATGGATGGATCCATGGCCAAAACGATGTACTGCTGGCGTTGCAAGATGGATGTTCCGATGCTCGACGACGAGGAGTGGTCGCGTGTCCGTGCGCTGCTTGCGCCCATGCAAACGATCAAAGATGTGCGAGAGCGGCACGGAGTGCCGCTGGGCGATGCGTTGAAATTGGCATCCTGGGAAGCTCTTCATCTTTACCGAGAGATCACCAGATTCTCGGAAACCAATCCGAACGCCCTGTGGCATCACCAGATCGCGATTTACGGCGCGCCGTGCACCGCCTGTGGGAAGCCTCTGCGCACGCCGCGCGCTAAACGTTGCTTCGAATGCGGCGAGCCGCGCGCGGAGCGTGCGTGAGTTCGCCGCTTGGGTGCGCGCGGAGGCCGGAATTTAACAGTGCGCACTCCAGCTGGAGTGCGAGCGGATGAAAAGGGAGTCCATCCGCTCGCGGTGATCGTGATGTCAGGTGTCCGCGGGGACGATGGTGATGCAGCGGTCGGTGACCTGGATATTTACTCGTTTGCCGACGCCGAAGCCGGCCTTGTCGAGCCAGTATCCTCGGAGGCGATGAAAGGGACGGGCCGTGGTAGGGGCCAGTGACGCATGTGGACGTCATAACGGCTGGAGCTAACTTTTAACTGACGGCCGGCCGGAGGCGAGAACGTACGCGACATATGGTCTCCTGTGAGAAGAGACCGCTGGCTGTCGGGAGCGGTGAGCCGCTTCGAGTAAGGGTGTTTTGAGCACCACTTGCGTAACTTATCGAGGCCGCGGGGACTGGTCAACCTAATACGAGAGATCTTCGTATGGTGACCCATGTCCGGTTGAGCGGTGCAAAGGTACGCTGATTCGAAAACATACGACCGGTCATGAGCCGATGCGCATCTCCTCTATTAACTTCACTTCACTCAATGCATAGAATTGAGATGGATCAGAAAAATAGATATGCAATGCACCAATCATCAGGTGTGAACTGCTCGAAAGAAGCAGCTTCAGCATTGTCGCAGTCTTCGTCGTTACAATGATTTGGGGCTCTGAGGGATTGTGAGAGGTGCCCATGGTTTCAATACCCGCAAAGGCTGCTGATCGCATTCGCGACAGCCTCAAACGTTTCCAGCCAATCATCGCGGCCGCGAGGGCTCGAGATGTCAACGAATCCGACACTGTCGTCATAGTCACCGACCTGCTGCAGTATGTCTTCGGGTACGACAAGTACTCGGAAATCACGTCGGAGCACATGATTCGTGGCACCTTCTGCGATCTTGCTGTAAAGATTGGTGGCAGCCTCGCTTTCCTGTTGGAGGTCAAAGCAATCGGCTCCGACTTGAAGGATCAGCATGTCAAGCAAGCGATCGACTATGCGGCCAATCAAGGCATCGAATGGGTCGGATTAACCAACGGTATCGTTTGGCGGGTCTACAAAGTGGGTTTTAACAAACCGATCGATTTCGAAGTCGTCGTCGAGTTCGATCTGCTGACAACCAGCCATCGCGATACCGACGCTATGGAGATGCTCGCGCTGCTGGCTAAAGAAGGCTGGCAAAAAGCCCACATCGGCGAATATCACTCGCACAAGCAAGCGCTCAGCAAATACACGTTGAGCGCAATCATGCTCTCGGACCCTGTCCTCAAAGTCGTGCGCCGCCAGCTTCGACTTACGTCGCCTGGCCTAAAAACGGACCTCGATCAGATCAAGTCCGTCATTCAAACTGAGGTCATCAAGCGCGAAATACTGGAGGGTGAGCGGGCGGCTACGGCGCAAAAGCAGGTCAAGCGAGCGACCAGGAAGGCGCAGAGAGAAAAGGAAACGGAGGCCGCTCCCGAAGCAATCGATTCTGCAGTGCCAGTGACCGCCGTGGCCGCTACGTCTGCGTGATCACGGAGTGGTAGTGCACGACGAGGATGACGAAGCGATATGCGCATGCACAGTTCGTGTTGATACCCCATAGAATCTCAATGTGCGGGTAATTGCCGTGTCAGCAAAGTACTCGGTCACGAGCGTGCTCCAGTTGGCAATGTCAGCGAGCTTTCCAAAGAACGTGGGCGAGTCAATTCGCTACCAATCGGTTCTTCCCACAGACCTAGATGTAACAATTGGCGGAAACGTAGTGCAGATGCGACGCTACGTAGGCCCAATCGAATTCCCTCCTGGCAGAGATCCCAGAGCACTTACTGTATTCGTCACCGCTGGTTCGACGTCCGAGGCGGCGGAAACGGCGCTAGATGCGACCGAGTGGGTGATCGACTACTTGGCATTTTCCTTTGCTTGTCACATACCAATTATTACTCAGCAGATCGAAGTGATTGGCGGCCGGGAAGTCAGCGTTGGCGAGCCAATGGACATTCCCAAGTTTCGCAAGACAGCTGTGGGCTTGCACGCAACGTGGCAGTGTCCTTTCGCCCTGATCGATCGTCCCGAAGCGTTCTGCGAGAATCGGCGGGCTGCGCTTCGGTGGTATCACAAGGGAATGGAGACTGCGTATGACATAGATCGATTCATTTTTTTTTGGATCTCACTTGAGATATTGGCAAAGGCCGCTAGGCCTGAGCTTGTGCCGGTGCCTTTCCGGCATACATGCGGCTATGAGATTCATGAATGCCCCGGATGTGGTGAGGCATTGGCGAGGACTCCAACCGGCGAGGCGGCAGTAGTTGCTAGCTTTATGAGTCAGCTTGGCGTGGCCGATGGGGAGATCAAAGTAATCCGAGAGTTTCGCCAAGTCGTTCATGGGAAGGGGAGGCTCACACTAGCCGGTACGCGCGATGTTGAGAGATACAACGAGGTGCTTCGTCGTTCGGTTAATTTAGCCCTCAAGCGAGCGCTCGGCATCCCAGATACATCTCCACCCCTGCTCAAAGCCTCACTATTTAGTCGAAATAGTGTTCTGAACTACTCCCGGGTGGCCGATGACGAATCGGCATCAAAGTCGCCACGCGACGAAGCGAGTCAGTAGCCTCGTGGCGTGTGGGGGCACCGGCACGGAGTCACCATCCCCGCTTGCCATCCCCACCCCCATCCCCTTAAACTCCGCGGCCCCTGCCAAGCGTCTCCTCCTGGACACAGGTGTCGAGGCTGAGGACGGGGGTTGTAGGTAGCGCTTCCGGGCATATATAAGGTGTCCGGGTACGAAAGGGCCCGATTCGAAGGGCCTTTTTCGCTTCTGAAGGCAGCCAGGAACGGGGCCCGGGGCGAAACCTAGACGAAGAATTCGGGGAGTTGGGCGCCTCCAAGGCCGCCTGGCAGGAAGGGACGGAGAGTGAGAATGGGCCTTGGGGCCCATTTTTCGTTTCGGCGACGGTAAAAACCGGCCCGGCGGAGCTCTTCCGGCGCCGCTAAACAGCACAGCGCCGGAGCAGGGCCAGCCGAAGGGACGGTTGGAGCCCCACAGTCAAACCGGAGGTGACCGATGCTGCGAGATCAGCTGGGCGAGCTGCTCGGTCCGGTCGTGCACGGTCTGGGTTACGAGCTGTGGGAAATCGAGTACGCGCCGCGCGCCGGCGGCGGGCTGCTTCGGCTGTATATCGACAGCCCGGACGGCATTTCTCTGGACGATTGCGAGCGGGTGAGTCGGGCCGTCAGCGCCGTGCTGGACGAGGCCGATCCCATTCCCAACGAGTACACCCTGGAGGTGTCCTCGCCGGGGCTGGATCGGGTGCTCCGGACTCAGGCCCATTTCGCGCGTTTCGCCGGTGAGCGGGTCAAGGTCGAGATGATCCAGCAGATCAACGGCCGGAAGCGATTCCAGGGGCGGTTGAAACAGGTAGGGGAGAGCGAGATTACGCTCGAGATGGACGGCGGCGAGGTGAGCTTGCCGATCGAGGACATTCACCGGGCGCGGTTGGTCCCGGATGTGTAGGCGCGACGGGAGTCGCGGAAGGCGTATAGCGGAGTTCGCACGATGAACAAAGAGATTCTGATGGTTGTGGATGCCGTCTCCAACGAGAAGGGCGTCGACAAGGAAATCATCTTCGAGGCGCTCGAAGCTGCGCTCGCGTCCGCGACTCGTAAACGTCACGGCGAAGGAATCGACGTGCGCGTCTCCATCAACCGCAAGAGCGGCGACTACGACACGTGGCGCCGTTGGAAGGTGTTCGCCGACGACTCCACCGAGCTGGAATTCCCGGACAGCGAGCTGCGCCTGGAAGACGCCAAGGATATTTCCGAAGACGCCGAAGTCGGCGGTTACGTCGAAGTGCCGATGGAGTCGGTTGCGTTCGGTCGTATCGCCGCGCAGACCGCCAAGCAGGTCATCGTGCAGAAAGTGCGCGAGGCCGAGCGTGCGCAGGTCGTCGATGAGTTCAAGGCGCGCCAGGGCACGCTGGTGTCCGGCATCGTGAAGCGCGTCGATCGTAACGGCGTGTTCGTGGACCTGGGCGGCAACGCCGAAGGTTTTATCGCGCGCGACCAGATGATTCCTCGCGAGCCGATCCGCTCGCAGGATCGCGTGAAGGCTTATCTGGCGGACGTGCGCACCGAGCAGCGCGGTCCCCAGTTGTTTCTGAGCCGCACGGCTCCAGAATTCCTGATCGAACTGTTCAAGCTCGAAGTGCCGGAAGTCGGCCAAGGCCTGATTCAGATCCTGGGCGCCGCTCGCGATCCGGGCGTTCGCGCCAAGATCGCGGTGAAGAGCAACGACAGCCGCATCGATCCGGTCGGTGCGTGCGTGGGTATGCGTGGCTCGCGCGTGCAGGCGGTTTCGAACGAGATCGCCGGCGAACGCGTCGACATCATTCCTTATGACGAGAACCCGGCGCAGTTCGTGATCAACGCCATGGCGCCGGCGGAAGTGGTGTCCATTGTCGTCGACGAGGACTCGCATTCCATGGATATCGCGGTGACGGAGGAGAAGCTGTCGCAGGCCATCGGCCGTGGCGGCCAGAACATCCGTCTGGCCAGCGAGCTGACCGGCTGGGAATTGAACGTGATGACGCAGCAGGCCGCCGAAGCCAAGAGCGAAGGCGAGTCGCAGAAGCTCATCGACCTGTTCAAGCAGCAGCTGGACGTGGACGAGGACGTGGCGCAGATCCTGGTGCAGGAAGGTTTCTCGACCATCGAAGAAATCGCCTATGTGCCGGCCTCCGAGCTGGCCAACATCGAGGAGTTCGATGAAGAGATCATCAAGGAGCTGCGGAACCGCGCCCGCGACGTGCTGCTGACGCAGGCGATCGCGAGCGAGGAAGAAATCGACAGTGCCGAGCCTGCAGCGGATCTGCTGGAGGTGGACGGCATGGACGACGACCTGGCGCGGAAGCTCGCCAGCAGAGGCATCGTGACGCGTGAGGATCTCGCCGAGCAGGCGATCGATGACCTGACGGAGATCGAAGGCGTAGATAACGAGCGCGCGGGCGCGCTCATCATGGCGGCGCGTAAGCACTGGTTCGACTCAGCGGGGCAACAGGCTTGAGCGGGGTCGAACTGAGTAGCGGGTCGGGAGGGCGTATATGGCGGATGTGACGGTTAGCCAATTTGCCGAGGTACTGAAAGTACCCGTCGAGCGGCTGCTGACGCAGCTCGATGAAGCCGGGATTCAAGTCTCCGGCGCGAATGACACGATCAGCGACGACGCCAAGATGGAGCTCTTGACGTTCTTGCGCCGTGCGCACGGCAGCAAGCAGAGCACGACTGCGCCCAGCAAAATCACGCTGAAGCGCAAATCCCAGGGCGAAATCAAAGTCGCCTCGGCGCAGGGCCGTGCGCGCATGGTCAACGTCGAAGTTCGCAGCAAGAAAACGTATCTGAATCGCAGCGTGCTCGAAGAGCAGGCTCAGGCGCGCGGTCCGGCGACGCCTCATGACGACGCGGCCGATCGTGCGGCGGCCGAGGAAGCAGCCGCACGTCTCGCGGCTCAAAACGCTGCCGCCGCTGCTCAGAAGGCAGCAGCCGACGCGGAACAGGCCGCTCAAGCAGCGGCCGCTGCGGCTCAGGCCGCGGCTCAGAATGAAGCGCAGACCGAAGCTCAGCGCGCCGCTCAAGCTGCTGCTGAAGCTGCGGCCGAAGCGGCACGCCAGGAAGCCGCTCGTCTGCAGAAAGAGCAGGCTGAAGCGGAAGCGCGTGAGTTCGCTGCTCGCGAGCAGAAGAGGCTCGAGGACGAAATTCGTCGCATGGCCGACGCGGAAACGCGTCAATCGGCCGAAGACGAGACTCGCCGCATGGCCGAAGCCGCTGCGCGCGCCGAAGCTGAGCGCAAACAGCAGGAAGCGGCTGCGGCTGCGCCAGCTCGCACACAGGAGCGCGGCGGCAAGCGCGGCCCCGCCGGCGGCGGCGATGGTCGTCCGCAACGCACCGAGCTGCACATGTCGAGCGACGCCAGTGCGCGTTTCAAGAAAAAGAAACAGCAGGCGGCGACCACTGCCAGGACGCGCGGGCGTTCGGCGCAGATCAACGTCGGCACTCAGCATGGCTTCGAACGCCCGGCCGCTCCGGTCAAGCGCGACGTGCAGATCGGCGAGACGATCACCGTCGGCGAGCTGGCGCAGCGCATGGCCGTGAAGGCCAACGAAGTCATCAAGGTGATGATGAACATGGGCGTGATGGCCACCATCAACCAGCCCATCGATCAGGACACCGCGGTGCTGGTGGTGGAAGAGCTGGGTCACACGGCCATCATTCACAAAGAGAGCGCCATCGAGGACGAGTTGCAGGCCACCGACGCCTCGCACGAGCTCGAAGCGCGTCCGCCGGTCGTCACCATCATGGGTCACGTCGACCATGGTAAGACCTCGCTGCTCGACTACATCCGTCGCACCAAGGTGGCGGCGGGCGAAGCGGGCGGCATCACGCAGCACATCGGTGCGTATCACGTCGAGACGCCGAAGGGCATCATCACGTTCCTGGATACGCCCGGTCACGCGGCGTTCACCGCGATGCGTGCTCGTGGCGCGCAGGTGACGGACATCGTGGTGCTGGTCGTGGCCGCGGATGACAGCGTCATGCCGCAGACGATCGAAGCGATTCAGCATGCCAAGGCGGCTGAAGTGCCCATCGTGGTCGCGATCACCAAGGTCGATAAGCACGAGGCCGATCCGGAGAAGGTGAAGAACGATCTCTCCCGGCACGACGTGCTGCCCGAAGCGTGGGGCGGCGACACGATGTTTGTAAACGTGTCGGCGCACACTGGCCAGGGCGTCGACGAGCTGCTCGACACCATTCTGTTGCAGGCGGACGTGCTGGAGTTGAAGGCGACGAAATCGGGCCTCGCGGCCGGTGTCGTGGTCGAGTCCAGCATGGAGAAGGGCCGCGGCGCTGTCGCCACCGTGCTGGTGAAGCGCGGCGTGCTGAAGCCGGGCGATCCGATCATCGCCGGCACCGAGTTCGGTCGCGTTCGCGCGATGTTCGATGAGACTGGTGCAGCTGTGACCGAAGCAGGTCCGTCGTTGCCGGTCGTGGTGCTCGGTCTGTCGGGCGCTCCGAATGCAGGCGACGAGCTGCTCGTGGTCGAGAGCGAACGCAAGGCTCGCGAAGTCGCGTTGTATCGTCAGGGCAAGTTCCGCGACACCAAGCTCGCGAAGCAGGGCCCGGCGAAGCTCGAGGACATGTTGTCGCAGATGGGCGATGGCAAGGTCGCGACCGTGCACGTCGTCATCAAGGCGGACGTGCAGGGTTCGGCCGAAGCATTGCGCGACTCGCTCACCAAGCTGTCCACCGACGAGGTGGCGGTCAAGGTCATCGGCAGCGGCGTCGGCGGCATCACCGAATCCGACATCACGATGGCTCAGGCGTCCAACGCCCGCGTCATCGGCTTCAACGTGCGCGCCGACAGCTCGGCTCGCGCGATGATCAAGGAAGCGGGTATCGACGTTCGTTACTACAGCATCATTTACGAAGCCATCGACGAGATGCGCGCGCTGTTGACGGGCATGCTGGCGCCGGAAGTGAAGGAGCAGATCGTGGGCCTCGCCGAGGTGCGCGAAGTGTTCCGCTCCAGCAAGTTCGGCACGGTGGCCGGTTGTATCGTGGCGGACGGTTACGTCCGTCGGAACAATCCCATCCGCGTGCTGCGTAATAACGTGGTGATCTTCGAGGGCGGCCTCGAATCGCTGCGTCGGTTCAAGGACGACGTCAATGAAGTTCGCGCCGGCACCGAGTGCGGTATCGGCGTGAAGAACTACAACGACGTGCAGGTGGGCGACCAGATCGAGTGCTTCTCGCGCGTCGAAGTGGCCCGTACGCTCGAAGCTTGATGACCACTTGAAATGGATAATTGAGGATTGATGGCGGCGAAGTCCTTTCCCCGCGCCAAGCGGGTCGGCCAGCAGATTCAACGCGCCTTGAGCGAGTTGATCCGACGGGAGCTGCGCGACCCGCGGCTCGGCATGATCACGTTGACCGACGTGCGCATGTCGCCCGACTTGAGCTACGCGAAGGTCTACTACTCGGTGCTGGGCGCCGATCCGAATCTCGCCCAGCAGATCCTCACGCAGGCCGCGGACATTCTCCGCGGCCCGCTGGGTCGCGCGCTCGGCATCCGGCACAGCCCGGAGCTGCGGTTCGTTCCCGACGAGCTGATCGAGAGCGGGGCGCGGTTGTCGGCGCTGATCAATCAGGCCGTGAAGGACGACGAAGCCCGTCACGTTGACGAAGAGCCGTCCGAGGACGCCGACCAGGCGGACAACGATGAGTCGGACGACGCGGACGACGACGCTCACTACGACTCGGACGAGGACGACGAGCCGTCCTCACCCAGGCGCTGACGGGGCGCTAACCCAAGGACTCTCGTGAAGCGCTTCCATCGTGAAGTCGACGGCATCCTGCTGCTCGACAAGGCTCTCGGCGTGTCTTCGAACGCCGCTCTCCAACAGGTGCGCGTGGTCTATGGCGCGCTAAAGGCTGGCCATGCGGGCAGCCTGGATCCGCTCGCCTCGGGCCTGTTGCCGGTGTGCTTCGGGCAGGCCACGAAGGTCTGCGGCCGTCTGCTGAACTCTGGGAAGACCTATCGGGTCCTGGTTCAGCTCGGCGAGCTGACGCCCTCGGGCGATGCTGAAACCGAAGTGATCGAACGCGCGCCCGTGCCGCCGCTGACGGCGGCAGGCGTGGACGCCGTGCTCGCCCAGTTCCTGGGCAATCAGCAGCAGATCCCGCCGATGCACTCCGCGCTGAAGTTCGAAGGCAAGCGGCTGTACGAACTGGCGCGCAAGGGCGAGTCTGTGGAGCGGCCGCCTCGGGACATCGTGATCCACAAGATCGCGCGGGTGAGCACGGAAGAGGGGCTCGCAGCCAACCAGCTGGAGTTCGACGTGTACTGCTCCAAGGGCACTTACATCCGCACCCTGGCCGCGGACGTGGCCGTGAAGCTCGGCACGCTGGGCTATGTCAAAGGGCTGAGACGGCTGTCAGTGGATCCTTTCGGCGACCTGCCCATGGTCACGCTGGAGACCCTCTCGGGCGAGACGCAGGAGCAACTGACGGGACGGCTGCTGTCCGTGGATACGGCGTTTGCCGACCTCCCACGCGTGGATCTGGACAACTCCGCCGTGCACAGTCTCCTGCTGGGCCGGACTGTCACCGGGGAAACGCCGGCGCCGATCGGCGAAGTGAGACTTTATGGCCTCGCCGGGCGTTTCCTGGGCCTGGGCGAAGGTCAGCCCGGCGGCCGGGTGAAACCCTCCCGGCTGTTCGTCTCGGTCCCGGACGGAACCGGCCGTAGCCGCCGCTGATGGGTGTAATTCTTGGTTTTACTTGAGATTCCGGGCCGCGCGGGTACAATGCGCGCCTCTCGAAAGGGCTGCCAGCAACAGCCCCCGATTCTTCACGCGGCGATTCGTACGCCGCACCTGAGGTAAAGCAGATGTCATTGTCGACCGACCAGAAGGGCGGAATCGTCGCCCAATACCGCCGCAATTCCAAAGACACCGGTTCGCCGGAAGTTCAGATCGCGCTCTTGTCCGCGCGCATCAACGGATTGGGCGAGCACTTCAGCGCTCACAAGCGCGATCACGCGTCCCGCCGCGGCCTGCTGAAGATGGTGAATCAGCGCCGCAAGCTGCTGGACTACCTCAAAGAGACTGCCCCCGAGCGTTACACCGCCGTCGTCAGCAGCCTCGGTCTGCGGCGCTAAGCCGCCTCGGCGCAGCCGGGAGATGATCATGGTGTCGAGCCGGTCGTCATCTCCCGCCGGCTCGCCACCCGAACGTACACGAACCGTGGCTCAAGTCCTCAGACTCGTCGTCATGCCGTTCCGTTCGCCGCCTCTAGTCTTCGATACAACTTCGTGTCTCGGCCAATTTGCGCCCTCGTGTTGCGCGATGAGCTGCTGAGCCATCCATTCAGTACGTGGGAACCATCGTGAGCGCTATTAAAAAATCCTTCGCCTTCGGTCAGCATCAAGTCACGTTGGAAACTGGAGAGATGGCCCGCCAGGCCGACGGCGCGGTCGTGGTCACGATGGGCGACACGGTGGTGCTGGTCACCGCGGTGGGTCGCAAGCAGGCCGATCCGAACAAGGATTTCTTCCCGCTGACCGTCAACTACGTCGAGAAGACCTACGCCGCGGGCCGCATCCCCGGTGGCTTCTTCAAACGTGAAGGCCGGCCGTCCGAAAAAGAAACATTGACCTCGCGCCTGATCGATCGTCCCATCCGTCCGCTGTTCCCCGAGCACTTCTTCAACGAGATCCAGGTGGTCGCGACCGTCGTCTCGCTGAACCCCGAAATCGACGCCGATATCCCGGCCATGCTCGGCGCCTCCGCGGCGCTGGCGCTGTCCGGCGTGCCGTTCATGGGCCCGATCGGCGCCGCCAAGGTCGGTTACATCGACGGCCAGTACGTGCTCAACCCGACCGCCAAGCAGCTCAAGACTTCCAAGCTCGACCTCGTGGTCGCCGGCACCGCCGAAGCCGTGCTGATGGTCGAGTCCGAAGCCGATCGTCTGCCGGAAGACGTGATGCTGGGCGCCGTGGTGTTCGGCCACGAGCAGATGCAGGTCGCGATCAAGGCGATCAACGAGCTCAAGGCCGAAGCCGGCAAGCCCGCTTGGGAGTGGGCGCCGCCGGTGGCCAACACCGCGCTGGAAGCCGCTGTGGCCGCCAATGCGAAGAGCGGCCTGACCGAGGCTTATCAGATCATCGACAAGCTGCAGCGTCGTAACCGCGTCCAGGAGATCAAGGCCGCCGCGCTCACGGCGCTGGCGACGGGCGAGGCTCCGCAGTTCCTCGCCGCCGATGTTTCCAAAGAATTCGCCAACCTCGAATACCGCATCGTGCGCGATCGCGTGATCACCGGTCAGCCGCGTATCGACGGCCGCGACATGAAGACGGTGCGTCCGATCACGATCAAGACGGGCGTGCTGCCGCGTACTCACGGCTCCGCTTTGTTTACTCGCGGCGAGACGCAGGCGCTCGTCACCACGACTCTCGGCACCGGCCGCGACGCGCAGATCATCGATGCGCTCACCGGCGAGCGCAAAGAGCCGTTCATGTTCCATTACAACTTCCCTCCGTTCAGCGTCGGCGAGACCGGCATGATGGGCTCGCCGAAGCGCCGCGAAATCGGCCACGGCAACCTGGCCCGTCGCGGCATCAACGCCGTGATGCCGGACATGACCACGTTCCCGTACGTCATTCGCGTGGTCTCGGAAATTCTCGAGTCGAACGGCTCGAGCTCCATGGCCAGCGTGTGCGGCTCCAGCCTCGCGCTGATGGACGCGGGCGTGCCGATCAAGGCTTCGGTCGCGGGCGTCGCGATGGGCCTGGTGAAGGAGGGCGACAAGTTCCAGGTGCTCACCGACATCCTCGGTGACGAAGATCACCTCGGCGACATGGACTTCAAGGTGGCCGGTACGCGCGACGGCGTGACCGCCCTGCAGATGGACATCAAGATCAACGGCATCACCAAGGAGATCATGCAGGTCGCCCTGGAACAGGCGAAGGCCGGCCGTCTGCACATCCTCGAGCAGATGGACAAGATCCTCCCCTCAGCCCGTCCGCAGATGTCGGAGTGGGCGCCTTCGATCATCACCATCAAGATCGATCCGGAGAAGATCCGCGAAGTCATCGGCAAGGGCGGTGCGGTCATTCGCGCCATCACCGAGGAGACCGGCACCACGATCGACATCGAGAACGACGGCACGGTCAAGATCGCCTCCGTGGACGGCGTGTCGGGCCGCGAGGCGCAGCGTCGTATCGAGCTGATCACGGCGGAAGTCGAAGTGGGTCGCGTCTACGAAGGCCGCGTGGCGCGTCTGATGGACTTCGGCGCGTTCGTCACCATCCTGCCGGGCAAGGACGGCCTGGTGCACATCTCGCAGATTTCCGACGAGCGCGTCGAGCGCGTCAGCGACAAGCTGAAGGAAGGCGACGTGGTGCGCGTGAAGGTGCTGGAAGTCGATCGTCAGGGCCGCGTGCGTTTGAGCATGCGCAATGTCGACGCTGCCTAACCTAAGTTAGTTCTCTCAGATCAAGCCGGATCGGACCGGGGGCAGTGGCCACTGCCTCCGGTCGAAATACTGGCTACTTTGCCGTTTAGCCGCGCGACTCCGTTTCCGTGTGCTCTGCGCGCTGGTCCTTGCGGGACGCCGAGGCGGCTCCGCTCATCACTCTGAAAATATCGTCCTGCACCGAGCGCCACCGCTCGAGATTCTGCTGCGTCAGCGTAGCAATGCTGTCGTAGGCATCGTTGCCGAATACGCCTCGCATCTGGTCCCGCATCTGCTGCTGTTGGCTCGACAGCAACTTCAGGCTCTGCTCCAGGTAGCTGCCCACCAGGCATTGCATGGCGCCACCGTAAGAGCGGATGACCTGCGATAGGAAATCCTGGCTCATCAGCGGTTCGCCGGCATGCTCCTGTTCGGCGATCACCTGCAGCAGGATCGAGCGGGTGATGTCTTCCTGAGATTTCTTGTCGATCACGACGAAGTCGATTTTCTCCATCACCAGTCGACGGATGTCGGCGAGGGTGATGTAACGGCTTTCGACCGTGTCATAGAGGCGGCGGTTGGGATATTTCTTTACTACCCTGGGTTGATTCTCTCGCGGTCCGTTGTCTCTTGATATGTTCTCCTGTTTGCTGTCGATCTTGGGCTCGCCCATCACTGCTCCCCGATGCAGTTCCGAGCTAGAAGCCAATCTTGTTTCTAGCGCATTCATGTTAGTCCATCCTCGCGCCCGGCCCGGATCGCTGCCTGACGCAGTCCGTTCAAACGTTGCGGTTGCCAGTGTTTTATTGCCCACTCCCACAACGTCGCCAATCCGGCGCGACGCAGTTCGGGAGACGGCGCTTGCTGCAGAAACTCCAGCGCCCGCCACAACTCGTACGTGGGGCGGGCAATGTCGATTGCTGCAGCGCCTGCCGACTTCGACAGTTTGATCCCATTAACATCTGTTGCTACCGGCAAATGTGCGTACACCGGTGACGACAGACTTAACATGCGTTGCAATATCACCTGTCGAGGCGTGCTGTGTAGCAGATCGGCGCCGCGCACGACCGCGGAAATCCCTTGAAAAGCATCGTCTATCACAACGGCGAGCTGATATGCATGCAGCCCGTCTCTGCGACGAATGACGAAGTCCCCAACCTCTGCTGACACGTCAACAGTGAAGCGTCCTTGCAGCAAATCTGTAACTGCGGTTTCCCCCAGGGGCACAAACAAACGGACAGCGGTCTTTCGTCCCGGTACGCGCGGACCCTCCCTACACCATCCTGGATAACGCAACTCGTCGGTATCAAATAAACGCGGTTCGGAAGATTGCGCGGCTTGCAGTTCACTGCGCGTACACGAGCATAGGAATGCTTGACCGTTATTTAACAGCTGTTGTGTCGCCGCCTCATAAGCTTCACGACGTGAACTCTGGCGCAAGATAGAACCAGTCCACTCGAAGCCGAGCGCATCGAGGGTGCGGATGATCAGATCGGCGCTGCCGGGCACTTCGCGGGGCGTGTCCAGGTCTTCGATTCGCAGCAGCCATTCGCCGCCTGCCTGCCGGGCCGACAGATAACTGCCGACGGCGGCGACCAGGGAGCCGAAATGCAAGGGGCCGGTCGGCGAGGGTGCGAACCGGCCCCGATAGGTTTTGCGTGGCCCGTCGAGCACGGGCGCGTCCGTCACGAGATCAGCGGTAGCGGTCGTCGCGATCGCCGTATTGTTTCTCGCGACGCTCGCGACGCTCCTGCGCTTCCACGCACAGCGTGGCGACCGGGCGGGCTTCGAGCCGCTTGATGCCGATCTCCTCGCCGGTCTCGACGCAGTAGCCGTAGCTGCCGTCCTCGATGCGCTTGATCGCTTCCTCGATCTTGCGGATCAGCTTGCGCTCGCGGTCGCGCGTGCGCAGCTCGAGGCTGAACTCGGATTCCTGGGTGGCGCGGTCGTTGGGATCGGGGAAGTTGGCGGCCTCGTCCTTCATGTGGAGCACGGTGCGATCCACTTCCTGCATCAGATCCCGTTTCCACGTGTTCAGGATCTGGCGGAAGTGTTCGAGCTGCTCCTTGTTCATGTACTGCTCGCCACGCCGCGGAATGTAGGGTTTTACATTCCGCGGACCGGCCAGCAGATTGACGCTGGAAAGGTCCTGGCCTTCGCTGTCCTCATTGTCGCCGGTGGCGTCAATGTCCTGGGATTGGGTCAATGGATGAGAAGTCACGGGTCTGGAATTCGTTGGCTTCGCGGAGGTTGCTAGGGCCGGCGCGGTGTCCGACGTTTCGTCGGCCGGGTGCGCCGGTGCGGCTGTGGGCTCCGGTTTCGGAGCCGGCTTGTGGGCCGGTTTGGCCGCCGCAGCGACGGCTGCCGGTTTGGCGGCAGGTCGTTCGGCTGGCTTCTCTACGGTGGACGGTGGCTGGGGTTTGTGAGACTCCAGGGTTTTCTCGGACTTGTCGGCTTTGGCGGTGGCGGGTGTCGGGCGGGGCGCCGGAGCGACAGCCGCTGGCTTGGGACGGGGCGCGGCGGCGGCAGGCAGTTTTTTGGCCGGCGCAGCCTTCCTGGCAGTGTCTTTAGCCGACTCTTTAGCTGCCTGGGTCTTCTTCACCACCGGTTGCTTGGCCTTCGTCGCTTTCGCCGACGGTTTTTTTGCGGCCATCTACTATGCCTCCGCGATTACCTCGCGCTGGAGCTCACCCCCGCCGGAGCGAGGCGTCAAGCCTAAACAACAGCTTGGACCAAACCCTTGAACAAATTCCCGACAATCGTTCGCCAAAGAGGGGCGCGATTATACAGACCGCGCCTGAAGCGTACAGAGTCCCGTCGATCGCCCCCGAATAGTCGAATCAGTGACCCGCTCAGCCTGCGTCAACGCGTCCACAGGCGAGAATGTTTCACATACACTACCGCCCGTTTTCATACCCCCCTTTGCATTCGAGGCGCGATGCGACTCAATAAGATCAAGCTGGCCGGGTTCAAGTCCTTCGTGGACCCGACCGCAGTGAATTTCCCGAGCAACCTGATCGGCGTCGTGGGTCCGAACGGTTGCGGCAAGTCCAACATCATCGACGCGGTCCGTTGGGTGATGGGTGAGATTTCCGCCAAGCACCTGCGCGGCGACTCCATGGCGGACGTGGTGTTCAACGGCTCCAGTTCGCGCAAGCCCGTGGGCACGGCCTCCGTGGAGCTGGTGTTCGACAATTCCGACGGCAAGCTCGGTGGCCAATATGCCGCCTTCAACGAGGTGTCGCTGAAGCGCGTGGTGTCGCGCGACGGCACTTCGGCCTACTTCCTGAACGGCGCGCGCTGCCGCCGCAAGGACATCACCCAGCTGTTCCTGGGCACCGGCCTGGGCTCGCGCAGCTACGCCATCATCGAGCAAGGCATGATCGGCCGCGTCATCGAGGCGCGCCCCGAGGAGTTGCGCGGGTTCATCGAAGAGGCCGCCGGCATCTCCAAGTACAAGGAGCGCCGTCGCGAGACCGCCAATCGCATCGCCGCCACCAAGGAGAACCTGGAGCGCCTGAGCGACGTCCGCGAGGAAGTCGACAAGCAGTTGCGCCACTTGCAGCGCCAGGCGGCGACCGCCCGTCGCTATCAGGCCCTGAAACAGGACGAGCGCAAGGTCAACGCCGAGTTGATCGCCCTGCGCCTGAAGGCCATCGAGCACGACGCCCAGTCCAAGGAAAGCGTGCTGAGCGAGCGCGATACGGCCATGCAGGCGTTGATCGCCGAGTTGCGCGCCATCGAGTCGTCGATCGAAACCTCGCGCGAAGATTTCACCGAAAAGTCCGAAGCGCTGAATGCCGTGCAGGGACGCTACTACCAGATCGGCTCCGAGATCTCCCGCAACGAACAGTCCATTCAGCACACCCGCGAGCTGCGCCAACGTCAGCGCCAGGATCTGGAGCAGGCCGAGGAGGGCGCGGCCGAAGCCCAGATGCACTTGACCCGCGACGAGTCGCAGGTCGATCAGCTGCGCAGCGAGCTGGAGCAGTTGGAGCCTGGCCTCGAAGCGGCCCGTGAGCGTGAGCGTGCGTCCGCCGAGGCGCTGTCGCAGGCCGAAGAGGCTATGCAGGAGTGGCAGGAGCGCTGGGAAGAATTCAACCGCGACTCCCGCGCGGCCAGCGAAAAGACGCAGGTCGAGCGTGCGCGTATCGAGCAGCTGGAACATCAGCTGACGGGCTTGCAGTCGCGGCGTGAGCGTCTGAGCACCGAGCTGAGCCAGCTCGACATGGGCGATTCCGCCGAACGCATCGCCATGCTCGAAGCTCAAGTCGAGGATGCGGCCGCTCAAGGCGAAGCCGCGGCGACCCAGTTGCGTGAAGCGACAGAAGAATTGCAGCGCTTGCGTGAACGCGAGCGCGAGCTCGTGAGCGCCGACGACAGCAGTCGTAAGCATTTGCAGGAAGCGCAGGGACGTTTGATGTCGCTGCAAGCCCTGCAGCAGGCCGCGCTGGGTCTCGCTCAGGGCAAGGTCGGCGAGTGGCTGGCGTCGAACACGCTCAGCGATCGTCCGCGCCTCGGTCAGCAACTGGTCGTGGATCCGGGTTGGGAGCGCGCCGTCGAAACGGTGCTGGGCTCGTATCTCGAAGCAGTGTCCGTCGATGCGCTCGACGACATCGCACAACGCATCGACTCGCTGCAGGTCGGCACGGTTTCGTTCTTCACTGCCGGCGCCAGCAGCACTCAGAGCAGTGACAGCAACAGTCTGTTGTCGCGCGTGCGGGGGCCGTCGGCGATCTCCGCTTTGTTGACTGGCATCGTTGCCGTCGACTCGTTGCCGGAAGCCCTGGAGCGTCGTCACTCGCTGGCCGACGGCCAGTCGATCATCACGCGCGACGGCGTGTGGATCGGTCGCGACTGGCTGCGCGTCAGCCGTGACAAAGACGTCCACGCAGGCGTCATCGAGCGTGAGAAGGAAATGGCCGAGCTGCGCGAGCGCGTCAGCGCGGCCGAAGAGCAGCGTGAGACCGTTCAATCTCAGCTCGCGGAATGCCGTGACGGCTTCCACGCACTCGAGCAGCGTCGCGATGAATTGCAGGCCGACGTCAATCGCCTGCATCGCTCGCACAGCGAGTTCAGCTCGCAAGTGACGGCGCTGCGCGCGAAGGCGGAGCAGACCGCTGAGCGCCTGCGTCGTGTCACCAGCGAAATCGAAGAGCTCGATCGCGATTACGAAGGTCGCTCCGAAGCCATCGCCGAAGCTCGCGCTCGCTTGCAGGAAGGCGTGGAAGCGATGGGCCAGTTCGAGGACGCGCGTGTCGGCCTCGAAAATGAGCGCGAAGAGCGTCGCCAAGGTTTGGCCTTGCGTCGATCACAAGCGCAGCAGGATCGCGATGGCGCGCAGGAAGTGGCGATCAAAGTGGAGTCGCGGCGCTCCGCGCTGACTTCCATCTCCGCGGGCCTCGATCGCCTGCGCAACCAGTTGCAGCAGTACGAACAGCGCCGTGAGTATCTGACCCAGCAGCTCGCCGAAGGCGAAGCGCCGTTGAATCTGCTCGAAGAGCAGCTCGAAGCGAAGCTCGAACAGCGCGTCGAAGTCGAGCAGGAATTGTCAGTCGCGCGTCAGGCGTTGGAAGGCGCCGAACATCTCATGCGCACGATGGATCAGCAGCGCATGGATCGCGAGCACGCGATCGAACAGGCGCGCGCCGGCCTCGACGATCTGCGCATGGCTGCCGAAGGTTTGAAAGTTCGGCGTGAGACGTTGCAGGAACAGTTCGCGGCGACTCAGTACGATCTCGCGACGGTGTATCAGGAGATGCCGCCGGAAGCCGAGATCGGCGCGTGGGAGGAAACCCTCAACGATCTCTCCGACAAGATCGGCCGGCTCGGCGCGGTCAACCTCGCGGCCATCGAGGAATATCAGGAACAGTCCCAGCGCAAGGAATATCTGGACAGCCAGTTCAAGGACCTGACCGAGGCGCTGGAGACGTTGGAAACGGCCATCCAGAAGATCGACAAGGAAACGCGTCAGCGCTTCCAGGATACGTTCGATCGCGTCAACGCCGGCCTGAAGGAGCGCTTCCCGCGCCTGTTCGGCGGCGGTCATGCGTATCTGGAGCTCGCGGGCGAGGACATTCTCAACGCCGGCGTGTCCATCATGGCGCGCCCGCCGGGCAAGCGGAACAGCACCATCAATCAGCTGTCGGGCGGCGAGAAGGCGCTGACCGCGGTGGCGCTGGTGTTCTCGATTTTCGAACTGAATCCCGCACCGTTCTGTCTGCTGGACGAGGTGGACGCGCCGCTCGACGAAGCCAACGTCGGCCGCTTCTGCAACACCGTCAAGGAAATGTCCGAACGCGTGCAGTTCATTTTCATCACCCACAACAAGACCACGATGGAGCTGGCCTCGCAGCTGGTGGGCGTGACCATGAACGAGCCGGGCGTGTCGCGCCTGGTGGCGGTGGATGTCGACGAAGCGGTGCGTCTGGCGGCGATGTAAGCCTGCATGAGCGAGTTGCGTTGGATACTGATCGGGTTCGGCATCGTCCTGCTCGCGGGCATTTACCTGTGGGGGCGACGGGGCGGTGCTGCCGTCGCCGAGGACGTGGCGCTGCGAGGTGGCAGGCCCGAGCCGGCGATGCAGCCCCACGGTTTCGCGGATGCGCCATCGCCTTCGTATGAAGACGAACCCTATGAAGAAGATCAGCAGCCGGCTGCCGTAGCTCCGCGCCAACTGGACCGAGCTGATGACTATGAGGTAACAGCTGCGCGGCAGGTGAGCCCGCGCAGCGAGGCTCGTCTTGCACGGGGCGAGGCGCCGCGTCCCGCCTTCAAGGAGATTGTGCCGGCAGCAAGCACGAGCGGCGAACCTGCGCGGCCTCTGCCTGATTTCCGGCGCGGTCGCGTCGAGCCCACCATCGGCGCCGATGTGGTGACTGAAGAGCTGCGTGTGCAACCGGCCGCGGGAGAGACGGCTACGGCGGTGATAACGCCGGCGCCGACGCTCTCGTCCAGCGAGACACCGCCGCCGCGTCGGTCGAACGCTCGCAAGATTCTTTCGCTGCGCTTGAGCCTGGCTCCGCAGCGGGTCGAAGGCGCGAAGCTGCAGGAAGTGTTGCAGGAAGAGCTGCTCACTCACGGCAAGTACGAGATCTTCCATCGGCTGCACAGCGACGGCCAGAGCGTGTTCAGCGTCGCCAGCATGGTCGAGCCCGGCAGCTTCGATCTGGAGAAGATGGGCGAGACGCTGTATCCGGGCGTGACTTTGTTCGCGCAGTTGCCGGGGCCGGTGCCCGGCATGCATGCGCTCAACGAGCTGGTGGCGTGCGCGCGCCGCCTGCATCAGTCGCTGGGCGGCGTGCTTCAGGACGATCGGGGTGTGCCGCTGACGGTGCATCGTATCGAACGCATGCGGCAGGAAGTTCGCGACTTCGAGCGGCCACCGGGCGCCCGCGGTCATCAGGAGTAATCGGGAGTGACTCAGCCTTCGCCTGCGGCGCGCGCAGAGGATCTGCGCCGCCAGTTGGAGCATCACAACTATCGTTATTACGTGCTCGACGATCCGGAAGTCTCCGACGCCGAGTACGACCGCCTGCTGAACGAGCTCAAGCAGATCGAGGCGGACAATCCCGATCTCATCACGCCGAACTCGCCGACCCAGCGCGTCGGCGCGACGCCAGTCAGCGAGCTGCAGGAAGTGGCGCACACCACGCCCATGCTGTCGCTCGACAACGCGTTCACTGAAGACGATCTGGTGGGCTTCGATCGCCGCGTACGCGAGCGCCTCGAGACCTCACAGCAGATCGAATACGTTGCCGAACCCAAGCTCGACGGCCTGGCCGTGAGCTTCCGTTATGAGAACGGTCGTCTCGTGCGCGCCGCGACGCGCGGCGACGGCATGAAGGGCGAGGACGTCACTCACAACGTTCGCACGATCAAAGCCGTGCCCACGCAATTGCGCGGCAAGGTGCCGGACGTGATCGACGTTCGCGGCGAAGTTTTCATGACGCTCGCCGGTTTCAAAGCGATGAATCAGCGCGCGCTGGAGAAGGGCCAGAAGGTGTTCGTGAATCCGCGCAATGCCGCGGCCGGCACGCTGCGTCAGCTCGATCCGCGCCTGGCTGCGAGTCGTCCGCTGGATGCTTTCTTTTATGCGGTCGGCGAACACGGCAATTGGAAACTTCCCGGCAAGCACAGCGAGGTGCTCGAGCAGTTGCGCGAGTGGGGCCTGAAAGTGTCGCCGTTGACCAAGGTCGTGCAGGGCGCCGAAGGCTGCCTCGCGTATTACCGCGACATCGGCGAGAAGCGCAGCTCGCTCAAGTATGAAATCGACGGCGTGGTCTACAAGGTCAATCGCTTCAATCAGCAGCGCGATCTGGGCTTCGTCTCCCGCGCGCCGCGTTGGGCGATCGCGCATAAGTTTCCGGCGCATGAAGAGAACACCATCGTTCGCGACGTGGAGTTTCAGGTTGGGCGTACTGGCGCGCTGACGCCGGTGGCGCGCCTGGAGCCGGTGTTCGTTGGCGGCGTGACCGTGAGTAACGCCACCCTTCACAACATGGATGAAGTGAAGAGAAAGGACGTTCACATCGGCGATACCGTCGTCATCCGGCGCGCGGGCGACGTGATTCCCGAAGTCGTCAAAGTTGTTTTGGAGCGCCGACCGAAGAATGCCAAGCTGGTCGAGCTGCCCAAGCAATGCCCGATCTGCGGCTCCGCCGTGGAGCGCGAAGAGGGCGAAGCCGTCGCCCGTTGCAGCGGCAGCCTGTCGTGCGCTGCGCAGCTCAAAGGCGCGTTGTTACATTTCGCGGGCCGCCGCGCGATGGATATCGATGGGTTGGGCGAGAAGATCGTCGATCAGCTGATCGACGGCAAACTCGTTCGCAGCCCGGCGGATCTCTATGAGCTCACGGTGCAGCAGTTCTCCAGCTTGGAGCGACTCGGGGAGAAGTCGGCCAAGAATCTGGTCGACGCGCTGGAGAAGAGCAAGAAGACCACGCTATCTCGCTTCCTCTACGCCCTCGGCATTCGGGATGTGGGCGAGTCGACGGCTACCGCGCTCGCTAATCATTTCGCGTCGATCGAGGCGCTGCAGGACGCCGATGAGGCTGCGATCCAGGAGGTGCCGGATGTCGGACCCGTGGTGGCTGCGCACGTCCACACGTTCTTCCAACAGCCGCACAACCGGGAAGTCGTTCAAGCCCTACGCGACCAAGGCGTTCACTGGCCCGCGCAAACTCGCCGCGCCGCTGCCGCCGAAGGGCCGCTGACTGGCAAAACGTTTGTTTTGACCGGCACGCTCGAAAGCATGAGCCGCGATCAGGCGGGCGATCGCATCACTGCGTTGGGAGGGAAGGTGACGGGCAGCGTTTCAAAAAAAACGCACTACGTCGTTGCGGGCTCGGAAGCCGGTTCGAAGTTGACCAAGGCGCAGGAACTCGGCGTTGAGATTCTCGACGAAGCCGCGTTCTTGAAGCTGCTCGCCGGAGAATAAGAGGGCCGCGATTGCGGCCCTCCCGAGACACTTAGATCTTCTTCTCGATCTGCGCGTTCTTCCGCAGATCCTCGAGGTAGGTCTGCAGCTTCTTGCGCTGAACCAGCATCTTCACGCGATCCTTCACTTCTTCGAACGGCGGCGCAGAAGTCCCGCGGGACTCTTCGAGCTTGATGATGTGCCAGCCGAACTGGCTCTGCACGGGCGCGTCTGTCATCTGCCCCGGCTGCAGCGCGGCGACTGCATCAGAGAACGGCTTGACCATGGTCTCGAGCGTAAACCAGCCCAGGTCGCCGCCGTTCTTCCCGGACGGATCTTTGGAGTTCTTCTCCGCGAGCTTGGCGAAGTCCGCGCCGCCTTTGAGCTGCTTGGTGAGGGCTTCGGCCTTCGCCTGGTCGTCGACCAGGATGTGACGGGCGTGATATTCCTTCGGCATCTGAGCGACCTGCTCGTCGTACTCCGGGCGCAGCTCCGCGTCCGTGACCGGATTCTTTTCCAGCCACTTCTGCAGGCCCGAATCGACCAGCACGTTGAGCCGCGCTAGCGCCAGCTGGTCCTGCACTTTCCGATCCTTGTCGATGCCGTCCTTCTGCGCCGCCTCGGCCGCGAGGCGCATGCTGATGAACTGATCCAGCAGCGTCGACTTCTCTGCGTCGGCGACCTGGCGCTTGGACTGGCGTTCGACGTTCTCGACGTAGAGATCGAACTCCGACTTGCTGACGTTCTTGCCGTTGACGACCGCGACCGCGGGGCCGGCGTCCTTGGCGGCGGAGTCGCTGTTATCGGCGGCTTTGCCGCACCCGGCCAGCAGCGTGAAAGGCAGCAGCAGGCCGAGAAGAAGATGGCGATTCATGGCAATCCTTGATGGTGTGAAAGTAAGACGATTCGTCAGCGCGCTTCGTCCGGTGTCAACGCGGTGATGCTCAAAGCGTGGATGTCGGTCTGCATCAGCTCGCCCAACGAGCGGTACACGAGCTGATGGCGCTGCAGAGTCCGCAGGCCGGCGAAATCCGCCGACACCACGCGCACGCGGAAATGACCTCTGCCATCGCGTGCGCCAGCATGGCCCGCGTGCAGGTGGCTGTCGTCGATCAACTCGATCTGATCGGTGTGCAATGCCCGGCGCAACTCGCTGACGATGCGCTCGGCGCGTGTGGGAACGGCGCTCATTGTGACTTCCCCGACTCGGCGGAAGCGTCTTCGGCCGGCATCTTAGAAGACAGCCACAGCGTCTGGCCGATGGCGAACGCCACCGTCAGGCCCAGCATGCCGAACAACTTGAACTTGACCCAGAACGCCTCGGAAAAATTGTAGGCGACATACAGATTGAGGGCGCCGAGCGCGATGAAAAACACGATCCAGGCCCAATTCAACGTCTGCCACAGCGAACGCTCCAGCTGCAGGTTCTGGCCCATCATGCGCTCGATGATCAGCTTGTCGCCGAAGAACCGGCTGGCGAGGAACGCCGCGGCGAACAACCAGTTCACCACCGTGACCTTCCATTGAATGAACGCCTTGTCATGGATCAGCAACGTCAGGCCGCCAAAAATGAGCACCAGCACGCCCGAGACCAGCGCCATCTGGCTGACCTTGCGGTGGCGGAACCATTGCCAGGCGGTCTGCGCTATCACCGCGACGATGATGACCGCCGTGGCCGTGAACAGGTCGCCCGTGAGCTGATATGTGCCGAAAAACGCGATGACTGGAAAGAAATCGAACAACAACTGCATGCGAGGACAGTGGCCTTGCCGGATCGGACACGCCGGCGAATTTGACAGGGCCGCTATCATACCGGGATGACCAGCCGCTATCTGGAGATTCACCCCACGGACCCTCAGCTCCGCCTGATTCGCCAGGCGGTCGAGATCATTCGTGAGGGCGGGGTGGTCGTTTACCCGACCGACTCCTGTTATGCGCTGGGCTGCCACCTCGGCGACAAGGCCGCGATGGAGCGCATCTCGCGCATCCGCGAGACTGACAGGCATCACCACTTCACGCTGGTGTGCAGCGACCTGTCCGAGATCGCCAACTATGCCCGCGTGAGCAACGCGCAGTACCGCACGCTCAAGGCGTTCACGCCCGGCCCGTACACCTTCATTCTGCAGGCGACCAAGGAAACCCCGCGACGCTTGCAGAACGAAAAGCGCAAGACCATCGGCATCCGGGTGCCCGACCATCCGGTCCCCATGGCCATCCTCGACGAGCTCGGCGAGCCCATCATGAGCTCGACGCTGATCCTGCCCGGCGACGAGCATCCAATGACCGACGGCCGCGAGATTCAGGAGCGGCTGTACCACTTCGTGGACGCCGTGATCGACAGCGGCAACTGTGGTCTCGAGCCCAGCAGCGTGATCGATCTGGCCGGGCCGGCGCCGGTGGTGGTGAGGCGGGGCAAGGGCGACGTCAGCGCCTTTGGATGACGGCTATCAAGCTTGCCTGTCAAGCTGCGTATAATGCGCCCAGCTTTGCAAGCTGCTGATTTCTCGTATTAACAACACCCGCTAACGCTTTGATTTAACGGGCCTGAGGCCAAGCATTGAGCGCGACTCCCGCTACCAACCGACGCGTCCTGTCCGGCATGCGACCGACGGGCGCCCTGCATCTCGGCAACTATCACGGCGCGCTCAAGAACTGGGTGGAGCTGCAGTACCAGTACGAGTGCTACTTTTTCGTCGCCGACATTCACGCGCTGACGACCGGTTACGAAGACACCTCGCAGCTCGAGAGCAATGTCTGGAACGTCGTGATCGACTGGCTGGCGGCTGGCCTGAATCCCGCGTCGTCGACCATCTTCATTCAGTCACGTGTGCCCGAGCATTCCGAGCTGCATCTGCTGCTGTCGATGGTGACGCCGCTGAGCTGGCTGGAGCGCGTGCCGACCTACAAGGATCAGCAGGAGCAGTTGAAGGACAAGGATCTGGCGATGTACGGCTTCCTGGGTTATCCGCTGCTGCAGGCCGCGGACATCCTGCTGTACAAGACTGCGTTCGTGCCGGTCGGCGAGGACCAGGTCGCGCACGTGGAGATCACCCGCGAAGTCGCGCGTCGCTTCAATCACATCTATGGCCGCGAACCCGACTTCGAAGCCAAAGTTGAGAAAGCACTCAAAGCGCTGGGTACTCGCAACGGCACTCGATACAACGAGTTGCGGCGTCTTTATCAAGAGAAGGGCGATGCCGAGGCCATTGCCAAAGCGCACTCGCTGCTGGAAGGCACGGCGCGCCTCACGCTGGCCGATCGCGAGCGCTTGATCGGTTATCTCGAAGGCACGGGCCGCAGTTATCTGGTCGAGCCCGACGTGTTGCTGACGACGACCCCGAAAGTGCCGGGCCTCGACGGTCGCAAGATGTCCAAGTCTTACGGCAATACCATCGGCTTGCGCGAGGATCCCGATGCGGTCGCGAAGAAGCTGAAGGGCATGATGACCGATCCGGCGCGGCAGCGGCGCACCGATCCGGGCGATCCGGACAAGTGTCCGGTGTTCGATCTGCACAAGATTTATTCGAACGGCGAGACGCAGGCCTGGGCCGCGCAGGGTTGTCGCACCGCTGGCATCGGCTGTCTGGATTGCAAAAAGCCGGTCATCGATGCGGTCGTGGCCGAGCTGCGCGGGATCCAGGCGCGCGCCAAGGAATTCGAAGAGAATCGCGACCTCGTCCGCGGCATCGTCGCCGAGGGCAACGAGAAGGCCCGCGACGTCGCGCGCCAGACGCTCGACGAGGTGCACCAGGCGATGGGGATGAATTACCGGTGAGCAAGTCCAAGCCCGAACTGAAGCTGGTGGAAGACACCGGCTCGCAGCTGCAGGACGAGGACCTGAGCATCGAGCTGCCGCCTCAGCAGAGCGAAATGCCGTTCGCCGTGGTGGAAGGCGAGCCGATGACGCAGCTGCCGCGGGATTTGTATATCCCGCCGGATGCGTTGCAGGTGTTCCTGACCGCGTTCGAAGGTCCGCTCGATCTGCTGCTGTACCTGATCCGCAAGCAGAACCTCGACATCCTGAATATTCCGATCGCCGAGATCACTCGTCAGTACATGCAGTACATCGAAGTGATGGCGGAGATGCAGCTGGAGCTCGCCGGCGAATATCTGCTGATGGCCGCGATGCTGGCGGAGATCAAGTCGCGCATGCTGTTGCCGCGGCCCCCGACGGCTGAAGGCCAGGAAGAAGAGGATCCGCGCGCCGAGCTGGTGCGTCGTCTGCAGGAGTACGAGCGCTTCAAGAAGGCGGCCGAAGACATCGATCGTCTGACTCGCCTGGAGCGAGACACGATGACTGCGTCGGCCGAGCTCGAGGAGCGCAAGGTCGTCACTCGTCCTCCGGACGTCACGCTGAAAGAAATGCTCGATGCCTTCCGCGACGTGCTGTCGCGGGCGGAGAAGTTCGCGCACCACCACATCTCGCGCGAGCGGCTGTCGCAGCGTGAGCGCATGACGGAAATCCTGTCGCGATTGCAGACGGTTGCGTTCTTCGAGTTCTCGCAACTGTTCAAGGTCGAGGAAGGGCGCATGGGCGTCACTGTGACGTTCATCGCCATTCTGGAGTTGATGAAGGAAGGCTTGATCGAAATCGTGCAAGCTGAGGCGTATGCGCCGATTCATGTGCGCACGGCTCAGCGTCATTTGAAAGTCGTTCAGGGTGGCGCCGCCGCGGATCTCGCCGATCAAGCTGACGCCGAGAATGCGGCCGCGCTCGCGCAGCCCGAGCTGGCCGGTGAGAACGATATTCCTGACGAGGATGACGAGCCGGCCGCGGATGAAGCCGCCATCGCTGTTCAGGCGGCGGTTGCGGATGTCGCTGCTGCTTCTTCGATTGCTGTCGACAGCGTCGAGTCTGACAACCCGGCGAGCGAGTCTGGCTTTGTCGATGCCGCTGTGTCGGAGGCGCTCGCGTCGACTGAGAGTGCGGTCGATACCATCGCTACTGAGGAAGCTGCGCAGATCGAAGCGTCGGCGATTCTCGAAGAGCCGGTCGTTGAGGAACAACCGATTGCCGAAGGCGTTGTCGCCTTCGAAGACGCAGGCGCTGAAGACAGCCTCGACGCGGATCCGCTTGCTCCTGTCGACGTAGTCGAAGCCGTCGCAGAGAGCGCGGCCGAAGTTGTCGCTGCTGATGAAGTCATCGCAGCGGACGAATCGCACGTCGTCAAAGAGCACGTGGTCGAGGAGCACGAGATCGAGGAACACGTCGTTCCCGAGCACGTGATCGAAGAGCACATCGTGCCCGAGCCGGCGAGCGAGGAAAGCGTCGCACTGGCGGAGACCGCGCAAGTTGGCGACGAGATCGTCGCCGACGAGACGGTCGAGACGACGGAAGAGTTCGTTGCTCGAATCGACGAGACGGCAGAGATCGCTGACGAGGGGGTCGTATCTGACGACTTAGCGGCGACCGACGTGGTGATCGAGGATGCACAGCCGTTGGAAGCGGTTGCTGCCGAAGCTGAGGTAGCGCCCGCGTTGGAGACGATCGAGGTTGCGGCCGAGGATGCGCAGCCTGAAGAGCAGGTTGACGTTGTGGCCGAGGAAGGGCCGACGCTGGAGACGATTGAAGTCGCCGCAGAGGACGTGGCTGCAGTGGAAACGACCAACGTCCTGGTCGAGGACGCGGTGGCGGTGGAGACGACCGAGCTGTCCGTCGACGACGACACAGTGACCGGGTCCTCCAGCGAGGCCGACAATTCGGACGCGGAACCATCGAGATGAACGAACAAGATCTCAAGCACATCATCGAAGCGACGCTGCTGGCGGCCGGTAAGCCGGTCACCACGCAGCAACTGCTGGACCTGTTCGAGGAACGCGAGCGCCCCACGCCCGAGACGTTACAGACCGCGCTCGGCATGCTGATGGTCGACTACGAGTCTCGCGGCATCGAGCTGGTCGAAGTGGCGAGCGGCTGGCGCATTCAGGTGCGTCCGCGAGCCGCCGAAGTCGTGTCGCGCCTGTGGTCGGAACGTCCGGCCAAGTACTCGCGTGCGCTGTTGGAAACATTGGCGCTCATCGCGTACCGCCAGCCCATCACTCGCAGCGAGATCGAAGAGATCCGCGGCGTGTCGATCAGCTCGACGATCATGCGCACCCTGCAGGAGCGCAACTGGATTCGCACTGTCGGTCATCGCGAAGTCCCGGGCCGTCCGGAATTGCTGGGCACGACACGTGAGTTCCTGGATTACTTCGGCTTGAAGAGCCTGGATCAGCTGCCCACGCTGGCCGAGCTGAAGGACGTCGAAACCATCGGCGTGCAATTGGAACTGCCGGCCGACCAGGCCCAGTCGCCGGAAGGCGGCGAGGGTGCCGAGGGCGAGACAACCGCCGAAGCTGCCGAGGGCACGGACGGCGTCGAAGCCGCCGCGACTTCGGAAGAAACCGTCGCCAGCACCGAAGCCGCCGAATCGAGCGAAGCACCGAGCGACGCCGAAGGCGAGTTGGCATCGGAATCGGAGGAGCAAATCCTCGCCGAGGCTGAAGCAGAAAGCGAAGCAGACGCCGACAACGACGCTGAAGACGACGACAGCGACGAGTCGAACGACGAGACCGAACTATCGGCCGACGCCGACGACGGCGACTCTGATGACCCCGACGACGATGACGGTGACGCAGAGGGCGACATCGACGACGCCGACGACGAGAACGAGCTCTCAGCCGACGCCGACGACGGCGACGAAGACTCCGACGCGTCGCCACCGATGGTGGCCTCCGACGACGACGACGAAGACGACCAACAGGACCGCGCCCGCATCGGCGAACCGCCGAGCGAAAGCTAATCAACCAACGGCGCCGCGAGTCTCAGCCGCGGCGCCTCCATCATGTCCGAACGCCTCCACAAACTTCTGGCCCAGCATGGCCTCGGCTCGCGTCGCGAGATCGAGAAATGGATGCTGGAAGGCCGCGTCAAGCTGAACAATCAGCCGGCGCAGCCGGGCGATCGTTACAACCCGGGCGATCGCGTCAGCATCGACGGCAAGGACGTGAGCGCGCGGCTGCAGGTCTTCGCGGCCCCTAAAGTTATCCTTTATCACAAGCCGCAAGGCCAGCCGATCACGCCCACAGCCACGGAAGAAGATGGCGAAGTGGCCGGCAAATCGGTGATGGAATCGCTGCCGTCATTGCGTGGCTCGCGCTGGCTGGTCGTGAACACCATGCAGGCCGGCGACAGCGGATTGTTATTACTGACGAGCGATGGACGATTGGCCGACGCCTTGCGCCGCCGGGCGGAAACGACGCCATCGGCGTACGTCGCACGCGTGCTCGTGCCCACGCCCGACTACGACGTCGAATCCATTCCTCGCGTAGTTCAGTACGACAACGAAACCATCGAGTTCGAAAGCATCGAGCCCGCGGGCGGCGAGGGCACGAATCGTTGGTTCCGCGTGGAGTCACATCGCGCACATCGTCGTGCAGCCGTTCGCGCGCTGTTCGACAGCCGCGGCTTGAAAGTCAGTCGCGTGATTCAGGTGAAGTTCGGCGATTTCGAGCTGCCGCGAGATCTGCCTCGCGGCAAGCATCGAGAGTTGTCGGAGGGCGACGTAGCCGCGTTGTATGCGAGCGTCGATCTCGCATTGCCGACCCCGCCGCCCAAGCCCGAAGCCGCCGCCCGTCAGCAGCGGCCGCGCCGCCGGCCGCCGCCGGATCGGCGCAGGAAGCCGAAGAAGCGATAGTCGAAAGGGCCTTGGCCGCTTTCGACCGAAAAAGTCGAAAGGGCCTCGGCAGCTTTCGACAAAAAGAGAATCACTTCGGCTCGTTCATCGACCACAAGACGCCGAACGGATCGCGCAGCTGGCCATAGCGCGCGCCCCAGAACATATCCTGCAACGGCAACACGATCGTCGCGCCCGCGTCGACCGCGCGCTGCCACCACCTGTCGATGTCCTTGACCTGCAGCGTGAGGTTGAACGCCTGCGGCTTTTCGAGCGGGTGACCGTGATCGGGATAAGGATCGCTCAGCATGAGCGAAGAGCCGTTCACGTACAGATGGATGTGCATGGTGCGGCCCTGTTCATCCACCGGATAACGAAACACTTCCGTGGCGCCAAACGCCTTGGCGTAGAAATCCGACGCCTTGCTGGCGCCGTCGACCTGCAGATAGGGGACCAGCCCGCCTTTGACTTCGGGGTTGGGGTAGGAAGCGTCGTTCTGTGCTGCGCTCATCGTCGGCTCCTGAGAGTTGTCTGTGCCAAATCAGCGTCGTTCGCTGCTAGGACGAGCCAGGCGTGCCGGACCCGACACGCCCCGACAAAAATCTTCGAACTATTGGGCGTTGACGGTCTGGCCCTGCACCCCACGGCTGTCCGGCCCGAGCAAATAAAGATACGCCGGAACGACGGCCTCGGGCTCGGGCAGGGTGCTGCGATCTTCGGCCGGATAGGCCTGCAGGCGCATGTTGGTCTTCACCTTGCCGGGGTTGATGCTGTTGACCCGCATGGCGGGCTGATTCTCCAGTTCCTGCGCGAGCATGTGCATGAGCCCGTCGCTGGCCCACTTGGAGACGAGGTACGAGCCCCAGAACGCACGCGGGTTGGAAACCACGCCGCTCGAAGTAAACAGAATCACCGGATCGGGCGAGCGCTTCAGCAGCGGCAGACAACTGCGCGTAAGAATGAAGGGCGCGTTCACGTTGACGTGCATGGTGCGCATCCACTTCGCGACGTCGTGATGTTCGATGGGCGCGCGCTCGCCCAACATCGAAGCGTTGTGGAGCAGGCCGTCGAGCCGGCCGAATTCCTGATCGAGCGCGGCCACCAGCTTTTCATATTCCTCCGGGCCGGCCTTCTCGAAATCCAGCGGCAGGATGGAAGGGCGCGGGCCGCCAGCAGCGACGATGGCGTCATAAACGCCTTCCAACTTGCGAACGTTTCGACCGTGCAGCACGACCTGCGCGCCGTGCGCAGCAGCCGCGATCGCCACTGCCTTGCCGATGCCGTCGCTCGCGCCGGTGAGGAGGATGACGCGATCTTTGAGTGCGTCCTTGGAAGGCTGATAGCTGCGAGGGTCGGTCATGTTGGGGAGATTCCGGTGCTTATGCTTTGCGCGCCGCGAGCCAGGCAGTCCACGGCTTTTGCAGCGGACCGAGGTCGATGCGTTCGGTGGCGACATCGTAGTTGCGGGCAGCGATGCGGTCGAGCAGCTTGCGGTGCAGGGCGGCCAGGACATACACCGGGCGTAGATGCTCCGTGTGCACGCCACGAGGCGGCAGATCCAGCTCGGCGATGGCGCTGCTGCGAACGGTGCGAAGCGCGTCCTTCAACTTCGGATCGACTTCCCGTGCGCGCAGATGGTCCGTTTTCAGCTCGTGCTTATCCAGCAGGTCGAGCGGCAAATAAACATTACCGTCGTAAGCATCCTGGCGCAGGTCGCGCACCACTTCTGTCATTCGAATGCCGACGCCAAGCTTGTTGGCCGCGGCCCGGGCCGTTTCATCCAACGCGTCCGGGGCGACTAACTGAGAAGCGACCAACTCTTGAATGGCGCCGCCGCTACGAGAGCAGTACGCGCGCAACTCCTGCTGATTCGTGAACGTCATGCGCGCCAGGTCCATGTCGGCGGCGGCGAGCACTTCGTGAAGCTTTGCGAACACACTGCGGTGACTCGACGTGCGTTCGTGCAACAAGCGCGTCGCCGGATGTTGGGGATTGCCGTTGACGAGCCGATCGGTCTCGGCGCGCCACCACGTCAAGCGCGTGTGCGCCACATCGTGACTTGCGCTTTTCGCCGACTCACGAATCTCCGTCTCGATTGCATATAAAGCGAGCACGACCTCGCGGCGCTCCTCCGGCGAATACAGCAGCGAGAAGTAGCGCATCGAGCCCGGCGGGGCCGTGCGATTCACAAGTTCGTTATCGATGGCCGACATGGGTCTGATCAGTTGGTCTGCGGGCCCTTGTCGGCGGTGCCCGGCAGCGGCAGCTGGCCAGTGTCCGCCGGCTCGCGGGCGAGCTTGTCGATGGGCTCTAGCGTTTCCATTTCACGATCGGGCCGGACGCCCAGCTCGGTGAACTTGCGCGCGCCGGGCAGCACCTGGCGTTCGAGCGAACCGATGGCGGCGTTGAAATGATCGACGCTGTTGCCAAGATTGCGGCCGAGCTTGCTCAGGTGCGTCGTGAACACGGCCAACCGTTTGTAGAGATCCTCCGCCAGCGTGCGAATGGTCTCGGCGTTTTGCGCGAGCGCCATCTGTCGCCAGCCGTAGGCCACTGCCTTGAGCAGGGCGACGAAGCTCGACGGCGTCGCGATGATCACGTCCTGGCGAATGGCGTCTTCCAGCAGGTTGGGTTGCTCGGCCAGCGCCGCGGACAGGAACTGATCGCCGGGAATAAACAGAATCACGAAGTCCGGGCTGCGCTCGAACTGACTCCAGTAACTCTTCGCGCCCAGCTGCTTGACGCGTTCGGCAATCGCGTTGGCGTGGCGACGCATCGCCAAAGCGCGCTGCTCGTCGGTGGCCGCATCGACGGCTTCGAGATAAGCATCGAGCGGCGTCTTCACATCGACCACCAAGTCTCGGCCATCGGGCATGTGCACGATCATGTCGGGGCGGAGATTGCCGTCCTCGACGCGCACATGGACCTGTTCCTTGAAGTCGCAGTGCTCGACCATGCCGGCCAGCTCGGCGAGGCGGCGCAGGGTCATTTCACCCCACTGGCCGCGCACCTCGGGCCGACGCAGCGCGTTCACCAGCGTGCGGGTTTCTTTTTGTAGCGCCTGCTGACCGAGCGCCACCGACTCGAGCGACGACTTCAAACTGCCGAAGGTCTCGGCGCGCTCTTTTTCAATGCGCAGGATCTGCTGCTCGGTCTTGCCGAGGGCCTCGCGGATCGGAGTGAGCATGGTCTCGATGGCTTTCTCACGTGCCGTGAGCGCAGAGACGGCGTATTGCTGATGCTGAGTGAGATGCTCACGCGCCAGCTTCAGAAACAAGTCGCTGTTCGAGTGCAGCGACTTGTTGGCAATGCTGTCGAAGGACGACTTGAGCTGCTCCATCGAGCGTTCGAGCGCCGCCTGCCGCTCCTGCTCCAGCTGTTCCTCGCCTTTGAGCTGAGCCTTCAGCACGGCGAGCTCGACATGCAATGACTGCGCACGCTGACGAGCGCGAAGACTGCTGATCAACGCGCCAAGCGTCGCGCCCACAACCAGCGCGGCAGATACGACCAACCAAATCGAAGTACCTACCAACTCAGGAGTCTCTTTTTAGATGCATCATGTAATTCACGCTCACGTCGCTGGTGCGTCGGGCGGTGTGTTGTAACGGATCGTAAGCCAACCCGGCGATATCCACGACGCTCAGCTGCGCGCCGCGCGCCCAGCGGCTCAGCTCGGAAGGCTTGATGAAGCGCTCGTAGCTGTGCGTGCCGCGGGGCAGGAGATTCAGCACGTATTCCGCGCCCACAACGGCCAGCAAATAAGCCTTCAAGTTGCGGTTCAGCGTGGAGACGAAGATGTCGCCGCCCGGACGCACGAGATCATGCAGAGCGCGCAGCACGCTGGCGGGCTCGGGCACGTGCTCCAGCATTTCCATGCAGGTGACCACATCGTAAGCGCCCGGCGAATGAGAGGCGTGAGTTTCGGCCGACTCGCGCATGTAACGAATCGTGAGCTGGCTCTCGAGCGCATGCAACTCGGCGACTTCGATGGTTTGAGGCGCGAGATCGATGCCCGTGACCTGTGCGCCACGCTTTGCCATCGCTTCACTGAGAATGCCGCCGCCACAACCGACGTCGAGCACACGCTTGCCGCGCAATGAAGCGCCCTCGTCGATGTAGGCGAGGCGCACCGGATTCAGTTCGTGCAGCGGACGAAACTCGCCGCGGGGATCCCACCAACGCTGCGCGATGTCGTCGAAGCGGGCGATCTCGGCGGGATCGTGATTGGAGGCAGTTGCGTTCATGACTCTTTAATCTCGGCAGCGATTCTCTCTCGCCATAGCTCGGCGCGCTTCAACACCGCGGTCGTGTCCAGATGCGTCAGCTCGCGATCACGCACCAGCATGCGACCGGCGACCCAGACATCGCAGACTTGCTCGCGCGACGCGGCAAACACGATCTGCACGGCCGGGTCATACGTGGGCTGGGTATTGGGACGACCGAGGTCGATGCAACAGATGTCCGCCCACTTGCCTGGCGTCAGCGAGCCGATGGACTCGGCCAGACCCAGGGCGCGCGCGCCGTTCAGTGTCGCTGTTTGAAGCCACTCGTGCGCGTCGACCGGCGTGGCGTTGGGAAACATGCTGTTCGCGATCAGAGCGGCGCTGCGCAGCTCGGCGAGCAGATCGTTGTTACTGACGCCGCCGCTGCCCAGGGCAACGTTTACACCGCGATCCTTGAATAAAGGCACGGGGCACAGACCGCTGCCGAGCTTGAGGTTGGATTGCGGGCAGTGCACGACGCTTGCGCCGGCGGCGGCGACGCGCTCCACATCGGCGGAATCGAGTTTGACCATGTGGACGGCGGCAAGCAGGGGCGACAGCAAGCCGAGTTGCTCCAGCCGCTCGAGCGAGGGCGCGCTGCCACGGCTTTCGTTCACGTGCATGCAGATCGCCAGTTCCAGCTCGTCAGCGAGCCGGCGCACTCGCTCCAGCGTTTCATCGCCGAGCAACGCAGGCTCGACCGGCGCGAGCACCGTGGTGATCAAGGGATCGTCGCGATACTCGTCCCGCAGCTGCAATCCCTTGGCCAGGCATTCGCTGGCCGAGCCGGCCCACACCGACGGCGCGTCCTGTACGGGCAGGCCGACGCAGACGCGCATGCGTGCGTCGGCGGCGGTTTGCGCGACGACTTCGGGGAACAGGTGCTGGTCGGCAAAACATGTCGTGCCGCTCGACAACGCAGCGGCGATCGCCAGCTCCGTGCCGTCGCGGACATATTCAGCATCGACCCAGCGTTGCTGCAGCAGTCGGATGCCGTGCGCCCATTGCTCGAAGGAGCTGGCGCCGACGGCCCCGTGCAACAGGCTGCTGGCGGCGTGGGTGTGCGCGTTCACAAAGCCCGGCAGCAGCACGTGCGCCGGCCGCTCGATCTCTTCCCGGGCCGAAAAACGCTGTTTTGCCTCGGCCGTGGGCAGCACCGCGACGATGCGTCCCTGGTGAATCGCCAGCGAGTGTGCTTCCAGCACCGAGCCCGCCGGTTCGATCGGAATGATCCAGCGGGCCGAGAGCAGCGTGTCGATAGGTTCCATGCGGCCGGAAGTATAACGGAGCGCCCTGTTTTGGACGCACGATGTGATAAGATTCGGCACTTCCTCTGTCGAGCTCCGCATGGCTGAAATCGCGCGCGAAATTCTGCACGTCAACCTAGAAGACGAGATGCGTCAGTCGTATCTCGACTATGCGATGAGCGTCATCGTCGGGCGCGCTCTGCCCGACGTGCGCGACGGCTTGAAGCCGGTCCATCGTCGCATCCTGTTCGCGATGCATGAGAGCAATAACGTCTACTCCCGCCCGTATGTGAAGTGCGCGCGCGTGGTCGGTGACGTGCTCGGTAAATATCACCCGCACGGCGACACGTCGGCTTACGACGCGCTGGTGCGCATGGCGCAGAACTTCTCGATGCGCTACCAGCTGGTCGACGGCCAGGGCAACTTCGGCTCGGTGGACGGCGATCCGCCGGCGGCCTACCGCTACACCGAGTGCCGCATGACCGCGCTGGCGAGCGAGCTGCTCGCCGACATCGACCGCGAGACCGTGGATTTCGTCGACAACTACGACGGCAAGGAACAAGAGCCGGTCGTGCTGCCGACGCGCGTGCCGAACCTGCTGGTGAACGGCTCGGCCGGCATCGCGGTCGGCATGGCCACCAACATCCCGCCGCACAACCTGGGCGAAGTGATCAGCGCGTGTATCGCGCTCATCGACGATCCCAACGTCTCCATCGCCGCCCTGATGCAGCTCGTGCCGGGCCCGGATTTTCCGACCGCCGGCATCATCAACGGCTCAGCGGAAATCGCCCAGGCGTATCTGACCGGCCGCGGCCGCGTCTATGTCCGCGCCCGCACCGAGATCGAAGAAGACGACAAAGGTCGGCAAGCCATCATCATCACCGAGCTGCCGTACCAGGTGAACAAGGCGCGTCTGCTCGAGCGCATCGCCGAGCTGGTGCGCGAGAAGATCATCGACGGCATCGCTTCCGACGGCTTGCGCGATGAGTCCGATAAGGACGGCATGCGCGTGGTCATCGAGCTCAAGCGCGGCGAGGTGGCCGACATCGTGCTCAACAAGCTGTTCAAGCACACGCCGATGGAAACGGTGTTCGGCATGAACATGGTCGCCTTGCAGGACGGACAGCCCAAGCTGTTCAACCTGAAGGAGATGCTCGAAGCCTTCGTGCGTCATCGCCGCGAAGTCGTCACTCGTCGCACGATTTTCGACCTGCGCAAGGCGCGCGAGCGTGCGCACATTTTGGAAGGCCTCGCGGTCGCGCTGGCCAATATCGACGAAGTCATCGCCCTGATCCGCTCCTCGCCGAACGCGGCCGAAGCGAAGGTCGCGTTGATGGGCCGGCTGTGGACGTCGGGCGCCGTGCCCGCAATGTTGGAACGGGCCGGCGGCGTGAACGCGCGCCTCGAAGGGCTGTCGATCGAGTTCGGTCTGGTCGAAGGCGGCTACCGGCTGTCGGATGCGCAGGCGCAGGCCATTCTGGACATGCGGCTGCACCGCCTGACCGGTCTCGAGCAGGACAAGATCATCGCCGAGTTCCAGGAGCTGCTGGAGCAGATCAAAGATCTGAGCGACATCCTGGCGCGCCCGGAGCGGCTGCTGCAGGTGATCCGCGCCGAGCTGGAAGAGATCAAGGCCAAGTACGCCGATCCGCGTCGCACGCAAATCGTCCAGGATCATTCCGATCTGACCATCGAAGATCTGATCGAACAGCAGGACGTGGTGGTCACACTGTCGCACGGCGGTTACGCGAAAGCGCAGCCCGTGACGGAATATCGGGCGCAGCGTCGCGGCGGCCGAGGCAAGGCGGCGACGGCGATGAAGGACGAGGACTTCGTCGACAAGCTGTTCATCGCCAATACCCACGACACGCTGCTGTGCTTCTCCAGCACCGGCAAGATGTATTGGTTGAAGGTGTATCAGCTGCCGCAGGCGAGCCGTGGCTCGCGCGGCAAGCCGATCGTGAATCTCCTGCCGCTGCAGGAAGGCGAGCGCATCAACGCCGTGCTGCCCATCCACGAATTCGAAACGAACAAGTTCGTGTTCATGGTGACCGCGGCGGGCACGGTGAAAAAGACGTCGCTCGAAGCGTTCTCGCGCCCGCGCCAGGCCGGCATCATCGCCATCGAGCTGGAGCAGGGCGATCGCCTGGTCGGCGTCGACATCACCGACGGCACCAAACAGATCATCCTGTGCTCGAGCGGCGGCAAGGCCATCCGCTTCGACGAGAACGACGTGCGTCCGATGGGGCGCACAGCCGCCGGTGTTCGAGGCATTCGCTTGCCGGAACCGCCTGCTCCCGCGGACGGAGTGGTGCCCACCAAGGAAGAGGTCATCTCGCTCATCATCGTCGACGAGCAGGGCATGGTGCTCACCGCGTCCGAGAATGGCTACGGCAAACGCACCGCCATCGAGGACTTCCCAGTGCACGGTCGCGGCGGCCAGGGCGTGATCGCATTGCAAATCAGCGAGCGAAATGGTCGGATGGTGGGCGCGCTGCTGGTCAAGCCGGAAGACGAGATCATGCTGATCAGCTCCGGCGGCACGCTGGTGCGCACCCAGGTCAACGAAATCTCCGTGCAAGGCCGTAACACTCAAGGTGTGCGCCTGATTCGCGTCGATGAAGGCGATCGCCTGGTCGGCCTGGAGCGCATCGCTTCCGACGGCGCTGCTGGAGAAGCGGGTGCTGAGGGCGGCGAGGGTGCAGACGTTGGCGAAGGATCCGAAGGCGCTGGCGAAGGCCCTTCTGACGGCCCATCCGAAGGTAACGATGGCGGCGGAGCCGCCGAGTAACTGAACAGGTTTCCGACATGAGAGTTTTCAATTTCTCTCCCGGTCCGGCCGTGTTGCCACAGGAAGTGCTCGAGCAGGCGCGCGAGGAGCTGCTCGACTGGCGCGGCACCGGCATGTCGGTCATGGAAATGAGCCATCGGGGCAAGGCGTTCATTTCGATCGCCGAGCAAGCCGAGGCGGATCTGCGCGAGCTGCTGTCGGTGCCGAAGAACTACAAGGTACTGTTCCTGCAAGGCGGCGCGTTCGGGCAGTTCGCGGCCGTGCCGATGAACCTGTCCAAGCCCGACAGCGTCGTGGACTACGTGAACACGGGCGCCTGGTCGAAGAAGGCGATTGGCGAGGCCAAGCACTACGCGAAAGTGAATGTCGCCGCCGACGCCGGCGAGCCGTACACCTCGATCCCCGGGCTGTCGAGCTGGAAGGTCAACGACAACGCCGCGTATCTGCACTACACGCCGAACGAAACCATCGGCGGCGTCGAGTTTCATTTCGTGCCCGAGCTGAAAAGCGGCGTGCCGCTGGTTGCCGATATGTCTTCGACCCTGCTGTCGCGGCCTATCGACGTTTCCAAGTTCGGTGTGATCTACGGTGGCGCACAGAAGAACGTCGGCCCGGCCGGGCTCACGCTGGTGATAGTGCGAGAAGACCTGCTCGGTCACGCACGTCCGGGCACCCCTGCGTTCATGGACTACGGCGCCATGGCGAAGGAAGGCTCGATGCTCAACACGCCGCCGACTTACGCCTGGTACATGGCGGGTCTCGTGTTCCAGTGGCTGAAACGTCAGGGCGGCTTGAAGGGCATGGCCGAGATCAATCGTCGCAAGGCGGAGTTGCTGTACGCGACCATCGACAGCTCGTCGTTCTATAAGAACCCGGTGGCGAAGGATGCGCGGTCGTGGATGAATATTCCTTTCACGCTGGCGCGGCCGGAGCTGGACAAGACCTTCACCGCCGAAGCGAAGGACGCGGGGCTGGTGACGTTGGAAGGCCATCGCTCGGTCGGTGGCATGCGCGCCAGTATCTATAACGCCATGCCGTTGGCGGGCGTCGAAGCGCTCGTGAACTTCATGAAGGAATTCGAGCGCAAGCACGCTTAAACGGGCACTCTAATTGACCAAGGACTGGTCAGAAGCGTCGAGGGGAGCGATGTGGCTTATCGGATCCTGATGCTGAATAACATCTCCGTGCGCGGACTCGAACGTCTGCCACGGGATCGATATGAAGTGGCCTCCGCGCTGAGTAATCCCGACGCCGTGCTGGTCCGCTCGGCGGACATGCACTCTCTCGACATTCCTTCCAGCGTGATCGCCGTCGGCCGGGCCGGCGCCGGCACCAACAATATTCCCGTCGCTCGTCTCTCCAAGCTCGGCGTGCCGGTGTTCAACGCGCCGGGCGCGAATGCGAACGCTGTAAAAGAGCTCGTCATCGCCGGTTTGTTTCTCGCCGCCCGCAACATCTGTCAGGCCTGGGACTACGCGCGCACGCTCAAGGGCTCGGACGAAGAGATCGATGTCGCGGTCGAGCAGGGCAAGAAGAAGTTTGTCGGCTATGAGCTGCCGGGGCGCACGCTGGGTGTCATCGGCCTGGGTGCGGTGGGCGTCGAAGTAGCGAACGCGGCGCATCTGCTCGGCATGCGCGTGCTGGGGTTCGATCCCCAAATTACAGTGCAGCGAGCATGGCAGCTGTCCTCCGGCGTGGAGCAGGCGTTGTCGCTGGACGATCTGTTCTCACGCTGCGATATGGTGACCGTGCACGTGCCGTTGCTGGAACAGACACGTGGCTTCGTCAATGCCGCGCGGTTGCGGCTGCTGAAAGAGAAGGGCGTCGTGCTCAACTTTTCGCGCGCCGGCATCGTCGATGAGCCGGCGATCCTGGAGTCTCTCGAGGCGGGCAAGCTCGGTGCTTATATCTGCGACTTCCCGACCAACCTGCTGAAGCACCATCCAAAGGTCGTGGCGCTGCCGCATCTCGGTGCATCGACCGGCGAGGCCGAGGAAAACTGCGCCATCATGGTCGCCGACACCCTCAAGGATTTCCTGGAGAACGGCAACATCCGCCATTCGGTCAATTTCCCGGAGGCCGTGCTGCCGCGGACGCTCAATGCGACCCGGCTATCCATCGCCAACGAAAACGTGCCGAACATGGTCGGACAGATCTCCACCGCGCTGGCCGCCGCCAACCTCAACATCGCCGACCTGTTGAACAAGTCGCGGGGCGGGCTGGCCTACACGCTGATCGACATCGACGGCAGCGTGCCGGCCCCGGTGCTGGAGCAGATCCGGAAAATCGAGGGTGTGCTGAACGTACGTGCGTTATAGCCGGTGACGCTGGCAAAATGGCGGGATGAAACAACATTCCAAATTAAGACGGGCCAAAGCTGGCAAGTCCCCCGCTCCCGGCAAGCAGAAAAAGGCGCCCGCCGCTCCCAAACTGGCCCCGGTGCCGGCGAGCCCGCAGCTGAGCTCGATTCGCGAGCAGATCGACGACATCGATCAGCGCATCCACGAGCTGTTGAACGAAAGGGCACGCTGGGCCCAGCAAGTGGGTCTTTCCAAGCGCGGCGAGGGACTGAGCACCGCGGACTTCTACAAGCCCGAGCGCGAAGCTCAGGTATTGCGCAAGGCCATCGAGCGTAACAACGGACCGCTGCGCAACGACGAAATCGTGCGCCTGTTCCGAGAAATCATGTCCGCCTGCCTGGCGCAGCAGGAGCCGCTGAAGATCGCGTTCCTGGGACCCGAAGGCACGTTCTCTCAGCAAGCCGTGCTGAAGCACTTCGGCCACTCGGTGCGGGCGTTGCCGCTGCCGGCCATCAGCGAAGTGTTCGAGGAAGTGCAGGCCGGGCACGCCGACTTCGGCGTGGTGCCCATCGAGAACTCCACCGAAGGCACGGTCAATCACACGCTGGATATGTTTCTGAACTCGCCGCTCAAGATCTGCGGCGAGATCGAGCTGCGCATCCGCCAACACCTGATGGGCAAGATGAAAGGCCTGCAGAAGATCGCGCGCGTGTGCTCGCATCCGCAGTCGCTGGCGCAGTGTCGTCAGTGGCTGGATGAGCATTTGCCGAACATCGAGCGCGTGCCGGTGACCAGCAATGCCGAAGCAGCGCGTCGCGCACGTGACGAAGAGGGGACCGCCGCGATTGCCGGCGAGGCCGCCGCCGAAGTTTACGGGCTGAGCGTGCTCGTCCCTGAGATCGAGGACACGGCGGACAACACCACACGCTTCCTGGTGATCGGTCGCAAGCTGTTCAGCGCCAGCGGTCAAGACAAGACGACGCTGCTGGTCTCGGCCGGCGATACGCAATCGCCCGGCGCCTTGCATCGGCTGCTCGGCCCGCTGGCCGCCAACAACATCACCATGACGCGCATCGAGTCACGGCCGTCGCGCAAGCGCAAGTGGGACTATGTGTTCTTCATCGACGTGGTCGGTCACGCCGAACAGCCGCCGTTGCAGACGGCGCTGGAAGAGCTGAAACAGGCATCGACGCTGTTCCGCGTGCTCGGCTCGTATCCGGCCGCGGTGCTGTGAGTTAACCTACCCACACTGGCAACCCCCTCGTAAGAATTCGATGTCCCATTACATAGTCGAGCCCGTTTCTGGCGTCTCCGGCGCGGTCCGCGTACCGGGCGATAAGTCCGTCTCTCATCGCTCGCTCATGCTCGGGAGCATCGCCGACGGCGTGACCGAGGTGAGCGGGTTTCTGGAAAGCGAAGACTGCCTGTCGACCATGAAAGCCATGCGCGCGCTGGGCGTGCGCATCGAGCAGATCGGGCCGCAGGCAGTGCGCGTGCATGGCGTCGGCATGCGCGGCTTGAAGCCGGCGAATCATGCACTGGACATGGGCAACTCGGGCACGGCGATGCGTTTGATGACCGGCCTGTTGTCGGGCCAGTCGTTCGACAGCGAGCTGATCGGCGACTCGTCGCTGATGAAGCGACCGATGGAGCGCGCGGCCAAGCCGCTGCGTGAGATGGGCGCGCGCATCGAGACGCTCGACGGCAAGCCGCCGGTGAAAATCAAAGGCGGCCCGACGTTGAAGGGCATTCGTTACGAACTGCCGGTGGCCAGCGCGCAAGTGAAATCCGCCGTGCTGCTCGCCGGGTTATATGCAAACACGCCGACGACTGTGATCGAACCTGCGATCACGCGCGATCACACCGAGCGCATGCTGCTGACCTTTGGCTGCCAGGTCGACGCGGCTCACGGCGAAGTATCCTTGACGCCGCCCACCAAGCTCAAAGCGTGCACTCTGGAAGTGCCTGGAGATTTCTCCTCGTCGGCGTTCTTCATGGTTGCGGGCTCGATCAATCCCAAAAAGGATGCGGTGCTGACCATCACCGGCGTCGGCGTCAATCCGACGCGCACCGGCTTGCTGGACATCCTGGCGTTGATGGGCGCGGATCTGCGCGTAGTGAATCACCGCTCCGCGGGCGCCGAGCCGGTCGCCGATATCGAAGTGCGTCCGGCGCAATTGAAAGGCATTCATGTGCCGGAACATCTGGTGCCGCTGGCCATCGATGAATTCCCCGTGCTGTTCGTGGCCGCCGCCTGCGCGCAGGGCGAGACCATCGTCACCGGCGCGGAAGAGCTGCGTGTGAAAGAGAGCGATCGCATCGCTGTGATGGCCGAGGGTTTGAAGGCCATGGGCGTGACTTGCGAAGTCCTGCCCGACGGCATCCGCATTCAAGGCCGTCCGGAAGGCAAAGTATTCTCGGGTGGCACCGTCGACAGCCATGGCGATCATCGAATCGCCATGTCGTTCTCGGTGGCCAGCCTGCGCGCGGCCGCGCCGATCAAGATTCTCGATGTGGCCAACGTGGCCACCTCGTTCCCCGATTTCCCGGGTACGGCCGCGTCCGCCGGGCTGAAAGTCGTCGTGCATGACTGATAGCGTTCCGATTCTGACCATCGACGGCCCCAGCGGCTCGGGCAAGGGCACCATCGCCCGCCGGGTCGCCGATCAGCTGGGCTGGCACCTGCTCGATAGCGGTGCTTTGTACCGATTGGTCGCTTTCGCGGGGCAGCGTCGGGGGCTCGGGCGGGACGACCAGGCTGCGCACGAACGCGTCGCCGAGCAGCTGGATGTCAGATTTGGCCTGGCCCCGGACGGGGGCGAGCAGATCTGGCTGGAAGGCCAGGAGGTCAGCCAGGCTATCCGGACCGAGCAGGCCGGCGAGGGCGCCTCCCGAGTGGGGGCCATGCCGGGCGTCCGTGCGGCCCTATTAGAGCGCCAGCGTGCATTTGCCAAGCCGCCCGGGCTGGTGGCCGACGGCCGGGACATGGGCACCGTGGTTTTTCCCTCCGCCGCCCTCAAGATCTACCTCACGGCGAGCGCCGAAGAGCGCGCCCGTCGCCGCTATAACCAGTTGAAAGACAAGGGTCTGGATGCTAACCTCGCCGCCCTTTCGCTGGACATCGCCGAGCGTGACCGACGCGACGCAAGCCGCCCGATCGCCCCGCTAAAGCCTGCGGATGACGCGCTGATCGTGGACTCCACCTCGATGACGATTGACGCCGTCCTGGCCAGAGTTCTGGAGCTGGCCGCCGCGCGCTTCGGCCACATCTGATGAATGTGGGCTGATCTAAGCTGAAAGTGTTTCTGTCTTGATTTCTTGGTACCGCGCCGGATGCGCGGCTCGATGCAACAACCCCTGCTCGGACCGGATGCCGACAGGATAAACACGCGGGCTCATCGTGGCCCTGGAAATACTCATGACCGAAAGTTTTGCGCAACTGTTCGAAGAAAGTCTGGCCTCCCAACGGATCAAGCCAGGCGCCATCCTCACCGGCCGAGTGGTGGAAGTCGGGCCCGACGTGGTGCTCGTCAACGCCGGCCTGAAGAGCGAGGCGGTGATTCCGGTCGAGCAATTCAAGAACGACCGTGGCGAAATCGAAGTTAGCGTCGGCGACGACGTCGAGGTGGCCCTCGACAGCGTCGAAGACGGCAATGGCGAAACGCGCCTGTCGCGCGAAAAAGCCAAGCGCGCCCGCACCTGGTCGCGTCTCGAGCAGGCGTTCGAGAAGCAGGAGATCGTCAAGGGCATCATCAACGGCCGCGTCAAGGGCGGCTTCACCGTCGAGATCGACTTCGTCCGCGCGTTCCTGCCCGGCTCGCTGGTCGATGTGCGTCCGGTGCGCGATCCCTCGTACCTCGAAGGCAAGACCCTCGAATTCAAGGTCATCAAGCTGGACCAGAAGCGCAACAACGTCGTGGTCTCGCGCCGCGCCGTGGTCGAGCAGGAGTACAGCGCCGAGCGTTCCGAGCTGCTCGAGAAGCTGCAGGAAGGCGCGGTGGTCAAGGGCACGGTCAAGAACCTCACCGATTACGGTGCGTTCGTGGACCTCGGCGGCATCGACGGCCTGCTGCACATCACCGACATGGCGTGGAAGCGCGTCAAGCATCCGTCGGAAGTCGTCACCGTGGGTGACGAGATCGACGTGCGCATCCTGAAGTTCGATCGCGAGCGTCAGCGCGTCAGCCTCGGCATCAAGCAGCTCGGCAACGATCCGTGGCAGGCCATCGGCCGCCGCTATCCGACCGGCACGCGCTTGTTCGGCAAGGTCACCAACATCGCCGACTACGGCTGCTTCGTGGAAATCGAAGAGGGCGTGGAAGGTCTGGTGCACGTGTCCGAAATGGACTGGACCAACAAGAACGTGAATCCTTCCAAGGTCGTGCACATCGGCCAGGAAGTGGAAGTCATGGTGCTGGACATCGACGAGGAGCGTCGTCGTATCAGCCTCGGCATCAAGCAGTGTCAGTCGAACCCGTGGAAGGACTTCGGCGACAACTACAACCGTGGCGACAAGGTCAGCGGTCAGATCAAGTCGATCACCGATTTCGGTATCTTCATCGGTCTGTCGGGCGGCATCGACGGTCTGGTGCACCTGTCCGATATCTCCTGGGATATCCCGGGCGAAGAGGCGGTGCGCAATTATCAGAAGGGTCAGCAGGTCGAAGCCATGGTGCTGTCGATCGATCCGGAGCGCGAGCGTATTTCGCTGGGCATCAAGCAGCTGGCGAAGGACCCGTTCTCGACCTGGATCGCCGAGCATCCGAAGGGCACGATCGTCAAAGGCACGGTGCGTGAAGTCGACGCCAAGGGCGCGATCATCGACCTGGGCGGCGGCGTGGAAGGCCACCTGCGCGCTTCCGAGCTGTCGCGTGACCGCGTGGAAGACGCTCGTACGGTGCTGAAGGTCGACCAGGAAGTGGAAGCCCGCTTCACCAACGTCGATCGCAAGAGCCGGACGATTGCTCTGTCGATCAAGGCGAAGGAAATCCACGAGGAAGCCGAGGCGGTGTCCAACTACCGCACTGGCGAGACCTCCAGTGGCACGAGCCTTGGCGATCTGCTGAAGGAGCACATCGGAAGCCAGGACAACTAACCTGTTCCGAGCGACACTCAGCGGCACGGCGGTGGACCTTCACCGCCGTGCTTGTCGCTCAAAGGCAGGTTCCGTGGAAGAACAACAACGGGCCCGAGCATGACCAAATCGGAACTCATCGAGCTCATTGCAGCCAAGCAGAAACATTTGCCAGCCAAGGACGTGGAGCTGGCGGTGAAGCAGGTGCTGGAAATCATGAGCGATGCGCTCGCGCAAGGCGGCCGCATCGAGATCCGTGGCTTCGGCAGCTTCTCCCTGCATTTCCGTCCGCCGCGTCAGGGCCGCAATCCCAAGACCGGCGAGACCGTCGCGCTGTCTGGCAAATACGTGCCGCACTTCAAACCCGGCAAGGATCTGCGCGAGCGCGTCAACGATGGGGCGGATAGCCCGATCCGGGACTAATTTTCATCTCCAGTTGTTAGACTAGGGACCTATGTCCCGCGTGGTCTTTTTCTTCTCGGTTGCATTGGCTGCGCTGGTGGCGTTGTTCGTCAGCGCCATGAATCTCGATCGCGTCGAGGTGGAGCTGGCGTTCCTGCGGATCGCGACGCCGCTCGGGCTGGCGCTGGTGGTGGCGTTCGTCGCCGGGCTGGTGGCGGGCTTGATCTGGCGTGTCTACTGGGTGGCCGAACTGCTCAACGAGCGGGGCCGCTTGCGACGCGCGTTGCGGCTGGCCGAGCAGAAGGCGCGCGCCGCCGCGGCGACCGGGGAAAATGCCGGCTGATCCGCCGTCCTTATTGCTGATCGCCGCGCTGTTCGTCGCCGCAGCCGCCGGCTGGCTGTTCGGCCGCTATCGTTCCGCTCCCCGTTCCGGGCCCGCGGGCAACAAAGTCTCCAGCAAAATCTCGGAAGAATATTTCCGGGGGCTGGGCTTCCTGCTCGACGAAGAGCCGGACAAGGCGCTGGAAGTGTTCCTGCGCATGGTCGATGTCGATAACGACACGGTCGAGACGCACTTCGCGCTGGGCAATTTGTATCGCCGGCGCGGCGAAGTGGAACGCGCCATCCGCGTTCACGAAAACATCATGGCGCGCCCATCGCTCAGCGACGAGCATCGCGTGCATGCCATGTTTGCATTGGGCGAGGATTACTTCCGCGCCGGGCTGTTCGATCGCGCCGAACGTTTGTTTCTGCAGCTCGCCGACGGCGGCGGCCGGCACGTACCGGCGTTGCGTTATTTGTTACGGATTTATGAGCAGCAGCGCGATTGGGAGCAGGCCATCGCCGTGCATCGACGGCTGGTCGCGGTGGCGTCTCCGGAACATCCCACGGCTATCGCTCACTATCACTGCGAGCTTGCCGAGCAACTGCGCGCCAAAGGCGACTTCGAGGGCGCGCGGCACCAGCTGCACCTGGCGCGTGAGGAGCAACGTAACTTTCCGCGGGGCGCGCTAATTCGAGCCGATATCGCGCTCGATATGAATCAACCGGAGCTCGCGGCGTTGTTGTGCCAGCGTGCGGTGGAGTTACATCCAAAACTGCTGACGCTGGCCTTGCCACGGGTGATGCGTGCAATGCGCGACACCGACGCGAGCGAAATCGAGCGACGCTTTCGCGCGTGGATGCGGCCCGATCCAGTGGCGCGCGCCGAGCTTGCATACTCCGCCATCGTCGCGGGTTTGGAACAAGAGCCGTTCGTACGCGAATGTTTGCCAGACCTGCTGCGTGAAGACCCGACGCTCGGTGAAATCATCACCGCCATCAGCGGCGATCCTGCGCACCTCACAGCCGAGCAACGTACGGCGTTGGCCACCGCGCTGGGACGAATCCTCCGCCGCACACAACGCTATCGCTGCGTGGACTGCGGCTTCGCGAGCTCCTCACATTTCTGGCAATGCCCCGGCTGCCGCAGCTGGGACGCCTTCGCACCCGTCGCCTTGCTCGATCTCACACCGGGCATGCACCGTCGCTAGCTCAATCAGTGAGCATTGTGTGAGCGATTAATTGGGCTTTTGCCCCGTTATCGGTCATTTCGGGCCGCGCGACACGCTCGACAATCTCCCGCGACGGACGCCGAGGGGCATCCGCGACTCAACTACCTTCATTCATCTGCATTCAAGGAGCGAATCATGTCGATGCGATACGCAATGCAACTGTTGATCTGCAGTCTGCTGCCGGTGACGGTCTGGGCCGGCCCGGTGGACATCAACAGCGCCGACGCCGCCACCATCGCCAAGGAGCTGCAAGGTATCGGGCTCAGCAAGGCGGAGGACATCGTCGCCTACCGCGAAAAGAACGGCGCCTTCAAGAGCGCCGACGAGCTGCGCAAGATCAAAGGCATCGGCGCCAAAACTCTGGAACGAAACCGCGCCAACATCCGTATGGATTCGGCGACAGCCGAATCTCGCAAAGGCAGCTGATGGGGCTAAACGCCGACAACCGTGCCCGGTCACCACCGACTGGGCACTTGTCACCCCCCTGGGTGTAATCGGCATGCGATATTATCGGCGTCGCTCCTTTTAAGCCTTAACGCGGAGATGTGCAGTGGCGAAAGTATCGACGACAGAAATCAGGACGGCGGTGTTTCCGGTGGCGGGGCGCGGCACGCGCTTTTTGCCGGCCACCAAGGCCAGCCCCAAGGAGATGTTGCCCATCGTCGACAAGCCGCTGATCCAATACGCCGCCGAAGAGGCGCTCGCGGCCGGCGCGCGCAAGCTGGTGTTCATCACCGGCAGCTCCAAGCGCGCCATCGAAGATCACTTCGATTCGGATCACGAGCTGGAGGAGGCATTGGAGGCGCAGGGCAAGAAGGATCTGCTCAAAGCGTTGAAAGACATCGTGCCCTCGTGGGCCAGCTGTATCTATATCCGTCAGCCCTCGCCGTTGGGTCTGGGCCACGCCGTGTTGTGCGCCAAGCCCGTGGTGGGCGACGAGCCGTTCTTCGTGCACCTCGCGGACGACTTGATCGACGCGCCCACGCCGTGTCTGCGGCAGATGGCTCAAGTGCATGCGGAGCGTGGCGGTAGTGTGCTCGGCGTGGAAACAGTGCCGCGCGCCGAAACGGACAAGTACGGCATCGTCGCGACCGAAGAGCGCGAAGGCCGCATCAGCACCGTCAAACAGATCGTCGAGAAGCCGCGTCCGTCGAATGCGCCGTCGACGCTGGCGGTGGTCGGACGTTATCTGCTGTCGCCGACGATTTTCGCCAAGCTCGAGAACACCGGTCGCGGCGCGGGCGGCGAGATTCAGTTGACCGACGCCATCGCCGATCTGCTCGGCGAAGAGTCGGTGTACGCGTACGAGTTCGAGGGCAAGCGCTACGACTGCGGCAGCAAGCTCGGTTATCTGCAGGCGACGGTGGAGTACGGCCTGAAGCACGAAAGCCTCGGCACCAAGTTCCACGATTATCTGCGCAACCTCGCCACGACCACGCTGGCGCCCAAGAGCTAGTTTATAACTTCCTTGGCCGCGGGCCTTGGCGGGCTCGCGGCCATTTCGTACTCATCCGTCTCTTTCGAGTCTGTTTCTTTCGAGACCAATCATGTCAGCCAACTCAGACCTGCATAATAGGCGCAACGCTGCGCTCACCAAGGGCATGTCCACCATGCTGCCCGTTTACATCGAAAAGGGGCAGAACGCCGAGGTCTGGGACGCCGACGGGCGCCGTTACATCGATTTCGCCGGCGGTATCGCGGTGTTGAACACCGGGCACTTGCATCCACATGTGAAGGCTGCGGTGCTGAAGCAGCTCGACGCCGGCTTCACACATACTTGTGTGATGATCACGCCGTATCGAGTGGCGGTGGAGTTGGCCGAGAAGCTCAACGCGATCGCGCCGGGCCCGACGCCGAAGAAGACCATGCTGGTGACCACGGGCGCGGAAGCGGTCGAGAACGCCGTCAAGATCGCGCGTGCTCACACCGGTCGCTCCGCGGTGATCGCTTTCGGCGGCAGCTTCCATGGCCGTACCTACATGGCGATGGCGCTCACTGGCAAGGTGTCTCCATACAAGGTGGGTTTCGGTCCGTTCCCTGGCGATGTTTATCACGTGCCGTATCCCGTGACTTACCACGGCGTGTCGACTGAAGACAGCCTCGCGGCGCTGGATCAGCTGTTCAAAACCGACGTCGAGCCTTCGCGCGTCGCCGCCATCATCATCGAGCCGGTGCTGGGCGAGGGTGGTTTCTACGCCGCGCCTCCCGAGTTCCTCAAGGCGCTGCGCGCGCTTTGTGACAAGCACGGCATCGTGTTCATCGCCGACGAAATCCAGACCGGCTTCGCGCGCACCGGCAAGATGTTTGCTATCGAGCATTACGGCGTCGAGCCGGATCTGATGACGATGGCGAAGAGCCTCGCCGGCGGTTTCCCGCTCGCGGCCGTGGTCGGCAAACAGCAGATCATGGACGCGCCGATTACCGGCGGCCTCGGTGGTACGTACGCGGGCTCGGCGGTGAGCTGTGCGGCCGCGCTTGCCGTGATCGAAGTGATGGAAAAGGAAAAGCTGCCGGCGCGTGCCGTGAAGGTCGGTGAGATCCTCACTCAGCGGCTGCGCAAGCTGCAGGCCGAGTTCAGCTGCGTTGGTGAAGTGCGTGGCTTGGGTGCGATGGTCGCGATGGAGCTGGTGCGTAATCGCGATCCGCATGCACCCGATGCGGATCTTGCGAAGGCGCTGGTTCAGCGCGCGGCGGCCAATGGCCTGGTGCTGTTGTCATGCGGCGTCTACGGCAACGTCATTCGTCTGCTGGTGCCGCTCACGGCCTCCGATGCCATCGTCAACGAAGGCCTCGACATCATCGAGAAGTCACTCCGGGAAGTGATTGCGGCGACGACGCCGGTGGCTGCGACCGGCTGAGCTGTTCGCCACCTTACGGCGGCGGGGGCCTGGAAGCGCCAGCGGCAACAGGCCCAGGAACAGCAACCACCAATCGAAGTTACCGCCGCCACCGTCGCCCGTGCCGATCGGCGTAGTGGCCGGCGGTGGCTGCTGCGGCTCGGGCGCCGTGGTGGTCACCATCGCGAAGTCGGTGTCGTCGGTGGCGCCCTGATCGTCCGTCACCCGCAGTCGCAGGGTGAAGCGACTATTGCCATTCACTTGCAACGTCGTCGACGCGGCCGCCGTGTCGACGATGTTCGGCGTGGCGCCCGTCACGTTGAGCACACTCCACTGATACGAAGCGATGGTGCGATCCCGCGCGCCGAAGCTGTTGCTGCCGCTGATGTTCACGGCGACATTCGGATCGAAGGTGCCGGTCGATTGCACGATGCCGAAAGGTTTCTGCGCGGCGGTCACCGCGGCGAACGTGTTGAGCATGCCGGCGCCGCAAGTCAAGGTAGTGCAAATGCATTCGCCGCCCTGTACGAAATTCGTCGGCACGCGGCAGATCGCCGTCGTCGTCGCGCTCGACATGGGGAAGGGCATGGCCGATTCCTGTAACAACGTCGTGAACGCCGCCGGCGTGAGTCGCGGATTCACGTCGTGCATCAAGGCCGCCGCGCCTGCCACCAGCGGCGCGGAGAAGCTGGTGCCGAAGTTAGGTCGGCTGACGGCGTCGCTCTGAATGTTGCCATCGGTGGCCGGACCCGTTGTGCCGGTATTGAGCGGCACCTGGATGTGGTACACGCAGGGCGCAGCCTCGCTGAAGGGCGGGCCATCGTTCACGCAATTGCCGGCAGGCGCGGCGATATCCGCACCGGGGCCGAGATTGCTGTAGCCGACCTTGGTGCCCGCGTGACGAATACCGCTGACGCCCAGCACACCCGCGCAGTTCGCGGGCGTGCCGACCGGCAGGCCGTCGTTGCCCACCGACGCCACGATCAATGTTCCGGCCGCGGTGATTTCGTCGACGGCGCTCTGATAAGCGGCGCTGCACTCGTCGTTGCCGCCCAGGCTCATGTTGATGATCTTGGCCGGGTTCATGTTGGGCGGCACGTTTTCCACCGGCAGGCCGGCGGCCCAGCGCATGCCGTCGATGATGTCCGAGTCGTCGCCGCCGCATTTGCCGAGCACTCGCACCGGCAGGATGCGAGCCCCCCAGGCAGCGCCAGCGAGACCGACGCCGTCGTTCGAGCCGGCGCCGATCAGCCCCGACACCCGCGTGCCGTGCCACGAGCTCGAGCGGACCGTGCAACCGCTGAAGACGGCGTTGTTCCGATCGGTTTGATTCACCCAGTCGCCAGGATCGCTGGCGTCCTCATCCCAGCCGCCGTCCATGTCGTTGGCCCTCAGCGGGTCGGACACGAAATCGTAACCTTCACGGATCAGCTTGCTTACCAGATCGGGATGATCGAAACGCACGCCGGTATCGAGCACGGCCACCACAGTGCCGGCGCTGCCGGTCGTGATGTCCCAGGCCTGGTCGGTGCGAGTGGCGGCAGGTTGAGCGCTCAGCAAGTACCACTGGTTGGTGACCAGCGGGTCGGACGGAATCTGCTGGATCTGGCGGCGCTTGTCGGCGACCGCGAACTCCACGTCCGGGTCGGCATTGAGCCTATCCAGTACAGCCTGCAGCTCGCTGCCGCTCATGCGATGGTCGAGCTTGAAGACTTCAGTGGTCGGGGTGCTGCGGCGTTTGTGCCGGATCGCCGTGCCCGAGCTGTTGGCGAGCTTGCTGGCGCGCTGAGAGGCGGTGGCCGACAGCGTCTGCTTGGCGCTGCTGCGCCACTTCACGATGATCTGATCGGTGGTGTCCGGCGGCGGCGAGCGCGGCGGACCCTGGTATTCCCGCGACTGTCCCAGCGCCGGGACGGCGACCAGGGCGGACAGCACGATGGCAACGAGCAATTTCATTAGCGATTCCTTGCAGACCCTCGACGAGTTTACGTCGCCCCTCAACATAAGGTAAGCACGCGCTTTGTGTACGGCCGATGAATGTTTTGCGATCCGCTCGCGCCGCTTTCGCAGTCCGAAAAATCCGAATGCAGGCGGCGCGCGAATCGGCTCCAGTCATCCCATTCGGTCATCCACCCATTCGCCCTCACAAACGTCCTGGATTCCGTGACGTAGCGCACGCCGAACATCTTGCGAGCGTCGTCGCCGGGCCGGTAGCATCCATCGCGAATTTAACAATACTCAGCGCGAAACATTCCGGGATGGCGGCAAGTCGCAAGCAATCGCAGGGAGGAGCAAGTGCGGGCGCATTTGTTTCTGCATGTACCAAATCGCAATCATCGGCGCTGGCCCCGCGGGCCTGAGCGCAGCCGCGCGCGCCGCCGCGCGTGATCGGCAGGCGAGGCGCAGCAGCCCAAGTTACATACTGCTCGAAGGCTTCAGCGCCCACGCCAAGACCATCCAGCGCTACCAGAAAGGCAAGCATGTGATGGCCGAGCCCGGCTTCCTGGATCTGCGCAGCGATCTGGGCTTCGGCGCCGGCAGCCGCGAGAAAATTCTGTCGGCGTGGAGCGACGGTCTGCGTCAGCTCAGCGTCAACATTCGTTATAACGCCGAAGTCCGCAAGATCGGCGGCGGCAAGGGCGCGTTCTCGATTCAACTGGTCAGCGGCGAGGTCATCCAGGCCGCGAACGTGGTGCTCGCCATCGGTCTGGAAGGCAATCCCCGCAAGCTCGGCGCGCCGGGCGAGGACCTGGAGCGCGTTCAATATCAGCTCGACGATCCCAAGGAATTCACCAATGAAACCATCCTGGTGGTGGGCGCGGGCGACTCCGCTATCGAAAACGCGCTGGCGCTGGCCGAGCAGAACGACGTCTGGATCTTGAACCGCGGCAAGGAATTCAGCCGCGCCAAGGATGCGAACCTCAACGCCGTGGTCGCGGCGATCACCGATCCGCGCCGGCGCTTGAACTGTTACTACGAGACCAGCATCAAGAGCGTGACTCAGAGTGGCGCGACCATGCCGCTCAGCGTCGTGATGCAGACGCCGGCGGGTGAGAAGACGGTGCAGTGTCATCGCATCGTCGCGCGCCTGGGCGCCATTCCACCGCGCAAATTCGTCGAGTCCATCGGCATCAAATTCCCCAACGAGCGGGCCGATGCGATCCCGGCGCTGTCGCGTCACTATGAGAGTAACGTCCCCGGTGTATACATCATCGGCTCGCTGGCGGGATTCCCGCTGATCAAGCAGGCGATGAACCAGGGCTACGACGTGGTCGAGTTCATCAACGGCAACGACGTGAAGCCGGCCGATCATCCGTTGCTCGAGTACCAGTTCTTCGGCCTGCCGTTCGAGCGCACGGTCGACGAGATCGTCGAACGCTTCCAGACGCTGATCCCGATGTTTCGTGAAATGAATGCGCTGGCGTTTCGCGAGCTGGTGATCGAAAGCGACCTGATGGTGGCGTTCCCGCCGGGCGCGGAGTTCGACGATGCGCGCAAGCGCATGGCTCAGCTCGAGAAGAAGCTGGCCAAGAAAGATCCTCAGCCGCGCATGACGCGGGTGATCCGCGAAGGCGAAGTAATTTACGGGCCCGGCGAATTCGGCACATCGTTCTTCACCATCGTCGACGGCGAAGTGCTGCTGGAAGCCACCGGTCCGCAGAAGATCCGCACGCGGCTGGGGCGCGGCGAGTTCTTCGGCGAGATGAGCTTGCTCTCGGGACGCCCCCGACTGGAAAAGGCCGTGGCGGGTCCGGGTTGCATCCTCGTGGAGACGCCGCGCCGGACGATGCTGAAGCTGATGAACTCCAACGAGGAAGTTCGCAGCGGCATCGACTGGATATTCATCGTGCGCGAATTGCAGCGGCATTTCGCGCCGTTTGCCACGCTCCGTGAGCTGCGGAATATCGCGACCCGCGTGACGCTGCGAAAGCTCAAGGCGGGCGAGATCCTCTTCAGCGAAGGCGAGATGGGCGACTCGCTGTTCGTGTTGCGCTCCGGCGCTATCACTTTGTTACGTCGCCAGGGCGAGGCGGACAAGCTGGTGTCGCAGGTTCGCTCCGGTCAGCTGATCGGCGAAATGGCGCTGATGGGCGACCCGGTTCGACGCGAGACAGCCACCGCGAACGTCGCCGCTGAGTTGATCGAGATCCGACGCCGCGAGTTCCTGGAGCTCACGCGTCGCGATGACGCCCGCCTGGATCCCTTGCAGAAAGATGTGAGCCGGCGCGTCGTCGACAACGCACGCATGCAAGTGCGGCCCGAAGCGGGCACGCTGATGAACTTCCTGATGGACGAGGGCCTCGGCGAGGCGACCAACGTCCTGGTGATCGACGAAGCGCTCTGCGTCGGCTGTGACAATTGCGAAAAGGCCTGCGCGGAAACACACGAAGGCGTCTCGCGGCTGGATCGCGAAGCCGGCGCGACCTTCGCGAACATTCACATTCCCATTTCGTGCCGACACTGCGAGCAGCCTCACTGCATGAAGGACTGCCCGCCGAACGCGTTGCGCCGTTCCGAGAGCGGCGAGGTATACATCAACGAAACCTGCATCGGCTGCGGCAATTGCGAGGCGAACTGCCCGTACGGCGTGATTCGCATGGTTTACGACGCGCCGAAGAAGCCGGGACTGGTGTCGTGGATGATCTTCGCGGCCGGCAGCGGCCCAGGCGAGGAGCCTGATTACAAACCGTCCGCCAAGGCCAAGGAAAAAGGCAAAAAGGCCACCAAGTGCGACGCCTGCGTCGGCATCAAGGGCGGCCCGGCATGCGTGCGCGCCTGCCCGACCGGCGCGGCCATCCGCATCGGCCCGGAGCAGTTCATCGATCTGGTCGAGGAGCGTAAGCGGTGATTCACCGCAATCTCCTTTCCTATCGGGGAGCCCGCTACCTGTGGTGGTCGCTGGGGCTGATCGTCGCGTCGTGTGTTTTGTATCTCACGCAGGGCGATGCGCAGCCACCCAATGGCGGCACCTGGCAGGGCTATGTGCTCGGCACGATCGGCGCGTTGCTGATCGCGTGGCTGACGATGCTGGGCGTTCGCAAGCGCCGTTACAGCTGGACCATGGGCACGGTGCAGGGCTGGACCTCGGCGCACGTTTATCTGGGCTCGGCGCTCATCGTCATCGCCACTCTGCATTCCGGCATGCAGATTGGCTGGAATCTGCACACGTTTTCGTATGTGCTGATGTGTGTGGTGATCCTGAGCGGCTTCTTCGGCTTGTACACGTACATGAGCTTTCCGCAGCTCATTTCTAAGAATCGCGAAGGCGGGGCGCGCTCGGAGTTGTTTGCGGAGTTGTTCGAGCTGGATCGGAACGCACGCTCGGTAGCGAGCCGCTGCGCGCCGGACGTTGCGATCGCCGTCGACAGCAGCATCGAACGAACCACGTTGGGTGGCGGCATCTACTCGCAGCTGTTCAGCCGCGACGATTCTTATTTCATCCGCGGCGAAGGCAAGCCGGTTCGCAACACCGATCAGCAACAGGTCATCGACTTCGTCGGCGCCCGGTTGCCGCGAGCGGCGAAGGGCGCCGAGGCTGCCAACCTGCAACAACTCATCGTGCTGTTGTGCCGGCGGCAGGCCGTCTTGCGACGAATCCGGCGTGACATTCGTTTGTATGGGTGGTTGAAGATCTGGTTGTACTTCCATGTGCCGGTCACCATCGCGCTGCTCATCGCGCTGGTGCTGCACATCGTCGTGACCTTCTTTTACTGGTAGCGCGGCACACAGAGTATGGACGCACTACTACGCGAGCTTCGAGAGGGTCCTGACGGTATCGCCGAGTACTACGATACCGAGATCTCCAGCAAGGAGCTGACGATCGGCAGCGCCGCCGATCGCAATATCCAGCTGTTGGGCCGCGGCATCGCGGGCGAGCATGCCATCATCCGCCAGGCTGGAGCGCAGCTCGTATTGGAATGCCGGAGGGGCGAGTACGTTCGCATCAACGGCAAGAAGAAGGAGTCGGCCCGGCTCTCCGTGGGCGACGTCATCGAGCTGGGCGGCCACCTCCTGCGCATCGCTCAGCCGCCGCCGGGATTCTCCGCGGCCATCGAGCTGCAGCCGAACGATCAAATCGACGCCAGCACGTTCGAGAGCGCGTTTCGCACCGATCTGTCGCAGACCTGGCTCGGCAAGCGCGCCATGGCCTGGGCCGGCGTGGTGGTGGTGCTGGTGTTCGGCTTGTTATTACCGTTGCTGGTGTTCAAGGCGCATCGCGCCGACAACCCCGTGCCGGCCTGGTTTCCCGGCGATAAGTTCTGGAACAGCGGGCCGCTGCACCAGGTGCATCAACAAGCCATCGGCGATCGTTGCGATACCTGCCACGAGAAGTTGTTTCAACGCGTGCAGGATTCGGCCTGCGAGACGTGTCACCGGACTACGCACGATCACATCATGCCGGCGCGTCTCGCGCTCACGGAGCTTGGGCCGACGCCGCGCTGTGCGACCTGCCATCGCGAGCACAACGAGCCGCAGACATTTCTCGTCAACAACAGCGACAGCAGCTGCATCGATTGCCATGGCGAGCCCGAGCACGGCTTCGGTCAGATCAAGATCGATCCGGTCAACGGATTCGATCTCGAACGACATCCCGAATTCGAGCCGCACCTGCTTGCATCGGTGGCTGCGCCCGCGGGCCGTGGCTTCGCGTACGACTGGAAAACCGTCGTCGCCGAGTTGGACAAGGCCATGGAGCAATCCAATCTGAAGTTCTCGCATCGCCAGCACCTCGATCCGAATCGGGTGTTACGTCGCGGCGACAGCAAGCCGATGAACTGCGCCGATTGTCATAGCCTGGAGCCGGATGGCGAGCACTTCGAACCGATCACTCAGGAGAAACAGTGCGCGCAGTGTCACGAGCTGACGTTCGACCCGACCGCGCCGGATCGCCAGCTGCCGCACGGCAAGCCACGCGAAGTGGTGCTGACGCTGCAAGACTATTTCACGCGCAAGTTCTCCGATCCGAATTTCGGCCGTGTAGCGACGCGTGAGCGCCGCCGGTTGCCAGGCCAGGAGCGGGAAGAGGAGACCTGCACGGGCGAGCCGTTCGATTGCGCCATGCGCAGCGCTCGCAAGGAAATCGAAAGTCAGTTCACGCGTCGTGGCTGCATCGGTTGTCACGCAGTGATCGACACGCAGGTCGCGAATGTGTTCGACCGCTTTCAGGTCGTGCCGATCCGTTTTGCGCGCGATTATTTCCCGGCCAATCGCTTCGACCATCGCAGCCATCAGATTCAGGGAAAGCTGACTGGCGACGACGCGTGCCTGTCGTGTCACGCCGCCAAAAAATCACAGGACAGCAGTGATCTGATGGTGCCCGGGATTACGAAATGCACCGAGTGTCATGCCGACAAAGCCACCGTCGAGAAGGTCACCGTGCAATGCGTGAGCTGCCACGAATATCACCCGCGCGAGCCGAAGTTGCTGGACGCGCTGAGCACGCAAATCACTCCTCAGACAACGAGACGCGAAACCGAAACCGAGGCTCGCGGCGAACTCGCTGGATCATGAAACATAATTCCACCCAACTGCGCGCGTGGCGGCTGTTGCTACTGTCGTTTTCGGCAGTGTGCCTCGCGGCCTGTTCAGGCGGTGACTCGGTTACGCCTGCGACGGGCACCGACAACAGCAATCAGAACTGCACGGGCAGCTGCGCCAACACAGGATTCAATCTCACCGTCGCCGACGTGCAACAAGTGATCGCGCAGGGCGTGGCCGAAGCGCAGGCACGCGGCATCAACGCAACGATCGCGGTCGTGGATCGCGTCGGCAACGTGCTGGCGGTGTATCGCATGGGTGACGCGCCGACGCGTTCGGTGACTGTCACGACGTCGCCAGCGGGTGATGCTCCGGTTACGGGTGGACTCGAAGGCATTCGTCTGCCGACGCAGACGCTGCAGTTGTTCATCGATCATGCCGCTGCCATCGCCAAGGCGGTGACGGGCGCCTATCTGTCTTCCGAAGGCAACGCGTTCTCGACCCGCGTGGCCAGTCAGATCGTGCAGGAGAATTTCAATCCGGGCGAGCAGCTCCAGCCCGCCGGTCCGCTGTTCGGCGTGCAGTTCAGCTCACTCGCGTGCTCGGATCTCGTCCGCCAGTTCAACGGCGCACCGAGCGTCGGCCCACAACGCACGCCGTTGGGACTGTCAGCGGATCCGGGTGGGTTCCCGCTGTACAAGGGTGGGACGGTGGTTGGCGGCGTCGGCGTGCTGGCCGATGGCTTCTACACCATCGACAAGAGCATCCTCGATCGAGACAGCGACATCGATGAAGCGATTGCGCTGGCTGCCACGTTCGGCTTCAGCGCACCCGTCGATCGGCGCGCCGATCGCGTCACCGTCGATGGCAAGGTGTTGCGCTTCACGGATGTGGAGTTCGCGCAGCTGAGCACGAATCCGCAGAACGCGCCGGGCTTCGCAACGCTGGGTCCCACGGTCGGGCAGGTGATCCCCGTGCTGGGTTACACCGACGGCGTCATTCGCGACGGCACCATGTTCGGTATGCCCGCATCGGGCATACGACCCGATGGCGATCAGAATTTTCCGGGCCGCGATGCATTCGTGCTGGTCGATGCGACGAACGCTTTGCGTTACCCGCCGCGCACTGGCACTGACGCCGCTGTCGTTGGCGGGGCGGTGCTCACCGAGGCTGAAGTGCGCGCGTTGTTGCAGTCCGCGTTGGACGTGGCCAATCGCGCTCGTGCGCAGATTCGTCGTCCGGTGGGGTCGCAGGCTCGCGTGACGATCTCGGTCGTTGACACGAACGGTGAAATTCTTGGCATCGCCCGCACGCGTGATGCACCGCTGTTCGGCACGGACGTGTCGCTGCAGAAGGCGCGTACCGCAGCGTTCATGTCATCGAGCTCGGCCGCCGCGTTCGTCGCGACGTTGCCCGATGCGAAATATCTCGCCACGACCGATGCAGGCGCCACGGTCACGACCGCCATTCCATTGAATAGCTACGTCAGCGCGTTCCAGGCATTCATGGGGAATCCCAATGCGTTGGCGGACGGATCGATCGCCTATACCGATCGTGCGTACGGCAATCTGGCGCGGCCGTTCTTCCCGGACGGCATCAACTACGAAAACCAGGGTCCATTGAGCAAGCCGAAGGGCCAGTGGAGTCCGTTCTCCACCGGCATGCAGCTGGATCTGTCGATCAACGCCATCCTGCAGCACGTGCTGTTCGTGTCTGGCCTGGGAGTACCCGACGTCGCGCCGGGCTGCGCCGGCGTGCAGCTCGCGAACGATCTGAGCAGCGTCGGACAGACGATCACCGGTGTGCGCCTCGGCAATGGCTTGCAAATCTTCCCAGGCAGCGTGCCCGTCTATCGCGGCAGCACGCTGGTGGGCGGCATCGGCGTCTCGGGCGATGGCGTCGATCAGGACGACATGATCGCGTTCATGGGCCTGAACAACGCAGGCGTGGCGCTGAATGGCGCGATCAACAATGCACCGGCTGCCATGCGTGCCGACACGCTGACGCCCATGGGCGTGCGTCTTCGCTACGTGCAGTGTCCGCAAGCGCCATTCATCGATGCCACGGATGACAACGTGTGTGGAGGGAAGTGACGTGAAGAATAGACGTCAACCACTGACTGCCTCGTTGCTGACGCTCAGTACGTTCGTCGTCACCGCGACGGCGTGGTCGACGAGCGCGAGCGCCCAGGAAGTTTGTTATCAGGACGACACGGGGCGCATCGTGAAGCGCCGTCGACCGGGCTATACCGAAGTGCCTTGTCCGGAAGAGGGCGCCGCGCCTCAAGCATCGCCCCAACCATCTCCGAGGGGCGAGGGCGTGCCGCCGCCGCCGGACGTGCAGGACGTTGTGCCAGCGCCGCGATCCGAACCGCAGCGGGTGGTGCCGGTGCCGCCGCTGGAAGATACGGGCCGCGCTGCGCGTCGACGTGTCATGGAGCGTGCGCCGCCTTCATCGATTTCTCCCATTCCGCGACCAGGTCTCGCGGACTTCGTGGACTCCGTGCCGATGCCCGATCGTTGGCGCATCGTCGATACGCTCGGCTACAAGGAGCGCTGGTGGGATCCCTACAACCGCAACGTGCTCAAGGCGGACAAGCCGGTGGTCGGCGAGGATTGGTTTTTCAATCTCGGCCTGATTTCGGACACGGTGTATGAGCTGCGCGAAGTGCCGACGCCCGTCGGCGCGATCTCCACCGATCAGCCCGGCGGCATCGATGTGTTCGGCAGCACCGATCAGTGGTCGATGGGTCAAAACGTCAGCGCCGAGTTTGTCTATTACAAGGGCAACACGGTGTTCAAGCCACCAGATTGGGAGTTCCGCGTCACGCCGGTGTTTTCGTACAACTACACCGAGTTGGAAGAAGTGCAGGCTGTGAATGCCGATGCCCGGCGCGGCCTCGATCGCGACGACACCTTCGTCGGTTTGCAGGCGGCGTTCGTCGACCGACACATTCGCAATGTTTCCGACAACTACGACTTCGACAGTTTCCGGATCGGCATTCAGCCGTTCTCGTCGGACTTCCGTGGGTTCCTGTTTCAGGACAACCAGCTTGGCGCGCGCCTGTTCGGTACGCGCGACAACAACAAGTGGCAGTACAACATCGCGTACTTCCGCCGCCTGGAAAAAGACACCAACAGCGGCTTGAACGACGTGGGCGAGACGCCGCGCAAGGACGACGTATTCGTCGTGAACTTGTATCGGCAGGATTTTCCGGTGCTCGGCTTCACCTCGCAGGGCACGGTGCTTCACAACCGCAACCGCGACGATGAGATTTTCTACAACGCCAACGGCTTCATCGAGCGGCCGTCGTCGCTCGGGCTGGAGAACCTGCGCGAATACGATGTGACTTACGTCGGCTACAACGGCGACGGTCACTTCGGGCGCCTCAATCTCACGACCTCGGTGTACTACGCGTTTGGCGACGAAACGCCGAGCGTGTTCGTGAATCAGGAAGTGGATATCAGCGCCGTGTTCGCGGCGGCCGAGCTGTCGGTGGATTTCGATTGGATTCGCCCGCGCCTGTCGCTGCTCTATGGCAGCGGCGATGACAATCCGTTCGACGACGAGGCCAACGGCTTCGATGCTGTGTTCGAGAATCCGCAGTTCGCGGGCGCGGACACCAGCTACTTCATTCGTCAGGCCGTGCCGCTGATCGGCGGCGGCCGTGTGGCGCTGGCCACGCGCAATGGCGTCTTGAATAACCTGCGCTCGAGCAAGGAACAAGGGCAGTCGAACTTCACCAATCCTGGCGTGATGCTGGCCGGACTGGGCGTCGACATGGACGTGATGCCCACCCTGCGCGTGTCGCTCAATGCGAACTCGCTGTACTTCGACGATCCGACGGTGATCGAGGTGGCGCGCAATCAGGGGCCCATCGACAAGCACATCGGTTACGACGTGTCGGCTTCGCTGATCTATCGACCCATGATGTCCCAGAACATCGTGGTGCGGGCGTCGTATGCGACCTTGATTGCCGGCGATGGCTTCGATGCGCTGTTCCCGGACGACGACGATCCGGGCTACTTCCTGCTCAACGCCATTTTCGCCTACTGAGTTGCGAAGCGGATCATGCGACAGATGCCAAAATCCAAACTCGGTGAGGTCGGCCAGGCGCTGGCGCTGCTCGTGCTGTGCGCGTTCAGCGGCGTGGCTTCCGCAGGTTTGTTCGGCAGCGACGAGCCGAAGTATGTGACTGCGCCGCCGGCGCCGAAGAGCCAGACGGACGAGATGGTCCGGTCCAAGACCGAAGGCTGCCAGACCTGTCACACGCAGACGGACTCGAACACCATGCATTTGAACCCGGCGGTGAAGCTGGGTTGCACCGACTGTCACGGTGGCGATGCGAATGTTCGTCTCGCGCCCGGCGTGGTTCGCGGCACGGATGGTTACATGAAGCAGCAGGAGCTCGCTCACGTGCTGCCGCGTTTTCCGGAGGAGTGGAAGTATCCGTCGAGCGCGAATCCGGAGCGCACCTACACGCTGCTCAACAAGGAAAGTCCCGAGTTCATTCGCTTCATCAACCCGTCCGACTACCGCATCGTGCGCGAGTCGTGCGGCGCCTGTCACATGGAGGTGATCGAAGCGACCTCGCGCAGCATGCACACCACCGGCGCGATGCTGTGGGGTGGCGCGGCTTATAACAACGGCATTCTGGATTTCAAGCAATACATCCTGGGCGAATCGTACGATCGCAACGGTCAGGGCGTGCTGCTCAAGGGACCGAAGATTCCAGACCACCTGGTGAACCAGGCGGCGATCGCGGGCATCTTGCCGCAGCTGTATCCGCTACCGTCGTGGGAGACGATCTATCCCGGCGACATCTTCCGTGTGTTCGAGCGAGGCGGTCGAAACATCGCTAACTTGTTCGCTGAGACGGGCCTGCCGAATGCGTTAGGCCAGTTGCAACGTATCGAAGAGCCGGGTCGCCCCGACTTCCGGCAGTCGAACCGCGGTCCGGGAACGGGCGCACGCATTGCCGTGCCGGTCATCAATATCACCAAGACGCGCTTGAACGATCCGCTGCCGTGGTTCATCGGCACCAACGATCAACCGGGCGACTTTCGCCATTCAGGCTGCGCCTCGTGCCACGTGGTGTACGCGAACGATCGTGACAAGCGTCATTCGAGCATCTACGCCAAGTTCGGCCATGAAGGTCTGACGCGCACTGTCGATCCGACCATCAGCAAAACCGAGCCCGGCCATCCTCTGAGCCACACGCTCACTCGCTCGGTGCCGAGCAGCCAGTGCATGGTCTGTCACATGCACCAGCCGAACATGTTCATGAACAGCTTCCTCGGCTACACCATGTGGGACTACGAGTCCGACGCGCCGTTCATGTGGCCCGAGAAGCAGCAGTACCCGGATCTCGAGCAGATTCGCAAAGTGCTGGATCGCAATCCGGAAGGCGCGGCCACGCGCGGCAAGTGGTCGGATGTGAACTTCCTGAAGCAGGTGTCCGAGCTGAATCCGCAGCTCAAGGACACGCAGTTCGCCGATTACCACGGCCACGGTTGGAACTTCCGCGCAGTGTTCAAACGCGATCGCAAAGGCAACCTGCTCGACGCCAACAACCGCATCGTGAGCGACGAAGATCCGCAGAAGTTCAAGAAGGCGGTGCACATGTCGTCGATCCACGTGGATGTCGGCATGCAGTGCGTCGACTGCCACTTCTCGCAGGACAATCACGGCAACGGCTATATCTACGGTGAAGTCGCCGCCGCGGTCGAGATCGACTGTAAGGACTGCCACGGCACGGCCCTGCAGCTACCGAACCTCTACACTTCGGGGCCGGCTGCGCTCGGTGGCGGCGTGGACATGACGACGTTGCGGACGCCGGACGGCCGCCGTCGGTTCGAGTGGGTGGGCGAGACCTTGTATCAGCGCTCGATGATGGAGCCCGGCGTCGAATGGCGCATGAGTCTGGTGAAACGGTCCGTCGATCCGCAGAGCGCCGAGTACAACCCGAAGGCGGCGCGCGCCAAGCTGATGAGCAAGAACACGACGTCGCAGCAGTGGGGCAAGGGCATCGCGCCGAACGACCTCGCGCACACCGACGAGAACGTCGAGTGCTACATGTGCCACACCTCGTGGACCACGAGCTGCGGCGGCTGTCACTTGCCCATCGAGGCGAACGCCAAGACGACTCGCAATCACTACGAGGGCGGCGAGACTCGTAACTTCGCGACTTACAATCCGCAGGTCGCGCGCGATGAAATGTTCCTGTTGGGGCGTCGCGAGCCGGCTGCCGGCGGCAAGATCGCACCGGTACGGTCGAGCTCGGCGCTAGTGCTATCTTCGACCAACGCCAACCGAGAGAAGATTTACATACAGCAGCCGCCGATCGCGGCGAGCGGCTACAGCTCGCAGGCGTTCAACCCGCATTACCCGCACACGGAACGCAAGACCGAGACCAAGACTTGCTCGGACTGCCACTTGTCGAAGGAGAACGACAACAACGCCATCATGGCGCAGCTGCTGGCGCAGGGAACGAACTTCATCAACTTCGTGGGTTACAACGCGTACGTCGGCGGCGATGGCCAGATCAGCGCCGTGACCGTGACCGAATGGGATGAGCCGCAGGCCGTCATCGGCAGCTACCTGCATCGTTATGCCTATCCTGACTGGTTCAACAAGCACAACGAGGATGAGCGCGAGCTGCAGAATGGTTATAGCCACGACGCGGGAGAAGTGCGCTGCTTGCAGTTGCGCGGCGAGTACTTGTATGTGGCCGAGGGCCGCGGCGGACTGCAGGTGTACGACGTTGCGAGCCAGGGCAACAAGGGCGTCTCGCAGCGGTTGATCACTGCGCCATTCAGTCCGCTGGGCCACGACACTCAGGTCAACACGAAGGATGCGACCTGCGTCGCGCTGCCGACCAACCAGCCGATTCATCCGCCGCGAAACCAGGGTGAGAAGATGCGCGTGGCGAACATGGAGCAGCCGTTCCATCCGCTCTACAACTACGCCTACGTGACCGATTCGAAGGAAGGTCTGATTCTGGTCGACGTCAACACGATGGCCGACGGCGAGCCGCGCAATAACTTCCTCAAGCGCGCGGTGACCTGGAATCCGGGCGGCGTGCTCAACGGCGCGCGGCACATCACCGTCGGCGGCTATTACCTCTACATCACGACGGCGAAGGGTCTTGCCATCGTCAGCGTCGACGACCCGAAGAAGCCGGTGATGGTGGCGGAGGTGCCGCTCAAGGATGCGCGCGCGACGGCGCTGCAGTTCCGTTATCTGTTCGTCACCGATGCCGATGGCTTGAAGGTCATCGACGTGACCGATCCGAGAGCGCCGCGGCTCGTCCCCGACAACACCATCCGCATCAAGAACGCGAATCGTGTGTTCGTGGCGCGAACCTACGCCTATGTCGCCGGCGGCAGCGACGGCGTCGTGATCGTCGACGTCGAGCGACCGGAGCGGATGTTCGAGTATCAGCGCTTCAGCGCGGGCGGCAAGATCACGGATGCGCGTGATGTGATCGTCGCGACGACGAACGCTTCGCTCTTCATGTATGTGGCGGACGGCGAGGGCGGTCTCAAAGTCGTGCAGCTCACATCGCCCGCGTCGCAGCCGAAGTTCTACGGCTTCAGCCCCGAGCCCAAGCCGGAGCTGATCGCGATGTATTCAACGAGCAAGCCGGCGCTTGCGTTGTCGAAGGGGCTCGAGCGCGACCGCGGCGTGGACGAGACGGGCGGACAGATCGCCGTGTTCGGCCGACGCGGCTCGCGGCCGCTCAACCTGCAGGAAATGCGCAAGCTGTTCCTGGATGACAATGGACAGCCGTGGTATGTCACCGACCAAGTAGAACAGAGGGTGACGCTGAAGTAGCGGAGTAACTCTATGGGGTGGAGGCGGAGCGCCTTCTCAAAGACAAGAGCGCTGTGGCTGATCGCAGCGCTGCTGGGAGCGAGCGCGCCCGCGCTCGCCATCGAGCCCGGTATTGCCGATTACAAACACATGGGGGTGGCGAGCTGCGCCACCAGCGTCTGCCACGGCAAGCTCGCGCCGCAGTCAGATAAAGACGTGGCGTTGAACGAGTATCGGATCTGGCAGCAGGAGGACCGGCACGCGCAGGCTTATCGGACGCTCGAACTGCCCGAGTCCAAGCGCATCGCCGCCAACCTGGGGTTGCCCAACGCGACGGCGGCGAAGATCTGCCTGGACTGTCATGCCGACAATGTGCCGGCGGACAAGCGCGGCCCGAAGTTTCAGATCAGCGATGGCGTGGGCTGCGAGGGTTGCCACGGCGGCTCGGAGAAATGGCTGGAGAGTCACGCCGCCGAGACGGCGACTCACAAGGACAACGTGGCGCGCGGCATGTATCCAACCGAGCAGCCGTTGAAACGCGTTCAGGTGTGCCTGGGATGTCACCTCGGCACCAAGGATCAGTTCGCCACGCACGCCATCATGGGCGCGGGCCATCCGCGGCTGAGCTTCGAGCTGGAGGCTTACACCACCAATCAGCCGGCGCATTTCATCGTCGACGCCGACTACGACCAGCGCAAAGGCAAGATTGAAGGCATGAACCTGTGGGTCACGGGCCAGATCGAGACCACGCGCCGGTATCTGTCTCTGTTGCAAACAAACATGTTTCACGGCGGCGATATGTTTCCGGAGCTGGCCTTCTACGACTGCCACAGCTGCCACCATCCGATGGACAAGATCCGCTGGAATTCCGCGCGCGCAGGCGCCGGTATCAAGCCGGGAACGGTGCGTTTGCAGACCCAGAATCTCATCGTCCTGCAGGCCCTCATGGATGCTTTCGAGCCGACCGCGACCAAACAACTCGCCGAGCTCACCAACGCGCTGATCCGCGCCGGGCAGCGCGATCGCGCGGCGGTGAACGAGGCGGCGAAGGCGTTGCTGAACTGGCTCGAGCCGCGCGATGCGCTCGCTCGCAAACAATATTCGAGCGCGGACGTAATTAAGATGCGCAAGACACTCGCTCGCTACGCGACCAGCGATAAAGCTGGCGATTACGCGGCGGCGGAGCAGATCGTGCTGGGGCTGGAAAGCCTGAGCTACACGATCGGCGATCGCGCCAGCAAAAAAGCAGCGCTGGACGCGCTGTACAACGCGGTCAAGAACGACACGACGTTCAGCCCGCAACAGTTCGCTGCTGCCGCGGCCAACGCGCAGCGGTCATTCTGAACGAGCCCCCACCGTGCGCTTCAGAGCAGACCACAAACGATTTTCGGGTCGCACCCATCCAGGCCGCCGAGAGGGGCCGAACGAGGACGCGATCGGTTGGGATGAAGCGACCAGCTTCTGGTTCGTCGCCGACGGCATGGGCGGACATGCGAGTGGCGATGTCGCCAGCCGCGTCGTGAAAGAAACATTGCTCGGCGAGGCGCTGTCATTGCCGCTGGTCGAGGCGATTCGCAAGGCGCACGAGACGGTGGCCGCGACCGCGAAGACGAACAGTGCTTACGACAACATGGGATCGACCGTGGTCGCGACGCGAATCCTAGAGCGACAGGCGGAGATCGCCTGGGTCGGCGATAGCCGTGCTTATCTGTGGCGTGGCGGGACGCTTAGCGCGGTGACGCGCGATCATTCCTATCTGGAAGTGTTGCGGGTCCAGGAGGGGCTTTCCGAGGAGCAGTTGCGAGGCCATCCGAACCGGAACCTGGTGACGCGCACCTTGGGGATTGGCACGCCGGAGCCTTCGGTGGCAACCCTGCCGTTGCAAAGGCGGGATTGGTTGCTCCTGTGCAGCGACGGGCTCAATGACGAGTTGGAGGATCGCGAGATCGCGGAGGTGCTACGTACGCATCCTCAGCCGGAAGAGGCTACAGAGGCTTTGATCGAAGCGGCATTGGCCAAAGGTGGGCGTGACAACGTCAGCGCCGTGGTCGTGGAATACGACGGGCCCGATGCTGTCGGGGTTTCGAGTGCAAGGTCGCAGAAACTCCGCCCGATGTTACCTATTATCGGCGGCATGGCGGCGGCTACGCTGGTGGCAGTCATGTGGTGGTGGTTCTATGGGCGCTGACGCAGTCCTCATTAAAATCGGCAGTAATCGTGAGATTGCCTTGAAACCGGAGACGGTGCTGGGCCGTCAGGCCGAGTGCGACGTGTTGCTGACGGAAGGTCACACTTCGCGTCGGCATGCCAAGTTGTTGCAGGCCGAGGACGGGTACTGGCTGGAAGACCTCGGCTCTTCTAACGGCACCTTCATTAACGGCAAGCGCATCAACGGACGCGTGCGTCTGGCTTCAGGCGATCGGCTGCGGTTCGACGTGGAGGAATACGATTTCCGCATCCACTCGCAGGCGCCGGTAACGCGCTCGCAGCCCACGGTCGCACGCGAGGACAAAACGGCATATCGAGCGCCGGAGTCGGCCGCGGTAGTGGCTGAGAGCAGCGGGGTGTTCAAGCGCCCGGGCGCGTGGGCGGATCCGGATGCGCTCGGCGATGCTGGGATCAACAAGACCAAGTTCATCGACCCCGCCCAGATGAAACAAATGGCGAACGCCTCCCCGATCGCCGCCAATCCCAGCGCGGTCGATGGGCCGCATCTGCAGGTCGTGTCCGGCAGTCGCACCGGTTTGAACATCCGACTGGCGGTGGGGGATTCGGGCAATGCCGAATGGACCATCGGTAGCCAGGCGGATCGCGAAGTGCAATTCATGGACAGCGGCGTGTCGGCGCTGCACGCCAAGATCGTCAACGAAGGCGAGCGCTGGAAAGTGCTCGATCAGATGTCGGCCAACGGCACGTTCGTGAACGGCAAGCGCGCCAATGTGAGCTATCTGGCCTCCGGCGACCGCGTTCGCTTCGGCCCGGTGGAATGCGTGTTCCACACCGATGGCACCGGCGCTCCTCGCATCACCGCGTCCCAACGCATGCTCGAGCCCCGCCTCGATGAAGAAACCAAGGGAAAGAGCCTGGTCGTCGCCACGATCGCCTTCCTGGGCACGATCGCGGTCCTTTTCGTTGTTTATAAGTTCCTGCTGTCCAAGTAGGGTCGCGCTTCGTCGCTGTCGCGATTGAGCGCTGCGCTGACGCGGCCGCGCTTCGCGGTGCGCGCAGCCTGTCGGCAGAGCTGGGGAAAGGTGGGGGTCTCGTGAAACTCGCCCAGCGTCTTTGGCGGCATCTTATCGTCCTCGATGGCTACCGCACGATTTGCTCAGCGGCTGGCTTTACGCTCAGTGTCGCTTGCTCGCGCTAACGCGCTGCAAGCTGCCACGCGCCGCCTTGGTGGTGTGCCAACCCTGCAACGGCTTGCTTGAATGACGAGCGGTTTACCGTGATCGCGGCTTGGCGAACTTCACGAGACCCCCACCTTTCCCCAGCTCGAAGATGCGCGAGTCGATGCCTCACGTTTCCACGTTTCTGCGGAAACGTCGAAGTCAGTCAAACCAGCGTCAACAAATGCTTAGCGGCAGCGGGCGCTCTTTCTTTTGCGCCATTGATGAAGAAGATGAAGACATCGCGCGGCTTCTTGGCAGGTGCGGTGCTAGTCACATACGGCAGGTCCGTAGGCGCGCCGCCTGACGCCCAAAGTTTCGCGCGGTCGCTCCAGGCTTGCAGGTCAGGCTTGGAGTAGCCGGTAGATTCGGAGGCTTCGGCTTTTCGAAGGCGGGCGTAGACGAAGTCGCCGGTGACATCGGCGAAGTTGGGGAACTCGTCCGTGTGGGCGAACACGGTGGCGACGGAATGTTTCCTCGCCAGCTCGACGTAAGCCGCATCCATGAAGCTCTTATGACGCACTTCGAGAACGTGCCGTAACGGCAAATCATCCAGCGTATGGGGCAGGGCCTCGAGGAATTTGGCGATATCGGCCGCATCGAAGTGCAGACTCGGCGGCAGTTGCCACAGGATCGGGCCAAGCTTGTGTTGCAGCGACGAGAGCCCGCTCGCGAGGAACTTGGGGACAGAGGGAACAGCCTCGGACAGCACCTTGCGATACGTGAGATAGCGCGGCGCCTTGATCGAGAACACGAAGTCATCCGGCGCATCGTCGCGCCACTTGGCGAACACGTCGGGCTTCTGCAGCCGATAGAATGTGCCGTTGATCTCGATGGCCGTGACCTGGCGGCTCGCATAATTGAGCTGCGACTTCTTCGGGAGGTCGGCAGGGTAGAAGGTCTCTTCCCAGGGCTCGTAGGTCCAGCCGCCGATGCCGGCGCGAATTCTGCCTGCGGCCTTGCTCATGATTCCTCAACGCACCAGGTGACGCACTGGAACGCGCGACGAGCGCTTGATGGTATTGAGCACGATGCTCGAATGCACGTCGCGGACAGCGCGGATATGCATGAGCTTCTTCAATACCACGTTGCTGAGCTGTTCAAGGTCCGTCACCACCACCTGTAGCAGCAGGTCATACGCGCCGGTCATGGCGTGGCAGCTCACCACTTCTTCCATGCTGTCGACGGCGCGACGGAACTGCTCGATGTTCTCGTCGGTATGACGAGTGAGGCGGACCTGCACGAACGCCTGCACCTTCAACCCCAGGCGACTGGGATCGATGACGGCGGTGTAGCCCTGGATGATGCCGTCCTGCTCCATGAGCTTGACGCGTCGGGCGCAGGGTGTGCTCGAAAGGCCCACTTCTTCGGCGAGCTCGACGATGGGCAGCCGGCCGTCCCGTTGCAGCTCGTCGAGAATGGCGGCGTCGTAGCGGTCTAAGTCCATGGCAGGCGTCCGGAGTGGAATCGGCTAATTTGGCCCGTTGCCGTGGAGGTTATCACCAATCGGCGCGCAAAACCCGCCGTACTTTGTTGATTTCCGCTTCCAGGACGAGCGTAGGCTGGCGTATGCGGCACCAGCGTCGCTTGTAAAAAGACTCGAGCTCATGAGCGCAGAACGACATTCGCTATTTGGCACCGGCGTCGGCCCAGGCACGCGGAAGGCGCCGCAGCCTGACTGGCAGCGCGTGGTGCATACGATCCTGGTGTCGCGGGCTCTGGATGAGCTGGAAGAGACTCAGCTGCTGCCGGCTCGCAAAGTGTTGTATCAATTTACGGCGCGTGGTCACGACGTTACGCAGGTTTTGCTTGGGCAATTGTTGACCGGTGCGCGCGATGGCGTCGGCGTTTATTACCGCTCCCGGCCGTTGATGCTCTCCGTGGGTCTGTCGCTCAAGGATGCGCTGGCTTCCACGATGATGCGCTCGGGCAGCGTCAGTGACGGCCGTGACATCGGCGTCGTTTTCAACCTGCCCAGACATGATGGCGTCTGCGTGTTGCCCGCCTGTGGTGGCGTCGGCGCTCAGTACACGCCCGCGGTCGGCTGGGCTCAGTCATTACAGTATCGAACGCAAGTCCTGCGCGAAGCCGAAGCCAACGGCAGCATCGCCGTGGCTCACGGAGGTGACGCTTCGGCGGCCACCAACGGTTTTTGGTCTGCGTTGACCATCGCAACCACGCAGCGTCTGCCCATCCTGTTCTTTATCGAAGACAACGGCTACGGCATCTCTGTGAAGTCCGACTTTCAGACGCCGGGCGGTAACATCGCCGCCAATCTGTCGGGCTTCAAGAATCTGCGCATCATCGAAGCGGACAGCGCCAAGCCCATCGACGCGGCGGCATCGATTGCTCAGGGTGTGGAGGCCGTGCGCGCAGGCGAAGGTCCCGTGCTGTTGCGTGTGTTGGTTCCGCGCTTGTCGGGCCATTCTGGCCAGGATACGCAGACCTATAAAACCCCTGAAGAGATCAGCTCGGAGCGTGCTCGCGATCCGCTGATTCAATTGCGTGCGCAACTCGTGCCCAGCGTGATTTCGGAGCAGGCATGGAAAGCGTTGGAGAAACGTGCTCACGAAGATGTGCAGGCCGCATTGGCTGCTGTCGAAGCGAGTGCAGTTCCCGACGTTACGCGCTCGACGCGCTATGTGTTCTCCGAGCAGACCGAGAATGGGGGCGTCGATCTGCAGCAGCAGGGTGGTCTGTTGAATGCCGGTGTGAAGCCACCCGAGGGCAACGAAACGCCGCGGTCCGAAGGTCCTCGCATCAACATGGTGACGGCGATTCGACGCACGTTGGAGCACGAGTTGTCGATGAATCAGCGCGTCGTCGTGTTTGGCGAGGATGTGGGTCGCAAGGGCGGCGTGCACGCGGCCACGCTGGGATTGCAGGAAAAGTTCGGCGCGTCTCGCGTGTTCGATACGAGCCTTTCTGAAGAGGGCATCATCGGTCGCGCCGTCGGTATGGCGCTCGCGGGCCTGATGCCGGTGCCGGAGATTCAGTTCCGTAAATATGCCGATCCCGCGGTCGAGCAGTTGAACGATTGCGGCACGATGCGCTGGCGTACTGCAAATCGCTTTGCCGCGCCGATGGTCGTGCGCATGCCGGGCGGCTTCTTCAAGTGCGGCGATCCGTGGCACAGTCAGAGCAACGAGGTTCAGTTCGTGCACGCGATTGGCTGGCGGGTGGCCATGCCGTCGAACGCGGAAGACGCGGTCGGTCTGTTACGAAGTGCTCTGCGCGGCAACGATCCGACGATTTTCTTCGAGCATCGCGCCATGCTCGACGGCGCGTGGGCGCGGCGGCCTTATCCGGGTGATGACTTCGTCGTGCCGTTTGGGAAGGCCAAGCGACTGCGTGAAGGCTCGGAGCTCACCGTCGTCAGCTGGGGCGCGATGGTCGAACGGTGCGAAGAGGCCGCGCATTTATCGAGCGTCGATGTCGATCTGCTCGACCTGCGCACGTTGATGCCTTGGGACCGCGAGGCGGTGCTTGCATCGGTGCGCAAGACGCGGCGCTGCCTCATCGTGCACGAGGACAATCTCACCGCCGGCTTCGGTGCGGAGATTGCGGCGACATTGGCCAAGGAGGCGTTCTTCGATCTCGACGCGCCGATCGAGCGCGTCACCATGCCGGACGTGCCGAGCCCGCACAGTCCGCTGCTGCTCGACTCGGTGGTGCCGAGCGTTGCTCGTATCACCGATGCCATCCGCCAACTCGCAAGCATCTAATCGAGAGACTCACAATGACAACAACGATCGAAGTGCGCGCGCCCAGCGAGCAGTCCGAGGGCACGCGCTCGCAGGTTCAGCGCTGGTTGAAGAACATCGGTGAGACGGTGGCCGAAAACGAGCCGCTCATCGAAGTCGAAACCGACAAAGTCACCATCGAGATTCCCGCGCCGGCCGGCGGCGTGCTGCGCGAGATCCTCAAGCACGAGCAGGAGGAGATCGAGCCGGGCGAACTGCTGGGTACGATTCAATCCTCATTGGATGCTGCCGAGGGTGCGGCGTCTCAGCAAACCGCAACGCCCGCGAGCCGGCCCGCTGCGCCCGGTGCGGAAGTGCGCATGGCGGCGTTCACGGCTCACGCTGAAGCTTTGTCTACGGGACGTAGCAGTCCGGCCGTTCGCCGCCTGATTGCCGAGCATGGTCTCGAGTCAGCGCCCATCCGTGGTACGGGCGCGGGTGGTCGAGTCACCGTCGATGACGTGCTCGCCTATGTTGCTTCTCAGCGCGGGACGCAGCAGCGCAAGGAACAGCCGATGCCGACGGAGGCTGAAGCTGCCGTCGCAGGCCGCAAGGTTCCACATTCAACTCTGCGCAAGCGCATTGCCGAGCGCATGGTCGAGAGCCTGTTACACACCGCGCCACATGTCACAACCGTGTTCGAAGCGAACATGTCCGCGGTGATCGCCCATCGCGCGGCTCACAAGGAAGAGTTTCAGCGCAAGGGCGTTTCGCTGACGTTTACGGCTTACTTCCTGGCGGCGTGCGTGGATGCGATTCGCGAAGTGCCAGAGGCGAACAGCCGCTGGACCGAGGATGCGCTCATCGTGCCGGACACGATCAATATCGGCGTCGGCACGGCGTTGGAAGGCAAGGGCCTGGTGGTGCCGGTCGTTCGCAACGTGCAGGGGCTGGATTTGTTCGATATCGCTCGCGAGCTGGGTGAAGTCGTCGAGCGGGCGCGCACGGATAAGCTCACGCCGAGCGATGTGCGCGATGGCACGTTCACGATTTCGAATCATGGCGTGAGCGGCAGTCTGGTGGCGACGCCCATCATCATCAATCAGCCGCAGTCGGCGATTCTTGGCGTCGGCAAGCTGGAGAAGCGTGCGGTGGTGGTCACCGAGAATGATGAGGATCGCATCGTGATTCAGCCGCGCTGTTTCATCACGTTGACGCTGGATCATCGCGTGATGGATGGCCATCGCGCGAATCGGTTTTTGCAGGTGCTGGTCGAGCGCTTGGAGAACTGGAGCTAATCCAAGCGAGCGTCGCCGTTGCCGGGCAGGCCGCCGAAACGTTGGAATATTTCGGCGGCCGGGGCCGGCAGCGCGCCGGCCTGCGTCTGCACCGTTGCCGACAAATACTGCTCCGAAGCTGGAAACACTTTCGCGTACAGGTCGCGGCAGAGTTTCTGCGCGTCGGCGCCTGCCCAATCGTCGGGGAGGAGTGCGGCTGGCAACAGCGGATCACGCAAATGGATTTTGCGGTACTCGTGCAACAGCAGTGTGCGGAGGATGAAGGCCACGTCGCCGGCGAGTGGAACGTTGCCCGCGCTATCCAAGGCTGCCGCGACCGGCGAAAACATATCGATGAAGCGCTTGTAGCGGCGGGCAAGATCGTCGAGGTCCCAGCCCATGGCGACCAGGTTGGCGCTCGCCGCCTGCGAAAGAATCGATCCTTTCATGACGACGAGCTGGCCGGAAGATTGCAACTCGTCGAGCCGGACGTTGATGGCGGATTCCTTGTAGGTGGGGTGTGCGAACACGCCCGGCGTGATCTGGCCGAAGCCCAGCCACAGCAACTCTTCTCGCAAATCGTCGCGTCGGGTTTTCAGCGTGGGCGGGACGATGGCCATGGTCCACAGGCCGTCCCAATCCTGCGGAGGCGCGCCGTAGATTCTTTGTGTCGCTTCGGCGAAGCGGGCGCGGCCGTTCGTGGTGAGGCTGTAGAAACTCGCGCGGCCAGCGCGCTCGAAGCTCACCCATTGCTCGTTGGCCAAGCGCCCAATCGATGTTCGCACCAGCCGCTCGGTCAGGCCGAAAGGCATGGCGAGCTTGATCAAGCTGGCAAGCGCGATCGTGCCGCCGCGCGGCGCAATGGCGTCGCCCAGGATGGTCACCAATAGCGATCCACCCCGCAGCGGGCGCTGCCGGCGAAAGCGCGTGACGAGGGCGTTGGTGCGAGTGACGAAAGCCGAGTTCGGTTTGGCGGACATGGTCGGATGGTAGCGCAGCCAGGGTAATCAGTACGCATGCCATCTGACACAGAAAAAATTGATTGCCGTGTCATTCTGTGTCACATTGTTCGGGTCGGATCGTGGGGGCTTTATGTACACGCAAGGGTTGGACTCGTTGGGCGCCGATTGCCTGCATCAGGTCACGGACGCCGCCGTGCTGGAGCAGCGCTTTCAAGGCAAGGTGGACGCGGACGAGCGCATCGAGCCCAAGGACTGGATGCCCGACGCCTATCGTCAGACGCTGATTCGCCAGATCTCCCAGCATGCCCACTCCGAAATCGTCGGCATGCTTCCCGAAGGCAACTGGATCACGCGCGCGCCGTCGCTGCGTCGTAAGGCGGTGCTCATCGCCAAGGTGCAGGACGAGGGCGGTCACGGCATGTACCTGTACAGCGCCGCTGAAACCCTCGGCATCTCCCGCGACGAAATGCTGGAGCAGTTGCTCGCCGGCACCGCCAAGTATTCGAGCATCTTCAACTACCCAACGCCGACCTGGGCGGACGTGGGCGCGATCGGCTGGTTGGTCGACGGCGCGGCCATCATGAATCAGATTCCGATCTGCCGTTGCTCGTACGGCCCGTACGCCCGCGCCATGGTGCGCATCTGCAAGGAAGAAAGTTTCCACCAGCGCCAGGGCTTCGAAATCATGATGACGCTGGCTCGCGGCACACCCGAGCAACATCGCATGGCGCAGGATGCTCTCAATCGCTGGTGGTGGCCGTCGATCATGATGTTCGGCCCCAACGACGCGACTTCCAAGCACACCGCGCAGTCCATGCGCTGGAAGATCAAACGTTTCACCAACGACGAGCTGCGGCAGAAGTTCATCGACATCACCGTCCCGCAGGCGGAGTTCCTCGGCCTCAAAGTGCCGGATCCCGACATGCGCTGGGACGAGGCGACTCAGCACTACGTTCACGGCCCCATCGACTGGAAAGAATTCGAGGAAGTGCTGAAAGGCAACGGCCCTTGCAATCGCGAGCGTCTGGAAACACGTCGACGCGCGCACGATGAAGGCCGTTGGGTGCGTGAGGCCGCGCTAGCCCATGCGGAGAAGCAGCGCGCCCGCGAAACGCAGGCGGCTTGAGAGAGACGAACATGAGTGAGCAACGCAAACAGTGGCCGCTGTACGAAGTATTCATTCGGGCGCGCTCGGGCCTGGAGCACAAGCATGTCGGCAGCATTCATGCAGTCGATGCGCGCATGGCCATCGAGCATGCTCGTGATCTGTACACGCGCCGTCAGGAAGGCGTCAGCATCTGGGTAGTGCGCTCGTCGGAAATCACCGCGTCGGATCCGGGCGATGCCGAAGCGTTGTTCGAGCCGGCGAAGGACAAGATCTACCGTCATCCGACGTTCTATGCGATTCCGGATGAGGTGAAGAACCTATGAGCGCCTCGGCTGCCATCGTGAGCACCAACGCTTCGCCGGATCTGCGCTTCCGTTACGCCACGTATCTCGGCGATACGAGCCTGATTCTCGCGCAACGATTGGGCGAGTGGGTCGGTCATGCGCCAGCGCTGGAAGAAGATCTGGCGCTGGCCAACATCGCCCTGGATCTCCTGGGTCAGGCGCGCTATCTGCTTTCGTACGCAGGTGAGATCGAAGGCAAGGGCCGCAGCGAAGACGATCTCGCGTTCCTGCGCGATCCGTCGGACTTCAGCAATCTGGCATTGGTCGAGCAGCCCAATGTGGACTTCGGTCAGACCATCGTGCGGCAGTTCCTGGTCGATGCGTGGCAGCTGGAGCTGTTCGAGAAGCTGCAGGCTTCTTCCGAGCCGCGTTTCGCAGAGCTTGCGGCGAAGGCGTTGAAGGAAACGCGCTATCACTATCGCTTCAGCGCGGGCTGGATGGTGCGTCTCGGCGACGGCACCGAAGAAAGTCACAAGCGCGTGCAGGCGGGTCTCGATGCACTGTGGAAATTCACGGGCGAGATGTTCGCGCCCGGCGCGGCAGACGAAGAAGCTGCTGCCGCAGGCTTGGGTCCCGACCCGGCGTCGCTCCGTGCAGCGTGGGTCGCCAATGTCGAGCAGGTGCTGAACGAAGCGACGTTGAAGAAGCCGGCCTACGGCCCTTATCGCTGGTTCGGCAAACGCCAGCAGCACACCGAGCATCTGAGCCATTTGCTGGCCGAGATGCAGTTCATGCAGCGGACCTATTCAGGTTCGCAGTGGTAAGTCATGAATACGGCGCCCGCCAACTTCGCCGATCGAGTCGCGACTCCCGCGGAGCGTGAGGTATGGCGCATTCTGGCCGACGTGCCGGATCCAGAGATTCCCGTGCTCAACGTGGTCGAGCTGGGAGTCATCCGGCGAGTGCAAGTCGCCGACGGCAGAGTGACGGTGGGTGTGTCACCGACCTACACCGGTTGCCCCGCGACGGAAGTGATTGCTCGCTCCATCGAGACGCGGCTGCAAGCAGAAGGCTACGAGAACCCGAAGGTCGAACCGGTGCTGTCGCCGCCGTGGACCAGCGACTGGCTCACCGACAGTGCGCGCAGCAAGCTCAAGGAATACGGCATCGCGCCGCCGGCGCATTCGGTGAGCAATGCGAAGCATCTGTTCCGCGAGCCGAAGGTGACGTGCCCGCGCTGCTCATCGGCGCAGACGGCCAAGGTGAGTGAATTCGCCTCGACGCCATGCAAAGCGCTGTATCGCTGCTCCAACTGCCTGGAGCCCTTCGAATACTTCAAGTGCATCTGAAACATGCTGACCTTTCATCCGCTCAAAGTGGCCGACGTGCGTCCCGAGGGTAGCGACGCGCTATGCATTTCGTTTGAAGTGCCCGAAGCGCTGCGTCCGGCGTATCGATTTCTTCCCGGGCAGCACGTGGGCGTGCGTGCGCAGATCGGCGGCCAGGAAGTGCGTCGCACCTATTCGATCTGCAGCGCTGCTGACGATAGTCACTTGCGCATCGGCGTGCGCATCCACGATAACGGCAGCATGTCGCAGTATCTGGCGAGTCAGTTGAAGGCGGGCGACAGCATCGAAGTGCTGACGCCGACCGGTCGTTTCTTCGCCGAGCCGCAGCCGTCGGCCGCGCGGACCTACTGCGCATTCGCGGGCGGCAGCGGCATCACGCCCATTCTGGGCATTGTGAAGAACCTGCTGGCGAGCGAGCCGCAGAGCCGGTTCATGCTGTTCTATAGCAATCGCACCACCTCGACCATCATGTTCGCCGAGGAGTTGCTGGCGCTGAAAGATCGCTATCCCTCGCGGCTATCGTTGTATTTCATGTTGAGCCGCGAGCCGCAGGAAGTGGAACTGTTCAATGGCCGGCTCGATCCCGAGAAGGTCACGTTGTTGAGTCGCGAAGTGTTCGATCCGTTGGAAACGGACGCGTTCTTCCTGTGCGGCCCGGGCAATATGATCGAAAGCGTGCGCGACACGTTGCTGGGTCTAGGCGTCGACGCCACTCGCATTCACACCGAGCGCTTTGCCAGCGACATGCCGGCAGGCACGGCGCAGGCAACGCCTGTTGTGGCGCAGGCCAAGCCGAAGCGAGCGGTGGCCGAAGAGGTCGCGGAGATCACCATCACGATGGATGGCCGCCAGCGTACGTTCGCAATGCTGGACGACGATGCGACCATCCTCGACGCCGCCGAACGAGTCGGCATGGAGTTGCCATACTCCTGTCGCGCGGGCGTATGCTCGACGTGCCGTGTCAAAGTCACCAGCGGCACCGCGGAGATGGAAGTGAATTACGCACTCGAGCCTTGGGAAGTGCAGGCCGGTTTCGTGCTGTGCTGTCAGGCGAGACCGACCAGTCGCGAGCTCGAGCTAACCTACGACGAGCGCTGACATGAGCTATCAAACGATTCTGTTCGAAGTCTCCGGGGGAGTAGCGCGGCTGACCTTGAATCGGCCGGATCGTCTCAACAGCTTCAACGTGCAGATGCATACGGAAGTGCGTGAGGCACTGTCGCAGCTCACCGCTAACAACGAAGCGCGCGTGCTGGTGTTTACCGGTGCGGGGCGCGGCTTCTGCGCGGGGCAGGATTTGGGCGATCGCGCCGTTGCGCCGGGTGGGCAGGGGGTCGATCTCGGCGATTCCATCGAGACGTATTACAAGCCGTTGGTGCTCGCGCTTCGTAATCTGCCCATGCCGGTCATCGCGGCCGTCAACGGCGTCGCGGCCGGTGCGGGAGCAAACATTGCACTGGCCTGCGATCTCGTCATCGCCACCAAGTCGGCCAGCTTCGTGCAAGCCTTCAGCAAGCTCGGGCTGGTGCCTGACTCGGGCGGAACCTGGTTCCTGCCAAGGCTCCTTGGCAATGCTCGCGCGATGGGGCTCGCTCTGTTGGGCGATAAGTTGCCCGCTGAGCAGGCGGCGCAATGGGGACTGATCTGGCGCTGTGTCGAAGACGCAGAGTTCAAGAACACGGTCGATCAGCTCGCGACCCAGTTGGCCGCTGCGCCCACCCGCGGGCTCGCACGCACCAAACAAGCTATCTACGAATCCTGGAGCCACTCGCTGGAGCAGCAGCTGGACCAGGAGCGCGACTTCCAGCGTGAGTTGGGACGTTCGCAGGATTACGCAGAAGGCGTCGCTGCCTTCACTGAAAAGCGCACGCCGAAGTTCACCGGTCGCTAAGCGCCGGTCGGAGGCGAGGGGATGAACATGCAATTGCAGAGCTATATTCAAGGCCGCTGGTTTGCGGGCGAAGGCGAGGCGCAGCAGCTGCGCGACGCCACGACCGGCCAGGTGATCGCCTCGGCGTCGTCGACGGGCATCGATTTCCGCGCCACGCTGCGTTACGCGCGTGAGGTTGGTGGGCCGGCGCTACGCAAGCTGACATTCCATGAACGCGCCGCGCTGCTGAAGCAGCTTGCGAAAAAGCTGGGCGAGTTCAAGGAAGAGTTCTACGCGCTTTCTTACGCCACCGGCGCCACCAAGACCGACTCGTGGATCGACATCGACGGCGGCTTCGGCACGTTGTTCGCCTACGCGAGCCGCGGCTCACGCGAGCTGCCGAACAGCCGCGTCTATGTGGATGGCGACGTCGAGATGTTGTCGAAGACCGGTACGTTCGTCGGTCAGCACATCTGCGTGCCGCTCGAAGGCGCGGCCGTGCACATCAACGCTTTCAACTTCCCCGTGTGGGGCATGCTGGAAAAACTGTCGCCGACCTTGCTGGCGGGTGTGCCTGCCATCGTGAAGCCTGCGACGGCTACGTCTTATCTCACGGAACTCGTGGTCCGGCGCATCGTCGAGTCGGGCATTCTGCCGGAGGGCTCGTTGCAGCTCGTGTGCGGCAGCCTGGGCGATCTGTTCGATCACCTCACGTGTCAGGACGTGGTTTCTTTCACCGGGTCGGCGAGCACGGCGCAGAAGCTGCGTACTCATCACAGCGTGGTCGCGCACTCGGTGCGTTTCATCAGCGAGACGGACTCGATCAACAGCTGCGTGCTGGCCGAAGACGCCAAGCCGGGCCAGCCCGAGTTCGATTTGTTCGTGCGCGAAGTCACGCGCGAAATGACCACCAAGGCAGGACAGAAATGTACGGCGATTCGTAAAGCCATCGTTCCAGCGTCGTATGCCGACGCAGTGGCCGAAGCGTTGAAGGCTTCGCTCGGAAAGGTCGTCGTCGGCGATCCGCGGCTCGAAAATGTTCGCATGGGGCCGCTGGCTGCGTTATCACAGCGTCGTGAAGTGCTCGGTCGCATCGCCGAGTTGCGACGTGAAGCCGAGCTGATTACCTCCGAGCACATCGATCTGGCCGGAGCAGAGCATGACCGCGGGGCGTTCGTGCCGCCGGCATTGCTTTATTGCCGGGAGCCGCGAAAGGCCAAAGCGCTTCATCACATCGAAGCCTTCGGGCCGGTGTGCACGGTCGTTCCATACGAATCGACCGAAGAGGCCATTTCGTTTGCGCGCATGGGCGAGGGCAGTCTGGTCTCGTCCGTGTTCACTGCGGACGACGCGTTGGCTACCGAGCTCGTACTTGGTCTCGCGCCGCTGCACGGGCGCCTGCTGGTTGTTAATCGCGATTGTGCGAAGGAGTCGACCGGGCACGGTTCGCCGCTGCCGATGCTGGTACACGGCGGTCCGGGCCGAGCGGGTGGTGGTGAAGAAATGGGCGGCATTCGCGGGCTCATGCATTACATGCAGCGCACGGCGATTCAGGGCAGCCCGCAGACGATCGCCGCAGTCACAGGCCGTTGGACTCGCGGCGCCGTGCAAAAAGATCCCGGTCGTCATCCGTTCCGCAAAGCTTTCCATGAGCTGCAGATCGGCGACAGCTTGAACTCGGCCGAGCGCGAAGTGACGCTCGACGACATCGAGAAGTTCGCCTCGCTCACGGGCGATACTTTTTATGCTCACATGGATGAAGCGGCGGCTGCTCGCAATCCGCTGTTCGGCGGACGCGTGGCGCACGGCTACTTCTTGATCTCCGCGGCAGCAGGTTTGTTCGTCGATCCGCCGTATGGGCCGGTGCTGGCGAACTACGGCATCGATCATCTGCGCTTCGTGAAACCGGTGAAGCCCGGCGACCGGATCAAAGTGCGGCTGACGTGCAAGTCCAAGTCCCTGCGCGCCGACAAAGGTTATGGCGAAGTGGCCTGGGACACCGAGATCACCAATCAGAACGGCGAGGTCGTGGCCAGCTACGACGTGCTGACCATGGTCAGCGAGCAGCCGGTGAGCTGAAGCGCAGCACGCCGTCGTCGATGGCGGCGAAGCGCAGGTTCATCAGATCCAGCGCATAGTTCTGATACAGACGCCACGGCGCTTTCGAGCCCTGTTTGGGAAAGCGGTCGATGGAGCGCTGGACGTAGCCCGAGGTGAAGTCGATCCACGGCGTGGGGGCGATGGACGCGTCCTCGTTATGCGCCGTGCATTGCCGATAGCCGTGCTCGTCCATGTACTTCAACAGCCGGCACACATACTCGCAGGTGAGATCGCACTTCAACGTCCATGAGGCGTTGGTGTAGCCGAATGCCGCTGCGAGATTCGGCACGTCGCTGAACATCATGCCCTTGTAGCTCATGGTGCGCGGCGGATCGACATGCCGGCCATCGACGCTGAGTTGCAAGTCGCCCAGCACCTGCAGGTTCAAGCCGGTGGCGGTGACCACGAGGTCTGCTGCGAGCTCGGCGCCCGACTTCAACTTCAAGCCGCGCTCGGTGAACGTGTCGATCTGGTCGGTCACCACCGACGCCTTGCCTTCCTTCAACGCCACGAACAGATCGCCGTTGGGCACCAGGCACAGCCGCTGATCCCACGGGTTGTAGCGGGGCGTGAAGTGTCGATCCACGTCGCAAGCGCCGCCGAGCTCGTCTTTCACGAGCTGGATGATTTTCTGTTTCATGCGCTCGGGCGCGCGCCGGCACAAGTTGTAGAACAGCATCCCGAGCAGCACGTTCTTCCAGCGAGTTACTCCGTACGCGAACTTGGCAGGGAAGCGCCGCCGCAGCCAGTTCGCGATCGCGTCCTCCTGCGGCCGCGCCACGATGTAAGTGGGCGATCGTTGTAGCATCGTCACGTGTGCAGCCGTCTTTGCGAGCTCCGGCACGAGTGTCACCGCTGTCGCCCCACTGCCGATGACGACGACGCGCTTGCCGGCATAGTCGATGTCTTCAGTCCATTTCTGGGGATGGACGATCCGGCCTTTAAACCGCTCCGTGCCAGCGAACTCGGGGGTGTAGCCCGCGTCGTAGTTGTAGTAACCGCTGCACATGAACAGGAAGCCGCAGGTGAAGTGGGCGATCTCGCCCGACGCTCGTTCGGCTTCGACAGTCCATAGCGCGGTCTCGGACGACCACGCCGCACGCTTCACGCGATGATTGAACCGGATTTTTTGATCGATCCCGTGATCGCGCGCCGTGTTGCGCACGTACTTGAGTATCGACGGACCGTCCGCGATGGCTTTGGCGTCCCGCCAGGGGCGAAACGAATAGCCGAGCGTGTACATGTCGGAATCGGAACGGATGCCCGGGTAGCGGAACAGATCCCAGGTGCCGCCGATGCAATCGCGGCCTTCGAGAATGGCGTAGCGCTTGCCTGGACAATGCCGTTGCAGGTGATATCCCGCGCCGATGCCGGACAATCCCGCGCCCACCACCAATACATCGAAATGTTCCGCGGCCGATATGGGGGACGTCCCGGTCGTCATGCGCGCTCCTCAATCGTCGATGGCGGCGTAGTTCAGCGGTATGGCAGTCGTCTGTTTGATGGTTTCCAATGAGAAGCTGGCGCTCACGTCGAGGAACGCGCAGCCGGCGATCAGGCGCTTGTACACCACGTCGTACGCGTCGATGTTGGGCACGACGATGCGCAACAGATAATCCACTTCGCCGCTGACCCGATGAATCTCGGTCACTTCCGGAATATCACGCACCGTGCGTACGAATTGTTCGAACCAGGCGGCGCTGTGGTTCGAGGTCTTGACGGTGACGAACACGGTCGTGCCGACATTCACGGCCTTGGGATCGAGCAGGGCCACGGTGCGCTGGATCACGCCGGTTTCCTGCAGCCGCTGGATCCTTCGCCAGCAGGGCGCCTTGGATAATCCGACCCGCTCGGCGATGTCCGCGGCGGTCAGGGAACCGTCGTGTTGCAGCAGGTCAAGAATGCGGCGATCCAATCGGTCCATGCGAGTGTCGAGCGGCGGGATTGAGCAACATTGTTGCGTCCGGCGGGGCGGCTGTCCACGATTTCGCAATCGTGTCGCCGGCGCGCTTCGGTAGGCTCACCGTCATGAACACTCTGCGCGCCAATCCGTTCACCGAGCATCCCGCCGCCGCAGGGGAAACGTACCTGGCCCATTTGCGCACGGCCGCCGGTTTTGGTTTCCAGATGGTCACCGCCGGGCTTGCCTGTCTGGTGCACGCGTTGCTGCCTTTTCTGTTCGTGCGCACCGGTAGCGATTGCATCTGTCGCCTGCACGAGCGGATGCTCGCTCGGCGCCAGGGTCCCCGCTCGCGATAACTTGGGGCAATAACTCTCCGTTCGCGGTTCGAGCGCGGCGACAACTTTATTCTCGCCCGCGAAATCGACTATAAGACTGCGGCAGCACTGCGATCCAAGACGCGCCTCGCGCCTTCAGTGCAAGCTCGAATCGCCATTCTTCAAGGACTCAACGTGAAAAAATTGCCAGCGACGCTGTTGACGCTCGCGGGCCTAGCCTGTGGCATGCCGGCGGCGCATGCCGAGGACGACGGTCAGCTTTATGGTTTGTTACGCAGTCGGGATCTCACACCCTTCGGCTTCCTGCGCCTGGACATGAGACCGGCGCATGCCGTGTCGATCGAACCGGGCGCCTTTGCCATCGAAACCGAAGTGGCGTATCAGAACACTTGGGCGTTGAGCCCGAACGTCGAGGAATATCTGACCAATCTGGAGTCGCGCGGCCGGCGCGATCTTGGTGCAGCCGAGCTGCAAGCCATTCGCGATCTGCCCGGCGAGAACTATTTGATCGATCTGGAGCTGGCGTTGCTCGACGTCACCTTCCATTACAAGATCTCGAATGTCTGGACGGCGTATCTGATCGCGAGCGGCGTGTCCTATCAGGGCGGCTTCCTCGACAGCACCATCGAAGGCTTTCACGACAGTTTCGGTTTCAGCAGCTTTGGCCGGCCGGCGGTGACGCGCAATCAGGTCAACCTGATCTATGACTTGAAGTCGAGTCAGTATGCGAGCCTCGGCAATCCCACCGACGGCGGCTTGCTCGATCCCACCATAGGCGTGCGTTACACCGGCTGGACGCTGCCCGGCAAGTGGCATCTGGCCACCGAGGTTGCGGTGAAGGTTCCGGTGGCTGGCCGTCGAGAGTTGTTGTCCACCGGACGCACCGATTACGGCATGCAGGTTTCGTTACAGCGCAAGGGGCAGCACCACGCGTTTTATGTCGACGCCGCGGCCGTGTACTACGACGGTGCAAGCCAGGTCTCGGAGCAGGATGCGCAGCTGATCCCGACGTTGATCGTCGGCTACGAGCGCATGCTCACATCGCGCACCAACGTGAACTTGCAGGGTTACATCAGCAAGAGCGTGTACTCGCACGACGAGACCGATCTCGAGGAACTGCTGGGCGAGAAGTACCAGCTGAGCTTGGGTGTCCGCCATCGGCGTAACAACGTGCTGGTGACATTCGGCATCACCGAGAATCTGCAAAACATCAACAACACGCCCGACATCGGCTTCCAACTCGGCGTCGCCTGGGTGCCGTTGTCGTCACGTCCCCCCGCGCTCTGATTAAGTGACTCCCATGCCGCCGGCGTCCTTTGGCGCCGGCGTTTTTGTTTGTGCTTGCGCCCGCGGCGCGGCGGTGCTATCTAGCGCCCCGCTCATGACTCAGCCTTCTCCGAAAACTGTGGTCGCCGCGGGCCCGTTCAGCGCCTGGCTGCGACGAATGCGCCGCTCTCTGCTTGGCAACGAAGGAATGGATGTGCCCTGCGGGGACTGCGTTGGCTGCTGCGTGTCTGGGTATTCGGTGCAGTTGCGGCCCGAGGATCACAGGGCCGCGGCGAGGATTCCGGCGACGTTTGTAGTGAGCGCGCCGGGATTTGCGAAAGGTCATCTCACGGTGCGTCCGCTGTCGAGCGGCCTGTGTCCCATGTTGGAAGGCGGCAAGTGCTCCATCTATGCCGACCGGCCGCAGACCTGTCTCGACTACGATTGCCGGATCTTCGCGGCGGCGGGCATCGAGGCCGGCGGCGACGACAAGCGCGTCATCAACCAACGAGTGCGGGAATGGCGCTTTTCCTATCCTGAACACACCGATGAGCGGGAGCATGAGGCCGTCCGCGCGGCGGCAGCGTTCATTCGCGACCGGCGCGACTGTTTCACCGTGCGAGTGCCGGCCGGGCCGATGGGAATCGCGGTGTTCGCCATCAAGTCATATCCGGTGTTTCTCGATCCCCTGATTGGCAACAAGAGCGATGCCGAGGTGGCTCGCGCCATCCTCGAGACGGTTCGCGGCTTCGACTCGCAGACCGGCTGACCCGACCTTCCGGGGAGGCCGTGGGGCGATTCACGAGGCTCTCATGGCCCGAATGCTACAATCCGGGCCATGCAACGAGATCTCGACAAGATGCGCCGGCGGCCGTTCTTTTTTCCGCTGGTGCTCCCGGTACTGTTGTTCATCGCTTTGGTGGCGGCCGCGGCCTGGTTGTTCGACGCCCGTGCGACCACCGTCGTGTTCGTTGTGCGTCATGCCGAAGTGGAAGCGGGCAACGATGCGGACCCGCCGCTGAGTGTGCAGGGCCGAGAGCGTGCGGCGCGGCTTGCAACCATGCTTTCCAAGGCCCGCCCGGTGCGTGGGCTGGACGCTATTTTTGCCTCTGAATTTCGCCGTGCTCACCAGACGGTAACGCCCTTGTCCGAGACTCTGGCACTGCCAGTGAACGTCGTACCGTCGGCCACTTGGTCGGAACTCGCCCGCCGCATCACCCGCGAGCACAAGGGTGAGTATGTGCTGGTCGCGGGCAATCCGAGCAGCATCCCGCAGCTGGTGAAGGCGCTGAGCGGCGAGACGGTGACCTTGGGCGAAGACGAGTACGACACGATGTTCATGGTGTTCGTGCCGCAGGTCTCCAAGACCAAAGTGGTGAGACTGCGCTATTGAGCCGACGCTGCCCTTGCCAGCGGCAAGACCGGTGCTACAATTCGCGCCCTTCGGTGGGCCCGTAGCTCAGCTGGGAGAGCGCCTCGTTCGCAATGAGGAGGTCAGGAGTTCGATCCTCCTCGGGTCCACCAACTTCTCCCCACTCGCTCTAAATCCTAAGTAGGACAACGGCTTACAGCTTCACGAGCTGGGGCCGAGGCCCGCTGCGCGGGCCAGCGCATCGCCCTCGTAGAGTGCGCCTCCTTTGATGACCAGCTTCGTGCGTCGAAGGGCGCCGAGGTTCGCGAGCGGATCGCCATCGACGAGGATCAGGTCGGCGCGCTTGCCTGCGGCGATGGAGCCAACCTCCCGATCTTGTCCCATGACCCGAGCGGCGCCGAGCGTGGCGATGTAAAGAACGTCAGCGGCGGGGATGCCGGCCTCGACATATAACTCCAGCTCGCGCGCGTAGAGCAGCGCAGTGCCGTCAGTCCCGGCCACGATGGGGATGCCCGCATCGTGCAGCATCTTCAGCATCTGCTTCATCCGAGTGAACGACTTCGTGTACGCCGCCCGTTCCTCCGGTGTGGAAGCGCGACCGCCCGATCGTCCGCCGCGCACGACGGCGGCCGGCAAACGATCCGCCCACGGGATCATCCATCGCGCCATCTCGCCTTTGTAGCCGGTGAACATGTTCTCGAACGTCACCAGCGTCGGATCGACCACGACGCCTCGCTGTTTCATCAACGCGATCAACTCGCGCACCTTCGCTGATTTCAGATCGAGCTCGTGGCCATGCTCCAGCACCGCCGAAAAACGCACCGGCGTGTTGGTGACTTTCACCACGTCGGGCGGCATGAAGTTCAGGAACCAGAAGTTGGCGTGATTGACTTCCTGATAGCCCGCCAGGATCGCTTCGCGCATGGTCATGCCCGCGGGCACATGTCCACTGATTCGAAGATTTCGTTGACGCGCGGTGGCGATGCCCACCTCCAGCAACTCGCGTGACAAAGAGCTGTAGAACTTCACTTGGGGATAGCCGCGGTCCGCGATGGCATTCACGGCATCGCGCATTTCCTCCGGCGTGCCGACCAGCGCGCCGATCGGTGCGGCCATCGGTCCCCGGCCGTCGATCAATCCCGCCTTGGTGATCCAGGGGCCGGGGAGGGCGCCGTCGTCGAACAGTTGTGACAAGCGCTGCAAGGCGTCGGGGTTGTTGCCAAGATCGCGATCGCTGGTGACGCCGGCCATCAAGCTCAACACGCCTTCGCTTTCAGCGAGCACATGCGCGTGCATCTCGCACAGACCGGGCAGTAACGTTTGGCCGCTGGCATCGATGATCTCTACATCGCTCGGAGCGATCGGATCGGCGGTCGGTGCCACAGACACGATCCGATCTCCCTTGACGAGCACCGACATGCCGTTTTTCATCGTGCGCTGTTCGGCATCGAATATCCGTGCATTGCGGATGAGCACCGGGCGTTGCGGCTGTCTTCGCAACTCTTTTCCGCGGGCGATGCGCGACGCCGATAGCGTTTCATCCTGCGCGGCGATCAACTCGGGCAAGGTGTTCTCGAAGCCGGCGCGAACCAGGCTTTGCCAAGTCGATGCGGTCGCGAACAGCTCGTAGTCGGCATCTAGCCACAGTGGCTGCGGTTGCAGCTGGATGCCGGAGAGCAAGTACAAAGTAACGTTCATCGCCCCGGTTGCGCCGGTGACCGTCAGCTGCTGTTTTTTCTCGATATTCGCTTTGCCGGCGGGCAGCAGGGCGAGCGCGCCTTTTGCCTGGATCAAGGCGCGAGCCAGCGCCGCCATGTCCTCGGCGTTGGCCTCGTTCGGCAGGTAATAAGCGTTGGCTTCCGCTTCGCCGCTGTCGGCGTTGCTGGTCCAGTGCGCCTTGCCGTCGGCGACCGCGAATGTTTCCTGGATCGGGCGCTTGGCGTAGTTGAGTCCCTGCAGTCGATAGCCGAGCAGCATGCCGCGCTCATCATGACGGCTGACGATCTCCATCTCAGGGCCGCGGCCACGATCGTCGAACTGCAATTTCGTGCGCCGTTCCCTGCCGGTGGCGGGCATGACGGTCAGCTCGCCCTTGATGACGCCGGACATCACGACTGAATAGCGGGCGGGCGTGACCAACTCCGCCGGCAATCCGGTTTGAATCAACTGCTGGCGGAATTCGCCGGCCACTGAGTCGCCAGCGGCGGCTTGCAGCAGGTTCATGAAGGCCGTGGTGCTGCGAGGTCGATCCGGTCGATACAGAATCCCATCGAGGGTCTCGCGCCCGATGTGATCTTCGAGCTTGAATAGCAGCAATGGACCTTTCTGATACAGCGCCGCGCGGCTGGGGCGATCAGGGGTGAGCATCGAACCGCCTTCGAGCGCCGGGCGGATCTTCCGCGCCAGGAAGTTGCGCATGTCCTGCTCGCCGAACGCCACCTCGAGATAACGCAGCGCCGAGTATTCAGCGGTGGATTCCGCGATCCAATGATTCTCGCCGCCACCCTCGGGGCTCGGCAGCCAGGCGTGATAAATCTCGTGCGAGATGGTTCGTGCCACGGTGAGCGGGTCGAATTGCGGTGTCGGCGCGCCGATGGGAAAGGAGGAGACTGCGATCCAATGCCGACGCGCGTACGCGCTGCCTGTCGAGCGCGGTATCACGACGAACCGCAAGGGCTCCGGCAATGGCCCGAATTTGCGGTGGAAGAACTCCGCCGCGCCTCGCGCGTGCTTATACATGTGAGCGACTAGCGGATCTTCCGGGGCGGCGCTGTAGAACTCCATGTCGTCAGTGGTCTGCTTGATCATGCCTCGCACGCCTGCGATGGGTAGATCGTTGTCAGGTGTGGTGCGATCAACCGTCAGTGTCGTGCCGCGCTGGCGATATTTGTTCTGCGCGACGACTGTCACGCCTTCGGGCATGCCTTCGAGCCTGGCGCGCACGGTATAGAACAAACCGAGGTCACGTCGCACCGGCAACCAGAAATGCTCCAGGCGCAACTCGACGCCGCTCGGCGTGAACGCCGGTTCTTCGCGCTCTGCGTTGACCGAGCCGTGATAGCGGAAGCGCACTTTGACGGTTCGAGTCGGCGGTGTCTCGAACTGCAGTGTCACTAGTTTCAAGCCGGGCAGCGGCTTTTCGACCGGATCGACTCGGCGGGTACCGCCGGCGCCCACGTCGACATCGTCGATGGTCACCTGGCCGCCGAACAGGAACGCCGGATCTTTCAGCTCCTCCGGCGGCAGTGTGACCGTGACATCGGCTTTGAACTCGCCATTCGCTGCGTTGAATTCGGCGTGCACATCGTAGTGCGCGGGTTTGGGTGCGGCGGCGTGCGTCACCGCGAACATGAACATCATCAGCAGAGCGCTGCAGCCACGTGGCATCGGTCGGATCCCCGCATCTTGTTATGGGCTCATCGATGCACGATGCATGACGCGGCGATTTCCCCCACGGCAGATGGAGGAATCTCGTGTCTCGCGCATCGTTCCATCGGACGAACATCAACCAAGGGGAGATTCATGAGTCATCGCATGCCCTGGCTGGCATTGCTCGTGCTGACCGTGGTGCTGCTGCCGGGCTCTCGCGCGGATGCGGAAGGTTTGCGCTTCGATGTCTCGATACCGCGGAGTGTCTCGTCCGAGCCCGTGACGGGGCGGCTGCTGATCGCCATCTCCAAGCGCGAGACGCCGGAGCCGCGGCTGGCCATCGGACTGACGGGCCCGATGATCGCGGGTGTCGATCTGGAGCAGTTGGCGCCAGGGCAGACAGCAACCGTGAATGTGAAGGCGGAGACTTTCCCGCTGCCGAGTTTGAACGATCTGCCGGCCGGGGAATATTTCGTGCAGGCGACGTTGATTCGCTACGGTCAGGCGCGCCGCGCCGATGGTCACACGATCTGGGTGCCGACCCAGCATCGCCGTTTGCCGTTCCACCTGTTGCCGGGCAATTTGTTCAGCAAGGTCCAGAAGCTGCAACTGGATCCCAAGCAGACCAGCACGGCGCGTTTCGAATTGACGGATGCGATTGCGCCGGTGGAAGAGCCCAAGGACACCGAATGGCTGCGCCACGTGCGCATCAAGAGCAAGATCCTCAGCGAGTTTTGGGGAACGCCGGTGTATCTCGGCGCGACGGCGCTGGTGCCTCGCGATTACGACAAACATCCGAAAACCAGGTATCCGACGCTGTACGCGCAGAGCCAGGAACGCACGCGGCCGTTCTATTTCAATCCGGATCCGGCCAGCCATGAAGGCGATCTCGGACTGCGCGCCCACAATGTGCAGACCGGTTACGAGTTCTATCAAAGCTGGACGAGCGATGGCTTTCCGCGCTTCGTGGTCATCGTCATGGAGCAGTCCAGCCCGTATTTCCTGGAAGCCTACTCGGTGGACTCGGCCAACAACGGTCCGTACGGCAGGGCGCTCATCGAGGAGTTGATCCCGTATCTCGAAAAGAAATTCCGGCTGATCCTGGCGAGCTACGCGCGCATCGTCGAAGGGGCCTCGACCGGCGGCTGGGAGAGCCTGGCGCTGCAATTGAAATATCCAGACTTCTTCGGCGGGGCGTGGATCTTCAATCCCGATCCAATCGACTTCACGCACTACCAGCTGTTGAATATTTACAAAGACGACAACGCCTTTGCGGTAGCGAACTCATCGTTCACGACAGCGGAGCGTCCGATGCGGCGGACGGTGGAAGGCCAGGTCACGCATACGTTCCGGGAGGTGGCGCGGCTCGAGGCGGCGTTGGGCAGCAAAGGGCGCTCGGGTTTTCAGTTCGATGGCTGGCAAAGCGTGCACGGGCCGGTGGGTCCGGACGGCTATCCAGTCATGCTCTTCGACAAAAAGACCGGCGCCATCGACAAGGACGTGGCCAACTATTACCGCGAACACGGTTATGACCTGACCGAGTACACCCGACGCAACTGGGCGACGCTCGGCCCGAAACTGGTCGGCAAGTTGAACTTCTTCAGCGGCGAGATGGATAACTTTTATCTGAACCTCGCGGTGTACGACTTCCAGGCCATGCTCCAGGCCACCCAAAACCCGCACTATCCGGGCCGTTTCGAGTATGGCCGGCCCAGGCAGGGCCACAGCTGGCACCTGACCGACTTCGCCGACATGATCCGCGAGATGGCCGCCCACGTAAAAACGAACGCGCCGGCCGGGGCGGATGTGGCGAGTTGGAACTATTAGCTGGATCGGATAGCGGATTTCGCGCGGCTATTCATCGTAGCCAACGGGGATCGAGGATTCGGGGAGGGGCGACCGTATGACGACGATTCGAAATCATCTGGTGTTCGGCTGGCTCGCGCTCATCACGGTGGCGCTAGCTTTCGTGGCCATCAGCCAGGCCCACTCGGACGCGAAGATGGCGACGTTCGAGCAGATCAACGTACAGCGGATCAACGTGGTGGAGCCGGATGGCAAGCCCCGGGTCGTCATTTCCAATCGCAAGCTGTTTCCCGGCCTGTACTGGGGCGGCAAGGAATACAGACACCACAGCCGCGACACCGGCGGCTTCCTGTTCTTCAACCAGCAGGGCGACGAAGTCGGCGGCATGACTTTCGATGCCGACAAGAAAGGCGACCAATACAGCGCCGGCGCCAGTCTGACCTTCGATCAGTACCAGCAGGATCAGACCGTCGGCGTCATGTATAGCGACCAGAACGGCAAGCGCGCCGCGGGTTTCAGGGTCTGGGATCGGCCGAACGCCAATATGTTGCCGGCCATCGAGCTGAGCGACCGGGCCGCCAAGGCCGGCACCGATGCCGAGCGCGAGAAGATTCGCGGCGAGATGATGGAGCTGGCCAAGACCTGGGGACCGCAGGGCGAGCGCCTGTTCGCGGGCAAGGTGCTGGACGATTCCGTCGTGCGCCTCGCCGACAAGCAAGGCCGGCCGCGCCTGGTGCTGAAGGTGGACGGGGCGGGCGAACCCAGCGTGGAATTCCTCGATGAAACGGGCAAAGTGGTGCGCAGGATTCCGGAAAAGTAACATTGGCCCATGCCAATGGAACGCGGTGAACATGTTCGCTGGTTCGCGCGCGAAGTGCTGCCGCACGAAGCGGACGTGCGGCGCTGGCTGGCGCGACGGGTGCGCGGCCTGCCCGACTGTCACGTCGACGAGATCGTGCAGGAAGCCTACGCCCGGCTGTGGGCGACCGGCCCCGAGCGCATCGTGAATCCGCGCGCCTATTTCTTCGTGACCGCCCGCCACGTCGTTGGCGAATTGCTACGTCGGCTGCGCGTCGTCTCCATCGAAGCCATCGCCGATATCGAGTCGCTCAACATCGCCGACGAGGACGTCGGGCTCGAGCGTCGCATCAGCGGCCGCGAAGAAATCGAGCGCATTCAGCAGATATTGTCCAAGCTGCCGCCCAAGTGCCGCGAAGCCTTCGAGCTGCGCAAATTCGCGGAGCTGTCGCAGAAGGAAATCGCGCAGCGCATGCAACTATCGGAGAGCACGGTGGAGAAGCACCTGGTGAAGGCGCTGCGCCTGCTCATGAATGAAATACGAGCGGCCGACGCCGCGGTCGTCCAGTCCAAAGTGAAAGCTCATGAATACCGTCATCGGCAAAGATGACATCGACGGCATTGCCGCCCGCTGGGTGATGCGAATGGATCGTGGCGAGCTCGGCGAGGCCGAGCAGCGCGATCTCGATGCGTGGCTGGCGGCAGATTCGCGCCATCGTGGCGCCTTCATTCGCGCGCAGGCGATCTGGTGCGATATGGATCGTGTTGCCGCGCTGGGTTCAGGCGAGTTGCTGAGCGCGCCGCGGCCCCGTTGGTCCGCCGCCTCATTGCGGCGTGCTGCCGCCATCGCGGCTTGCGCTCTGGCCCTGACGCTTGCGAGTGTCGGCGTGTCGAATCGATATCTCGCCGGTCGTGAAAGCACGGATCGCGGCGAGACGCGCCGCTTGATGCTCGATGACGGCTCGGCGCTGGCGCTCAATACTCAGTCCGTCCTGCAAGTTAAGTACGATGACGACGAACGTCGCATCGTACTTCGCAGCGGTGAAGCCACGTTCCAGGTCGCGCACGACGAGCAGCGGCCGTTCATCGTTCAGGCCGGGGATGTGTCGGTGCGAGCCGTGGGCACGGCGTTCAACGTTCGCATGAAGCCCGGAGGCGTCGAAGTCACGGTCACTGAAGGCATCGTGGACATTCTGCGCACCGACGATCCCGGCAAGACCGCCATTCGCCGCGTTGCTCACAACGAAGAAGTCATCGCTCGAGCCGAGCGGCCCATCGAAGTGGCGCCGCTCAGCGATGCGGCCATCGAACGCCGCCTCGCCTGGCAGGAAGGCCGCTTGATTTTCGACGGCGAACGGCTCGCCGCCGCCATCGAAGAGGTGAATCGTTACTCCGCGTTGCGTGTGGTCGTGGACGATCCCGAGCTTGCGCAGAAAGCATTCGTCGGCACGTTCAAGATCGGCGATGCGCGCGGCTTCGCGCATGCCGCCGCCGCGGCCTTCGAGATGCGAGTCGTCGAACAAGATCAAACTTTGCGGCTGACTCAGTAGCGGAATTTGCGGCGCGGCCCATCGTATCTCCCAAGAACAACGCGTGGGAGAAACACATGCGCAGAAGGGGATCAAAACAACTCGCCGGCGGGCTGCTCACATTGGCGCTCGCCGTTTCTACTGCACTGGCGCAGCAGAAAGTTGCATTCGACATTCCGGCGCAGCCCGCGTCGGCGGCTATTCAGACTTGGGCGCGCGCTTCAGGGTTGCAAGTGTTCGCCGCCGAGGAACATCTGCAAGGCATCAAGACCAACCCGGTGCACGGCGACTACACGCCCATCGAAGCCATGCAGCTGATGGTGCAGGGGACCGGGCTCGAAGTCGTCGCCAGCAGCGAAAACACCGTCACCATCCGTCGCGCCAACCCTCGCGACATGCCGGGCACGCCGCCGGATGAACGTTTCAACGCGGGACAGTTGATGGAGGTCGTGGTCACCGGCTCCCGCATCAAACGGGCCGGCTTCGATACCTTGCAGACGGGGCTGGTCACAAACTCGCAGCAGATCGAGCGTCGCGGCTACACCAACGTGGCGGAAGCGCTGAATGCGTTGCCGACGTTTGGCAGTTCGGGCGCCGACACGGTGGGAACCACGCAGGACACGCACGGGGTCGGTCAAACGTTCGTCGATCTGTTCAACCTCGGCTCACAGCGCACGCTGGTGCTGGTGAACGGGCGACGGTACGTAACGTCGAAAGCGCCGACCATCGGCGGCGCGGCCGGCGCGCAGGTCGACTTGAATACGATTCCGGTGGGCCTCGTGGATCGCGTGGAAGTGGTGTCGATCGGCGGCGCGCCCGTGTACGGCTCGGACGCCATCGCAGGCACCGTCAATATCATCCTGAAAAAAGATTACGAAGGCTTCGACGCCTCCGCTCAATATGGCGACACCGAGCACGGCGGCGGCGAGAGCAAGACCTTTCGCGCGCTGATGGGCGGTAACTTCATGCAGGACCGCGGCAACATCGCGGTCGGCGTCGAGTACACCGAAACCGAGGGCCTGTTGTATTCCGACCGCTTTGCCGAGTTCTACAGTCATCTGCCAAACGCCGCCGACACCGGGCCGAACGATGGCATTCCTGCGCAGGTGGTGGGCACGCTGCGCTATCCATTTCTGACCGAAGGCGGCCTGCCGCACGCGAATACGCTCGCGCCGGCGCTGGGCGGAGGCCTGCCCGGTCTGGTGTTCCCGCCATTCTTCACGCGCCCGAATTACATCTACGATTCGCAGGGCCGGCCGCTCCACTTCGGCGCCAACGGGGAGCTGATCCCTTTCAACGTCGGAACCGTGATCGACGATTCTGGCGGCCTGCTACCGACGCTCGCCAGCGGCGGCGATGGCATGAATCCCGCCGAACATTTCTCGCTGTTGTCGCCCACGCAGCGCACGCTCATCAATGCAATCGGGCACTTCGATATCAACGATCACGTTCGCGCCATCTTCGAGTTGTCGTATGCGAATACGCGCGGCCGCGAGCTGAGCGAGTTGTATTCGTTCGTCGCGCCCGGTCTGCTCGGCGGACCGCGTCTGACGTTTTCGGTGAACAATCCCTTTCTGGGCCAGCAGGCGCGCGACACGTTGATCGCGAACCTCGGGGCGGACGCGACGTTCGATCTGAATCGCAACTTGAACGATCTGACCGATCGGCGCGGCGGCCGCACGGCGGTCGATCTTTATCGAATGGTCGGTGGATTCGAAGGCGCGTTCGACGCCTGGGGTGAGCGACTGTCGTGGGACGTGTCATTCAACTATGGCCGCAGCCGCGGCGTCTCCGAGCTGACTTACATCAATCCGGACCGGCTGCTGCAGGCGATCGACGTGACCGTGACTCCTTCCGGGGAGATCGTCTGCAGCGATCCCAGCAACGACTGCGCGCCGCTGAACCTGTTCGGCGTGAACAACTTCAGCCAGGACGCGCTGGATTTCGTGAGCGATCCGGCGACCGGCATCACAGTCAACACCCAACGTGTCGCGACGGCGAACGTTGGCGGCAATTTGCCGTTCGGCGTGGCCGCGCCGATCGCCTTCAATCTAGGTTACGAGTATCGGGAGGAAACGGGCTCGTTCTCACCGGACTCGGCGTTCCGGGCGGGCAATATCATCTTGGGGCCGCCGGGGGAGATTGGCGCGTCGTTTCCCATCTCGGGCGGCTTCGACACCAACGAGGTCTACACCGAGTTGGTAGTCCCGATGATCGATGACAGCTCGCAGGTTCCCATCATCAAGAGCGCGAGCCTGGAAGGCGCGGTTCGTTACGTCGATCATTCCTTGACCGGCGGCGCAACCACGTGGTCGACGGGTGGCCGTATCGCTCCGCGCCTGCCGGGCTGGGGCGATGGCGTGATGTTTCGTGGCGTGTACACCGAGGCGATCCGTTCGCCAGCCATCACCGAACTGTTCACCAACACGCCGGTGACGGAAAGTTTCGATGACCCCTGCGATTCGCGTGCGATCACCAGCGGTCCGAATCCATCGGCGCGCGCCGCGAACTGCGCGGCGGCGCTGGGTGCAGCGGGTGTCGCCAATCCAGCGGCATTCGACACCCGGAGCACGACGGGATTGATCTCGCCCTCGGGCAGTCAGGTCGGCAATCCGGACTTGAACAACGAGATCGCCGAATCGTGGTCGGTGGGCATCGTGTTCCAGCCGGTCGCCTGGCCGAATTTTCGCATGGCCATCGACTGGACCGATATCAAGCTGGAAGGCGGCATCCAGGTGATCGGCATCGAGCGCCGCGTGCAGAACTGCTACGACAGCAACACGTTTCCAAATACCGCCTGCGACGGCTTCACTCGCTATACCGCAGCTGACATCGCTGCGTTACCGCCCACGTTTCCCGCCCGGCAGGTGGGCGATCTCGCCAATGGGTTCGAGCAGACCTACGTGAACCTGTCCACCATCGATTTCGAAGGGCTGATCGTTTCGACGGAATCGGCGTTCGAGGCGGGACCGGGATCATTGAGTGTCGGGACAACGGTGTTCTATACCGCACGCTTCGAGGAGACGGTGTTCGCGGGGGACGAGCCCGTCGACCAGGCAGGGCTGCGCGGCGTGCCGGAATATTCGGTGCAGTTCAACCTCGGCTATCGCTGGAAGCGGTTGGATGTCGATTGGCAGACGTTGTGGAAGAGTGCGGTGGACGTGGGTGTGGACATCGACCCGGAGTTGCTGGCCGCGAGCCGGATCCCGTCGTATGCGCTGCATAACGTCACCTTCGGCTATCAAATCAACGACGCCATGCGTGCTCAGCTCGGCGCGGTCAACGTGCTCGACGAAGAAGTGCCGCTCAATGCCTTGCCCAATGGCTTCTCGGGCTACGACCCGATCGGACGGCGCTATTTCCTGACGTTGTTCACTCACTTTTGATCCTTGGGTGAGCAAACAATGAACAAAATAGTCGCGGTCGCGGCGATGTGGCTGACGTTGGCGGTCTCGGGCGTGGCGTCCGCCGCGCCCACTGAGACCCAGCGCCTGAATGCATTCTTCGAACGAGTGTTCGAACGTTCGCTGATGCGCAGCCCGCTGCGTCAGACGCGCCTCGGCTTGAAGACTCAGCAGGATCGCTGGGATGACATCAGCGAGCGGCGGCAGCTCGAGGATGTCGAACTGGTGCGCGGTGACCTGGAGGGGTTGCGTCGCTTCGATTTCGCGAAGCTCGATTCGACCGCCCAGCTCAGCTATCGACTGTTCGAGCGCAATTCACGGGAGGCGCTGCGGGCCTACGAATGGCGGCACTCGGGCTACCTGATCACTCAGATGGGCGGGCTACACCGGCGGGTAGCGACGACGCTGCTGAACGAACATTCCATCGCCGAGCGCGCCGACGCGGAGGCGTATATCGCGCGACTCCGTGGTGTTCGGCCCTTGATGATGGAGTTGGTGTCGCAGTTGCAAACGCAGGCCAGCAAGGGCGTGCAGCCGCCGCGTTTTGTTTACGACCTCACGTTGAGCGAGGCGGAGAATTTGCTGAAGGGCCGGCCGTTCGAGGATGTGGCGAGCGACGGTCCGGTGTTGGCGGATTTTCGCGCCAAGCTCGCACAAGCGAAGTTCCCGGGCGCCGATGCGCAGGGGCTGCTGAAGCAAGCAGAGGCCGCACTGCTCGAAGGATTCGGCCCGGGTTATCGAGCGCTCATTGCCGAACTGCGGCGTGCGCAAACGAGCGCGACCGATGCGGACGGCGTCTGGAAGCTGCCCAAGGGGGCGGACTATTACCGCTTCTGCATCGAGAGCTACACGACCTTGCCGCTTACGCCAGCCGAGATTCACGCGCTGGGCTTGAAGGAGGTTGCCCGCATTCACGATGACATGCGGGCAATCATGAAGCAGGTCGGCTTCACCGGATCGCTGCAAGCGTTCTTTACTCACATGCGCGAGGATCTGCGTTACTACTATGCGGACAGCGCGGAAGGCCGAGCGCAGTACTTGAAGGATGCCGATGCCCTGTTGCAGGTGGTGAAGGGCCGACAGCTCCATGTGGTCAGCCGCGTGCCCAAGGCCGATGTCGTCGTGAAGCCAGTGCCGGCGTGGCGCGAGAAGTCATCGGCGAAAGCGTACTACCACAATCCTTCGGAAGACGGCGTTCGGCCCGGCGTGTTCTATATCAATCTCTACGACATGAAAGCGCAGCCGCGCTATCTGCTGCCCGTGGTGCTGTATCACGAAGCCATTCCTGGTCATCACCTGGAAGTGGCGATCTCATACGAGCTGGCCGGGCTGCCGCGGTTTCGCAAGCTCAATTCCGTGGCCTCGTACAGCGAAGGCTGGGGCCTGTACACCGAGCGGCTGGCGGCGGAGATGGGGTTGTATCAAGATCCCTATCAACAATTCGGACGCCTCACGATGGAGTTGATGCGCGCCGCGCGGCTGGTCGTCGATACCGGGCTGCACGATCAGCGCTGGAGCAGGGAACAGGCCGTGGCTTATCTGGACGCCAACATGCCGGGCTCGCACTATGACAATCAACGCGAGATCGATCGTTACATCGTGCTGCCGGGTCAGGCCACGTCTTATTCAGTCGGCATGCTCAAGATCATCGAGTTGCGCGAACGCGCGCAGCGGGCGCTGGGCAAGCGCTTTCAGCTGACACGCTTCCACGACATCGTGCTCGGCAGCGGGCCACTGCCGTTGCCGATGCTCGAAGAAAACGTCGACGCGTGGATCAAAGCGGAGCGTGGCCGTGAATAATGGCGCTACACCGTCAGCATGAGCAATATGCTTTTCTCCGCAGCTGCGATTGTCCGGGCAAGCAGCAAGGCAATGTTTTTCTTCGCGGCGGCGTTATTAGCGTCGGCGGCGGCTTCAGCGAACGACATTTACATTCACGCCGGGCGCGTCCTCGCCGAGCCGGCGAGCGGCCGGGTACTCGCCGAACAAACCATCGTGGTCCGCCACGGCCGAATCGCGGAGGTTCGCGGCGGCTACGTCGATGGGCCGGGACGTGAAATCAACCTGCGCGATAAGTTCGTGTTGCCAGGACTGATCGATAGCCACGTGCATCTGTGCCACGAGAACGGCCCGAACGACCGCATGAACCGCGTCACCATGACTGCGGCCGATTGGGCCATTCAAGGCGCACGCTTCGCCAATATCACATTGCGAGCCGGATTCACGACAGTCGCCAATCTGGGCGACGAGAACGACGCCATTTTCGCTCTACGCAATGGCATCGAGCGCGGCGATGTTCCGGGACCGCGCATCGTCGCGGCTGGCCACGTGCTCAGCCCTCATGGCGGCGACGGTGACGTGCATGGCTATCGCCCGGATGTCGCTGCAACGATCCGGCGGTCCAATCTTTGTTCCGGGGCAGACGACTGCAGCCGCGTGGTGCGCAATCAGATTCAACGCGGCGCGGACATCATCAAAATCGTCGCGACGGGCTCCGTGCTCGCCGACGTCGCACAGGGAGTTGGCTTGCAGTTCACGGATGCAGAGCTGCAAGCCATCGTTCAAACAGCGCATCGCATGGGCCGGCGTGTCACCGCGCACGCTCATAGTACCGACGGCGTCAACGCCGCGTTGAGAGGGGGCGTCGATTCCATCGAGCACGGGACGTTTCTCGATGACGCGTCCATCAAGTTGTTCAAAGCGAGCGGCGCCTATCTCGTGCCCACCTTGCTTGCGGGAGCCACCGTCACGGCGTGGGCCAACGATCCGGAAAGTTTCCTGAGCGCGCCGGCCAAAGCAAAGGCTCTCGAGGTCGGACCCAAGATGCTGGAGATGGGCCGGCGCGCGCACGCGGGCGGGGTGAAGATCGCGTTCGGCACCGACGCAAGTGTGGCCAAGCACGGTACGAATGCTCGCGAGCTCTCACTGCTCGTGCAGGCCGGGCTCACCCCGCTCGAAGCGATCCGTGCTGCGACCGTGGGTTCGGCGGACCACCTCGGATTGTCGAAAGAGATCGGCTCGCTCGCGCCCGGCAAGTTGGCCGACATCGTTGCAGTCGACGGCGATCCATTGGCAGCCGTGAGCGAGTTGGAGCACGTGACCTTCGTCATGAAAGCCGGCGTCGTGTACGTCGACGCTCAGGACTAGAAACATGTGGAGCCGACGCCGATTCATCGCGATGAGCACCGCCGCCATGACTGCCGCGATGAGCGCGCAGGCCGGGTCCCGACGCAGCACGTACACGGCTGAAGATTATGAGCGCGTGGTCGTCATAGACGCGTTAGGCGCGATCAGCGATCCCGATCCCGCCGCAACGACGGAATCGGAACCCTCGACACGGCTACTCGACGATCTGCGCGCATCCGGCCTCACGGCGGTCAGTGTCACCCTGAGTGTCGGCAGCACCGGCGACCGGATTGCAAAGGCGATCCGCCGCATCGCCACCCTGGATGAAATGGTCGCCGCCGCGCCCGATGCGCTCATGCGAGTGCGCAAGGCCGCCGATCTGGGCACGGCGAAGGCCACGCGCCGGCTCGGGCTGATTTACAACGTGCAGGACACATCGTTGCTGGAGAACGATCTGTCTCGCGTAACGATGCTCCGCTCACTGGGCTTGCGTGTGATGCAGATGACGTACAACACCCGCAACCTGGTCGGCGACGGCTGTCTGGAACGCGCCGACAGCGGCTTGAGCAATCTTGGTCGCGACCTGGTGGCCGAGCTCAACCGCACGCGCGTCGTGATGGATTTGAGTCATGGCGGTCGCGCCACCATCGCCGAAGCGATTCGCGAAGCCAAAGCGCCACCGGTCATCAGCCACACCGGCTGTCGCTACCTGCACGATCATCCCAGGAATGTTTTCGATACCGAGCTGAAGGCGCTGGCAAATAAGGGTGGCGTCGTCGGCATCTATTTCATGCCCTTTCTCGTGCCGCGGGGAAACGCCACCCAAGCCGACCTGATTCGTCACATCGAGCATGCAGTGGATGTGTGCGGTGAAGACCACGTGGGTCTGGGCACGGACGGAAATGTCTCGGCCACGCTCATCGACGAGCGGTATCGCGAGGACATGCGAAAGGACTACGAGGACCGCGTGGCGCAGGGAATAGCCGCGCCCGGCGAATCGCCGGACATGCATCAGTTCATCCTTGAATACAACCATCCGCGGCGTTTTCTGAGCCTGGCGCAGGACCTGAGCGCCCGGGGCTGGCCCGCTCGCCGCATCGACAAGCTGCTGGGCGGCAATTTCGCGCGTGTTTATCGAGAGGTATGGGGTTGAAACGCTGGCAACGGAGCGCCATCGCACTGACCGCTTGTTTGTTACTGGCAGGATGCGAAGCAGAAGAACCCTCGCAGCCGCTCACCGTGGTGGGGTGGGGCGGCAGCTCGCAGCGTGCTCATCGTGATGCGTATTGGACGTCGTTTGTCGTGCATACCGGTATCCCATTGCAGGAGGACACCTGGCACGGCGGTATCGACGTGTTGCGTGAGAAGGCCCGCAGTGGCGACTGGGATATCGTGCAAGTCGAAGTGGAGGAATTGCTGCTCGGCTGCGCCGAGGGATTATTCGAGCCGATGGACTGGCGCGCGCTCGGTGGACGCGAGGCATTCATCGAGCCGTCGGTGCAGGACTGCGGAGTCGGCGCGATGGTGTGGTCGCAGCTCTTCGGCTACGACGCCGATCGCATGCCGAATGGCCCGCGCAACTGGGCCGAGTTCTGGGACGTGCAACGCTTCCCCGGCCGACGCGGCCTGCGCCGCACGCCCAAATACACCCTGGAATTTGCGTTGATGGCCGACGGGGTCGAGCCCGACGATGTTTACAAAGTCTTGCGCACCGAGGCCGGAGTGGATCGGGCGTTCCGCAAGCTGGACGAGATCAAACCGCACGCGGTGTGGTGGACGTCGATCTCGCAGGTGCCGGACCTGCTCACCTCGGGGCGGGTGATCGCCTCGGTCACCAGTCCGGGGCGGCTGCTGGTCGCCAATCGCGACGAGGGCCGTCACTTCAAAGTCGTGTGGGACGGCAACATCTACGCGGTGGATTTCTGGGTGATCATGAAGGGCAGTCGGCGCAAGTCGCAGGCGTTGCGACTGGTCCAGTATATGAAGCAGCCGGAGCACGAGGCACGGCTGGCGCATTTCATTCCGACGGGTCTGTCCAACCGACAGGCCATCGCCAGCCTGGAGCCGGCGCTGCGGGTCGATACCCCCTCGAATGCCGGGAACCTGGCGCACGCCGTGGAGCTGGATGCGCAGTTCTGGGTCGAGCATTCCAGCGAGCTCACGGAACGTTTCGAGGCCTGGCTGCAGAAGAGATGACACGCCGATCATGTCGGCGTTCGGCGACCCGAAGGCGCCTCCCTCTTGGCGGATCCGGCGCTCCTCTATAGTCTCGCGGCGTCCCGCTCTATGGATGGCAAGAGACTATTCATGCTCGCTCGATTTCTTGTGTTCACCGCGCTGCTGGGGTCCGTGGCGATGCCGTCCCAGGGCGCCGAGGAAGCCGCCAGTTCGAAGCAGGCCGACCCGATCGCGTCGCGGGCGGTGATGACCGGCGAGCAGGTGGTGCAGATCCTCGACGAGACCGTCGATTGGTACCGCACGCTCGGCACCCAGCAACAGGCCGCCACCCAGCCCAGCGACTTGCTGATCCTGTACGCCAACCGTCAGACCGCCGATAAGGTCATGGCCCTGGCCTTCGAGATCGCACGGGCCAATGCGGAGTTGATCAGCAGCGAAGCCGGCGCTCAGCAGGAGCAGCAGGAGGCGAGCTCGCCCGAGTCGCAGTCGCTCATGCAAATCAAGCAGAAGCTCGACGAGCAGCGCACCGAGCTGCAATCCGAGATCGAAGGCGTCCGCCGACAGATGGGCGCGGCCTCGGCGCAGGATCGAGGCGATCTGCAGGCCAAGCTCGCAGTCCTGCAAGGCGAGCTGGACTTGATCAACGCGCGACGCAATCTGTTCGCGAACATGACCCAGTACGCCAACGAGAACGCGGGGGCGAATGCACTCAAGGCGCACATCGATGCGATCGCAGCTTCCATTCCCTCGGCAAGCGGCGCGCCTGTCACGACGACCACCACGACGACCGCCGGGCCCGCCGCCAATGCAACCTCTGTTACATCGGCCGTGAGCACGTCGCTCAGCCAGTTCGGTATCTGGGATCTGACCGCGACGGTCCTGCGGCTATCGGCGAAAGCGCGAACCATCGAAACGGTGGATCGGCGCACGGCGGAGTTGCAGGAAGTGTTCACGCAGATTCGCAGTCTGCCGTTGGAACAGCTGAAGGCGCTGGCGGCGCGCGGCGATGCGTTGGCCGCTGAAGCGGATTCGGAAGATCGCGCCAGCCTGAAACGAGTGCGTGATCAGTACGACACCATCGCGTGGTTGTTCCAACAAACATCGTCCATCGTCACGCCGCTCAGCAAGGCTGAAGTGCTGCTGACTCAATATCGCAACAACCTCGAGAACTGGCGCGAGGCCACCCAAAGACAGTCTCGCGAAGCGTGGCGGGCTTTGGGTTTGCGGCTGGTGCTCTTTGGGGCGCTGCTGGCGTTGGTGTTTACCGCGGCCGAGGTGTGGCGTCGTGCGGTGTTTCGTTACGTCACGGATGTGCGACGGCGCTCGCGTCTGTTGTTGTTGAGGAAGATCGTGCTGTGGGCCCTGGTCGTCGCGATTGCAGCGGCGACGTTTGCGACCGAGTTGGGCTCGCTCGCCACGTTCGCGGGCCTGATCACCGCCGGTCTGGCCGTGGCCATGCAGAGCGTGCTGGTGTCGGTGGTGGGTTATTTCTTCCTCATCGGCAAGTACGGCATTCGCGTGGGCGATCGCGTGCAGGTCGGTAGCGTGACCGGCGAGGTCATCGACCTCGGCCTGGTCCGCCTGCATCTGATGGAGCTGAGCGGGCAGGGCGGCGCGATGAGCCCGACCGGGCGCGTCGTGGCGTTCGCCAATTCCATCATCTTTCAGGCGTCCGGTGGACTGTTCAAACAGATCCCGGGCATCAACCTGGCGTGGCACGAGATTACAGCGCGGCTGCCGACGGGCGCCGATCATGCGGCGTTGAAGACCCGGCTCATCGAAGCGGTCAGCGGCGTGCTCAAGGACTATCGCGACGACATCCTCCGGCAGACGCAGGAGATCCAGCGCACCGCATCGGCTCACGGCACCGGCGATGCGCAGCCGCAGGTTCAGCTGCGTTTCTCGGCCGAAGGCGTCGACGCGATCGTGCGCTACCCGGTCGAGCTGCAGCATGCGGCCGAGATCGACGAGCGCGTGTCTCGCGAGGTGTTGAGTGTAATTTCGGCGGAACCCGCGGCGTCCTCGGCTGCTTAAGATCAGCACCAGTGGAGCAGCGAGGAGACGCGTCATGGCGACTCACAAAACCACGACTCACACGTCGAAGACCGGCAAAAAGACCCCGGGCACGATGAAGGATGTGTTGTCGGCCAACGTCCGTCATCAGCAGCGTCGGTCGAAGGCCACCGCCAGCCCACCGGAGGCGCAGCGCTCGCCGCACGAGCGCATCAAGGATGCCGATCGCAAGCGCAAGGCGCACTAGAGACGAAGGAAGTTTGCTAAGGGGCAGAGCGCCTTTCGGATCATTTGGCGCACGGGGAGCGTTATGGCCGGTCCAGCAACAGGAGCGGTGTCATGGCGAAGTCCGGCGGTGCGGGGGTGCAATTCGGTTACAAGCTGATGTCGGAAACCACCGGACCCAAGGAGCTGGTCCGTAACGCCAGGCTGGCCGAGGACGCGGGTTTCGATTTCGTCGGGCTGTCCGATCATTATCTTCCCTGGCTGGAGTCGCACGGGCACTCGCCGTTTGCATGGAGCGTGCTGGGCGCGATCGCCGAGACCACGGAGCGTGTCGGCATCGCCACGGGATTGACCTGTCCCATCATTCGCTATCATCCGGCCATCATCGCGCAGGCCGCTGCGACCATCGGCGTGATGAGCGAAGGAAGATTCACGCTCGCGCTCGGCGCGGGCGAGCGACTCAACGAACACGTCGTCGGTTATGGATGGCCTCCGGTGCATCATCGACACGAGATGTTGCGCGAGGCGGTGGAGATCATGCGCGGCTTGTGGGAAGGCGGGCTGTATTCTCACAGCGGGGAGTTCTACGAAGTCGAAAGCGCGCGCGTTTACGATCTTCCCGACGAGCCCGTGCCGATCGTCGTCGGCATCAGTGGCAAGAAGTCCGCGACGCTGGCGGGCGAGCTCGGCGTCGGCATCATGGCGGTCGAAGCCGAACAGAGCCTGGTCAAGGATTGGCAGAGCGCTGGCGGCGGGGATGGCGCCCGCTACCTCGAGCTTTCGTTTGCTTACGCGCGAACCGAAAAAGAAGGGCTCGAACTTGCCCATGAGTACTCCCGCTTCGGCGCGCTCGGCTGGGAAGTGCTGGCGGAGCTGCCCGGCGTGAAAGGCTTCGAGGGCGCGACCAAATACATCAAGCCCGAGGATCTGAAAGACAGCATTCCGCACGGTCCCGATCCGGAGCCGTACGTCCAGGAAGTGAAAAAGGCGCTGGACGCGGGGTTCGATCATCTGGTGCTCATGGGCGTGGGGCCGGACCAGGCAGGGTTCATTCGCTTCTTCGAACAGACATTGGCCCCGGAGCTGCGTGGACTGGCGCAGAAGCCGCGGGGCAAGACCAGCAAGGCCAGCAACGACAATGGTCGGGCCAAGGGCAAGACCAAGAAGAGATAGGCGGGGTATGATCCTCCGTGAGGTTCGACCTGCGGAGGATGAGATGTCGTCGACGAGTGCAGCCGGAGCGGTGGTGGCGGGCCTGCGGCGGCCATTGGCGCCGGCCGTGGCTGCTGGATTGAGCGAGCGCTTTGCCGAACGCTATGTCACATCGGCCGCCGTGCGCGAGCATCACGGTCGTGATGAATCCGCCTTCGATGTCACACCGCCCGATGCCGTCGTCTATGCATTGACGACCGACGAAGTCGCCTTCGTTCTCGCCTTGGCCAATCGACATGGCGTGCCGGTCATTGCCTATGGCGCGGGCTCGTCGCTCGAAGGGCATCTCTTGGCCGTGCAAGGCGGTATCTGCCTCGACCTGTCACGCATGAACAACATCCTCGAAGTCGACGCCGCCGAAGGCATCGCCGTCGTGGAGGCAGGCGTCACGCGCAAGCAGCTGAACGAACGGTTGCGACAGGAGGGCGTGTTCTTTTCCGTCGATCCTGGCGCCGATGCGACGATCGGCGGCATGGTGGCCACGCGCGCCAGCGGCACGAATGCGGTTCGCTATGGAACGATGCGAGACAATGTTTTATCGCTGACCGCGGTCACGGCGTCCGGAGAGATCATTCGGACGGGGACGCGTGCTCGCAAATCGTCTGCCGGTTATGACCTCACGCACTTGTTGATCGGCAGCGAAGGGACGCTCGCGATCGTCACAGAGGCAGTGGTGAAGTTGCGTCCGGTGCCGGAAGCGTCGAGCGTGGCGGTCGCGCATTTTCCCGATGTGGATGCGGCCGTTCGCACCGCCAGCGAGATCATTCAATTCGGCCTGCCGATCGCGCGTTGCGAGCTGCTGGATGAGATGACGGTGATGGCGGTGAATCGCCATAGCAAGCTCAGCTTGCTGGAGCGACCCATGCTGTTGATGGAATTCCACGGCAGCGAGACTTCGGTGGCCGAGCAAGCTACCGCGGCCGAGGAGATCGCCAAACAAAATGGCGGCGAGGACTTCCGCTGGACGCAGTTGCCCGAGGAGCGCACCAAACTCTGGAGCGCGCGTCACAATGCTTACTTCGCCACCATGCAGCTGCGGCCGGGATGCCGGGTTTTCTCGACCGATGCGTGTGTGCCGATATCCAAGCTCGCGCAATGTATTGCCGAGACCCGAGCGGACCTGTCGGGCAGCGGGTTGACGGCGACGGTGCTGGGACACGTGGGAGACGGCAACTTCCACGTCTCGCTCGTCATCGATCCCACCAGTCAGTGTGAATGGGCGCTGGCCGAGACATTCAACGAGCGACTGGTTCATCGCGCCATCGCCATGGGCGGCACCTGCACGGGCGAGCATGGCGTCGGCCTGCACAAGAAGCGGTTTCTCGAAGCGGAGCATGGCAAGCCGGCCGTGGACGTTATGCGGGCGCTGAAGCGCACGCTGGATCCGAACAACATTCTGAACCCGGGCAAGATCTTCGATTGAGCCTCCCACTCAAAAGTCCATCGACACCGACGCATTCCAGGTTCGCGGCGCGGAGACCGAGATGAAGTCGCGGCCGCCGATGGTCCAGTTCACGTCATCGAACAGGTTCTCGACGCCGGCTCGGAATAACAGCGCACGGCCGTTGACCGTGGTCGTGTAACGCGCGCCGATGTCCACCCGGTCCCACGACGGCACCCGCTGCGTGTTGGCCAGATCGATGTACGCATCGCCGGTGCTGATGTAACGCGCCGTCGCGGTCACGCCGGGCAGGGTGGGGATATCGTATTCCGCTCCAAGATTCACGGTGAGATCGGGTACGCCGATGGCGTCCCGACCGTTGAAAGTGCCGCCCGCAGTGCGCGTCATGGTTGCATCGATCCAGGCCGCGCCGCCGAGTAGCCGCAAACCGGTGAAGATCTCGCCGAATGTTTCCAGCTCCACGCCCTTGTTCTGCTGGCGTCCGGCCGCGCGAAATGTATTGGATGAATCGATGAACGCGGTGTCGCGGCGGATGTCGAAGTAGGCAGCAGTGATTCCATAGTTGCCGCCGTCCCATTTCACGCCCAGTTCGTGTTGCTTGGACTCAAAAGGCGGCAGTTGCTGGCCCACGTTGGTCGTACCGGCTGGCGCGATTGCGCCTTGCGAGAGCGCTTCGGCGTAGTTGGCGTAGATCGACCAACCGCCGCCGACTTTGTATAACGCACCGACCGTTGGTGTGGTGGCGGACTGATCGTACGCACCTTTCTCGATGGTCTGATGCCGCAGGGCTAGCGTCGTAAACAGTCTCTCATCGAGCAGCGTGATCGTATCTGCAAGCGCGACGCTGTCGAGATACAAAATCGAATTCGCCAGCCGCGTCCCGGTCGCCGTATCGAGGTTCACGAACGGATTGGGAATGTCGGCCTGCTCGTAGATGCTGCCGGCGACCGGCTGGGGCAATTGCACGGTCAGCAGCCGCTCGTCGTAGGTGCTTTGTCGCTGCCGCACGGTTTGTAGCGTGATCTGGTGCCGAGTCCCGCCCAACTGGAAATCGCCGCGCAGACCCGCATCGGTCACTCGATTCTCCAGCTGCCACAGATAACTCGATGCGCTGGTGTATCTGACTCGGCCGCCGCCATCGATGGTCGTTTGATCGATGTAGATGCGCGTCTGCGGATCCTCTTCGAGCCGGCCATGGCGGGCGTAGGCGGTGAGTTGCTCATTCAAATCCCACTCGGCGCTCAGCAGCGCGAAGTTTTGCTTCAAATCCAGCAGTTCCCACGCGGGCTTGGGATGAAAGCGTGCATCGGGCAGAGCGGGCAGAGGCTGCCCCGCCGCGAGCCGCCAGTGGCTGAAGATCGGAGACGATTTCTGTCGGTTGTGGCCCGCGTCGAATGTGACGCGCAATTGCTCGCCACGATAGTCGAGCGCGAGTTGGGGCGACAGTTGTTGCCGCTCGGCGCCATCGTAAAGCTCGCCGTCCTCGGCGGTCACATTGAGCCTGGCGCCAAACTGTCCATCGCTACCGAAGCGCTGGCCGAGGTCGAGGTGCGTACCGAACAACGAGTCGTCGGAGACATACAGCATGGCCGAGCGCACGGGGATGTCGGTAGCGCGCTTGGGCACCAGATTGAAGATTCCGCCGACGGCCGTGCCATAACCGGCCGCTCCGGCCAGCGCCGCGGCCGGACCCTTGAGAATCTCGAAGCGCTCGTAATGTTTGATCCGGACGCCGCTGTAGGCGACGAAGCCTTCCAGGCCGTCGAACAGATACGAATCGCTGTTGGCCAGGAAGCCGCGAATGGAGCTTTGATCGATGGGCGAGGTGGGCGCCAGGCTGTTGCGAATCGAAGGATCGTTGGCGACGATGTCATTGACGTTGCGTGCGCCCTGATTGCGGATCAGATCGCTGGTATAGGACTTGGTGCTGAACGGCGTCGTGAACAAGTCTCGGTTGCCGAGCATGCCGACACGACTGCCGCGAGCCACCTGACCGCCCGCGTATGCGCTCGTCACTTCCGGTGCATCTTCCGCTTCCACCACGCGCACGCGAGGCAACGTTTGTTGAGGTTGCGCGGCGTTGGCGGAAGCGCGCAGCACGTAGCCGCCGGCGGATTGCGCGACCGCCTCGACCCCTGTGCCCATCAACAAGCGAGCCAGCCCGCTCGCGACGGTATGCTCGCCGGTCAGTCCTCCGGACTGACGCGCTAGGACGAGCGACGGCTCATAGCTCAGATTTACACCGGCGCGCAGGGCGAATTGTTCCAATGCGGCGTCGAGCGCGCCGGCCGGAATGTTGAAGTCGTGTTTCTGTTCGTCCGTCGTGCTCTGCCCGGCTTGGGCCGAACTGACCGCCGGGCCGCCGAGCAGGGTCGCCGCGAGCGCTGCGTGCAGCGCTTGTTTGATCGCGAAGGTCAGCCGGAAGGATGAAATCGAGCAGGACACGGACATGGCGCCGGGATCTCTTGAGGAATGAATGACGGGGTGTCATTCGTCAGGCCGGACGAGCGGGCCAATCCCCTCAGCCTTTGGCAAAAATATTTCGCTCAGCGTCCGGCAGCGGCGACCCGGACCCAGAAGCGGCTGCGATAGCTAATGCGCAGGGAGTGCGTCTCAACGAGGAATTGCAATGTTTTGTCGGTGTCGCGTACCTGAAAGATTCCGGAGAGCCTCAGATCTGCGACCTGCGGGTCGCAGGTGATCGCGCCGACTCGATAGCGGGCCAATTCGGCGAGCACGTCGGCGAGGCGGGCGTCCTTGGCGACGATTACGCCATCGACCCATGCATCGGCACGGATGCCAGTGGATTCGGCGCGCAGCGCCGCGTCACGATGCAGCTGGTAGCTTTCTCCCCCGCGGACGATCGTCGAAGCCGTGCTGCCTGCTGGATGCAACTCGACCGCGCCTTCCTGCACGCTGATGCGCGCACTCTGCTCCTCCAAACGCACGTTGAATCGTGTGCCCAGCGCCTGCATCGTGCCGAACGGAGTGCGAACCCAGAACGGGCGATGGCCTGCCAGCGAGTCAGCGCCTGTCTGGATCAGCATCTCGCCGCGCCTCAGATGCACGAGGCGTCGTGCGCCGGTCAGGTCAGTCGTCACCGCACTGTCCGTATTCAGCTCGAGCAAGGTTTCATCTGCGAGCCGCACGGTGCGGCGCTCGCCAACGCGCGTGCTTGCATCGGCAAGCAATCGCTCCCATGGAGTGACCTCACGCAATAGATACGAGCTCCCGACAAGCAGGAATCCGCCGGTGGCCAGCAGCTTCAAAGCATTGCGGCGATGTTTGGTTCGTTCCGCGGCCGCTGAATCAAGCGTGGCGCGCACCAGCCGCGGCGACACCTTCTTGAATGGATGATTCAAAGAACGGACACGCTGCCAGGCGAGGGCGTGCAGGGCATCGGCTGCGAGCCAGGACTCGAATGCGAGCCGCACATCCGGAGTCGCATCGCTGTAGTCGAGCCTGACGCACCAGTCGATGGCCGCGTCGATCACCTGCGACGGCAGCACGGCGGCATCTGGATTCGCGTCGGTCACGATTCGAACTGCAACTCATAGCAGGCACGCAGCGCCTTGGCGATGTAGCGCTCGGCGGTGGCCAACGAGACGCCGAGCTCGCGTGCGATCCGCGGGCAAGTCATGCCGTCGAGTTGAGCCAGCAGAAAAGCTTTGCGGACCGGGGGAGGCAGGGCGTCGAGCATCCGATCGATCTCGATCAGCGCTTCCAGGATCAATGCGCGATGCTCCGACGAGGGAGCCTCCGGTTCGGGCATCGTCGCCAGTGTCGCGATCCACGCCTGCTCCAACTCGCGTCGCCGCCAGTGATCGATCACCAGCCCGCGTGCGATCGTCGATAAATAGGCCCGCGGCTCGCGAGTCGCGACGGCCTGCCGCCGCGCCAGCAGACGAATGAACACATCCTGCGCCAGATCGGGCGCATCGGCCGCATCGCCGAGCCGGCGACGCAGCCAGCGCTGCAGCCAATCGTGGTGATCGCTGTACAGCGCGGTGAGTTGTTGCTGTGGGGCGAGCTCGGTGGCCGACACTGAGGATCCATTCAGGGGCGCCATGCCGGTGCAGGCCCCGTGACGCCTGGGTTAAATGCGAATGGTTCTCACTGTACTGGAGTTTGCCGGCCGAGTGAACCGTTCCGAGCCCGGATCGCCATCAGATTGCAATCTGGCCGCGACGATTCTGTAAAGCGGCGACGGCAGAGTGCGCCGTCATTGCGCCATTGGTTAAGGAGTTGCCATGCGTTCGCAGTCCCTGTGGCTGGCCGCGGCTGTCGCCGCGACGTTTTCCGTTGCCGCTCATTCGCACGATCAACATTCCCATTCCAACGAAGCCGATAAATTCGAAGAACGGCTCGAGGGGCAGGGAGCGCGCACCAAAGCAGCTCAGCGACTGACCTGGCGCGATTCGCGTTGGAAGTACGACCCGGTGGTGAAGATCAAACTGCTGGGCATCAACGACTTTCACGGTCAGCTCTCGCCGCGTGCCGTCGCTTCCCGTCCGGCGGGTGGCGCGGCGGTGCTCGCTTCTTATCTGCGTGCAGCGTCGGAGTCGGCGAAGGATGGCGCGTTCATCGTGCACGCTGGCGATCACGTCGGCGCCTCGCCGCCGAACTCGGCCCTCCTGCAGGATGAGCCGGCCATCAGCGTGATGAACGAGCTTGCAAACAAGCACTGCTTGCCGGTGCGCCTGTTCCGCAAGCTGCCCTATGACATTCAGGCTTATACCCAGCCCCGCTGTAATATCGTCGGCACCTTCGGCAATCACGAGTTCGACGAGGGCATCGGCGAGGCGCTGCGCCTGGTGTACGGCGGCAATCACGAGGACGGTCCTTTCCTCGAACAGCGCTGGCAGGGCGCGCAGTTTCCATACATCAGCGCCAACGTGATCGATCAGTCCACCGGTCGTTCGGTGCTGCCGCCTCATACAGTCAAGACCGTTGAGGGCGTGCGGATCGGCTTCATCGGCGCCGTGCTCAAGGAAACGCCGACCATCGTCACGCCGACCGGGGTGGCCGGGCTCAAGTTCATCGACGAAGCCGACGCCATCAACGCGTCGGTGAAGCAGTTGAAGCGTCACGGTGTGAAGACCATCGTGGTCACCATCCACCAGGGCACGGGCCAGACCAGCTACACCGGTCCCACCGATCCGGAAGTGGCGCCGCCTACCGGTCCCATCGCCGAGATCGTCAAGCGGCTCGATAGCGAAGTGGACGTGGTGATCTCGGGTCATGCGCACGGCTTCACCAACGCGCTGGTGGCTAACGACAAGGGCAAGGAAATTCTGCTGACGCAGGCGTTCTCGGCCAGCACGGCTTACGGCGACATCGACCTGTCGATCAGCCGCAAGAGCGACGACGTGGTGGAGAAGTCCGCCGCCATCGTGACGACCTGGGGCGATGAAGGTCCCGGCCTCGTGCCGGATGTGAAAGTCGCCGAGCTCGTGGCCCAAGCCGATGAGCGCGTCGCGCCGCTGGTGAATCGCGTCGTCGGCACGGTCACGAGCGCGTTGACGCGTACTGAAAACAGCGCCGGCGAATCGTCGCTCGGCAATCTGATTGCCGACGCACAGCGCGTGACGACGGATGCGGACTTCGCCTTCATGAATCCGGGCGGCATTCGCGCCGATCTCGCGACGGGCGAAGTGACCTGGGGCGAGCTGTTCACCATCCAGCCGTTCGGCAACGATCTGGTCTCGATGGATCTCACCGGCGCACAGATCAAGACGCTGCTCGAACAGCAGTGGCAGGGTCAGACCTTTGCTCGCATCCTGAAGCCCTCGGGCCTGACCTATACCTGGGACAACGCGCGGCCGGTCGGCGATCGCGTGACGCAGATTCTCACTTCGGACGCCACGCCGCTCGATCCGAACGCGACCTATCGCGTGACCGTCAACAGCTTCATCGCTGCCGGCGGCGACAATTTCCTGGTGCTGCCTTCGGGCACGAACCGGGTCGTGGGTCCGGTCGATCTCGATGCGCTGGTCGAGTATGTGGAATCGCTGCCGCAGCCGTTTGACGCCGCCATCGAAGGCCGCATCACGCGCACCAACTAAGAGTCAGCTGTTCGGTAGGGAAAGCCGCCCGGGTACAAGGACGTACCCCGCCGCCACAAACCGCGGTGGGCATCGTTAAATGTAACGATGACCGGGCGGGACGCTGCGGTATTCTTGGCGGAGTCGTTACAACATGACTCGCCAGTGTCACAACAAGCCACGGAAAACTCGGGTGTCGGGCCCAGGCCCTTACCGGTCGCGCTCAGCGAGACGCTGGGTGCGGACGGCGGGCTGATTTGCGGCTATCGGCTGCGGCCGGGTGGCGTGCCCCAGGAGATACCCGCGGAAGGCGTCGCGCCGGCGTTGTCACAAATCCAGAGTGGCGCGACGGACGCGGTTGTCTGGCTGCACTTCAATTTGAGCGACGCCCGGGCCCGTCGCTGGCTGCTCGATGCGACCTTTCTTCCCGAAGCGCTACGGGAGCTGTGGCGCGATCACGATGGCAATCGCCGCGTCGAGATGGTCGAGGACGGCCTGTTGCTCGTGGTCAACGATTTCTCTTACGACGACGCCTCGGATCCTTCCGAGGTCGCGCCGCTGTGGTGTTTCGCGAATCGGCGTTTGCTGATCACGGCGCGGCTGCATCCGCTGCGGAGCGCCGACGAGTTGCGTCTGCAGATGCGTTCCCAATTCACGGCCACCTCCGGCATCGACCTGGCGGCACAGCTGCTCGACCTGCGTACCAGTCGAGTGAAGCGCCTGGCGAACCAGATGACCGATCAGCTCGACGACATCGAGGATAAGATTCTGGCCGGCAAGATCGAGCAGCAACGCGAGTTGCTGGGTCGTAACCGCCGACTGTGCGCGCGAATGCGGCGTCAATTCGCACCGGAACGATCCGACTTGAATCGCTTTCTGCACCGGCCGAGCGGTGCGCTGGAACCGGACGATCGTGACGCTCTACAGTCGTGCACGGATACGCTCGCGTTCGCGCTGGAAGAAATCTCCGAGCTCTACGAGCGCGCCAAGCTGCTGCAGGAAGAACTGGCGTCGCGCCTCGCCGAGAGCACTGGCCGCAACCTGTATGTATTGTCCATTCTGACCGCGGTGCTGCTGCCGATGACGCTGGTCACCGGCATTTTCGGCATGAACGTCGGCGGCCTGCCCGGATTGCATGGCGGGCACGCGTTCTGGTGGGTGATGCTGCTGATCCTCGCGAGCGGCGCCGTGACGCTCGCGGCGTTCTTCTGGCGCCGGCTGCTCTAAGGTTGAGGCGCTCGCAATGCGTGGCGTTGCAGCTTCCCAGTCGCCGTCTTCGGCAGTGAAGTTCGGAACTCGACGGCGCGCGGGTACTTGTACGGCGCGATGTTTTCTTTGACGAACTGCTGCAGCGTCCGCGCCATCTCCGGCGACGCTACGTTGCCATCCTGAAGCACGACGAAAGCTTTGACGATCTGCCCGCGCGCCTCATCGGGCATGCCGACGACTGCGCACTCCTTGACGGCGGGATGCTCCAGCAGCGCGGCTTCGACTTCGGGGCCTGCGATGTTGTAACCGGACGAGATGATCATGTCGTCGGCCCGCGCTTCGAAATGGAAATAGCCATCCTCGTCCTGCGAGTACAGATCGCCAGTGACGTTCCAACCCTGGTGCACGTAATCACGTTGCCGCGGATCGTCGAGATAGCGGCAGCCGGTGGGACCTTTCACCGCCAGGCGGCCGACTTTGCCCGGCGGTAGCGGCAGGCCATCCGGATCGAGAATGCAGGCCTGATAGCCGGGCAGGGGCTTGCCCGTCATGCCCGGACGAATCTGATCGCCCTTGGCCGAGATAAATATATGGATGAGCTCGGTCGCACCGATGCCATCGATGATCCGGATGCCCGTGGCCGCATGCCAGGCATCCGAAGTCGCCTTGGGCAACGCTTCGCCCGCGGACACGCAGCGCTTGAGACTGGAGATGTCGAATCTCGACACCATCGGAATCATCGCGCGATACGCGGTCGGCGAGGTGAACATGGCCGTCGCCCGAAAGCGCTGCACAGCCGACAGCAGATTCTCGCCGCTGGGCTGCTCCACCAACACGCTCGCGCCCCGCCGGCCGAGCGGGAACACGAGCAGCGCGCCCAAGCCGAATGTGAATCCCAGTGGAGGACTGCCGATGTAAATATCGTCGGGCGAGGTTTCGAGCAGATGGCCCGCCACGACTTCTCGCATGGCAAGCACATCGCGATGGAAGTGCATCGTGGCTTTGGGCGTGCCCGTCGTGCCGGAGGTGAACGCGAGCAGGCAGACATCGTCACGGGCAGTGTCGACGTTGTCGAACGTCGAAGCCTGCCCGTTCATCATTTTCTCCAGTCGACCACCCCCAGAATCCCCTCCATAGCAAACGATGTTCTTAAACCGGCCGCCCAACTCGGCCGCGTGTTGCAGCTCCTGTACGAAACGTGAGTCGCACAATGCGTGATCCACCTGCGCTCGCTCGGCGATGACGCACAACTCATGAGCACGCAGCATTGGCATGGTCGTGACTGCGATGGCGCCGACCTTCATCACGGCCAGCCAGCAGGCCACCAGCGTGGGATTGTTCGGTCCTCGCAGCAGAACGCGGTTGCCGGGCACGATGCCCATGTCTTTCACGAGCACATTGGCAATGCGATTGGTGCGATCGAGCAGTTGTGCGTAAGTCCACACACCACTGTCCGAGTAGAGCGCGACGCGTTCGCCGTGCCCTTCGCGGACGGCGTCGTCGAGAAGGACGACGCCACAGTTGATGCGCTCCGGATACTGCAGCTCCGGTAAATCGAAACGAAACTCCGGCCAGAGATGCGGCGGCGGCAAGCGCTCCCGTGCAAATCCATCCACGTGTGAGGTGTACGGCATGCGGAGTGTCTGCGCGAGCATCATGTCACCGCGGCGCGAACTGCATAACGTGGATCCGCCCAACAACCGCTGTGAACTACGTCGGCGACGGTGTAGGCGGCGTCCCAAACATCCTGGTAACGCAGATACAAAGGCGTGAAGCCGAAGCGAAGCAGATCCGGCGCACGGAAGTCGCCGATCACTCCGCGCTCGATCAGCGCCTGCATGATTGCGTAGCCGTCAGGATGCGCGAAAGAAACATGACTGCCGCGCTCGTTCACGTTGGCTGGGCTGACCAGCTGCAGCGAGGGGCAAATGTCAGCAATGAGGTCGACGAACAATTCGCTCAGCCAGCGGGACTTCTGCACGATGTCCTGCATGCGACTGCGAAGCATGAGATCGACGCCCACTTCCAGGCTGAGCACGCCGAGCACCGACGGCGTGCCGCACAGGAAGCGGCGAATGCCGTTGGCCGGCTCGTACTGATCGATGAACTCGAACGGGCGGTTGTGGCCCATCCAGCCCCGCAACGGCGAGGCCAGTTCGGCCTGCAACCGTTCGGCGACGAATAAAAACGCCGGCGCGCCCGGCCCGCCATTCAGATATTTATAGCCGCACCCCACGGCCATATCGGCTTCGCAGCCGTTCAGATCGACCTCGATCGCGCCGACGCTATGACTCAAATCCCAGATGACCAGCGCGCCATGCTCGTGAGCCTTCGCGGTGATGGCTCGCATGTCATGAATGGCGGCGGTCTTGTAGTGGACATGCGTGAGCATGACCACTGCGGTGTTCGTGTCGATGGCATCGATGATGCGTTCGGCAGGTTCCAGCCTGAGTTGCAAGGAACAGTTTCGCGTGCCGATGGCGCCTTCGGCCATGTAGAGATCGGTGGGGAAGTTGCCCGGCTCGGACAACACGACGCATCGGTCCGGGCGCGCAGCGAGCGCGGCTCCAAGTAACTTGAACAAGTTCACCGACGTGGAGTCGGCGACCACCACTTCGCCGCTGCGAGCGCCGATCAATTTCGCGATCTTGTCGCCCACGCGCAGCGGCGCATCGATCCAGTTATGGTCGTTCCAGCTGCGGATCAGACCCTGACCCCATTCCTTGGCGACCACTTCGTCGATGCGGGCGCGCGTCGCCTTGGGCAGCGGGCCGAGCGAATTGCCGTCCATATAAATGATGCCGCCCGGCAGCTCGAACTCTTCACGCCGGTGGCGCAGGGGGTCTTCCTGGTCCCAGCGGCGGATCGCCGGGTAGGTAATCGCATCTCGTCGCTCGATGGTGGTGATCTTGTCGAATTTGCGATGCATCGGCCGGCCCCCACGCCGTCTGACTGTCCGTCCGCAGAGTGTCGCGCCGGGGCTGCAAGACATTGTTCCGGAAAGCGGGCCTTGCAAAGGCTCGGGAAGAACGATAGTAGTACAGTTACGCCATTTCGAAGGAAAACGTCCTGATGCTGGACAAAACGGAAACCGCTATCCTGAAATTGCTGGAAGACGACGGACGGCTCTCGTACGCCGAGCTGGGCGAAAAGGTCGGTTTGTCGAAGAGTCCGTGCTGGTCGCGGGTGCGCGAGCTGGAGCGTCGGGGCGTGATCCGGCGTTACCGAGCGGACATCGATGCGTCGGCGGTCGGGCTGGAACTGCATGCCTTCGTGCAGGTGACCATCAACTCGGCGCGCCATACCGATTTCGAGGCGGCGGTGAACCGTCATCCTTCGGTGCTGGAGTGCTTCACCACGGCCGGGCAGGCGGACTACCTGCTGCACGTCCTGGTTCGAGGCATCGGAGAATTGGATGAGCTGTTGCGAGCGGAGATCTCGCGCCTGCCGGGCGTGCAAAAGGTCGAGACCACCGTCTGCATGAAAACCATCAAGCATCGCGGCTCGCTGATGTCGTGCCTGCGATAGCGCGTATCGAGCTGAGTAACGAATCGTTCAGGAGAGCATCATGATCGGCGGCGTCAGTGCAGTGGTCCTCATCAAGGCCGAAACTTCTTCGGTCAACGAGCTTGCGCAACAGCTGGTGGAAGTGAAGGGCGTGGCCGAAGTGTTTTCGGTGGCGGGCCAGTACGATCTGGTGGCCATCGTGCGCGTCAAGGAAAACGAGGAGCTGGCTGAGGTGGTCAGCGACAAGATCCGCAAGCTGCCGGGCGTGCAGCTCACCGAAACCATGATCGCATTCCGTGTGTTCACCAAGGCTGCGGTCGAAGGCATGTTCGATCTGGGCAGCTGAGCAATCCGATACAAATCAGGTGTCAGGTTAACGTCAGGACGGCTTCGGCATCATGCCCCGGTAGCGCGAACCTCGCGCATGAGTTTTACCGGGAGAGTTCATGAATTTCGAAGACGGTAGGGCGAGAAGCCTGCTCGGCGTGTCAATTCTGCTTGCAATGCTGAGCCAGGGTGCCTTCGCCGCGGAGAGTGCCGATGCTGCCGCGGTTCGCGCGCAGATCCAAGCGCTGCGAGCCGAGCAGGCGCGCATCAGCGAGATGCAGCGTCAGACCGAAGAAAAGATTCGGGCGCTGGAAGCCAGTGTCGGTGTCACCAGTCCTCCCGCACAAACCGCACCGGCCGTTGCGCCCACTGCACCGGCGGCTCCGCTGGTCGCCGATGGCAAGCCGAAGTTGAATGTCACTGGCGATCTGCGCCTGCGCTATCAGGGCGACTACTCCGATGAAGATGTCCGCGCTCGCAAGAGTGGACAGGTTCGTGGCCGCCTGGGCGCTACTTACGCGGTGAACGATCGCGTCACCCTGGGCACTCGCCTGGTGACCGGCGATGCGGACGATCCGAACAGCACCGACGTGCAGCTGTCGAACTTCGACGACGATTTTCAGGTGAGCCTCGATCTTGCGTACGCGCAGATCAATTTCGGCGACCTGAATATTTACGGCGGCAAGATTCCGCAGCCCTTCACGCGCACCGACCTCGTCTGGGACGGCGATGTGAATCCGGACGGCGTGAGCGGCATGTACAAGCACAAGTTCGGCAATGGTTCGGCGTTGCGCGCCAACGGTCTATTCTTCATCGTCGATGAAGATGCGGGCGGCGCGGACAGCACCATGACGGGCGCGCAGTTGGGCTACGACACCGCCGAGCTCGGCGATTTCAAATTCGAGGTCTCCGGCGCGTACTACGATTACACGCTGGGCAGCATCGTCGGCGCCGACGCCGGCGACTTCAGGAACAACCTTCGCCGGCCCGACGGCAGCTATCTTTCCGACTTCAATCTCGGCGACCTGATCGTTGGCGCCACCTGGTCCGGCCTCGGCTCGCGTTGGCCGGTGCGGTTCGTCGGCGACTACGTGAAGAACTTCGGCGCCGAGACGTCGGAGGACACCGGCTATGGCATGGATCTCGGCATCGGCCGAGTCACGCAGCCGCATGATTGGCGCGTGACGTATGGCTACTCGGTCGCGGAGACGGACGCGGTGCTCGGTGCGTTCTCGCACGACAATACGGGGATCGGCACCAACTACGAGCTGCACGCACTGACGCTCGATTACGTGCCGATGCCGAAGACGTTGCTCACGGCCTGGTGGTATCACTACAAGCCGGAGAACGCGATCGACGCGGGCAGCAACGCCGTCGGCGATTGGCTGGATCGGATCCGCATCGCATTTCTTGTTTCGTTCTGACGTTTTCAGGCGATGCGCGCCGGCCCTTGTGAAGATCTCACCAGGGCCGTTACATTGCGCTCATGACTCAACCCGCCATTGCGTACCTCCCCGCCACCAATCGATACGAACAATTCGCCTACCGCCCCGTCGGTCGCAGCGGGCTGAAGCTGCCGCCGCTGTCGCTGGGGCTGTGGCACAACTTCGGTAACGACACGCCGATCGAGCGTCAGCGTGAGATCCTGCGCACGGCGTTCGACCTCGGCATCACGCATTTCGATCTCGCGAACAACTACGGCACGCCGTACGGCAGCGCCGAGACCAACTTCGGCCGGTTGCTGAAAGAAGATTTTCACGCCCACCGCGACGAGCTGATCATTTCCACCAAGGCCGGCTGGGATATGTGGCCGGGGCCGTACGGGCAGGGCGGCGGCTCGCGTAAATACGTGCTGGCGAGCCTGGATCAAAGCCTGCGTCGCATGGGGCTCGACTACGTCGATATCTTTTATTCGCATCGTTTCGATCCCGAGACGCCCATGGAGGAAACTGCCTCGGCGCTGGCTACGGCAGTCCAGCAGGGCAAGGCTTTGTACGTCGGCATCTCTTCGTACTCGCCTCAGCACACCATCGAGTTCGAAGCGCTGCTGCGTCGGTGGCAGGTTCCGCTGCTGATCCATCAGCCCTCGTACAGCATTTTCAACCGCACCATCGAGAACGGTTTGTTTCAAGCAGTGGAGCAGGTGGGGGCGGGCATGATCGCGTTCTCGCCGCTCGCGCAGGGACTGCTGACGAACCGATATCTGCAGGGCATTCCTGCTGGCTCACGCGTGGGGCGCGGCACTCGTTTCTTGCGGCCCGAGGCTGTTTCCGATGCGGTCGTTCAGAAAGCGGCGGCGCTGAATGAGATCGCGAAGGCGCGTGGCCAATCGCTCGCGCAATTGGCCATCGCGTGGGTGCTGCGTGATCGTCGCATGACGTCGACCATCATCGGCGCTAGCAGCGCCGCGCAGGTGCGCGAGAATCTTGGCGCTTTGAATCAGCTGAGTTTTACCAGCGAGGAGCTCGCGGCCATCGACCGTATCGCTCCCGGCCCGGTGTGACTCACTTCTGATCCAGCACCTGGCGAATCTTGGTGGCGAGCTGCTGAATCGTGAACGGCTTCGGCAGGAAGGAGACGTCGCGGTCGAGCATGCCGTTGTGAATGACGGCATTGCGCGTATAACCGGTTGTGTAGAGCACCTTGGTTCCGGGCCGCCGCTCACGAACGCGGTCGGCGAGCTGTTTGCCATTCATGTCCGGCATCACCACGTCAGTGAACAGCAGATCGAAGGTCACGTCCGTATCGAGCATGGCGAGCGCGTGTTTTGCGTCATTCGCGTGAATCACCGGGTAGCCCAGGTCCTGCAGCAGCTGCACTGACATCTGACGAACGCGATCTTCGTCCTCGACGACGAGAATGACTTCCGACGCCGCGCCTTCAAGCGGTCGATCCTTTGGCAGCGTGACTGTTTCCGGCAGGTCGTCGCCAACGTAGCGGGGCAGGTAGAGCTTGACCGTCGTGCCCTGGCCCACTTCCGAATAGATCTTCACATGGCCGCCCGACTGCTTGGCGAAGCCATACACCTGCGACAGGCCGAGTCCCGTGCCTTGACCGGGCTTCTTGGTGGTGAAGAACGGATCGAATGCGCGCGACAGCACGTCCGCTGACATGCCTTCGCCCGTGTCCGAGACTGCAATCGCTACATACTGACCGGGGCGCACTTCGGCGTGCGTGGCGGCGTAAGTGTCGTCGAGGTGCGCGTTCATCGTCTCGAGCGTGATCTTGCCGCCGTCGGGCATCGCGTCCCGCCCGTTCACGCACAGATTCAGGATCGCGCTCTCCAGCTGCGGCGGATCCGCGAACATGCGCCAGAGGCCGCCGGCTAGCACCGTCTCCATGCGAACGTTGCCGCCGAGTGTTCGCGTGAGCAGCTCGGACATGCCGCTGACCAATTTGTTCGCGTCCACCGGGCGCGGATCGAGCGGTTGCTGGCGCGAGAATGCCAGCAGGCGAGCGGTCAACTCGGCGGCCCTGGTCGCTCCTTCCATCGCATGATCGATGGCTCTCGCTGCCTTCGCTGGATCGCGCTGGGTGTATTTTTTCGCCATGTCGATCGAGCCGATGATGATGGCGAGCATGTTGTTGAAGTCGTGCGCGATGCCGCCTGTCAGCTGGCCCACCGCTTCCATCTTTTGCATCTGCCTGACCAGGGCTTCGGCCTCGGCGCGAGATCGCGCTTCGTCGCGTAGCTTCTGATTGGCGGCTTGCAACTCGGCTGTGCGCTCGGCAACCCGGGACTCCAAGAGCTCGTTGAGCTGCTGGCGTTGCCGATCGTCCTGCGCGTATTCCGCGAAGCCCCGGTGCATCGCCGCCGTGAGCAGCAGAATCACGCTGACTAGCACGACGTAGAAGGCCATACCGATCGTATTCGAGACGCCGTGCCCGTCCAGCGACCAGTCCGGCGGCAGCAGGAAATACGCGGAAATCATCCCGCCGAGCACGCCCGCCAGCGCGCCGGCCCGCCAGCCGAAAATAAACGCCGTGATCACGATGGCGGCGAAGAACGTGATGAAGGGAAAGCCTTCGAGCACGCCACTGAGCAGCACGCGCACGTACATGGCGCCGGTGCTGCTGAGCACGGCAAAGGCATAGCCTAGCCAGCCGTGCTCACGCAGAAACTGCGTGGCTTCGTACCACTTGCGGATGCGTCTTACGAGCATGGAATCGCCGAGAGAGCCCCGCCCCTGGCAAAGCGGCCAATCTAGCAAAGCGCGTGCTTTCCCGACAGCATGCTCATGGCCCCGGAACTCGTCCATGGTTTTGACGGTTGCTCTCGGCGCTTGCTTGCCCCTGTCAAATCCGCTCCGAGGCTTTCATGGATGTGTTGTCGTTACTGCAATGGCCCGCGATGGTCGTGACCCTCGCCGCCGCCTGGCTGGTCGCCTCCCAATCCCGCGCCCGCCGCAGCTGGGGCTTCTGGACCTTCATCGTCAGCAACGTGCTCTGGATCGTCTGGGGCTGGCACGAGGACGCCCTGGCCCTGATCGTGCTGCAAGTCGGCCTGTTCATCCTCAATCTTCGCGGGGCGAGGAAGAATGACCCAGCGACGTCATGACGCGGCGGGAGCTGCTAGAATGCCGCCCGTCGCCCCCGTAGCTCAGTGGATAGAGCGACCGCCTCCTAAGCGGTAGGTCGTCGGTTCAACTCCGGCCGGGGGCGCCAACTATCGACTTTCACAGTCGGGGGATGGCGCGCGATGTCCTCAGTTAATCGTCATCAAGTTACGATTCACAAGTCTTCTCGAGAGGCCGATGATGGCGGCTTCATGCCGGGTACTCCGGCCGAGCGCCTTCTGGAAGTATGGGAATTGACGCGTGAGGTCTGGGCTTTTTCCCAGCAAGCAGATGCTGAATCCCGACTACAAAGAGATGTTGGAGTGCTTATCCGAGGAAGGCGTTAGTTTCCTGCTGGTCGGCGCTTACGCGCTTGCGGTGTACGGCTACCCGCGAGCAACCAAGGATATCGACTTGTTCGTACGGGCGTCACCGGTGAACGCGTCGAGCCTGATGCGAGCGCTCAGTCGGTTCGGCGCGCCGCTCACCGGAATCTCGGAGTCGGATTTCGCTTCTGAGGGAATTGTCTTTCGATCGGTAATAGCCCTCGTCGCATCGATATTCTCACGCGTATCAGCGGCATCGATTTCGAGAACGCCTATGCCAAGCGAAACGTCGTCAACGTCGACGGCCTCGACGTACCGGTCATCTCCATGAGTGACTTGATCGCCAACAAGAGGGCAAGCGGCCGCACCCAGCACCTGGCCGACGTTGAAAAGCTCGAAGCACTCGAAGCGTCCACTCGTAAATCATGATCCTCCTGACAGCCCCGGGGCCGATTTTCGGCAAGCTCTTCCGTGTCGGCGCATTGAGTCCGGATGTGCGAAGGGAAGCGGGTCGTAGCCGGTGTCATTGCAGATCGAGCAGATAACGCCACGCGTCTACAACAGCGCGAACAGTCCGCGCAAGAGCCGTTGACTACTCCAGATCCCGGGATGCCGCGACGAGCGGCGCTTGACTCTTCACGCTGCGCATCGTCACCAGCGTCTTGAAGTTCTTGACGACGTTATCCGCGTACAGCACCTCGCGCGTCAGGGTCTCGAAGCTTTCCATGTCTCGCGCCACCACACGCAGTGCGAAGTCATAGTCGCCGGTGACGTACCAGACGTCGACGATCTCGGGAACGGACTGCAGTTTGCGAATGAATCGATCGAGGATGGCGGTTCGTTCACGCTCCAGCGTCACCAGGACGATCATGGTGAGCGGCCAACCCATGGTGCGCGGTGAGACCACTGCGACTTCGCGCTCTATGATCTTCAAGCGTTTCAACCGCTGGATGCGCCGATAGCACGCGGGTTCGGACAAGCCGACAGTTTCGGCCAGTTTCGCGATCGAGGTGCGTGCGTCCGCCTGGAGCAACTCCAGCAATCGGTAGTCAGCTTGGTCGAGTTGGGTATCCATGCAGGGGCAGCGACAATTTTTATCATTGCAGGGCGAATCTTGCGAACTTATCGCACGCCCGTCGGCTAGTTTTTATCGCGTCTTCCGAGGGCACACCCATGACGACGCTGGCACAGCTTCAATCGATGGATCGCGCGACGGTCCTGCATCCCTTCACCCATGCCAAGGACTATGCGTCGGGTGCCGCCGAGTGTTTCGTCGTGGAATCGGGGGCGGGCGTTCGCATCAAAGGCGCGGACGGCAGCGAGTTGATCGATGCGTTCGGCGGTTTGTATTGTGTGAACGTCGGTTACGGGCGCAGCGAGGTTGCCGATGCCATCGCGGCCCAGGCGCACAAGCTCGCGTATTACCACTCGTACGCAGGCCACACGACCGAGGCGCTGGCCCGCTTGTCGATGCGCTTGATCGAGATGGCGCCGGCCGGCATGGCCAAAGTGTTCTATGGTCTGTCCGGCTCCGACGCCAATGAGACCAATGCGAAACTGGTCTGGTACTACAACAATCTGCGCGGACTGCCGCGCAAGAAAAAGATCATCTCGCGGGAGCGCGGTTATCACGGATGCTCGGTGATTTCCGGCTCGATGACAGGCCTGTCGTTCTATCACCAACACATGGACCTGCCGCTGCCCATCATCCGTCACGTGGGAGTGCCTCATCACTATTGGGGAGCGCAGCCCGGTGAATCCGAGCGGGAGTTTTCCAAGCGGCGCGCCCGCGAGCTGGAAGCATTGATCCTGGCCGAGGGTCCCGAGACAGTCGCGGCGTTCATCGCTGAACCCGTGCTGGGCACGGGTGGTTTGATTCCGCCGCCCGAAGATTATTGGCAAGAGATCCAGTCGGTGCTGCAGCGGTATGACGTTCTGCTCATCGCCGACGAAGTGGTATGCGGTTTCGGTCGGATCGGCACGCGCTTCGGCAGCGAGCGATATGGCATGAAGCCGGATCTGATCACGGCGGCGAAAGGATTGACCAGCGCCTATGTGCCCATGTCCGCATCGATCATTGGCGAGCGCATCTGGAACGTCGTGCGTGATGGCGCCGAGCAGGTTGGTGCGTTCTCGCATGGTTACACCTATAGCGGTCACCCGTTGGCCGCCGCGGCGGCGAATGCCTGCCTGGACATTCTCGAGCGCGAAAAGCTGGCTGACAACGCGGAGCGCGTCGGCAGCTATTTGCGTGAGCAACTATTCAGCGAGCTGTCATCGAATGACTTTGTCGGGGAAGTCCGTGGCGTAGGCATGTTGGCGGCAGTGGAATTCGTCGCCGATCGTGACACCAAGCGTCGTTTCGACCCAGCGTTGAAAGTGGGAGCCCGAGTGTCTGCAGCCGCGCGGAAGCGTGGTCTGATCGCACGGGCCATGCCCCATGGCGACATCCTTGGCTTCGCGCCCCCGTTGATACTGACGCAAGCGGATGCCGACCAGATCGTGGCAATCACATGCGATGCGGTGGAGGAAGTCACGCAGCAGCTCAAGCGCTAACGGCTCGCTGAGCGTCCAGGAACGGTAGCAGCACGTCGAAATAGGCGGCGGGCTCCTCGTAGAACGGCATGTGCGAGCTGTTTCGAAAAATGACCAGCCGCGAGTTTGGAAGCGCGTCATGGATCTTGCGTGCGCAGGCCGGCGTCAGCTCGTCGTATTGGCCGGCGATCACCAGGCAGGGGATCTCGATGGCACGCATCGCGGGGAGGCGGTTCCAGTCCTTCATGTTGCCGGTGTAAGTGAATTCGTTCGGGCCCTGCATGGTGACGTAAGGACCCATGTTCCAATCGGCCAGCGAGCGTTGCAGCGACTCGGGCCACTGGTCCAGCCGACACACGTGACGGTAGTTGAGCAATGTGATCGCGGCGTGATACTCCGGATGATCGATCGTGCCTTCGGCTTCGCGGCGAATCATCATTGTCGCGGTTTCCGAGCCCAAAGCCGAGCGCAGTCGATGCAGTTCTTGCACGAGGTGCGGAATGTCACAGGCCCCGTCGGCGGCGATGTAACTCTTCACTCGCTGCGGATGGCGCAGACAGAACTCCGTGCCGAGCCACGTGCCCCATGAATGACCCAGCAGCTGCACTCGCGGCAACGCGAGCATGGCGCAAAGCTGAGCGAGCTCATCGACGTATCGTTCGAGCGTCCATAGCGAAGCGTCCGTCGGTCGGTCAGAGCGGCCACAGCCCAGCTGATCGTAGGCGATCACCGAGTAGCCATGGTCCACGAGGCGCACGTGCGCGTCGCGCAGATAATCGCAGGGCAGGCCGGGCCCACCATTGGCGAGCAGCACGACCTCAGAAGTTGGCGAGATGGCGGGGCCATAGCGATCCACGCAAATGCGATGGCCGCTGCGCAGAGTCAAAAAGGACGTTTCGTCAGGCGTGCGCATTGACATCGACCTCCGCGACACCCGGCGCGTTCATCGTGAATGTTCTTTCGTGGATCAGACAAGGCAGCGCTGCGCGCGAAGCGTCGACGACGGCCAGGTCGATGTCGGCGCTAATGACGCCCGGTCGATCGCCGGCATCGGCGAGCACGCGCCCCCACGGATCCACGATGAGCGAGTGCCCGTAATTGCGCCGGCCCTCATGCGGCACTCCGACTTGGGCGGGCGCGATGACGTAGCATCCATTCTCGATGGCGCGAGCGCGCAGCAGAGTGTGCCAATGCGCTTCGCCGGTACTCTGCAAAAAGGCGGCGGGGATGCACAGCACCTTGGCTCCGTGCCGCGTCAGCGCCCTGAACAGCAGGGGAAAGCGCAGGTCGTAACAAATCGACAAGCCGATCGAGGTCCAGGGCAGAGAAAACACGCGCGCGGTTTCGCCGGCTCGATACAGCACCGATTCCGGAACGGGATTGTCGCGGTTGACCGGCGCATCGAACAGATGAATCTTGTCGTAGGTCGCGACGATCTCGCCGCGGGGCTCGATGAGCACGCTGCGGTTGACGATGGCGCCGTTGGCGGAGCGCGCGGTCACCGAGCCGATCAGGATCCATTGCCGTTGTTGAACGGCGAGGCGGCGAATGCCGAGCACGAACTCATGCCGATCGAGCGGCTGTGCATGGGCCTTGACCCGGTCGGCATCGGGATCGAGCAGGTCGACCGCTTCGGGGTAGGCGAGGAAATCGGCGCGAGCGGCGGCTGACGATCGGCCGAACTCGAGCGCCTCGGCCAGATTGCGGGCCGCGTCCGGACCACTGATCATCTGTACGCAGGCGCAGTGAAACGATCCGGCCAGGCCGGTAGCAGGCTTCGCGTCTGTCATGGTCCACACTTGGCGGCTATGAATTAAAGACAATATTGGCTACTATTTGCCCCTATGACAAGCCCGGAATTGGAAACAGCCGAGAAGGCCTTCAACGAGGAGTTGCGTGCGGACCTGTTGCGGGGGCGCTTTCGGCCCGGGGAGTGGCTGAAACAGGCGGACTTGGAAGCGCTCTATAAGGCGAACCGGTTCGAGGTGCGGATCGCCCTGTCGGAACTCGCGGCCCGCCATCTGCTCGAGCACATTCCCAACCGCGGGTACCGCGTCGCCAAGCCGAGCGATCGGCAGCGCGATCAGCTGTACGAGACGCGCAGCATCCTCGAGACGGCGGCGGCACGGCTGGTGGTCACTCGCATTTCCGATGCGGATATCGATGCGTTCGCCGAGCTAGTGCATCGGTTCCAGCACGCCATTGAGCACGGCGGCCGTGAGCAGCTGCGTGAGTTGAATTTCCAGCTGCACGACAAACTGTACCGCGCCAGCGGCAACGATCTGCTGGCCGATCAGATCCGAGAGTTGCGTGAGCGCGGCTCGGGCTTTGCCTCAGGCACGTGGGATAACCTGGCCGGCGTCCGCCGCAGCAACGCCGATCATCTCGAAATGCTCGAGATGTTGAGACGGCGCGATGGCGAGGCTCTGGCTCACTCGGTTTATCGTCATCTCAACCGCTGGCGCGAATTCCTCCCGGCCGGCGAGGGATCGTAGGAAGCTTTCCATGTGGCGTGTGAACCGGCTGAAACGGGCGCTGGCCGCCAACCGCAGCTGTCTGGGCGCGTGGTTGTTTTCCGGCGATCCCGCGGTGGCGGAGATCATCGGTCTGGAGCGCTTCGATGCGCTCATCATCGATCAGGAACATTCGCCGAACGGCATCGAGTCGACCATCGCTCAGATGCGGGCGATTGCAGCGGCCGGCGACAGCACGGTGCTCGTGCGCATCCCCGACATTCAGCCCCATTTCGTGAAGCTCGCCCTTGATGCGGGCGCGGAAGGCATTCTCGCGCCGAAGGTGGAAAGTGCGGAGCAGGCTCGTGCACTCGTGGCCGCCTGTCGTTATCCACCGCTCGGCATGCGGGGCGCGCACTACACGGTTTCGCGTGCGGCTCGCTGGGGCGGCGCGGCGACGGACTACCTGAAGGACTATCGCGATGAGTTGCTGATCGTCGCGATGATCGAAGGTGCGTCCGGATTGCAGGCCGCGAACGAAATTGCCGGGGTGGACGGCATCGACATGTTGTTTCTCGGCCCGCTGGATCTCACCGCCGACATGGGCTACATGGGCCAATTCGACGATCCGCGGCTGCGCGCCGCGTTCGATGCGTTGACAACGAAGCTGCAAGCATCGGGCAAATGGCTGGGTTCAACCACCTGGCCGGGCGTCACGGCCTCCGAGCTCATGGCCACGGGGTGCAGTTTCGTCACCGTCGGTAGCGACGTCGGGTTCTTGCAGGGTGGCGCAAGGGCCGCTCTAGCGGCTGCCGCCCGATAGTCGTCAGTCTGGCAACGCCACCGTATCGAGCGGCAATCCAACTCCGGAGCGGCCATTGAAGTGCACGGCGCGCAGCAGCCGCGCAAGCTCGCGTGCGGCGTTTGCCGGGGTCAGGGCGGCTGGGCGAATGTTTGAAATGCAGTTACGCGCTTCATCGACGTTGCCCACTTGAGGACGATAGGTGACATAGATGCCGAGGCTGTCAGGTGAAGACAAGCCGGGCCGCTCGCCAATCAGACTTACAGCGATGCGCGCGCCGAGTAGCGCACCCGCCTCATCGGCCAATGCCACGCGCGCCTGTGTAGCAATGACGACTGGCCCGATCGTGAAGTCGCGAAGCAATGCGCGCGCGTCGCGGAGCACGGGCAAGGCGTGACGTTGAACGGCGGTCGCCGAGAGGCCATCGCTCACCACGAACACGATGTCACTGTGTGGAGCACGCGCCAGCGAAAGCAGATTTGCGCTCTCTGGATCGAGGCGCCGCCCCAGGTCCGGGCGCAATAGATACGTTCGCCGGTCATGCGCGCGACTGCGCACGAGGATGGTCGTCAAGCCAGCCTGCTCGCATTCGGCCTTCAGGGAGTCGACATCGAGCTCGGTGAATATCGCGTCGCGCGCTCGCGAATGAGCCAGTGCGAAACTCAATACATGCGCAGTCGGCAATCCATTGCCCGCTCGGCCCAATGCAATGCGCGCCGCAGTGAAGTCGCGTAGCCAGTGCCAGTGATCGACGCTGGTTTCGCTCACTTCAGCAGCTCCATCGCATGAGCGAGTGCGGGCGAAGCGTGAGCCGCGCCGTTGGTCAGTCGTCCGGCGTCGTCGATCAATCCCATTGTTTGCAACCAGCTTTCGAATTCGGGGGCGCGGCGCAGGCCCAATGTCTCACGCACGTACAGCGCATCGTGATACGACGTGCTTTGATAGCCGAGCAGAATGTCGTCGGCGCCTGGCACGCCCATGATGTAGTTGACGCCAGCCGCCCCCAGCAGCAACAGCAGGTCGTCCATGTCGTTCTGATCCGCCTGCGCATGATTGGTGTAACAAACGTCCACGCCCATCGGCACGCCGAGCAGCTTGCCGCAGAAATGGTCTTCCAGTCCGGCCCTGACGATCTGTTTGCCATCGAACAGGTACTCTGGTCCGATGAAGCCGACCACGGTATTGACCAGCAGAGGATCGAATGCGCGCGCGACGGCATAAGCTCGCGCTTCACAAGTGAGTTGGTCGACGCCGTGATGCGCATCGGCCGAGAGCGCGCTGCCTTGGCCGGTCTCGAAATACATCACGTTGTTGCCGACGGTTCCTCGCTGCAAGGACAGCGCTGCCTGCTGCGCTTCACGCAGCAATGCCAATGAAACGCCGAAGCTGCGATTGAGCGCCTCGGTGCCGCCGATCGATTGGAACATCAAGTCGATGGGTGCGCCGCGCTCGATCGCTTCGATCTGTCGTGTCGCATGCGTGAGGACGCACGTTTGAGTCGGAATCTCCAGCCGCTCGACCAGGGTGGCCAGCAAGTCCCAAACGGGGCGTAGCTTCAGCAGGTCGTCCGATGCGGGATTCACGCCAATCACCGCATCGCCGGCGCCGTACAGCAGGCCATCGATGGTGCTGGCGAGAATGCCGCGGGGATCGTCGGTGGGATGATTCGGCTGCAGTCGGACTGCCATGCGGCCGCGCAGCCCCAATGTGTTGCGAAAGCGGGTCACCACGCGCCGCTTGCGCGCCACCGCGATCAGGTCTTGATTGCGCATGAGCTTGCAAACGGCCGCCGCCATCTCCGGTGTGATGCCGGTCGAGACGGCGGCGAGCGCCTGCTCATCGGCGTGCTCCGACAGCAGCCAGTTACGAAAATCGCCTACGGTGAAGCTGGCGATCGCGGCGAAGGCGGCGCGGTCGTGACAGTCGTGGATCAGTCGTGTTACTTCATCCTGCTCATAGGGGATGAGAGCTTCATTGAGAAAAGATCGCAGCGGAACGTCCGCGAGCGCCATTTGCGCGGCCACGCGCTCTTCGGCACAACTGGCGGCGATGCCGGCGAGGCTATCGCCGGAACGCGCGGGGCCGGCTTTGCCGAGCAAGTCGCGCAGGTCGTCGAAGCGATAGCCTATGGAATGAAAGTTGCTGGCGTAGCTCATCGTGGCGGGTGAGTTGCCAGGTCAACGCTCCGCCAGGGACTGCAGCCCGGTCACGGATTTGGCAAAAAAGTCAGTCGCCGCCGTGACCAGAGGAGCATATGTGTGCGTAACGCCCGGCAATTCCAGCAGCGTGGTTTCGATGCCTCGAGTGCGCAGCGCGCCGTGCAAGGTGCGCAGGCGATCTACTCTGGTGCGGCCGGCGCCGTTGGCGCCTTCCATCCAGTAAGGGCTCGCGCGGTCGTGCGTGATCAACTCGGTCGAGGTGTCGTCGCTGCCGACCACGAGCAGCGTGGGAACAGTGCTCATCGCGGCAAAATTCACTTCGCGACCAAAGCGCTGTGGCATGTCTTTGACGCCCACCCACCAATCGCTGTCCTGCGTCGGCAGCGTCACCGAGCCTGGCGCCGCCACCGCGAGGGCGCGCAGCCGCTCGGGATACAGATACCAGAAGCGATGCGCGAAATGAGCGCCGCCCGAGAAACCAAACATCATGAATTTGGCGCGATCGCAATCGTAGCGCGCAGCGACTTCGTCGACGATATGGAGCAGCACCTCGTCGTAGCTCACCCCGAGCGCCCGCACATATTTGTACGCGTCGACGTCGCGCGGGTGGCCGATGCCGGCAGGAAAGTGCGGGGCCACCACGAGCACACCGAATCGTTCGGAGAACTCTTCGAACAGAGTTCGCAGCAGCGGCACATTCCGCTCGGTGCCGTGCAGGGCCACGACCATCGAACGGTGCGCCGGGATCTCGTGCGGATAGCAGCGGGGTACGTGCATCCAGTACGAAAACCTCGGATCCGCCTGACAAGCGAAGCTCGGAGTGCGCCCCAGCGCAAAGTGGGCCTGATGATCGACTGCCGACACGGCGATCTCCTTATTCCTGAAATTTGGCCTTTGGGACCGGCCTTGGAACGGAATCGTAGGGCAGTCTTGCGACGTTAGCAATAATTGGCTACTCTTTTGGCTACTGAGGTTTCGCTGGCCAATAGCTATAAATGGGGAGTCGTACGATGGGCACTCGATCGCGTGTACTCGGGCTGCGGGCTGAAACGTTGGGTGTGAGCGTGCTGCTGGCAGCTGCATCGGCTCCGGCATGGACGCAGGAGGCCGCCGCACCGGAGGTGGAGCAGATCACGGTGATGGGGTCGCGGTTGCCGACCGAGATCACCTCCATGCCGATCTCGGTGAACATCATCAATGAAGAGGAGCTGAGCAAGCAGCTCGGCGTCACCCAGGATCTGCAAGCCGTGCTGGCTCAGCTGGTGCCGGGTTTGTCGTTGAGTAACCAGGCCACCATCAATACCTATACGTCGCTGCGCGGTCGCAAGCCGGTCATTCTGGTCGACGGCGTCCCAATGACTTCGACGCTCAACGATGTGTCTCGCGAGATGAGCGAGATCGATCCGTGGACCATCGACCGCATCGAGGTCGTGCGTGGCTCATCGGCGCTTTACGGCAACAGCGCAGGCGCCGGCTTCATCAACTACATCACCAAGCGCGGCAAGTCCGGCGAAACCAAGTTGTTTCTGGAAGCAGGCATGGGCGCTTCGCTCACGCACTTCAGCGATAGCAGTCAGCCTTCGGCGCGCATGGGGGTATCGGGCGGGACCGACAACTGGGACTATCTCGCCGAGGCGCACTACGGCGAGACCAACTCGTTCTTCGACGCCAACGGCGATCGTATTCCACCGCAGCCTGACGGCACCTCTGACTCCGAGTTCCGCAGCTTTTTCGGCAAGGTCGGCGCTTTCGTGGGCAACGGCCGTATCGAAGCCAGCATCAACACGCATCGCCAGGAGCAGAGCGCGCAGTATCAGCTCGTCCCCGGCAGCGTGTTGAACGGCACGCCCACGACCACGATTCCTGCCGGCTTGCTGCCCGGCGAGGAGCCGCGGCGTAACGAAAGCCTGATCGCCAATGTGGCGTACCTGCATCCGGATCTCTTCTGGAGCAGCGACTTCAAGGCGCAGCTCTACTATCTCGATACGGAGAGCGTGTTCCAGTTCGTGCGCAATCGCTTTCCGCGCACCTCGCAGCCCGACGGTCAGAGCATGAACGTGACCAAGAAACACGGGGTGCGGCTCGACTTCAATCGCAGCTTCGCGGGTCTCGGCCTCGATCAGGGCGAGCTGCTGTACGGTCTCGACTATCTGCACGATGACACCGAGGCGCCGCTGACGGATGGGCGCGCCTTCGGCCTGCCGCAGAAGCTGGACAGCTACGCGGCCTTCGTCCAGGCATTCGCGCATATCACGCCGCGCTGGTCGGTGACGGCTGGCGTGCGTCACGAGCGTGCGACGCTGGAAATCGGCAATTTCCAGTCGTTGTTCACGTTGCGCAACGTCATCGGCGCATCGCTCGACTATGACGCGACCCCAATCAACCTGGGAACGTCCTTCGAGATCAACGAGGACTGGGATGTGTTCCTGGGTTACTCGGAAGGCTTCGAAGTGCAGCAGTTCAGCTTCCTGTGGCGCGATACACCGGCCGACATCGACCTGCGTAACTCATCGACCAAGCCGCGCCCGAACATCATCGACAGCTACGAGACGGGCGTGCGCTTCGGCAATCACAGCGTCAAGGCGGAGCTGGCGTTCTTCTTCGTCGAATCGACCAACGGAGTGAGCTATGTGCTGAATCCGGCGAACCCAACCGATGCGAGCGTGGTGCGCGCGCCAGATCGCGTGAAAGGCGTCGAGCTGTCGGGTGACTGGACCATCAGTGCGAGCTGGAAGATTGGCGGCAACGCTGCGTGGATGGAAGGCGAGGGTGACAACAACAACGACGGCTCTTACGAGACGCCGTTGCAGAACCGCCGTGTGCCGCCGACCAAGGTCACCGGTTATGTGGAGCACTCGCTGACCGAAGACTGGTTCGTACGTTTGCAGGGCGTGTGGTGGGATGGCCGCAATGAGTTCCCGGCCAGCGTCGGCCGCGAGCGTTTCCACGAAGGCCGCGTCACATCGGGCTCGTTGTTCGATCTGTTGTCGACCTATCAGCTGCCGCAGGGCCGTCTCAGTCTCGGCATCAACAATCTGTTCAACAACGACTACTACACCAACTATTCAGAGGGCTTCAACCGCAACGACACCTACAACAAGGCGACCGGCGCCACGGCGACGGTCAAGTACGAAGTCGAGTTCTAGAGACGAGTCCCACGGCGAGCGGAGATGTCCATGAGTTCACCTGTTCGATCTGTATTGTTGAGTTGTCTGGCCTGGTTGGCTGGACTGGCGCCGCTGTCGGCGTCGGCCGCCGACGCCGATGCCGTCAAGCGTTCGAAGTCCGAGCGCGACGTGCTGATCTATTCGAACATTGCCGCGTACAACTGGGGCCCGATCATCGAAGCGTTCCACGCCAAATATCCGTGGCTCAAGGTCGAGGCGCTGGATCTGGGGCCCGCCGAGGCATTCGAGCGCTACTACTCGGAGGCGTCGGTCAAGCGACGGACTGCAGACATCATCGCTGTCGCGGCTCCCGATACGTGGATGCGTTTCATCGATCGCGATCAGGTCGAGCCGTATGTCACGCCGGAAGCGGCGGCGCTCCCCGAGTGGAGCAAGCCAGTGAAGGGCGTGTACACGATCTCGGCCGATCCGGTGGTGCTGATTTATAACAAGCTGTTGTTGAAGACCAAGGAGCAGCGTCCCGACTCCCTCGACGGGCTCGCCGCACAAGTGCGCAAGCAGCCGATGTTGTATGCGAAGCGGTTGACCACTTACGACGCGACTTCCCATCCGTTCGCCTATGCGTTGCATTGGGCATACGTGCATCAGCGCGGTCAAAAGGGCTGGGAGACGCTGCGTACGCTCGGGCCGCAAACGCGACCGGAGGGCGGCGGCGCGACGATGGTAGAAAAGATCACGGCTGGCGAGTATGTCGGCGCGTACTTCGGCTCCAGCGTGACGTTTCTTCGTCGCATGAAAGAGGAGGGGCGCGAGCAGGTGCTGGAATGGGCGCTGATGCGCGATGGCACTCCCGTGATGGTGCGCGGTATGGCGATCACGCGGGCCGCTTCTCACAAGGCTGCTGCACAGCTGTTTGTCGACTTCGCGCTGTCACGTGAAGGTCAGATCGCCGTGGGTAAGGGCGGTCTCACGCCGTATCGTCCGGATGTGCCGAAGAGCGCCGTGCCGTTTCTGACGTTCGATTCGGTGCGGGACACGGTCGGTGAAGCCAACGTGATTCTCGTGGGCTATGACCGCACGATGCTGCAGGAACAGAATCAGTTCCTCTCGCAATGGAAGGCGTCTTACGGACTGAAGCGTTGACGCGCCATGGCTGCTACTGAGCTCACAATTATCCGCTCCCGCGTCCGTTGGACGCGGGACTACTGGGTCCAGTGGTCTGTGGCGGCCTTCACGGCGCTGCTGGTGTTCGCGCCGATTGCGGTGGCATTGCTGCAATCGGTGCGTAGCACGCCGCTGTATGAGTCGGAATGGTCCTTTACGCTCGATCACTATGTTCGACTGCTGACCAACGAGCGATTCTGGGAGGCGTTGCGCAACTCCATGGCGCTGGCGATCTTCGGGTCGCTGACGGCGACCGTCATCGGCGCCGCGTTGGCGATCGTATTGATCCGGACCAATATTCCCTGGCGGCGTACCTTCAGCGAGTTGTTACAAGCGCCTTTGTATGTATCTTCGCTGGTGATGGCGTTTGGCTGGTACATGCTGTACGGACCGTCGGGCTACATATCGCTCGCCTCCGTGACGTTCCTCGGCGGCGTGCCATGGAATCTGTATTCATTGCCGGCCATCGGAGTGCTGGCGGGCTTCTCGCTGGTTCCCGTGGTGTTTCTGTACTGTTCGGCCACGTTGCGTCTGATGGATGCTTCGCTGGAGGACGCGGCGCGATCGACGGGCGCATCGCCAGTGCGTGCGCTCTACCGGGTCACTCTGCCGCTCATGCGGCCGGCCATTCTCTACAGCCTGCTGTTGTGTTTCGTCGGCAGCATCGAGGTGCTCTCGATTCCTCTGATCTTCGGCACGGCGGAGCGCATCGAGGTGTTCACGACTTTCCTGTTTCGCGAGGGCATCGGTCGCACCGAGCCCGATTACGGTCTGCTGGCTGCTGCGTCGGTGATGTTGTTGCTGCTCATGACAGTCCTCGTCAGCTTGCACTCGCGCGTGCTCGGTAACACGCATCGATTCACGACGGTGAAGGGTAAAGCGACCCGCCCGCATACTATCGATCTGGGTCGGTGGCGTTGGGTGGCGTTTTTCGCAGTCGCTGCCTACGTGACGATCGTGATCCTGTTGCCGCTCGTCGGGCTGGTGTTTCGCTCCTTCGTCAAGTTCCTCACGCCTCTCGTGCCGCCGTGGGACCTGTTCACCCTCGATCATTTCCGCTCGCTCATCGAGCAACCTTCGTATGTGCGCGCGATCACCAACAGCTTCGTGGTGGCGTTGTTCGGCGCCGCGTTCGTCACGGCGCTGGTCATGGTTGTGGTGCTGATCGTGAAGCGTTCGACGTTTCCATTGGCGAAGACGCTGGAGACGATCGCGCTGTATCCGCGAGCGGTTCCCGGAATCGTGGTAGGTATCGGGTTCCTGTGGATCGGACTCACCGTGCCAGGCTTCACGCTGATACACGGTACGTTGTTCGCGATGGTGCTTGCTTTCAGCATGCGCGATCTGCCGACAGCTTTCGGCGCCATCGCGCCGTCGTTGACGCAGATCAGCCGGGAGCTCGACCTGAGCGCCCGCACCTGCGGCGCCGACTGGTCGACGGCCAGCCTGCGGGTGATCGTTCCGATCGCGCGTCCCGCTTTGCTCGCAGCCTACATGCTGGCGTTCGTGTCGATGCTCAAAGAATACGCGTCGGCGGTGTTCCTGTTCGCGCCGGGCAGCGAAATCATGGGCACGGTGATGCTGCAACTTTGGACCAATGGCAACTTCGGTCCGGTGGCGGCGCTCGCCGTCGTGCAAGTGACGGCAACAGTCGTGGTGGTACTGATGGTCAGACGTCTGATGGGTGTACGGATGTATGAGTAAGCTCACTGTAGAGCATCTGACGCGACGCTTCGGCGCGCAGACTGCGGTCAACGACGTCTCTTTCGAAGTTCAGGATGGCGAGTTCCTGACCCTGCTCGGGCCGAGCGGCTGTGGCAAGACCACGATGTTATCGGCGATCGCCGGCCTCGACGCGCCGACAGCCGGGCGCATTCTGATCGACGGCGAGCCGATTTTCGACGCGACCCGGCGCTGCAACCTGCCGCCGGAGCAACGTCAGATCGGCATGGTATTCCAGTCGTACGCGTTGTGGCCGCATATGAAAGTGCGCGAGAACGTAGCGTTTCCTCTGCGCATGCGAGGTGTGGGCGCGGCGGAACGCGAAGAGAAGATCCGCTGGGCGCTTGGCCTGGTCGAGATGGAACCGTATATCGATCGGTATCCGCACGAGCTCTCCGGCGGTCAGCAGCAGCGTGTCGCGCTGGCGCGAGCTGTCGTCTATGGCCCGCGTCTGATGCTGCTCGATGAGCCGCTGTCGAATCTCGATGCGAAGCTCAGGTTGCGCGCGCGCGGCTGGCTCAAGGAATTACAGGAGAAGCTGCGGATCACCACGATCTACGTGACGCACGATCAAACCGAAGCATTGGTGCTGAGTGACCGCATCGCTGTCATGCAGGGCGGCCGCATCGAGCAACTCGCCAGTCCCGTGGAGCTGTACGAACAGCCGCAATCGCCGTTCATCGCTGATTTCGTCGGCCACAGCAACCTGCTGGATGGCATCGTGCAGGAAGCCGAGGCACGCTTCGGCAAGATCCGCTTCGGGCAGCACTTGCTCGCGGTCGAAAAGATTCTGAAACCGAGCAACGGCAGTGCCGCTGCGATTGCGGTCCGGCCCGAGAACGTCATCCTGCATCAGCAAGAGCCTGGCCCATCGAGCGGCTGTCGCAACTTCATTCCGGGCAGGATTCTGCAGCGCGACTTTCTCGGCGCGCGTTATCTCTACCTGGTTGAAACGTCGGGAGGCATCGTGCGTGCGGAGGTATCCGAGCGTTTCGAGAAAGGAGCCGTCACGCTCGAGTTGCCGGCGCACGCATGCGTGGCGTTCGCTCGCGATGTCGCGGCCTGAGCTCATAGCTGAGCGCGATTTGCTCCCGTAGCCAGACGTGCGCTGGATCCGCGTGCGAGCGATCGTGCCAGATCATGCCCATCTCGTAGGAAGGGATAGGTAAGGGCGGGGCGACGATCTGCAACCGGTCGGCGCGGTCCCGGACCAGGCGCAGCGGAGCGACGGCGACGACGTCGGTGTGCGCCACGACTTCGGGGACAAACAGGAAATGCTGGGTGGAAAGCACCACCTGCCGCTTGCGTCCGCGGCTTTCCAGCATGGTGTCGGTGACGCCTTTGAACCCGCCGCCCTCCGGCGACACGACGATGTGTTCGAGCTTGGAGAACGCGTCGACGGTCAGCTTGCGCTTGAGCGCGGGATGTTTCTTGCGAGCGATCACGACATAGTCTTCTTTGTAGAGGACGCGGCGATGCAGGTGGTCGGGCGGGCCGTCCATTGCCAGCAACGCTAGGTCGATCGCGCCGCTCTCCAGTTGTCGATACATCTTGGCGTGGCCGGCGTGGCGGAGCGAAACGCGTATCCCTGGGGCCAATCGTCGCAGCTTCGCAAGTAGCGGCAGTACGATCGCATACTCAGCATAGTCCGCAGCCGCGATCTGCCACGTCAGCTGCGCGGTCTTCGGATCGAACGGCGCGCTTCGGGCGACCACACTTCTGACTTGATCCAACGCTGCACGTATCTGCGGTAGCAGCGCTTGAGCGCGCGCCGTCGGGAGCATGCCGCCTGGCGCGGGCGATAACAGCGGATCGGCAAAGACTTCGCGCAGCTTACGCAGTTGAACGCTGACCGAAGGTTGGCTCAAATGCAGGCGCTTGGCCGCGCGAGTGACGCTGCGCTCGGTCAGCAGCGTCTCGAGCGTCACCAGCAGGTTCAGATCGACGTTGCGGAGATTGTTCATCGCTATATGGGGTATCAAGACTATTCATTTCCACTATACCTCGCCGGATTGCATAGTGAGCACGTCAGGCAACTATTCGAGCTCACGCCAATGAAGGTATTGATCGTTTACGCACACCCAGAGCCTCGCTCATTGAACGGCGCCTTGCGCAATTTCGCCGTCGATCGGCTGCAAAGCGCCGGTCACGAAGTGATCGTGTCGGACCTGTACGCGATGGGCTGGAAAGCAGTCGTCGATAGCGCCGATTTCCTGAATCACGAAACCGGTCAGCCATTGAAGGTGGAGGCCGCATCCAAGCGCGCCTACGAAGCCGAGGCGCAATCGGCCGACATCGCGGCTGAGCAACGCAAGTTGTTCTGGGCGGATGTGCTCATCCTGCAATTCCCGATGTGGTGGTTCTCCATGCCGGCGATCCTGAAGGGCTGGGTCGACCGCGTGTACGCCTACGGGCTCGCGTACGGTGTCGGCGAGCACTCGGATCGAAGGTGGGGCGATCGTTACGGCGAAGGTACGTTCAAGGGCAAGCGCGCCATGCTGATCGTGACGACCGGAGGCTGGGCTTCGCACTACTCCGAGCGAGGGGTCAACGGGCGCATGGAGGACCTGTTGTTTCCCATCAATCACGGCGTCCTCTATTACCCTGGTTTCGATGTGCTGCCGCCGTATGTGCTCTATCGCACCGGCAAATACGACGATGCGCGCCATCGACAGACGCTCGCCGAGTTGGGCGAACGCCTCGATACATTGGCGACCACGGCGCCCATCCCTTACCGCATGCAGAATGGCGGCGATTACGAGATCCCGTCGATGGAGTTGAAGGAAGCGTTGAGCGCGGGACGGCAAGGGCTCGACATACATTTGGCGTAGGCGGAGAGGCTCAGAAGACCTCATACGCCACTGGCTTCGTCGGCCCCCCGCCATTGCAAGTCGCGGCGGGGCAGGCGGACAGTGCGATCGCCAGATCCATCTCTGCGCGCAGTACCATCGAATCGCCTGCGCGCGATCTCGGCGCACGAATGTGCAGCTTTCCGTTCGTGTCGATTTCAACGTTCATGAAGAAGTTGAAAGCAGTGGGCAGAGGTGACGGAGGAACGTTGAGCGTGCGAAGCGCGGCGGTGAGATTGATGTAGCAGTTGGGGTGGTCGGTCAGCCCGTACTGGATGCGATACATGTCGTCGTTACATGGCGCATAGAGGAAGTCGTGACGGCCGACGTCGTCGGCGACGATCGTCAGTAGTGGCTCGCTCTCGTCAGACCACAGCTGATTTCCCGTGGAAAGATAAAGCGTGCCGCCGAAATCGAACGTGCGGCCGTTCGACAGGCGCTGTCTTCCATCCTGGGACACGGCGAACAGATCGCCGCTCTGGCCGCCTTCTGGATCGATGAGGCGCAAATGTTGGCCCCGAGCCAGGCGCAGGGCCGCGCCGTGACCGGCGGGGATAATATGTCTCTGAAGCGTCATGCTTGTTCGCCTCGAGTGGATCGCAGGTCCTTGCGGACACACACCGTAGTCTACATGAGCCGGCGTCGTCAGGATGGCGCGGTGAGCTGCTAGAATCCCTGGGTTCAAGTCCGGCCTGGAGCTTCAGGAAACCCTGTGGAAATCGTTCTTTTTCTAGCGGCGGCGGCCGCGGCGACCATGCAGCCCGAAGTAACCGTCATCGGTTCCAGGGTTCCCACGTCCAACGAGGATCTCGCAGCGAGTGTCACCGTGCTCAGGCGTGACGACTTCGACGCCGAGAAACCGTTAGAGCTCGCCGATCTGTTACGCCGGGTCGCAGGCGTGCATGTCGATACGGTCGGTGGGCGTGGTGGCACGGGTTCGATTTACATGCGTGGCGCGGATCCGAATTACACGCTGGTGTTGTTGAATGGCGTCCGTGTCAACGATCCGACGAATTCACGGGGCGGGTCGTTCGACCTGTCCGCGTTGGATATCGGCGACGTCGAGCGCATCGAGATTGCGCGCGGGCCGTATTCGGCCATCTATGGCGGCGACGCGCTGGCGGGGGTGATCAACATCATCACGCGTTCTGAGGCGACGACGCCCACGATGACGGTGGATGCAGCCGCGGGCGCTTACGATACGAGTGAGCTTTCGCTGCGTGCTACGTTGCCGACTGAGCGAGCTCGCTGGCATTTTGGGGTTGGTGAAGCCGACGAAGGAGATCGGGTTCGGGGAAATGAGTTCGAGGTGCAGCGTGTCTCGGGCGGTGTCGAAGCGCCGCTCGGCGAAACCACGGATCTCAGTTTGTCGGGCCGATACTCCGAAGCGACTCGGCAGGGATTTCCAGACGACAGCGGCGGGTTTGAGTATGCCGCCTTGCGAGACTTGGAACTTCGTGAGTCTCGAGAAGCTCTGTTCGGCGGGGGGCTCACACAGCGCGTGAGCGACGCCACTGTGTCGCTCACGCTTGGATATTTCGAACGCGACGAAAGCATCGACTCGCCCGGCGTGGCGCCGGGCATTCGTGATCCGTTTGGCGTGCCGGCGAGCCTCGTCGATACCAATCTCACCCGATATTCGGCGACATTGTCCGCTACACAGCCGCTGTCGAGTGCTGTATCCGTAGCTTATGGCGTTGATTGGCAGCGCGAGGAGGGGGCGAGCGATGGCCAGCTCGACTTTGGTGGTTTCCTCGCGCCCACCTCGTTCGAGTTGACGCGTTCGTACTGGGCTGCGTTTGCTGAGATGCGCGTTCAGTCCTCGATGGGCTTGTCAGCACAAGCCGGCGCTCGTGTTGACATGCCGGAGAGCGAGAGCTCGGTGACGAGTCCGCGTGTGCGCGTCGCCTACGCGATGCCTGAAGATGTGACGATCGCGTTGAGTTGGGGCAAGGCGTTCAAGTTGCCCAGCCTGTACGCGCTGGGGCATCCGCTCGTCGGCAATCCGACGCTGGCGCCCGAGCGCAGTCGTTCGTATGAAATCGAGCTGTCGCAGGAATTGGGGGCGGGGCGTTGGAGCGCAACGTGGTTCGACAGCGAGTTCCGCGACGCCATCGATTTCGATTCCGGCCCGCCGCCGCAGCTCGTCAATCGCAATCGCGTTCGTTCGCGCGGTGTCGAGCTTGCCGGTCGAGTGAGAGCGGGCACGCAATGGTCATTCGACGCGAGCGTTACTCATGCCCGCAGCCGAATCACTGCGACCGATAGCGAGCTCCGCAATCGACCTGACTGGAGCGGCGCACTCGGCGTTCGTTGGGCGCCTGCGCCGGCGTTCACTATTTCGATGGCCGCGACCTACGTCGGATCTTCCTTCGATTCTTCGATTGCGACAGGCGACGTGCGGTTGCCCGGCTACACCCGCGTCGACTTCGATACCGTCTGGCAGCTCTCCAACCACGTTGAAGCTTACGTTTCGATCGACAATCTCACTGACGAACGTTACGAGCAGTTCGTCGGATTCGAGTCGCGCGGCATCCTGCCTCGGGCTGGCGTTCGTTGGAGCCTTTAACTCGGGGCTACCGTCGCCGAGTGGATGGAGCAGGCCGATACGATGCCTCACATCTGGTTCGACGATTACCTTTATGCCGCAGCTTCAGAATGGCTTGCAGGCGGAGGGTCTTGCCCCGAGACAGGCGCGGAGCTCTGCTGATCTCCTCGATGAATTCATAACTGAATTCGACATCCACACTGATTCGAGATGACGGAGCCGCCGGAGCGACGCTTGCAGTGGGCGTCGAAAGCATCTTCGACGCGGACCGGACCGCATCGATGGCTACGCCGAGCTTCGTCCGGAAGAACTCGCGTTTCGGATGTTCCCGGTCTGCCTCGAGCCTTGCGTGAACTGCTTGCTCGACTTCCTTTGGGTTCGTGCAAAAGACTTCGAACTCCACCACGAACGCTCCGGGTATAGCCGACCCGCAGGAAAGTTCGCGGGCGCGTCTTTCGGGCGGTCTATCGGTGCTGCCGATCTTGAGCAGCCCAGGCATGCACGGATGGCTGAGGATGTACACGTATCCTTTGTGAGCTGTCATTGGCGGCATAGAGGACCCCGTCGCTACTCGACATTTTTTCGACTCCTGGACGGATTCTAGGGAATCCCATAACGGGATATAACATTAATAGTTGCCTGAGGGTCCCGATGACTCCACTACTTGTGGTTGGCAAGGGTCATTTTCTGCGTGTTTTTCTTAGCTCCCGTCGCTGGGAAGTGTTTCGCAGCCTGACGACATTCGCCCGGTTTCCGTTCGCGCATTTCGTTGCCTTTGGCGCAAATTCCTTCCAAGCGCGCTGCTGGCTATCGAGGCGCAGCTTTAGACCGGCAGATGGCGATCCACAACGAAACTTAGCGGCGCTTAACGCCAATGAGCTTGGGAAAGGAGCGATGGAGTGGGACAGTTTTTCTGGTCGTCGTGCACGAGGCAGGTCACGGCGACCGATCTGCGGTCGCCGTGACACTGTCGAGCTAGAACTTATACGTCGCACCCAACGTGTAGGTGCGGCCGATATCGGTCTGGAACAACGTGTCCTCACGCACGCTGTCGATGAACAACGTGTTGCGCTCCTCGGTGAGGTTCTGCGCTTCCAGGATCAGCGTCAGGTTGTCGTTGAAGTTCCAGGAGGCAGCGGCATCGACGTAGAAGGTGTCGCTGTTGCCCTGCAGGTCGCTGCCCGCCGAAGCCGGGATGCCGCGAATGTACTTGTCGCGGTAGGTGCCCGTGCCGCGGATGCTGAAGCGACCGTCATCGTAGAACAGCGTGCCGCTCGCGGAGTTCTTGGAAAGTCCGACGAGATCGGCCGTGGTCGAGGAAGTCACGACGCCGCCCACGCTCGTCAAGATGTATTCGATCTCAGATTCAACGCGCGTGTAATTGCCGAGGACGCCGAAGTTGCTCCAGAAGCCGGGAAGCATGTCGAGCTGCACCTGGGCATTGAGCTCGAAGCCCTTGAGCGGACCGCCGTCGGTGTTCTCCAGGCGGCTCACATTGAACACATCGGTCGGCGATGCCGGGGTGCCTGCCAGCAGTGCATCGGGCAGGCCTAGCTCGGTATAGACCACCGGGCTGGTGATGCGCTGGATGTAAGTTTCGATGTCCTTGTAGAAGTAGGCGACGGACAGCAGCGAGCCCGGGCGGAAGTACCACTCGAGACTCAGATCGGCGGTCTTGGCGCGAATGGGATCGAGGAACGGATTGTTGACCGTCCCGGTTCGCGTCGTGGCCGTGATGGTCGCGGTCGGGGTCAGATTGCCCAGCTCGGGCCGGGACATGACCTTCGCGGCCGAGAAGCGCGCCAGTAGGTCGGGCGTCAGATCGAACACCACGTTCAACGAGGGCAGCGTGTCGCTGTAGTCGCGATCGACCTGATTGCGTTGGCCAACAGTGGGGAAGGGCGCACCGGCGGGCGCATTCACTGGAATGTGACCGACCGCGCTCTGGTCCGTCTGCACGTAGCGCACACCGATGTCGCCGCGGACCGGGATGAACCAGTCGCTGCCGCTCTCGAAGGACACCATGAAATAGCCGCTCGTGACCTTTTCGAGAATCTGCGACTGCGCAGCACCGCACTCCACGCCGCAGAAATCCATGTCCGCGAAGTTGAAAACATCGCGCCATTTCTTCGGATCCACGGCCACCCAACTGGCCGGCGCGCCGGAGCCGAACAGATCGTCCAAACCGGTGATCTGGCGCGAGATATCGGCGACGGTCACGCCGGCGGGCAGCGCCTGCACTGGAACTTGCGATGGCACGAGGTTCGAATTTCTGCTGTGGAAATCGTTCTCGCGATACTGCCCGCCCCAGGTAAACGCGAACATGTCCGTAGCCTGCCACTCGAGGGCGAGATCGAAGTTGGCGATCTGCGTCACGTTGCGGGAGGGTTTGCCTTGCGTGGAGAAGCCGCCCAACACGGTTTGATTGCCATCGGGACTAGGCGCGTATTGGAAACTGTTCGGATCGTTCACGTCGATGCCGAAACCGATCAACGGAGTTTCGCGGCCGCCGCGGAAGTCCAGCGCGAAGTTATCGGTATCGATGGCGTCCAGGAAGGTCTGCAGTCGCATCGGACCGTCCCAGATGGAGTTGGACCGGCCGGCGAGACCGGTGATCTTGAATTTATCGCTGAAGCTATGCTCGAACGTGAGATTGACCTGCTCGAACGTCGATACGAACTGATCCACCAGCCCTTCGGAGCGCACGTCGACGCCGTCGAACACGGCTCTTTGCACCGAGCCATGCTCATCGAACGAGATGTCACGGACCGACACCATCGGCTGGCCGTTGTTCGTGAGATTACGACCGAACGAAAGGCCGAGGATGTAGTTGTCGCGACGTTCCACCTGATAGCGCGACAGCAAGCCATCGAGAACGATGTTTGTATTTTCGCTCGGCATCCACTGCAGCGTGAGCGTGCCGCCGGTGCGCTCGGTGTCCTGCTCCGAGTTCACGTAGCGCGGCAAGCGTGGCAGGAATGCGCCGCTGCCCGGTACGTCGGGCAGACTGGCGCGACGCAAGTTGTAGACGGTCTGATAAGCCGCCAGGTCGCTGCTGCGAGGATTGTTGGTGCTGCAATTCGCGTCCGTCGCGCCGCGAGTGCCGGGGACCGGGCTTGGCGCGGTCGCGGTCCAACCGACCGGCGTGCAGTAGGGCAGCCAGATGGGACTCTGGGGCGTGCCTATGTTGTTGGCGTTAGTGTTGGCCGAAAGAATGTCGACGGCCGAGTAACCGACTTCGCGAATGTTACGTTTCTGGAACGCGGCGGAGGCGAGCACGCCGAAGGTGTTATCCAGGAATTTCTGCGAGAACAGCATGGAGGCGCGCGGATCCAGGTCTTCGGTGAGCGTGTTGTACACGCCGCGGCCTGTCAAAGTGACCACGCTTTCGTCATCGAAATCGAAGGGGCGGGGCGCTTTCAAATCGACGGTCGCGCCGAGCGAGCCTTCTTCGACGTCAGCCGAGGGCGTTTTGCGAACCGCGAGCTCGGAGAAGATTTCTGTCGGGAACACGTTGAAGTCAAAGCTGCGCCCGCTGTTGCCGGCGCCATAAATGTCGCTCGAGCCGGTCTGGGCCGCGGCTTCCATTCCGTTGATGCGCACACGTGTGAACAAAGGTCCCAGACCGCGCACCGAAATATTACGGCCCTCGCCGCCATCGCCTCGTGACAGCGTCACGCCGGGAATGCGTTGCATGGATTCGGCAAGGTTGCTGTCTGGAAATTTGCCGATGTCCTCGGCTGCGATGACATCGATAGCTGAAGTCTCCGAGCGTTTTTCAGCCAGCGCCGTGTTCAGCGAACCACGGAAGCCGGTGACCACGACTTCTTCTAGCTGGGTGTCACCGCCTGTTTCGGCGGCTGACGCTGCGAGCGGGAGGATGGACGCACTGCCAAGTGCCGCGGAAACAGCGGCGCAAACCAAGGATCGACCGTACTTCGACATCGACATAGGTCCCCCAATCTGGCTTCGTTATGAGCTTGATCCCGGATCGGCTGACACCGGTGGCATTCAGCATTTGTCCGAGTAACCTCATCATGACAGTTATTGATCGAAAGTGAAATATTTTGACGAAAAATGATGGCCGGGCGTGTGCCGCGCCCGCCATACGAGCTTAAGTCGTCGATTTCACTCAGGATTTGAGATTTGCGGGCGGCTGCGGCATCCGTGGCGTTTTTGCCATTGCCGTCGGCGTGTCACGGCACAGCACGTTGCGACTCTCTACGCACAAACGGCTGGCCTGGCCGCAGACATGCGGTGGAAGCGCGAATCGTAGGGCGGACATTACTACTGCTACAGTAGCGCGCTTTTTTGAGCTCGCTTTGTGTCAGGAGTTGCTCGTGAAAAAAATATCACGGAAGGACCGCCGGCTCGCGGTCGTGACGGCGTGTGTATTGGGTTTTACTTCCGTGCATGCGCAGGACGATGGTGAAGTGACCGAGGTCCTCGTCACCGGTTCGCGTATCAAGCAAAACGAATTCGACGCCCCGACACCGACGGTGGCCGTTTCGGCCGACGCAATCCAACGCTCGGGCACGACGAACCTCACCGATTTCCTGCGCACCATGCCGGCGCTCACTTCGTCGCAGGACGATCTGCAGAACACAGGCTCGCAGGGCTTCATCGGCAGCACCGGTTTGAACCTGCTCAATCTTCGCAACCTCGGCGAAGAGCGCACCCTGGTGCTGGTCGACGGTCGTCGCCACGTCGCGCAGCTTCCCGAAACCGCGGCGGTCGACATCAACACGATTCCGATGGACTTGATCGATCGGGTGGACATCGTCACTGGCGGTGTGTCCGCCGTTTACGGCGCGGATGCGGTGTCCGGCGTCGTGAACTTCGTGATGAAGAAAAACTTCGAAGGCCTGGTGGGGCGCGTGCAGTACGGTGGCGCGGACGCAGGCGGCGCCCGGAACTCATACGCTTCGGTCACGGGCGGAATGAACTTCGCGGACGGTAGCGGAAACATTTCCGGCTCCATTCAACACACCGAACGTGGGCGCTTGCGGGCAAGCGATCGCAGCTACCTGCGCGGCGCCAACTACACGACGATGAGGCGCAATCCGAGCGACGCGGGCGATAACCCGAACGTCCCGGACGAAGTGCCGCTGAATGACATCCGCTTTTTCGACAGTGCGCGCGCAGGCGCCATCGATCTCGACTTCGACACGGTGCCGGACACGCTGCCGGACGGCGGTGCTTTCCAGATCCCGCGCTTCGTCTCGCCGTTCTATTCCCAAGGCGGCAGCGGCACGCCCATCGCGGATTACATCGGCGATCTGTTGCCGGATGCGGAGACCACCGTGGCCAGCGTGTTCGGTAATTTCAGCGTCAGCGACGCGGTGAATGTTTTCGGTGAAGCCAAGTTCGTGCGCGGCAAGGCCACCGCATACAGCCAGCCGACCTTCGACTTCTATGTGTTCCAGAGCGCGGACAATCCGTTCCTGCCGTACGCCGTGGCGGCGCAGATCGTTCCTGGCGCCGCCGCCGACAGCTTTGACGACCCAGCCGCGCCTGACGGCGTGCTGGTCAGTCGCGATAATTTCGACTTCGGCGTGCGTGGCGAAGAGGCCACCCGCAACACGATGCGCTTCGTCACGGGCGTGAACGGCGATATCTGGGGGGACTACAACTACGAAGTCTCGTACACCTACGGTCAGTCCGAGATCGATTCGCTCGCGCTCAACAATCGTTATAGCGATCGCTTTCTGGCCGCGATCGACGTAGTGACCGATCCGGCCACCGGTCAACCGACGTGTCGCTCCAATCTCGATCCGAGCGCGTTGCCGTACCAGCCTTATCAGGGCTTCGATTTTTCCGGTCCGCTGTCATTCACGCCCGGCAGCGGCTGCCGGCCTTTGAATATTTTCGGCGAGGGTGTGGCCGATCCGGCGGCGCTCGCGTGGATCATGCTCAACAACGAGACGTCGTCGCGCCTGACGCAGAATGTTTTCAACGCGTTTCTGTCGGGCCCGGTGCCGGGCGTCACACTGCCGGCGGGCGAGATCGATGCGGTGGTCGGTGTGGAGTGGCGTCGCGAAGGCAGCCGCTCGGAGCCGCCGATCGAAGATCAGTTGGGGCAGACGTTCGGCAACGTCATCTTCCCCACCGACGGCGGGTTCAACGTCAAGGAAGCGTTTGCCGAGCTGCGTGTGCCGCTCCTGGCCGATCTGCCGTTCGCGGAGATGCTGCAGGTTTCGGGCGCGGTTCGTGTTTCGGACTATTCGACGGTCGGCAGCACGACGACGTGGAACACCGGCTTGTTGTGGGCGCCGGTGCGAGATGTGAGTTTCCGTGGCACCGTCGCCGAATCGGTGCGTGCACCGAATATTGCCGAGCTGTACAGCCCGCAGAGTCAAACATTCGAGTCCATTTCCGATCCTTGCGATGCGGCCGAGCTCGCCAATGGCACGAGCTACCGTGCGGCCAATTGTGCCGCCATTCTCTCTGAGCTCGGAGTCGACCCCGTCGGGTTCACCGATCCGAATTCGGCGACGGTGGCGGGCGTCTCTACAGGCAACTCGGAGTTGAGCGAAGAGACTGCGCGCAGCTATACCTTCGGCGCAGTGTTCCGGCCGCGCTTTGCCGAGGGGCTGGCGCTCTCCATCGACTATTACGACATCAACATCAAGCAAGCCATCAGCACCGCCGACGCCCAGGACGTCGCCGACAACTGCGTCGATCAGCCGACCATCGAGAATGTGTTCTGCGACTCGCTAGCGCGCGAAGCCGGCACTGGCGCCATCAGCACGTTCGTGGTGCAGCCGGAGAACGTCGCTTCGTTCCGCACGCGCGGCATCGACTTCAACGTCAATTATCTGCTCGATCCGGCGCGCCTCGGCATGAATGCCGATATCGGCACGTTCAGACTGTCGCTGATCGGCAGCCGGCTCGATCGGCTGACCACCATTCCGACCTTGGGCGCGGAACAGATCGATAGTCGCAAGACGGCGGACTTGCAGAGTGGCACGTACGCGCCGAAGTGGACGACTGCGTTCGATACCACGTGGGAATATCGCGGCCTGACCGTGAACTACGGTTATAACTATTTCAGCAAGACCTCGCGTTACACGTTACTCACGCTGGCCGGCAATCCCGACCAGGCATCGCCGGCGAACATCTACTACGACGCGCAGGAGTTGCACGACCTGTCGGCCTCGTACGATTTCCTCGAGGATTACCGTGTCTACGCGGGTGTGAACAATCTGACGGACGAACGTCCGGACTTGACCACGATCTTCCCGGTGAGCCCGGTCGGGCGCTTCTATTACGCCGGCTTGACGGTGTCTTTCGGCGGTCGCTGATCTCTGGCGGCGGGCGTCAACATGCAGCTGAGGTTAGCACCGGCACCTGCGAGGCGCAGAAACGGCGAGCTTCAATGTTTGCCTTTGGCTACCGCGTGCGCGATTGCAACGATGATTCCGCCGATGATAAATCCGACGATGGCCGAGCCTGTGGCGAATGTCAGCCAGGCGGCGACGCCGCCGAGGGCAGGAATGTGGCCGGCCATCTCGGAGAGGTGCTCGATGAAATGAGGCACGGCGTTCAAGTGGAAGTGCTCGAGGCCGTGCACGATGATGCCGCCGCCGACCCACAGCATCGCGGCGGTGCCGACGAAGCTCAGCGTTTTCAGCAAGTGAGGCATCGATTTGACCAAGCCTCGCCCGACCGCGGCCGTCGACGAACGTTGCGCCAGATGGACGCCCACGTCGTCCATTTTCACGATCAAGCCAACCACGCCATACACGGCGGCCGTGATCGCGAAGCTCACGACCACCAGCGCGGCGGCTTGGATCGCGAAGGGACGGTCGGCGACGGTGGCGAGCGCAATCGCCATGATCTCGCCTGACAGAATGAGATCCGTGCGAATCGCGCCGGATACTTTCTGCGCCTCCATCTCCGCCGAGCTCAGGGCGAGCTCTTCGATGTGCGGCTGCTTGTCGGCTTGACCAGTCGTCTTGGCAACGGCCTCGAGGATTTTCTCGGTGGCTTCGAAGCACAGATAGGCGCCGCCGAGCATGAGAATCGGCGTCACCGCCCAAGGCGCGAACGCGCTCAGCAACAGTGCGCCGGGCAACAGGAAGAAAAACTTGTTGCGTAACGAACCGAGCGCGATTTTCCAGACGATGGGCAGTTCTCGCTCGGGGGTGAAGCCCATGGCGTAGCCGGGCGTCACCGCGGCATCGTCAACCACGACACCTATGGCCTTCGAGCCGGCTTTGCCCGCCGCGGCAGTCACATCGTCCAGGGATGCGGCCGCCAGTTTGGCGATCGCCGCCACGTCATCGAGTAGTGCTGCTAATCCCGAAGCCATCGTTCCACGCGTACCCTTGAAGGATTTGACATAGGTGAAGCTACGCAGCTTCGTTCTGAGGGGGCGGAGTCTAATCGATCAAGCGTCGGGCCGTCGCTGACGCTTTGCTTCTCGCCGCAGCCATGCGATTAGAATTTTTACCGCCTCACGCGGAGCGGCTGCGGACGGCGTGACGATCCAGTAAGCATTGGCGAGTGTGATTGCGTGCGAAGCGAAGGGACGAACCAAGGCGCCTGTTTCGAGGTCTTCCAGCACCAGGCGATGCCGTGCGACCGCGACGCCCAGGCCTTGGGCTGCGGCGCGCAGGACCAGATCGGATGAGGTGAAGCGCGTGCCTTTGCGGACATCGAGGTCCGCAGGACCTTGCTGGTCGCGCCACAGCTGCCAGCTGGCGTTGGGATCGCGATCATGCAGCAGGCGCAGTTGGCGCAAGTCGGTAAGTGCGCGCGGACGGCCGACGTTCTTCCAAAGAGTGGGGCTCATGACGGGATACAGCGCATCGTCCATGAGCGGTTCCGCGACGACGGCCGGCCAATCGCCGGCGCCTGTACGGATGGCGAAATCGCTGGCCGAGCTTTGCGGATCGTCGAGCCGCTGATCGACCACGATGGACACTTCCAATCTCGGATGCGCCCGCTCCAATGCCGGAAGTCGCGGTAACAACCAACGTCCGGCAAACGAAGGCGTGGTCGACACAGTGACCGCATAGCGCGATCGCTGCTCGCGAAGCGCGTCTGCCGCGCGACGAACATCGTCGAGTGCATTCAGCGTCACGCGCGCCAGGCGCTGGCCCTGCGGTGTTACGGCGAAGACGCGAGGACCGTGACCGCGTTCGAGCAAGGCAACTCCCAGCCAGCGTTCGAGCTCGGCAACGTGCCGGCTGACGGCTGAGTGGGAGATGGCGAGCTCGCGAGCGGCGGCGCGCACGCCACCTTTTTCCACTGCGAGCGCGAAGGCCCGTAAAGCGTTGAGCGGGAGCATGGTCCAGATATTAGACCAGGGAAGGTCGTCCATGGACCACCTCAAAGCCGCAGAGTGCGGGCTATGAACTCTGTGGAATGGGCGGAACGTCGATGGAAGCGCTGATCGCCGGCGCCAGCCTCATCGCTGTGGCAGCGATCACGCCTGGCCCAAACAATCTGGCCGTACTACGAATCACAGTCGCGCACGGCATGCCGGCCGCGTTTCCCGCCATGGCAGGTATCGTGCTCGGCGGCCTCGCCATGCTGGGAATGACGCAGCTCGGGCTTGCGGCTTTGGTTGAGGAACACTCGTGGGTTCGGAGCGCGATTGCCGTGTGCGGCGGGACGTATCTGGCCTGGCTCGGTCTAACTCTTGTCTGGCGCGGCTTGCAGCGTGCTCCGGACGCTGGGCGGCCTGAGAAGGTTGTGCCCGATGGCGCCCTCGCAATGTTTGTTTTTCAGTTTACCAATCCCAAGTCGTGGACCTTGGCGCTGACCGTCAGTGCGGCGATGCCGGCGGCTGACGATGCTGGAAGATTTGCAACGACAGCGATGCTGTTCGCACTGTTCGTCGCGATTCCGTCGGCTTGTCTCATCGCGTGGGCCGCATTCGGTCGCCTCGCTGCGCGCATGCTGAAGGATGCGGCGGCGCGCGCTCGATTCGACTGCGCGATGGGCGTGGCGCTCGCCGCATCGGCGATCGCATTACTCGTCAAGCGATGATCCCCAGGAGTGTTGAAACGATGATAGATATTTCTCTTGGCCCTGGTCCTGCAAATGGACACGTCCTGGCAATCGCCGGAAGTCTGCGTCGCAATTCGTTCAACCGCCGCTTATTGCAGGCGGCGATGGCCTGCGCTCCCGAAGGGCTGCATATACAGGTGTATGAGGGCTTGGGATCGCTGCCGATGTTCGATGAAGATATTGAAGCGACGGAGCTCGCAGCGGGCCCGGTTCGCGGCTTGCACGATCAAGTTGCGTCTGCGAGCGCGCTACTGATTGCGACGCCCGAGTACAACCAGTCGATGCCGGGTGTGCTCAAGAATGCCATCGACTGGCTGTCGCGTCCTGGTCCGAATGAAGTGCTCGTCGGCAAACCGGTTGCGCTGATCGGCGCCAGCGCCGGCCGCTGGGGAACACGACTCGCGCAGGCAGCTCTGCGGCAGGTGTTGTTTGCTACCGAGGCGTGCGTGCTGACTGGGCCAGCGCTTTATCTCGCGAATGCTCATTCGGCATTCGATGCCGAAGGACGCCTGACCGATCCTTCGGCACTCGCGTCGCTGCGACAGGTGTTGTCCGCCTTGAATGAATATATGAACGGCGGCAAGGCGTCAGCCGTGCGCTTCGCTTCTTGACAGCATTTCCCGATCGCGTCATCCGTGACTGCGGCGACGTGCGTCCGACCATACCGGATTTCGTCATAGCTTCTGAGATCAGAAGGCGTTCTTTCTCACCTTCTGGACCGTGGAGTCGCGCGGTTTCCCCTGATCTGGGAAGCCGCCCGGCGGCTGCTTCTTTTCCAGCGCCTTTTTCATGGTTTCCGCCCAGCTGGCCTTGGGTTTGCGGGACGCGGTCTTGGCGGTGGTCTTGGCCTTTTTCGCGGGTGCTTTCGAGCTCATGTCGCCTCTGGATTTCGCCTCTGAATGGAATGGGGAGACTGACTCATAATGCCTGGCCGGGGCGTCAAGCTCCACGATGTTATAACTATTGCCGATCCGAAGCACGCTCCAGCGCTTTGCGATCCCACTGCCCCAAGGTTGCGGCCGCCTCGTACGTGCTTTGCAGAAAGGCGAGCAGCGCCTGTTCAGGAGCACGGGCAGTGCGCATGGCTTCATAGGGCAGCACGAACTCACGCAGCGAGGCGCTGAAATGCGCTGCTTCCGGGGACACGCGTGCATCGGCAAACCCCGGAGGGTCCGGATAGGCATATGAATAGAAGACTGCTTCGGGGTTCTGGTCGTTACCCGCCCAGAATCCAGCGCTGCTGACTTCGTGCGAATACGCTTCGCGGGCCACCCAGTCCGGCAGGTTGGGAATTCCACCGGGATGCGGTGGTGCTGTCCGACCGGAAAACCGCGTGACGGCGAGATCGGCGCTGCCCCAGAAGTAGTGCACGGGGCTGCATTTGCCGATGAAGCGCGCCCGGAAGTCCTCGAACACTCGGGACGTTTGAGCCAGCACGCGCCAGTATCGATTGGCGAACTCGCGGTCGTATGAACCATGCACCTCGTCGGTGTCGAACGGGATCGCATCGGGCAGTTCGGAAGGCATGGTGTGAATCGCCACGGGCACGCCGACCTGTTTCATCGCGTCCATGATCTTTCTGTAAAAGCTCGCTGTCGATCGGGGCTCGAGCGGAATGGCGACGACGGCGCCGTTCAGGAGTCGGATCGATAGCACGTGCTCCACGAAATCGAAGTCGATCTGGAATGCCTTGTCGCCCGTACCGAGGAGGCGCGTGCTGAGCCCCCGCGCCGTGGTGAGTAATGCCACGTGCCAGGAGTGATTGATCCACGAGCATTGCGCAAGAGAAATCTTGCCCACGATTTGCAGCCACAGATGCAGCGTCTGGTACGTATCGCGCCACGCTTGATAGGGCAGCGGCGGCCAGCTGGCGGAGTCGTCGTTTTGCGGCATGACTTGCCTTCGAACGGTGGCGAAGGTGCAAGCATGCGCCCTCTGGCGCCATGAACGGAAGCGGAAGCAGACCTACGTCAGCGGCGTCAGGCTGCATCGATGGCGGCAGCGAGTTGCCACATGCCGGCGCGAAGCGCCGCTGGCCGGCACGCGCCGAATCCCAGCATCAGCGCGTTTTGACTTGGGCCGCTGCCATAGTTGTACGCCGACAGTGGCGTGACCTCGATGTTGCGTGCGGCGGCCTGGGAAAAGGCCCGTTCGGCATCGACGCCTTCGAGATCGGCGACTGCGTGGAGCCCGGAGTGCACCGGTCGAAGGCGTAACGGCGCGCCGGTACGTTCGATGGCTGTTCGTAGCGCCTGCAGCCTCTCCGCATATTCGAGTTGCATGCGACGGACGTGTCGCTGGTAGTGACCGCGCGTGATGAACTCGGAGAGAATCATTTGATCGAGCAGCGGTGGATGAACGTCGCTCGCCATTCGCGCACGGCTGAAGCCGTCCACCAGATCGCTGGGCACGATCAGAAAGCCGAGGCGCAGCGCTGGAAACAAAGTTTTGCTGAACGAGCCCACGTAAATGACGCGGCCGTCCGGATCGAGCGCGTGCAGGCAGGGCAGTGGCTGAGCGTCGTAACGGAAGATGCAGTCGTAGTCGTCCTCCAGGATCCACGCGAGCGACTCGCTGGCCCAGGCGAGCAGGCTGTGCCGCCGTTCGAGACTCATCGGCATGCCGAGCGGGAACTGATGCGACGGCGTGACATATGCGAGGCGAGCGGCGCTTTGTCGCGCAACGATCATTCCCTCCGAATCCACCGGCATGCACACTGCAGTCGCGCCCGCCGAGAGCAGAGCGCTATGCGCGCCTGGATAGCCAGGATCCTCGATCCAAACGGCATCGCCCACATCCAGTAACAGATGAAACACCAGATCGATCCCGCGTTGAGCCCCGGCCACCACGAGTACTTGCTCTGGGTCGCAGCTCGTGCCGCGTGAGCGCATTTGTTCGGCGATCGCCTGACGTAACCTGTTGAGACCGGCGAGTCGCGAGTAATCCAGGCGCGCCGGCGACAACGATCGCACGCACTGTCTGGCGATTTGAGACCACAGTCGAACAGGAAACAAATCGACGGCGGGCGTGCCCACTCGAAACGGGCGAGGCGGTAACGGCATGCGGCGATCGATGGCCCGAGCACGTGCTAGCGACCGACCGCGCGCGGAAAGCAGCGGATGTTTCATTGTCGACGCCGCGGTCACGACGTGCAGATCAGGTCGCCGGTCCGGCAACTCTTTGGCGATGTAAATGCCCGAACCCGGCTTGGGCACGATGTAGCCTTCCGCCTTCAATTGCTCGAAGGCCAGCAGCACCGTCGTGCGTGAAACGCCAAGATCGGCCGCCAACGCGCGAGTGGAGGGCAAGCGGCTGTCCGCAGTCAGCAGGCCCTCGATGATGGACCTGCGAATACAGGCGTAGATCTGATCCTGCAGCGTTTGACCGCAGGCAGGTTCGATGCGGATCGGCAGCGTGACGATCTTGGCCATGACTCGTCTTCCCTGAAGAGCGATGCGCCGAAGGCCGCATCGGCTCTGCATGGGCACCGACGCGGCCATCCTTCCCGATCATATTGAACTGGCGATCAACGCAGCGAAAGCACGATCGTGCGGGCCAGTTCTGCGTGACCGGCATCGTTCGGATGCAGGCCATCGCCGGTATCGTACGCTGCCAACATTCGCGTGGGCTCGCTCGGGTCGCGCAGGGCCAGATCGTAGTCCGCCACGGCGTCGAACTCCCGCGTGGTGCGGATCCAACGATTGACGGCCTGCCGCTTGGCTTCGTTCTCGGGAGTAAAGACGTTCTCGAAAATCGAGCCGCCGTTCGGCAAGAGCGTGGCGCCGTAGACTCGAAGCCCTCTGAGCTTGGCGCGACGTATCAGTTGTCGCAGGCCTGCGATGATCTGATCCGCGCTGACGGTCTCGGCCGGAGCGCCAAACACCGTGGGATAAATGATGTCCACGTAACCGAGCTCGATTAACACGTGGGTGATGCCCGTCGCGTTCAGCACTTCACGCTCAAATCGTGAAATGCCGCTCGGTCCACAGAAATCGAACAACAGCCGTGCGCAACCAGTGGACTGATTCAGGATCGCGAGCCGCGCGCCACCTGGCGGAGAGTTGATCGTCCGCGACAAAACATCGCTGACCCGGAGATTTGCGTCTTGTGTGGTAGTGGAGCCTTCGCTGATCGAATCGCCGAATAGGGCGAGTGCGCCAACCCAATGCGGCGACAACACTTCGACAAAGGTCAACCAGTAGCGTGACCGTGTGATGGCCTGGGTCGGAAAGTCGGCGGCGTCGCTGAAGTCTCCCGGAGAGGAAATATAGACCGTCTGGTTGCCGTTCGGGTGATAGGCGGCCATGCCCGTGTCCTGCGCGACGTACACGCTGATTGCGAGTTGGCTGTTCGTTGGCACTTGCATCTGAATCGGATCGCTCAGCGCCACCGCGCCTCGCGGAATCACGACCGACGTCTGCCCTCGGAATCTCAGCGGACGATACGAATTCGGCACGATGGCCGAGCCACTCGCGGGCACGGCCACGCTGGCGGATCCGATGATCAGCGGTGCTTCGCCATACTCATTCGACAAACGTACGCGTACTTTCGTGCCGCCCACACTGATGGGAACGATCTGGCGTACGGTTTGATTGTCGAAAGATCGTGAGGCATCGCCATAACTCGTGCCGTTCGCCATGAGCGGCGCGCTCCAGGTGGCGACCCAGCGTGCGCCACCCAGCTCACTTGTTTGCGCGTGAGTTGGAGCGGCGCTCGCGGTTGCGATGAGAATACCGGCCGCCGCTGCGACCAGGTAACGGCGCGATAACTTGATCAGTTTTTCCATGTCTCATGTCTCCTGCATTGCCCGTGTCAGGCGCTGCAGTGTGAGGACGCGAGACCGCCGCGGGGTAGCTCCACTTCGCCGCAGTTGTATAAAACCAGTTGTCAGAACCGGTAGGTGACGCCGAAGTTGTAATTGCGAGGCTCGCCGAATGCCAGCTGGTTGTAGAAACCGATCTGGTCGTAGTAGTCCTCGTCCAGCAGGTTATCGATGTTCAATTGCGCGGAGATTGTGTCGCTGATTGCGTAGCGCGCCATCAAGTGCACCAGTGCAAACGCGTCTTGCTCCAGACGTTCGGGTGCCTGGGTGATGGGGTTGGCGGTTGCGGTGTAATTGCCGCCTTCCCAGTTCACGCCGCCGCCGATGGTCAGGCGGGGCAGGGAGTCGAGGAACTCATAGGTCGTAAACAGTTTGAACAGCTCGCGGGGCTGATCGGTGTTGACGTCCACCTCTTGCGCATCCTTCACGCTGAACTTGGTATAGCTCAAGCTCGCTTCCCAGCCAGGCAACGGACGGCCGACCACTTCGATTTCGAAACCTTCGCTTTGGGCGCCTTCGGCGGCTCGCGATGCCGGGAGGTTCGTGCCTGGAAGGAAGCCACCGGGATCAGGCTGTGCGAGACTGTCCTGTTCGATCCGGAAGATCGCGACCGTGGTATGCAGGGCGCCGTTCAAGAACGCGCTTTTGAGTCCCAATTCAGAGGCGCGTCCGGTAATCGGGTCGAGCAGCCGGCCATTGCGATCTCGAGCATTCTGCGGCTTGAAGATCTCTGTATAGCTGCCGTAAACGCGATGACTCTCGGTGACGTCGTAGAGCGCGCCGATGTATGGAATGAATACGTTCGAGTCGCCGTAATCGGTGTCCGAGCCATAGGCGAAGCCGGTTTGCTCCCACTCGGCGAGTCGCGCGCCGGCCACTACTTTCAAGGGCTCGGTGATGGAGATGCGAGTGGCGAGATAGAACCCCGATTGTTTCGTATCCTGATCGACGTCGGTGCTGGCCGGACCCCAGGTCGGCTCGGGATAGTTGCCGTCCCACTCGTTGAAGTCGCCGATAGGCGCGATCGTGCTTGAGATGGCGGCGCGGTTGTCGGCGAAGTAGGTTTGGTCGATGTATGTATAGCCGGCGATGAGCTCATGCGTGCGCCCGAATAGATCGTAACTGCCGGACAACCGCGCGCCGATGCTGTATTGCTCGCGGCTGGTGTCGGAGCGATAGGGTGATGCACCGAGTCCGAGGCCGGTGTCTCGATCCGGCGAGCCGAACAGATACAGCAGCGCCAGTTCCGCGTCGTTGCGGGCGTTGTTGTAATCGATGCGAATGTCCCAACGGTCGTTGAGCTGTTGGCGTGCCGTTACAAAGTAGTTGCGATTGGTCGACGCCCAACGTGTCCAGCGCGCGCCGATCGTATGCGAGGCCGGGAAATCGGTACGGCTGCCATCGGCGTACCAAGAGGGCAAGCCGCCCCATGTCGAAGCGGTCGGATCGTTGTCCTGATAGCTGAAGCCGGCGCGGATCAACGTTCGATCGGTGATGTCAGCATCGACAACCGCGTAGCCGACGGATTTCTTGTTTCCGAGCAGCCGGACGAAGGAGTCGCCTTCTTCGTAATTCAACACGGCGCGGCCAAGCACTCGACCGTCGAGTGCGAGTGGTGAGCCGATGTCGAGCATCGCGTGACGCTGACTCCACCGCCCGAAGCCGAGCGTCGTGAAGCCTTCGAATTCCCTGCTGTCCGCGTGCTTGCGTACCAGGTTGATCGACGCCGAAGGATCGCCCGCGCCGGTCAGCAAGCCCGTCGCGCCGCGTACGATTTCGATGCGCTCGTACAGCGCCGTGTCGCTTTCGGTTTCGCCGGCGTCACCGCCGGAGGTCCATTCCATCGGCACGCCGTCTATTTGATAGTTGTCGATGTCAAAGCCGCGTGCCGAGAACGCATGGCGCGAGCTGTCTCGCAATTTGCCGGAGACGCCGGGCGCGCTGTTCACGACATCGGACAGCGACCGCAGGTTCTGGTCGAGAATGCGCTCGAACGTCATCACCGAGACCGATTGCGGCGTCTCGAGGATCGTGAGACCGAGCCCCGTCGCAGTGTCGAGCCGATCGCCGGTGGTGTAGGTGCTCTCGACCACCACTTCTTCCAGCGATTCAGCCGCCCTGGCGCGGTCGCCCGACATCAGTGCCAAAGCGACTGCCAGCGCCACCGCATTTTTCGGCAAATCACGCCGGAAACCGCTGCGAAATCCCATCGAATCCATGTCCCGTCTCCACGCCGACCTCGGCGGACGGGATGGGACTATACACGAATGCGAATGATTCGCATCCGAATTGTGAGCGCGTTGGGACTTATGGCTGACCGACCACGACCTCGCTGATCTGCAGGACCGGCGTCAGATCGGTGTAGTTCGGAATGTCGCCGAGAATTTCGTTGGCATGCGGAGCGAACGCTTTATTGAACGCGTCGACGGAATCGCAGTAGATGTGACACATGGCGACGTACGTGGGCGCCTCGCCTGGGCTGCCACCGACGAGCCCCTTGTCGACGGTATAGAAACGGCACGCCGATCCCAGACGCTCCTGCACGAGGGGCATGTGCTTGTCGCGATAGTAGGCGTGGTCGAACCGGGCATTGGACTGATGCGGATACATAACGCTGACCTTGATCATCGCCAGTCTCCTGTACGTTACGCCCCAAGGGGCCGATCCTGCGCCTGTGGCGCAATTTCGTCCACCGTTAGCGCAGGCTTCGAGTACGCATTGGAGTTCTCCGTGACTGAAGGTCAGCGAAGCTCTCGGTCGAATACTGGTCGCGGGAAACGCATTGTGGTCGGGATCGATGCGGGGTGGACGGAAGCGGGATCGAGTGGAGTGGCTGTGGTTGAAGTCGTCGGGCGCCGGGCGGTGCTCCTCGCTGCGGCTCCATCCTACGCTGCCTTTTGTGAGTTGAAGCAGGATGCCAAGGTGGACTGGCGGAGTCGCAAAGGATCGCGGTTGGAGGCAGAAGAAATCCTTGAGGCAACAGTTCGCCTGAGCGGGCGACTGCCGGACTTGATAGCTGTTGATATGCCGCTATCCACCGAGCCAATTTCACGAAGGCGCGCGGCAGATGATCTTGTGTCGAGTGCGTTCGGTGCGATGGGAGCGGGAACTCACAGCCCGTCTGTCGAGCGGCCGGGCGCCCATGGTCGTAATCTGCAGCGCGCTTTCGAAAAGCAAGGATACGTGTTGCAAACAATGCGTCGGCAGACGTCAGCTAAACAGTTGATTGAAGTGTATCCCCATCCTGCCCTGATCCATCTCTGCAGGAGCGATCGTCGCCTGCCGTACAAGGCGTCGAAGTGCAGTCAGTACTGGCCGGGCATGACCGCATCCGAAAGAAAAGAGTCTCTGCTGCGAGTCTGGCGGGAGATCGCTGAACGATTGGAGCACGAGATCGCAGGGGCCCAGTCCGCGATCTCCGAGGCAATTCGATCCTGCCGTTCGAAGAAGGCCGCCGAGGATGTGATCGATGCGATCGTCTGTGCCTGGGTGGGCGTTTGTTTTCTCAAAGGATCAGTCACGGGTTTCGGCGATTCAGCCGCCGCAATCTGGATTCCGGCGTGATCGAACGCGCCACGCTGCATTGCGCTTGCCTTGTTTGCGCAAAGCGGTTGCGAGCATGCTTGCGAACGCCTGTCCAACATCGAACAAGCGATGGGAGACGAACATGAAAGCGCTATTCATATCCGCGGTGTTTGCATTCGTGGCGGCGGTCAGCGGTGTGGCAGTTGCCGCCGAGATGGGTTCGGACCCGGTGATCGGCACCTGGAAGCTCAACGCCGCGAAGTCCACATTCACCTCCGGTCCGGCGCTCAAGAGTCAGACGAGGACATACTCACAGTCCGGTCAGCGCATCTCGCTGGTCATGAAGTCGATGAGCGCCGATGGCAAGGAGGCGACCAGCCGGACCTCGTATCAGCTCGACGGCAAGGACTATCCCGTAATGGGAAACCCCGATTTCGACAGCCTCTCGGCCGAACAGGTCGACGCCAATACCGCCGAGTTCAAATTGAAAAAGGGCGGCAAAACCGTCGGCACCACCAGCCGTACCGTATCCAAGGACGGGAAGACATTGACCTCGAAAATGCAGCTCACCATGGTCAACGGCGAGAAGGCCGACAACGTGCTGGTGTTCGACAAGCAGTAGGCGCCGCATCCATCCAAGGAAACTTCGGAGCGAGCTAACGACCTTGACTCATTATAAATGAGGCTTCTCCGGAGGCATCCCATGGCGATGTTTCACAACGGTAACCGTGAACTGCAGCAGCAGTTCGGTTCGACGGCTCTGGCCGACCGGTTGGTCGAGCGTCTGCGCCGGTCCGAATTCAACGATGAAGACAGGGCGTTCATTCACTCGGTGGAGTTTTTCTTTCTGGCCACCGCCGCGCCGGGCGGCCAGCCCGATTGTTCCTTCAAGGGCGGGGCGCCCGGTTTCGTACGCATCGTGCGACCCGATCTGCTGGTGTGGCCGGACTACGACGGTAACGGCATGTTCAAGAGTCTGGGGAACATCAGCCTCAACCCGTTCGTAGGTTTGTTGTTCATTCGCATGGGAGAGGCCCCCAAGCGTCTGCGTGTCAATGGACGCGCGGAAGTCGTGTTGAACGATCCGCTGATGCGGGAGTTCGTGGGCGCGCAGGGATTGGTTCGCGTTACGCCGATCGACATTTTTCCCAACTGCCCGCGATACATTCCCGATTTAGCGGCCGGCAAACCGTCGCCCTATGTGCCTCGCGACGGGGAGCCGCCCACGGAACCGGGCTGGAAGTCGAACCCAGCGTGGAAAGAGGTGGTTCCGCCCAGAAAGGTCTGAGTTCGGCACGGACGATCAGGAGGGATTTGGTACATGCGCACAGCGACGCGTCAACGACTGCGCTTGTCAGGCGGCAGCGACTTGTCCTACTTCACGGCGGGTGAGGCGTCCAAGCCCGCATTGCTCCTTTTGCACGGATTTCCTACCTCTGCGCAAACGTTTCGGGACGTTGTGCCCGAGCTCTCGCAGGTCGCTTACGTGATCGCGCCCGATCTGCCGGGCTTTGGCGAATCGGATGTTCTGCCGACAGTTTCGTTTCCCGCCTACGGGGAGGCAATCTCGGAGTTGCTCGCTCGGCTAGAGATCGGGCCGCGCTACATTTACCTGCATGATTTCGGCGCTCCCGTGGGCTTCCACATCGCCATGCAGGCGCCAGAGCGAGTCCTGGGCCTGATCGTTCAAAACGCCAACGCGCATCGAAGCGGGTTTGGGCCGCAATGGGCCGACACGCAAGCGTTCTGGGCGCAGCCGAACGCCAAGACTGAAGCGGCGGCCACGTCGCATCTGACATTCGAGGGTACGAAATATCAGTATTTCGGCAATGTTCCCTCGGACGTCGCCGCCCGGATTTCAGGCGAAGGTTGGAAGGAAGATTGGCGTGTGATGTCCTTGCCCGGACGGATGGGAATGCATCGCGCGCTGCTCCTGGACTATGGGAACTACGTCGCACGCTTCGATGCTATCGCCGAATATCTCAAACGCCGACAGCCGCCGGCCCTGATGCTGTGGGGAAGACACGATCCATTCTTCGACATCGCCGAGACCCTGTCATGGATGCAGGCGCTGCCGAGGATGGAGGCTCACATTCTCGATGCCGGGCATCTCATGTTGGAAACGCACGCGGGCGCAGCTGCGTCGCTTATGGTCGAGTTCATCGGCCGTAAGCAGCGTTGAAGGCGGAGCTACGCCGCTTATCCTGTTGCGACCCTCTGCGGCCCTGCCAGGCTGACCGGAACTTCCAAGGTTCGAGTCTGTGACATGGGTTGCAAGGAGGAATCGGTCGAGCTCAACTCCAGCACGGCGTTCAAGGCTTTTTTCCATTCGCGCTCGATCAGCGCGATCAGTTGTCTTTCCATGCGAAGCGGCTGTTCCGAGACGAACCATGCACGGTTTCTTTCCGCAACTCGCTCCTTGAGCCCCGGGCCGCGGCTCCACTCCAAGGAACACTCGCGCCAGAGCGACGGAGACGACTGCGAAGTCTCTCGGAATATGAACTGAGCTGCCATTTCGACTTTCCTCAACAGATCCTCATAGGAGCGATCGAGCACTCGCCTGGCCTGCTCGATGAGCTCCCTGGCGTCGGCATAGTGGGAGTCATTCAAGAGACTGTTGCAGTGGTTGTGAAACTCCGTAACAGACTTGCCGAGCACGGCGAATGCGAGCCGCCGCGCTCCATAACCGATATGGTGATCGTAGCTCAGATCCGAGCATTCGCCTTGCCGTCGAATGGATGCACGGATCGTACTCGCATAGGCGACTTGGATCTGGGCCAGCAGGCTGTCGTGGACGTGCGTATGGACCGGATCCATCCTGCCGTGTGTGGCGGCCCAGCCATACATCGCCTGTCTCACATCCTGCGCCGAAGCCGACGCATTCTTTTCGTCATCATCGATCAACGCGCGCGCGCCGGTTATCACTGCTTGCAGTTGCTCCTTGAAGGTGAACCGCAGTTCCCGGAGTCGTTCCACCAGGAACCGCTGCAGGTCTGTGGGCGAATCCTCCACGGCGTTGAAGAAGCTCAGCCCGATGTGTTCCAGTCGTAGCGGGCTCAGGGCACGGCGTATCTGCTCGTCTTTCAGCTCGTATCCTTCCTGGACGCTTTGCACCGGTTCCGAGGTGGCATCGTCCTTCATCGCCAACGCTTCGCCAGGCCGGGGTAGTACCAGGATGGCGATGTGTGCTTTGAGATTCCGGTGACCTGCGTCCCGGGCGCGTTCGATCAGCAGGCGCGTCTCGGCCGCCGGGGCGTTGTTGAAGGCGGAACACAACACGACCAGCGTGTGTGGATCGTCGAAGTGACACTCGAGATCCTCGCGGGCGACCATGCGGTCGATGCTCTTGGTGTCGATGTATCTCAGGTTCAGGTCCGGTACGTCCCCAGGTAGTGGCGGCCTGACGACCTCGATGCGTTTAGGCAGCGGGAATTCTTTGTTCTGACCGTTGTTGATGGAAGAAAATGTTTCCTTCAACCAGACCATCGGCGATTTACCGCAGGCACTGTCATACCAGATATCCCGCCGGCCACGTTGATGGAGCTCCATGCGGCTCTGAATCTCGATGACGAGCTCGCCACGATCCGGAAAATCGAGGGCGAGGGTGCTCAGCGGATCGTGGACGATGCGCTTGCCATCGCTCTGCCTGACCCGCTGCACGGCCAGACCCGCCATGTTGCGTATCGCGCGTGAGACTTCGTTGTTGAGGCGTTGCGATTCAGTGGCGATGGGAGAGCTGCTGTCGCTGCCGTCGCCCAGAACTTGATCGGCCAGATCCTCGATATCGTGGCGAAGCTCCCATGCCGTGCGGGGCTCGACCAAAATGCCATACTGCGGGCCGGTTCGGATGTGAACCTCGCATACTGTGGTGCCACCGCCGCCGACCTCGAGTGCAGGGACCCGTGAGCCATCTTGCGCGATAGCCAACAACTCGAGCACTTGGCATAGCGCCTGAGTCTTGCCCATGCCGATGCTGCCCATGAATACGATGGGATGATCGCGTTTGAGCAAGCGTGCGCTACCGCGTTTTATCTCCGATATGTATTCAGAAGCGCGTCGCACGCGCAGCTGAGTTTCCTCAGGCCGGTCGCGCACCGCCATGAGGTCCCTGAGGGTGTTCTCCGCATCCCACAGCAGATCCTGTTCAGTATGGTCCAGCGGAGGTTGCGGCAAAATTTGCCATGAACGTTTCAGGGCGTTGGCCAGAGAACGGGCTTCTGGACTATCGATTTGCTCCAGGGCGGCCAGTGCTTCCTGCAGGGAGAGGGGCCGCTCGCCTGTTTCAATGCGGGACAAGACGGCCTGACTCAAGTCCATGCGTTTGGCCAGGTCCGCTTGCTTGAGACCGGCTCGCTCCCGCACCAGCGTCAAATGTCGGCCGATTTTGGTTCCGTTGTACTGCACAGCCTTCGCTCGGGAATAAATTCGGCTACTTACACCATAAGACCGTGAGATATTCGGGCTGACCCCCTGTGCGACCGAATCATTTCGGTCACTACGGATGATGCAAACGTCGTTTCGGCCCCGTTTACAGAGAAGACCTGACCATATTCCGATCGGAACGTTTTATCGAAAGAATAATTTCGATTTCTCGGAGAGCAGTACGCGGATTTTGCCGCGCGCATCTTTAGAGGGGCGAATGCCATTCGACGGCCGGTCTTTCAGACAAGCTACCGCACCCGCGATGTGGGTGCGCTTCGAGAAGAACAGGCGCTCCCCTTAACTCTCATCGAGACGACGTTCGGTGAGACCGTCGACACTCCGGCCTGTAGTGAGAAGTCGCGGCTCGAAGGACTGTCATGCGGACGTCGACGCGGTCGAGAATTGTAGGGCAGATCATGCTGCGCGCGTTCGTTTCCTCGAATTCCCTGGCTCCCCTGGCTCCCCACTGCCCCGGTTTAGTTGGGGAGTGATCCGTGGACGGACTTATCCCGATCGTAGCGGAACTTGGCGAGCCCCTCGCGCTGATCGGCCTGGCAGCCGTGATGCTGTCCCTGGTTCTCGGGAAGATTCTCTCACTCAGGATTTTCCAGAAACTGAGCGAGGAGCGAACCTACGGTGTCATCAAGCGAATCGTCACAAATACGACGCTGGTGGCGCTTGCCCTGATTCTGGTGGGATTCCTGGTGAGTCTGGCCCCGGCGTTCGTGCCGCCGACGGGGAGACTGGCGCAGCAAGCGGATTCAGTTCCGAAACGAAGGGTCGAGACCTCCGAACGTGTTAGTCAGGTTTTCAGCCGGCAAGCGGGCAACGCCGGCAGTTGCGTGGAAGACAAGGTGGCGGCCTCGTTCGATCTATGCCTCGAGCCAGGCTGTGCTGTCACGAATTGGGAAGAGATGCCCATGGAAGGTCAAAACTACAGCTTCTCGGTCGAGCGCGACGAGTCGATGCTGAATTGTGTGCGACTGACTCTGAAATATTCGGACTACGGCCCAGACTCACGCGGTCAATGCCGAGGCCACGGCTACATCAATATGAAGGTCAGGCTCAATGGACGCTGTGTGTCTGACCCAGATCGGCAGCGGCAGGGCGAGAACTCTGAGTAGGTCTCGCGACGTTGGTAGCATTTACTCGCCATCGATAGTTCGCGTTACTATCGATGCATGAGTCAGACCAAAGCACTGCTCGCTCTGCTGGGCATCGAGCACCCGATCATCCAAGCGCCGATGGCGGGCGTCTCCACGCCGAAGCTGGCGGCAGCAGTATCGAATAGCGGTGGGCTGGGTTCGCTGGGACTCGGCGCGAGCAGCGTAGATCAGGCGAGGGCTTCGATTCGCGACACGCGAAGGCTCACATCGTGGCCGTTTAACGTCAATTTGTTTTGTCATCGGCGCGCTGTCGCGGATGTGAAGCGTGAGAGCGAATGGCTTGCGCACCTCGCGCCGATCTTCGCGGAGTTTGGGGCGAAGCCGCCGGTGAAGTTGCGGGAGATCTACGAGACGTTCATCGGCAACGAGGCCATGTTGGCGATGCTGCTGGAGGAGCGGCCGGCGGTTGTGAGTTTCCATTTTGGATTGCCGGCGCCCGAATGGATTAGCAGGCTACGCGAGGCGGGAATTGTGACGCTGGGCTGCGCGACCAATGCGGCCGAGGCGAACGAGTGCGGGCGGGCGGGTGTCGATGCGATAGTGGCGCAAGGTATCGAGGCAGGCGGGCATCGAGGAGTGTTCGAGCCAGACCTTGGCGATGACGGTATCGGTACGTTCGCGCTGGTTCGAATGTTGGCGCAACAGTACCAGCGGCCGATCGTCGCGGCGGGTGGAATCATGGATGGACAGGGAATTGCGGCCGCCATGTCGTTGGGAGCGGCGGGGGTACAACTCGGCACGGCATTCGTTCTTTGCCCGGAGTCGTCGGCCAATGCCGCTTACCGGGAACAGATGAGAAGCGGACGGGCGCATCACACTAGAATTACTGCCGCGATCTCCGGCCGGCCCGCGCGAGGGCTGCCCAATCGCATGTACGAGATGTCGGAAGCGTTGCTGCCGGACTATCCGATTGCCTACGATGCGGGAAAGGCCTTGCACGCGGCGGCGAGCGCAAAAGGCAATCATGAATTCGCCGCTTATTGGGCCGGGCAGGGCGCGCCACTCGCCCGCGAGATGCCGGCTAGCGAGTTGATGAAAAAGCTCGCTGAAGAATGGCGAGCAGCGAGCGCCGCAGAACCTACCTCAAGAACAACTGCGCAATAGCTCGCGCGGTCTGATACGGCTCGGGATCGTTGCGATTGCTCAACAGCACGACGGTGAAGCGTCGTTCGGGATAACGGACGATCACGTTGCGAAAACCGATCGTCTCGCCCGAGTGCCAGAGCGTGCTGCCGCCAATCTGTTCCTCGGTGATGCGCCAACCCATGCCGTAGCGGACGTTGGGATCGTCGCTGTCGACGACCGGGGTGAACGCAAGCTGTCGCGAGCGAGCGCTGAGCAGGCGATCGTCATAGAGAGCGACGTCCCATTTGGCGAGATCGTCGATGGAGGAATAGATGCCGCCGTCGCCCAACACCGCACTCGTCTGGCTTTGATCCGTTCGGGTCCAGCGCCCGTGCTCCTCGCTGTAACCGAAGGCGCGACGATTGACGCTCGACACGCCTTCTTCATACGCCACGGTGTTCGTCATGCCCAACGGCACGAAGATGCGTTCCTTGAGGAAGGTGGCGAAGTCCTTACCGGACGCTTTGCCGACGATCAGCGCGAGCAGTGCATAGCCACTGTTGCTATACCGATAAGCCGTGCCAGGAGTGAAGTACGTGCGGTTCTGAGTCTCGAGAATCTCGAGGACGTCCGCATCGTGCAACTGGCCGGTCATCGTGGGTGGAATCACATCCTCGTAGTCGATGAGGCCGGAGGTATGCGTCAGCACATGCCGAAGCGTCATTCTCGTGGCGACCTCCGGCAAGCTCGGAAACCATTTTCGCAGCGGGTCGTCGAGGTCAAGTTTGCCGTCCTCGGCGAGTAACAGAATGGCGGCGGCCGTGAACTGTTTCGTGACCGAGGCGAGGCGGTAGTTCGTATCAGGCGTGGCGACCGTTTGCTCTTCGAGATTCGACAGTCCGTAAGAGCGGCGCACGAGCGGCTTGCCATCCTGCACGATCAACAGTGAGGCGCCCGGCACTGCCCCGTCGTAGCGGCTCATCGGTTGATCGACTCGAGATTGCATATCGCCGGTCTCCGCGTGGCTTTGAGCTGGACACTCGCCACTGCGAGTGAAGGCCAGATCTTCGAAGTCATAACTGAAATCCGCGTCGGGGTCCACCTTGCTCATGGTCAGAGTGGCGGTGCTCGGTGCGCTTGGAAGGCCGGCGCGCGCGAAGACCAGCCATGCTTCGGTGTCGATGTCGTCCTGCGACCAATCGACGAGCGGGCGAGGCCCGACCTGCATGACTTTGCCAGTGAGCTGCGGCGACTTCTCGGAGGAGAAGACAACAGCGCCATCACGACGGCAGACCGACACCTCACCGAACCACGGGTCCCGATAAATACCCAACCACGACTCGATGTTCGCGCTCGCGACTGGGATTCGCGACGAAGTGTCGGGGACCTTGGTCGATGTCGAGGCATCGACGTGCGCCGCCGCGAGTTCGTCCGCATACGATGCTATGGGGCGAAGCTTGTCAGGCGCAGTGATCAACTTGGCCAGCGCGCTGTTGAGTACGATGCGAGCCTGCGAGCCTTCGCCGTTGATCATGAAGACAAACCCGGCACGCTTGTCCGGAAACAGGTTCACCGCCGAATACATGCCGGCGAGCGTGCCGGTGTGAGCCACCCTCCATACGCCGTCAACGTCCGATAAGCGCCAACCATAGCCATAGGCATTCACGTGGCTGCCATCCCACGCGCGTTGCCGTCTGCCGAGTGGCATGGGCGTATGTGCGCTCCAGAGCGCTTCGCGTTGTGCGGACGAGAGCCAGCTCGCGCCGTCAGTCGACAACATCTCAGCGCTCAGCCAAACGCGCATCCAGGTGAGCATGTCATTCAAGCTGCACCGAATGCCGCCCGCAGCCGCGGCCGTGTCGGTGGAAATGAGTTTGCTGTCGGCACGGATGACGACGTTGCCGTCGCCGCGGCGCATGTGCGGCTGAGCGACGTTGCCGACGACATCGCGATCCCACTCACCGACCTGACAGCGCGTCATGCCGAGCGGTCCGAAAACCTCACGACGCATGAGCTCTTCATAGGTTGCACCACCCGCGGCGGCGGCCACTTCGCCGGCGACGACATACATGAGATTGTCGTACGCATACTGCGAGCGGAAACTTTGCTGAGGCTTCAGATGCGCGAGCCCCGCAAGAATGTCGGCGCGTGTGAATCGATTCGGCGTCGGCCATAACATCAGATCGCCCGCGCCTTCGCGCAGGCCCGAGTTGTGAATCAGCAGATCGCGCACCTGAATCTGCTGCGTCACCCACGGATCGAACATCTTGAATTTGGGCAAATGCTGAACCACCGGATCGTCCCAGCGCAGCTTGCCGGCATCCACCAGTCGGGCGAGCAGGGCAGTGGTCATGGCCTTGCTGTTGGAGGCGATCTTGAACAGCGTGTCGTTATCGATCGCCTGATTGGAACCGGCTATCAATTCGCCGGCCACGCGCGTGTGAACGATGCGACCGTCGACGATCACGCCTAGCGCCATGCCGGGCAGGCGATACCTCGCCATGACTTCATCGAAGATGCGATCGATGGCGGCGCGGTCCGTCTTCTCCTCAGCGGCGTTGCTCGTGCGGTTGGACGAGCACGAGCTCAACGAGGCGAGCAAACCGACGGACACGAGCGCAGCGCTGAACAAACGAAGCATGACGAAAATGGCTCACCTGGACTGGGCTATCAAGCATAAAGGCGGCCCGCTCCATGCGGGCCGCCCTATCGTGCGTAAGGCCGAGGGTCAGAAATCGAGCTTCAGGGTCAGCAGGCCATAACGAGCTGGCTGATAACCCGTGCCGACGCCATAGTCGCTGTTGCCGTTCGGCAGCACCGCGCCCAGCATGTCATCCGTTTCTGTGACACGCTGCTGGTTCAGCAGATTGTACACAGACAGCTGCACGCGCAGATCCGCCGCCGAGAACGAATGTTTGTAGGTTACATTCGCGCCGAGGTCGAACAGCCACGGCGTTGTGCCAGCGGAACCACGCGGACGCAACTCGTATTGTCCCGTTTCTTGATTGAGGACGAAGAAGCTATAGAAGCACTCGGCGTCGTAAGGATTGCACTCGCCCAGCGCGTTCTTGGGACGACCCGACTGCACCGTGAGCGTGCCGCCAAGCTCCCAATGCTCGCCGAGCGCATAAGCGCCGCGCACCTTGAGTTGATGACGACGGTCGTTGGGCAGATAGCCGTAGGAGCCGAAGTTCACCCAGGGGTTGTCGAAAGCCTCGGTGCGTCCGGTATCGCCGAAGTTGGTGTCCGAGTTGATGGGGCCTTCGGCATTGCCCTTGGCCCAGGACAGCGTGTACACGGCGTTGAACGACCATAGGTCGTCCCAGGCGCGATCGATCATCAGCTCGAGCGCTTTGTAATTGCGCTTCGGCTTGGGATAGCCGACATCGCCGAGGTAGTTGCCGGCGTCATCGTACAAGGCCCAGCCGGCCTTGCCGGTGTCGACAGTCACCCAGCCGTCATTCTCGCCGTCGCAGTTGGTGTCCGAATAGATGGTGACCGGCTCTCCCGGATTGCCCATCACGTAGCCCGCCGAGACCGGCTCGCCGTCGCAGAAGACGCCGGTGGAAGTGATTTCCATATCGTCGATGGCATTGTTGAGCTTGCGATAGATGCCACGCACGCCCCATGACCACTGCTCGCCGAGCATCGACTGGAATCCGAGGATCAGTTCGTCCTGATACACGGGGTCCATGTCGGCATCGACTTCGCCGCGCAGATCGCCGACCGTGCCGTCACCCTGCGAATCGTCCACCGCGCCGAACTGAGCGCCGAGAATCGGCCGATAGCGTGTCACGCCGTTATAGTCGAACGGCTCGAAGCCTTCGAAGTAGTAGAAGGTGCGGCGATCGAGGAAGCCGCCGGCCTGCTTGATGTTGATCACATTGGCGACCGGCAGGAAGTAGCGGCCGGCGTTGCCGAAAATCTTGCTGCGCTGGTCGCCTTTCACGTCCCATGAGAAGCCGAAGCGCGGCGCGATCATGTCATCCATCTTGATGTACGTGTCGCCCTCGCCATTTTTATTGTCGAACGCTTCGACGCGGATGCCGGCATTGAGCAGCAGGTTGGGCGTGATCGACCAGTTGTCCTCGAGGTAGTAAGCCGAGTTGATGGTCTCGAACACACCCTCGACCTCGTTCTGGCGCACGCGCACGTAATCGGTGCCGATGCCGATGGGCACGAAGTTGACGTTGGTCGAGATCGCCCGGTTGACGTCATAGAGCAGGCGGTCCGGTCCCGGGTAGTACTGGATGTAATCCGAAGTGTTGGTCTCGTGATCCAGGCCGAAGCGCAGTTGATGTTCGCCGAGCACCCACTCGAAATCGAGACGTGCGGCCTCACGCGTGTCGTCTCGTGAGCTGACGCTACCCGAAGTGGTACACCCGACATCGCCGGCGCCGCCTGGCCGCAAATCCCGCACGCGCGAACACTCCAGGTCGTTCTGACTGTAACGGGAGTAGTCGCGTTGGTTCTCGCCATACAGCGCTTTCGCCGAGAAGTTGTCGGTCAGGTAGGCCGTGTAAGTAGCAGACCAGTTCAATCCGCCATTTTCGGTGAAGCGCGTCTGCTGGTAATTGCCCTTGGCGCGCGCGGCATAGTCGAAACCGAATGCGTCGCGCTCTTCCTCGTTCTCATCTGAAAACGCCAGCAGCTCGAGCAGATTCCTGTCGTTGATCTGCCAGTCGATCTTGGCGCCCCAGAAGCCGTTGTCTTCCTGCGCCTCGTAAATGATATTGGCAGTGTCAGTGGTGTAGTCGTTCTGATAGTCGCGCGCTTCGTACAAGGCGAAGAAGAACAGCTTGTCCTTGACGATGGGGCCGGAGGCGTAAAATGTCGCGGTGGTCCTGTCGTACTCGTCCTGGCTGCCAATGAGTCGTGGCGAGCCGTCGCCGTTGAAGCGATCGGTTTTACTGCTCTGGAGCGAGCGCGGCTCCCAGGCGACTTCGGTGCCGTACTCGAACTCGTTGGTGCCGGAGCGGGTCACGGCGTTGATGACGCCTCCGGTGGTGCGGCCGAACTCGACCGAATAGCCGCCCGTCTTGACCTGAAACTCCTTGTAGAACGCGTAGGGCACTGCCGAGGCGCCGACACGATTGTAGAAGTCCGTGACATTGAGGCCGTTGATGTAGACCGTGTTCTCGGCGATCGACGAGCCGCCGAAGGAGACGCCGCAGTAGTCGTTGTCGCACAGGCCGCTGTCGCCCTTGGCGAGGCCCGGCGCCAGCAGCGCCACCGACTGAATGTCACGTCCGACCGGCAGGCGTTCCAGATCGTCCCGTGTCAGGTTGGTTGCGGACTCGGTCGAACGGACGTCGACGGCCCGAATGACGCGGCTGCCGACCACGAAGATTTCCTCGACGTTGCTGAGATTGACCGTCACGTCGGCGGTCGTCGCGGTGCCGAGGCCGACGGTCGCTTCCGTGAGCTTGCCCAGCGCAGAGCCATTGCGCGACCCTTCGACGATATACTTGCCCACTGGCAAGTAGGGAAAGCGATAGGAGCCATCGGCTTCGGCTTTCACCGTGCGTGTGAATCCCGTCTCCGGATTGCGCACCGTGATTTCGATGCCTTCCAGCGAACCTTGATCGCTGGCAATGATCTTGCCGACGAGCGAGCCGTCGCCGCTCGCGGCATGCGATACGTGCAGCGGCAGCGTCGCCGCGAATACAGCGGTGGCACCCAGTTTCAGCGCCACCTTCAGCGCAGCTCTGAGCGACATGTTTGTTTTCATACACCCTCCCGGCCAGTGTTTGTTATCGGAGAATTGCATCCTGCGGCGACGGCAGCAGCGTCGCCTCGAAGTCGTAATCCCAGCGGTCGAAGTACAGATTGCCGCCGCGCCACTCCACCTCGCCGCGTTGCAGATCGACGGTTTCGGAGCGGAAATGTTGTTTGGCCGGTACGAATGGCTGGCTGTAGTCGTCGTTGAAGGCGACGCGATAGGCGTCGAACGAGCCGAGGTAGAAGGCATCGAGCGCGGGCTCTCCGGAATTCAGCCGGCCGAAGGTCACATCCATCGGCACCCAGCCGTACGGCGCCAGGTACAGCCAGCCCCAGTCGTGCATGTTGTTGTAGGCGCCGTCGGAGAAGATCCAGCCCGATTGCCAGCGGGCCGGAATGCCGTTCATCCGTAACAGCGTCATGAGCAGCAACGTCTGTTGACCGCAGTCCGCATGGCCGGCGCGCAATGCATAGTCGCTGATGTTGCTGATCGTCGAATATTCCAGAGCGCCAGCCCACGGAATGCGATCCACTGCTGCGAACAGCTTCTGCGCGATTCGATACGGATTCTTTTCATCGCCGACGACTTCACGCGAAAACTTTCGCATCTCGTCCGTGAACACGATGTGCGGAGGGCGTTCGCCCAGGTACGGAGCCAACGCCGCCGACGTTGTCACTGGAACGACTTTGTCAGCGTCGATCTGCCGGTGCTGCCCATAGATGGTCAACTCATAGGTCAGCGAGAATTGCGTGGGTTTCTTCGCAGTCGCCGCTTGCTCGAAATAGACCGTGCGCTGTAGCGCCGACTCGGGCGCGATCTGATGCTTGGCGGGTGTGCTCTGAATGAACTGGATGTTTTCTTGCTGGCCGGGAATGGAGCGCGGGTAGGGGATCCAGGCTCGAAGGGTTTCTCCGGCGGGCACGGCGTCGGCATCGACTGAGATCGATTGCGTGATGCGCACGCGACGTGGCGCGACGGCATCGCGACCGGTCTTCTTCGCCTGTTCCAGCACCTCGCGGTGGTGAGCATGCGGTTGCTCCAGCGGGCTGTCGTTGAATGGCGTTGGGTTCGCTCGACGGGCGCGTGCTTCCGCGCTCAGCCGGAACAGATTCGAGGGCGCGCGATTGAAGTACCACTTCTTGCCATCGATGACGCGGGATTCGAGCAACCCGGCCGCATCCCAGGCCGCGAACTCCGCATCCTTCAAATCCGGAATTTGTTTGCGGACTCGCGCTTGCGCATCCATCGCCGTGAGGCTGAAATCCAGCAGAATGCGCCGCATGCGCTCACGTTCGAACTCGTAAGCGTTCCGTTGCTCGGAAGAAAGAGAGGAGGAGCGAAGGGCGTTGTCGATGGCGCGCTGGGCATCGCTGAATGCGCCGTCGTCCACGAGCTGTACTATTGCAGCCACGGGCTGCGGGTTCGTGGAGATCCCGTCGGCGCTGAGCGCTGGGCAACTCATGGCGGCGATCAACGCCAGTACTGCGACAGAATGCGTTCGAGCAGTCACTTGAGGGTGTCCACGTCGGCGAAGGTTGGCTCAGGCGCGGTGTAGTAATGGTGTAACACGCCGCCGAAGTCGTGGTCAATAATTTATTCTTGATTCAAAACGAAGAAGAAGCGAATATTCTGAACCCATGCGAACGACTCGAGCGGACCCCAACTCAGACGACGTGCCGCGATGATCGAGACGGTCTGGCCGTATCTCGCGCTCATGCCGCTGGCCGCCGGAGTGTTCCCGTCGTTGGAAAAGCGTTTCCAATGGCGGGTGTTCAACGTGCTGCCGCCGATCGTCTGGACTTATCTGTTTGTCACGGCGCTGGCGGTGGCCGGGGTCTGGAACGCGACGCCTGAGATTCAGGGAGCGCAGCGGACGCTGACTTCGCTGCTGCTGCCGGCTCTGCTGTTTCTGTTGATGGTCACCTGCGACTTGCGAGCCATTCTCGCTGTCGGGCCGCGGGTGCTGGCGGTCTTTGCCTGCGCGATGCTGAGTATTCTTGTGGCGATCGTTCTGACCTTTCTGCTGTTCCGATCGCTGCTGCCAGTGGAAGGATGGAAGATGCTGGCGGCATTGAGCGCCACCTGGACTGGAGGCTCGGCGAATCTGGTGGCGGTCAAGCAGGTCATTGGCCTGTCGGAGAACGCGTTGCCCGCCGTGCTCCTGGCCGATGCACTGTGCTATTCGGTCTGGGTGCTCGTGTTGTTTTCCACCGGCGCGTTCGCACCGATATTCAATCGATGGACGCGGGCGGATCGTGACGGCCGAGAGTATCCGCAATTGGCGCCGGTGGCTTCGACCGGGCCGGCCAAGGCGGCAAACATTCTGTTGTGGCTGGCGCTGGGGATGGTGGTCGGCATGGGCGCTGGTCGCGTCGCCACGATCATGCCGACCTCGACGATGCTGACGCAGACGTCGTGGACAGTTCTGTTTGCGACAGCCGCCGGTTTGATCGTCGCTCGCACGCGGTTCGCTCGTATTCCAGGCTCGGCGACGACCGGCTCAGCGCTGTTGGCTTTGCTCGTTGCCGTTCTTGCATCCCAGAGCAATTTCCGTGGCCTGGCATCCGCGCCGCTCTTTATTCTCTGCGCCTTCACCACGATGTTGTTGCACATCGCGATCCTCGCGGTGCTGGCGCGCGTCTTCCGATTCGACATGTACTTGTGCGGCATCTCCTCGCTCGCGCAGATCGGCGGCGTGGCGTCGGCGCCGGTGCTCGCTGCTACATATTCGCCAGTGTTGGTTCCCATCGCCATTCTGCTGGCCATGCTCGGGCTGATCCTCGGGACCGGCATGGGACTGTTCATGGCAAGCGTGCTGTCGGCGCTGGCCCCGGCGGGAGCCGCATGATGCTCAGGCATTCGCTATTGTTGTCGCTGGTGGTTCTCGTCGCGGGTTGCGCTGGCGCGCCGGGCGAGAAATCCGACACTGGATCGACTACTGGCGTTATCGGCGTGGACGCTACTCATCTCACTCCGGAATACTGGACTCGGCTCGCCCCGCGCGCGAATGCGATCGTGCTCGATGCGGCGGAAATTGCCGAGCAGAACGAGCGGTTGAAACAAACCGACCCATCGGTGCGCGATATCGAACGTCTGCCTGCCTCGCTGACAGCCGCTGACGTGCGTCAGTGGATCGGGGCCATGTCGGCGCGGCCGGAGCGGAAGCTATTCGATGCCGAAGGACAAGAAGTCGCTGCGGCGCGCGTCGATGAGTGGATGGCCGCGTTGAACCTCGACGCGGTTCCTTCGACTCAACCGACACGTTACGCCATGGTCGTGCGGCGAGCCGACCTGCGCACGTTTCCGACCAGGGCGCGCGTGTTCTCCAGCACGGACGACACCGACATCGATCGCTTTCAAGAGAATGCGTTGTTTCCTGGAACGCCCGTGGCGATTGCGCACGCGAGCCGCGACGGGAAATGGCTGTTTGTCGTCAGCGACCTCTACAGTGCCTGGATAGAGCAGGAGGCCGTTGCCGAAGGCAGTCGTGAGATCGTCTTTGCGTATCCGCGCAAGTCGCCGTACCTCGTCGTGACGGGCGCGAAGGTGCACACGGTCTTCACGCCTGAGCGGCCTGAAGTCTCCAGCGTGCAACTCGAGATGAGCGCGCGCGTGCCCGTGATGGCGGACTGGCCCATCGAGGCGCCGGTCAACGGTCAGCATTCATACACCTCGCATGTCATCGAGCTGCCGTATCGCGCCGCCGATGGTTCACTGCAGTTCTCGCCGGCGCTGCTGCCGAAGCGGCAGGACGTGCAATCCGATTATCTGCCGCTGACCCGCGCGAACATTGTGCGCCAGGGGTTCAAGTTCCTCGGCGAGCGATACGGCTGGGGGCACTCGTACGACGCGCGAGATTGCAGCGGTTTTGTTTCCGAGGTGTACCGCAGCTTCGGTGTGCAGCTGCCTCGCAATACCCGAGATCAAGGCGTGAGCCCCGCGTTCAATCGCATCGCGCTCACGCAAGCCGACGATCATGAAAAACGCGTGGAGCTGCTGCGACAGGCGCACGTCGGCGATCTCATTTATATTCCCGGGCACGTGATGATGGTCATCGGCCAGGACCCGAGCGGTCCTTATGTGATTCACGACACGACCGGGATCAGCTTTCGTCGCGGCGCGGGTGACATCGAGCGCGCCAGATTGAACGGCGTCTCGGTCACGCCCTTGCTGCCTCTATTGCAGAGCGAGGGCCAGCCCATGATCGACCGCATTTACAGCATTCAGCGAATCCGGCACTGAGACCATCATGAAGATCACGGATATTCGGTATGGCATGTTGCGCGTGCCGTTGAAGACCCCGTTCAAGACAGCGCTGCGCACCGTGGATATCGTCGAAGACATCGTCGTCGAGATTCACACCGACACGGGTCACATCGGCTATGGCGAGGCGCCGGCCACGGCGGTGATCACCGGCGACACGCACGGCTCCATCGTCGAAGCCATCGCCAAATTCATCGCCCCGCGCCTGATCGGGCAGAACATCGCCAATCTGAATCGCATCACGCAGTTGATCCAGACGTCGCTGGAAAAAAACTCCAGCGCCAAGGCGGCGGTCGAGATCGCGGTGTATGACTTGTTCGGGCAGCTGTACGACGCGCCGCTGTACAAGATGCTCGGCGGCGGCGATCCGGTCGTGACCACGGACATCACCATCAGCGTGGATTACATCGATAAGATGGTCGCCGACTCCATCCAGGCGGTGGAGCGGGGCTTCGAGGCGCTCAAGATCAAGGTGGGCAAGGACATCGGCGTCGACATCGAGCGCGTCAAGGCGATCTACGCGGCGGTCGAGGATCGGGCGCTGCTGCGGCTGGATGCAAACCAGGGCTGGACGGCGAAGCAGGCCGTGTACGCGCTGCAGACGCTGGAAGACGCGGGGGTGAGGCTGGAACTGGTGGAGCAGCCGGTCAAGGCGCAGGACCTGGATGGGTTGCGCTATGTCACCGAGCGGGTGCATACGCCCATCATGGCGGATGAAAGCGTGTTCGGTCCGACGCAGGTGATCGAGCTGATCCGGATGCGCGCCGCCGATATCATCAACATCAAGCTCATGAAGACCGGCGGCATCTCCAGCGCCATTCACATCGCCGACATCGCGGCGCTCTATGGTGTGGAGTGCATGATCGGCTGCATGCTCGAAACCAGCATCAGCGTGGCGGCGGCTGTGCACCTGGCGGTGGCCAAGGCCAACGTGATCACCAAGGTGGACCTCGACGGTCCGTCGCTGTGCGCGTTCAATCCGGTCGATGGCGGTGTGATTTTCAACGAATCGGAGATTTCGATCACGGATGCGCCGGGTCTGGGCATTCGGGAGATTCGAGGTCTGGAGAGGTTGTGAGTTAAATGTCGCCGCTCGTGAAAATTCGCGCGGAACGGGATCAGATGTCGGCGATCGAGCGCCGCATCGCCGATTTCATGCTCGACAACGCGCACCTTCTGCGCGACTACTCGTCGCAGCAGCTGGCCGACGCGTTGCAGATCAGCCAGTCGAGCGTGGTGAAGTTCAGCCAGAAGCTGGGTTTCAAGGGATATCCCGATCTCAAATATTCGGTCGGCGAGGCTGTCGCGCGCGCCAGTGACGGGCAGGTCAAGACGGCGGCCAGGTCCACTCGCGCGGCGGCGCGCGAGTCGCTCGCTGAGACGTTGTGGCAAAGCAAGTCGAGAGCCGAGGAGGAAACACGGCTCATCAATGACGCAGAGAAGCTCAGCGAGATTGCTTCGATGCTCGGCCGCGCCGGCAGGGTGTTTTGCATTGGACTGGGCGACGATGGCAGCGCCGCGCAGGCATTCGCCCAGCGCCTGGCGCTATTAGGAACATTAACGGTTCATCACGCCGATCCGGTGCGCATGACCGCCACCAGTTCGAGCGCCGAGCGTGGCGATGTGCTGATGGTGTTCTCGGAGCAGGGCCAGCAAGCGGCGCTCAATCAGCTGTCTCGCCAGTTTCGGGAGCGGCACGGCAAGGTCATCTCCGTCACGCGCCACACCTCCAATCCGCTTCGCGCGCATGCGGATGCTACGCTGCTGGTGTCGGCGCATGACGAGCGTTCGCACATCCAGCCATTGTTGTATCAGTCAGCCTTGCAACACTTGCTGGATCAAGTGTTCGTGCTCATGTGCGACGGCGATCGGCTGGAGCAGCTCAATACGAATCTTGAGCATATAGAGCACTTGCTCGATCCCAAGCTTTGAAGGCTACTTGGTCTTTGCCGTCGGCCGCGGCGGTGCGCTCGACTCCCGTTCGATCAGCGTACACGGCAGCACCTTCTGCGTTCGCTTGTTTTCGTCCGCGCCAGCGGCCATGGCAGCCGAGTGCAGCAGGCGAATGGCGCTCTGGGCCATTTCGGCAATGGGCTGGCGGGCGGTGGTAATTGCCGGTGAGACGATGGAGGCGATGGGTGTGTCGTCGAAGCCGACGATGGTGAGATCTCGCGGCACGTCGAGGTGATGTCGATGAGCGACGGAGATCGCGGCGGCGGCCATGTCGTCGTTGCAGGCGATGATGGCCGTGCATTCCGGGAACGAGGCCAGCATCTTTTCGGTGGCTTCGAGGCCCGATTGGAACGTGAAGTAGCCTTGTTCGACGGGACATCGTTTGATGCCGGCCGCAGCCATCGCGCGCATGTGGCCGCGCAGGCGCTCGGCTGCGCCCTTGGAGGCTGGAACGCCGGCGATGAAGCCGATGTGACGATGGCCGAGCTCGATGAGCCGCGCGGTCATGCGGCCGGCGATATCGAAGTGGTCCGCCGAGATGCTGAGCGGATGAATCTCCAGATTGGCGGGCGAGATCGCCACCCAGCGTGCCTGCGCCTCGCGAAGCAACTTCAGCACGTCGGGGGCGTCGCAGGCAGGCGATGGCAACACGAACGATTGCACGCCACTGCGCAGGAGCGCGGCGATCTCGGCTGTGCGGTCGTGCGTGTCGGCATCGGCCGTGAGTGTCAGCTGCATGCCCAGCTTGCTCGATTCCCTGAGGGCGCCGGTCAGCAGCTCGCTCAAGAACGCCTGGCTGGGATTCGAATACACCAGGCCGACGCGCGAAGGGCCGGAGCCGGCGAGGGCGCGGGCCGAAACGTTGAGTCGATAATTGAGTTTCTTGACCGCCGCGAACACGCGTTCCTGCAACGGCGCACGCACCAGATGCCCGCCTCGCAAGACACGCGATACCGTCATGCGTGAGACGCCGGCCGCAGCCGCCACGTCGTCGATGGTCACTTCTTGAACTTGACGGCGTGGTCGCCGCTTTTCTGCCCGCGTAGCCAGCTGAGTCTCCGCCTCGAATGAGCCCCCCGGCGCCAGAATGCGCTGGGGCTCGGCGGGGCGTCAAGATTGCTGGCTGAGCCTGGTCGCTGCCGGCTGGCTTGCGAGGAAAGTCTCCGCCGCTTCACGGCCCATGTACTTGTAGAGCTCTCGCGGTTCGACGCGCGTCAGATCGACGACGATCATGCCGTCCACCACGTCGCTGAAGTTGGCGTCGACGTTGAAGCCCACGACACGCCCGCCCAGCTTCAGATACTGACGGAGCAGCACCGGCACGCCCTTGCCGTCGGGCTCGATCTTTTCCATGAGCTCGGACAGGCCTTCGATATCGCCGAGCCCCGCCAGGTCGCCGCTCAACGCCGCCAGTGAGTGCGTCCGGCGGAATGGGCGGCGAGGGCGAATCAGTTGGGCGAGCTGATGGTCGAAGCAGCGGCGCTTGATGAAGTCCACCAGCAGCGCCTGCGAGTGCGGGCGATACTCAGCGCTCATGCTGACCGGTCCGATCAGCACGTGATAGCGCGGATGACGCGCCACGTACTGCGCGATGCCTTTCCACAGCAGCAACAGCGCGCCGAAATTTCTCTGATGCTCGGGCACGATGAACGAGCGGCCCAGCTCCAGCGCATTCCCAACGGCCCGCAGGAAGGGCGCGCCATAAGAGAAGAGGGAATGCGTATAGAGCCCGCGCCGGCCGTGCTTGGCGAGAATCTCGTCCACATGCCCGATGCGGTACGCGCCGATGATGGCGCGCCGCTGCGTGTCCCACGAAAACATATGGACGTAGTGCTCGTCGTACTTGTCCAGATCGCGACTGCGGCCGGTGCCTTCGTCCACCGCTCGGAAAGCAATCTCACGCAGCCGGCCAATTTCACGCAGCGTCCACGGGATCTGTTCGGGACGCGCGAACATGACTTGCGCGCCCTGAGTCGCAGCCAGCATGTTCTGCGCCGGCAAATTGGCGATCTCGGCCTCGATCAGCGCGGTGGCCACGGGCTCGGCGGTCGGCTCCGGCGTGCGAGCGACGCGACGCTGAACCGTGCGATGAGCTTCGAGCGCGTACGTGCTGAGGCGTAGCGATCGAGCCAGCGCCACATCGTCGGTTTCGTCGCGAAGTGTGCTTGCCTTGATCGCACGGCCCACGGTCACGGGAATGACGTGATTACGTTTGTTGAGAAACTCGTGCGTAAGCATGACGGTGCGCATCCGAGGATGCAGCAGACCCAGCGTTTGAAAGATCGAGCTGTTGCCGCCCCCAAAATGCATTGGAACCACCGGACAGCCCGCCATGCGCAGGAAACGCGCGGCCGTCGGATTCCATGGCGGATCGCAGACCCGGCCCGCGGACAGATGCAAATGCGACACCGCGCCAGCCGGAAACAGCACGATCAATCCACCATCCTGCACATGTCGCAGCGCTGCTCGCATGCCGCGTCCATTGGCTTTCGCGGCACGAGCCCCGCCGAACGCGTCGACGGGAATGATGACGTCGCGCAACTCCGGGATCCGTTGCAGCAGCTGATTGCCGATGAGCTTGCTGTCGGGGCGCAAGCCGAGCAGCAACTGAAGCACGTACAGGCCTTCGAGCCCGCCATAGGGATGATTGGCGACGACCGCGACCGGGCCGCTCTTGGGAATGAGATCGAGACGCGCGGCGTCGATCTCGAAACGAACCTGCAATATTTCCAGCGCCTCGCCCGCGAACTGCTCGGGGCTGAGATCGCGGCCCGCGAGCTGGCGATGAATGTTCGCCAGCCGTTGCAGGGCGAGGGCGCGCTCGGCAACGTTGAGAATGAGCGGACCGACTGCGGGCACGCGCTTGAGCGGTCCAGCGAGTTCGAACGGGGACGCAGACATCGGCATCGATGGCACATCTCACGCTTGAGATGGACGCCTAACTTAGTGCGCCAAGATGACAGGTTCGTTGCGCCGGCCCGGCGCGTGTGAAATATGAGCTCGCGCGCACAGGTTCGTGCGCGTCCCGATGCGTGGATCGGCGGAGTGGTTCAGTTATGGGTGAAGCGAGGTCAGCTTCATCGGCTTGTGCATCGATTTCGAGTGCGGCGGCTCTTCGGCGGGCAGTCCGCCGCCGCCATCGTCCGAGCCGTGCATTCTCATGCGCAGGTCCGAATAGGTTTTGATCAGCGAGCTTCGCACCGATCGCACGTCGGTGCCCATCAGTTCGGCGATCTCGCTGTGTTTCATGCCCTGCTTGAAGTGGCGCAGGATCTGGTAATCGGTTTCCGGCAGCTCTTCCAGGTAACGGTCCATGAGTGCTTCTTCGACAGGCCGGGACTGGAAGCCGAGCTGGCCGAGTTCCTGCACGGCGCGGTCGATGATGGGACGGGCGTCGAAGTCCTCGTCCGACGCCGATAGCTTGCGCAGATCCGCAGCGGTGCGGTCGAGAATGCTGCTCACTATGTCGGGCGGGTTGCCAGCGTCGGGTGTGAGCTTCGGCGCCTCCGCTTTTGGAACGTTCCGCCACCGGATACCACTGAGGCAATGTCCGATTGCGCGACGCAGCGAGCTCATCTTTTGTTCGAATGTCGGCATGAGTCTGCTCGTTATCTTCTCAGGCTGAAGAACCCCGATGGGAAGGCTAAAATATTTCGGCAGTAATGCACAATACGGGGCGCAGGCGTCCGAGCGCGCGAAATCGCAGGAATGCGCCTGTTTCTAAAAAGTGAAGCGTGTAAGTACGGATAAAACGGGGCGCTAAAAATTTTGCAACGGATGTCGGATACTCCGCGGCCCCAGCGTTCTTGAGCTGTAACGATTCGCATTAGATTGTTTCCAACGGAGTGACGACATGACGGAAGCTGCTGCCCCCATCGCTCAGCGCGAGCTGGTCCTGACCCGCATCATCGACGTGCCTCGGGCCAAGCTTTATCGCTGCTGGACCGAGCCGGAGCTGATCAAGAAGTGGTTTGCGCCGGCGCCGTGGACCGTGCCGACTGCCGAGATCGACGTGCGCCCGGGCGGTTCGAGCCTGATCGTGATGCGTGGCCCCGAGGGACCCGAGTTTCCGAATCGTGGCGTGTATCTGGACGTGGTCAAGAACGAGAAGCTGGTGTTCACCGACGCGTTCGTCAACGCCTGGGAGCCTTCGCAGAAGGCCTTCATGGTGGGCATCATCACCTTCGAGGAGCACGGCGGCGGGAGCAAGTACACTGCACGCGTGCAGCACTGGTCCGCGGAGGATCGCGACGCCCATGAGAAGATGGGATTTCACCAGGGCTGGGGTCTGTGCACCGATCAGCTCGCGGCGCTCGCCGCCACCTTGTGACGTTCGATGATGGAGAAGGCTTAGATTGAAGAGCGAGTTGAGCGTGGCCGACGTGGCGTCACAGCTGCGTCGGCTCGGAGTCAGACGTGGCGGCGTATTGCTCGTGCATACGTCGTTCCGCGCGGTCCGGCCAGTCGAGCGCGGACCCTTGGGCTTGATCGAAGCCTTACGCGATGCGCTCGGCACCGACGGCACTTTGGTAATGCCGTCGTGGACCGAGTTGGACGACGAACCCTTCGATCCGCTCACCACGCCAAGCGCGACGGATCTGGGTGTTACGGCGCAGATGTTCTGGCGATTGCCGGACGTCGTTCGCAGCGATCACTTTCATGCGTTCGCGGCCGTGGGCCCGCAGGCGCAATTCATCACTGCGGATCCGCTGCCTCTGCCTCCGCATATCCCTGCGAGTCCCGTCGGTCGAGTGCGTGACGCCGATGGACAAGTGTTGCTGCTCGGCGTGGGGCATGACGCGAACACCACGATGCATCTGGCGGAGCTGATCGCTGGCGTTCCCTATCGAACGCCGAGTTATTGCACCGTGCTGGAGAAGGGTCAGATCAAGCGCATCGACTACGGCGAGAACAATCACTGTTGTTCTCGCTTCGCATTCGCGGATGAATGGTTACGTGCGCGGGGATTGCAATCGGAAGGGCAGGTCGGTCACGCTCACGCGCGGCTGGCAAACTCGCGAGACATCGTCAGCGTGACCGTCGAGCATCTGTCCATTGACCCGCTGTTGTTCTTGCATCCCGTCGGCGCGGGATGCGGGGAATGCGAAGAAGCGCGTCAAACCGTCGGGACAGAAGCTCTCACCAGGAACATCGGCTGACTGCCCGTTTTCGATACGCTGATCCATTGCCACGCATCGATGCTCTCGGGCAGCTTGGCGCCGCCTTCGTCGATCAATTCGCAACCGCTATTGTGGCGGCTCACGCTCTGCGCCGCGGCGGCGGCCGATGGAAACGAGCCCACGAAATTGTCATTGAGCCACAACTCGCAGCTCGTGTTATCGCGCGAGGCGCGAATCGTCAGCGTTCCCGCAGGGATGGCAGTGGCGTACATAGGAACCTCCGTCCGCTAATCTCTTCGGGAGGATCACCTTATGCCTGCTGAGGTCCATTTTACAATGGTCTTTGCGTAGAAGAACGGCGACAGGTGTCGTTCGGCAGGTACGCGGGCGTCAGCTGGGCGCCTGAGGCGCGCGATATAACATAGGTTACCTTTTAGATAACGTATGTTACATCGCCGATTTCGTTGCATGCGCGCGTCATTCGCAACGAATGACGCGTGCCGGGCTTACTTCTTACCGTTCTTGCCCTTGGCGGGCTCGTCCTTGGCTTCTTCGGTCAGGCTCTTGTCGAGCTCGGGCAGGGCGGGCAGATCCTTCTCGTCCGTCAGCAGCGGCTTGAGCTGCTCGTGCAGCTTGCTCGCCAATGCGTGCGTCTCGGTGTAAGCGGTGACCAGCTTGGCGTTCTTTTCGTTCGCCTTGGTGAGCTGCTCTTCGGTCTGCTGCTTTTCCTTGCGCAGCGTGGCCATGTTGGACTCGGCCTGACGGCGGCCATCGGCCTCGTCCTGCTTCTCCTTGCGCAGCGCCTTGAGCTTCTTCACCACGTTCTCGGGCGTGTCCGCCAGCGCGGCATTGATCGCCTTGACTGTCTTGTCCTTCTCGGCGACGACAGCCTTCATCTGCTGCATTTCTTTGGTGAAGTTGGCGCGCTCGATCTCGATCTGGCGCGTGGCGTTCTCTTGCGCGGCGCGGACTTCGGCAGAGGTGGCCTCGGCGACGGTGCGCGCCTTTTCGGCGACCTGCAGCTTCTTCTCCATCTCGGCGATCGCCTGCTTGGCCTCCTGGCGGGCAGTGGCGACGCTCGAGTCGGCCTCGGCGATCTTCTTGATGACTGCGTCAAGCGCTACTTTGAGTTCATCCTGAGAGCAGTTGGGATCCAGCTTCAAGGCGTCGGTCGCCGACCGCATCAAAATCTGCTTGCTGATCGCAAGCTCTTTCCAAACTTTCAACTGCAGCTCAAGTTGCGCTTGTTCCACATTCACTTCCTGGGGTTGGTTACGGGGGGTAGACAAAACTAAGCTCGCCGGCAAAGCCAAAAAATCAGTCCAACGCGGATTGGGTCTTACACAGTCTCTGGGCCAATAGTCGGGCCGATCTTCAGGCAGACAAGGCAGCGGGAATTTTCGGGGCGCGGATTGTATGCCAAAAAGCGGCCGCTGGGACCGCCTCTAACGCCAGTTTCACGCAGGATTCGACTCAATTTGGGGTCGGATTCGCACTCAATTCGCTCACGACCGCGGCTCCGGATGTGTCGGAGCGCTCGCCGGGCGTTGGCCAACGATGGGGTTGGCCGTGAAAAATCCAAGGGTTAGGGCAATTAATTGTGGTCGATCGTAGGGGACCGCCTGAGTGCCTCGGCAGCTGCTGTCGGTCTTGGGGCGATTGGACAGAATCGTCACGCCGGTAACGCTCCGGCGATCTGGACGCGGTTCCGACCAGACCTTTTTGCATCATAGACGGCCGCATCCGCGCGAGCGATGAGGTGCTCGCCCCAGACGCCGAGGGTGTCGCTGGTGGCCACGCCGATACTACAAGTCAGCCGGATCGGCTCGCCGAAACCCTCCACGCGCACTTCCGCGACCCGATTCCGGATGCGTTCGGCGATCGGGCCCGCGGCTTCGATATCGGCGCTGCTCAGAATGACCACGAACTCCTCGCCGCCGTAGCGTCCGATGACGTCCGATTGGCGAAGCTCCTTGTGGATGGGATCGATGACGGCGCGCAGACACGCGTCGCCCGCCTGATGTCCGCGCGTGTCGTTGATTTCCTTGAAGTGGTCCAGATCGATGAACAGCAGCGCGATCGGCAGCCCGCGCGCTCGCGCTCGCAGGCACGCCGCTTCGAGGCGCTCCACCAGCGAGCGGCGATTCAACACGCCGGTCAGCGGATCGGTCTGCGCTCGCAGCTCCGCATCCGACAGTGCGAGTCGTTGGTCTCGCAGGCGGTCCGCCACGCCCAGCGCTATCAACACGGCGGCGGCCACCATGGACAGCGGCAATCCGTAATAGAGCAGGCCTTCGGCGCCCTCCGGATCGGTAAGCAGCAACCGGATCGCCACGGCGATGGTGAAGCCTTCCAGCAAGCCCCAGGCGATCAAAAACCAGCCGGCGGCCCGGTTGTTCCGCTGCCAGGCGAGGAAGGAGACGATCAGCGTGAAGATCGCGGAGCCCATGAAGACCAGATTGCCGATGGCGGCGACCACGCCGCCGAGGCCGATGTGCTGAGCCAGGTTGGCGAATGCGAGCACCACGAAGGTAGCGGCCATCCAGCCGAAGATCGTGTGGACGCGCGGCGAGTACAGACGCAGTTCGGCTATCTCTCGCACGAACAGACAGGCAGCGGCGCCGCTCAACGCCGCGGTCACATTCCATGTGTACGACATGACGGGAGCGCCCAGCGCCAGCACCGGCCATTCGAAGCCCTGTCCGGAGAGATACGCGATGTACAAGGCTTGCAGCGAGAACAGCGCCGCGTAGAACAACAGCAATCGGTCCGAGAGCACGAGCCAGATGAGCATCGACGAAACTGCCATCGCCATCAGCGCGCCAAAGGCGAGGGCGATCATTCGTGCGCGCTCGGCGCCCGTCGCCAGCGTCTGTTCAAGCGTGGAGACGGTGAACTGCAATCCTTCCCAACCTTCGCCCTGAGGATCGACGCGAACATAGAGGAGTTGCCCACGCGACAGCCGGTCGGGCAAAGCCAAGACGGCTTGATGCATGCCGCGGAAGCCGGGCAGGTAAGTGGCCGTACGCAGCTGAACGGTTCGATCGCCCTCGACCGTGAAGGCTTGAATCTGCAGATGACGGCCCTTGCTGACGTTCAGCGTCGGCACCGAGCCTGGTGCGGAGCTCTCTTCGGCGCGGAGTCGCAACCAGAAAGCGGTGTCGCGTTTGCGGGCGGCGGTGAAATCGAAAGGTCGGAAACGCGAATCGAGAGAGCCGCCGGTCAATGACTCGATGCTCACATCGGCTGCGGCGGGATCCAGCATCTCTACGTGCAGACTGCCGCCGCCTACCACGGGAGCCGCGGCGCTGCCGACGGACGGCATGGCCAGCAGGCAGGCGCCGAGCGCCCAAAGGCACGTCGCCAACCAATCACGCACGATGATGCCTCCCCGATGATGCCCCAACGATGCCGCTGCCGGACTTGTCGTTGAGAGCGGGCCGAATCGTAGCACGCTGCCGCGAATTCACATTGCAGCCGGGCCGGGATTGCGGATGACGCGTATGTCGTTTGAGCCATCCAGATCGGCGTGCGACGGCGATCGGTATCCCTGTGTGCACTGTCGTAGCGCATGGTCGATTGGGATTGGGCGAATCCTAAGCCGTCGGTTCAGCGAAGTCCGTTCAGGTTGTCCCCGTCAGGGGATGCAATGACTAGCTGAGATGAACTCGATCCGCAAGATTCTCGGACCCGGCTTGCTGGCGACCCTGTTGGCTGTGAGCTTGGGTTCCGCGGCGCGCGCCGATCAGACCTGGGACTTCCGGGTGTTCCTCGACGACAAAGAAATCGGCACTCATCGTTTCGATCTCATCGAACAGGGCGCCGAGCGTCAGCTCACCAGCCAGGCGCGCATGAAGGTCAAGGTGCTGTTCCTGAATGCGTACACGTACGATCACCACGATGTCGAGCATTGGGACGGCGAGTGTTTGAACACGCTTTCGTCCAAAACCGACGACAACGGTGAGAAACACCGCATCGAAGTGAAGCGCGCCAATCGCGAGACGATCGTGAAAAGGCTCGAGGGTCCCGGCAAGGGAGTGCAGTGGCTGGGCGAGTGCGTGATGACTTTCGCTTACTGGAACCCCGCGATGCTGCAGCAGACGCGCTTGCTGAACTCGCAGAATGGCGATTACGTCGATGTGAAGATCACGGACGCGGGGCTCGACTCCATCGATGTGCGGGGCGTGAAAACGCCGGCGCGGCGCTATGAGCTACGCAGCTTCAAGCTGTCGATCGACCTGTGGTATTCGGAGCAGAAGGAATGGCTCGCGCTGGAGTCGAAAACCGAGCGCGGACCGAAACTGATTTATAAGCTGAAGTGAGCGGGCGACTGCAGCGCCAGTCGCCCGCATTTGTGACAGTTACGCCGCGTTCGACGCAGAAATGAACTGCTGCGTGTGGAAGTCCGCGTCACCGAACGTGAGATCGATGGCGGTCAGCCGCTTGAAGTAGTGGCTCACCATCAACTCGTCGGTCATGCCCATACCGCCATGCAGCTGCACCGCCTGCTGGCCGATGAAACGACCCGCTTGGCCGATGATCGCCTTGGCGGCCGACAGCGCGCGTCGGCGCTCACCGGCATCCGTCTCGACGCATTTGATGGCGGCGAGATAGCTCATCGAGCGGGCCTGCTCGCTGTGCAGGAACATATCCGCCATGCGATGTTGCAAGACCTGGAAGCGCGCGATCGGCTGCCCGAACTGCTTGCGGCTCTTGGTGTAGTCGAGCGTGGTGGCGTTCACCGCTTTCATAATGCCCACCGCTTCGGCGCATAGCGCGCTCAGCGCTTGATCGTGCGCAGCTTCGATGGCCGCGAACGCTTTGCCTTCCGCGCCCACGAGGCTAGAGGCGGGCAGCGAGACTTTCTTCAACTCGATGTCGGCGGCGCGCTGGCCATCGATGGTGCCGTAGTCTTTCACGGTGACCCCGGTGGCCTTCGGATCGACGCGGAAGATGCTGATCCCATCAGTGTCGCCGACGCGACCGCTGGTCCGTGCACTGATGAGCAATTCATCGGCCGCGCCGCCGCCAACGATGACGTTCTTCACACCATCGAGCACGTAGCCGCTGGATGTTTTCTCCGCGCGGGTGGCAACGTAATTGATCTCGCCGCGCGTCTGCGGCTCCTGATGGGCGATGATGACGATGCGCTCGCCCGATGCGATGTCCGGCAGCAGTTGTTCGGCTGCGGCCTTGTCTGCGAGATGAGTCACCAATACCGGCGTCATTACAGCGGCGGCGAGGAAAGGTTCGAGAACCAGACCTTCGCCGAGCGCATTCATCACCAGCATCGTTTCCACCGGTCCGCTGCCCAAGCCACCATGCTCCTCCGGCACGTTGAGCGCCGTGAGTCCCAGGCCCGCCAGGGCCTGCCACTTCTCGCGGCTCCAACCCTGCGGCGTCTTGAGAATGTCGCGCCGGGTTTCGAAGGAATACTCGTCGCGCACGTAGCGCTGCACGGTGTCGACCAGCAGTTGCTGTTCTTCGCTGAAATTGAAATCCATGGAATTCTGCTCTTACAGTCCAAGAATCATCTGGGAAATGATGTTGCGCTGAATTTCGTTCGAGCCGCCGTAGATGGTGACCTTGCGAACGTTGCAATAGGTCGCGGCCAGCGGCGCGGCGTACTCGGGGCCGGCGACGCTTCGCAAGTCGCCTTCCTCGATGGAGGCGCGCTCGAAGGGCAGGGCGTACGGGCCCACCGCATACATCATCAGCTCGGAAATGGCCTGTTGAATCTCGGTGCCTTTGATCTTGAGAATAGAGGCTTCGGGACCCGGCGCGCGTTTCTCCGATTCGGCGGACAGAGCGCGCAGGTTGGTGATCTCCAGCGCCATCAGGTCCATCTCGACCTGCGCCACGCGAGCTGCGAACAGCGGATCCTCGAGCAGCGGACGGCCGTTCTTCGTTTCCTTGCGCGCGATGTCTTTCAAGCGACCCAGCTCGCGTTTGGACGCGCCCACGCCGGCGATGTTGGTGCGCTCGTGGCCGAGCAGGAACTTGGCGTAGGTCCAGCCTTTGTTTTCTTCGCCGATGCGATTCTCCACCGGCACTTTCACATTCTCGAACCAGACCTCGTTCACTTCGTGCGCGCCATCCATGGTGATGATGGGGCGCACGGTGATGCCCGGCGTCTTCATGTCGATCAGCAGGAACGAAATGCCCTGCTGCGGTTTCGGCGCATTGGGGTCGGTGCGCACCAGGCAGAAAATCCAGTCGGCGTATTGGCCGAGCGTGTTCCAGGTCTTCTGGCCGTTGACGATGTAGTGATCGCCCGATTCGTCTTTATGACGTTCCGCGCGACACTTGAGCGAGGCGAGGTCCGAGCCCGCGCCAGGTTCCGAATAGCCCTGGCACCACCACACTTCACCGCTGATGATTCCCGGCAAGAACTGCTGCTGCTGGGCGGGCGAGCCGAACGCCATGATCACGGGCGCGACCATCTTCAAGCCAAATGGAATGGTCCGAGGAGCGCCGGCCGCGGCCGCTTCCTCATCGAATATATGCATCTCCACCGGACCCCAGCCGGGACCGCCGAACTGCTTCGGCCAACCGGGGGCGCCCCAGCCGCGCTGATACAGGATTTTCTGCCAGCGGGTGTAATCCTGGGCATGCAGCGCCAGTCCGTTCTTGACCCGCTGAGCAATGTCCTGCGGGAGCTGATCGCGCATGAACTGGCGGACTTCGTCGCGGAACGCCAGCTCCGCGGGCGTGAAATTCAAATCCATGGAATGGCCTTTCTCTGGCTGCTGTGCAGAATGATAGTTCTCGATGCAGACGGGGATCATAGGGGCGGGCACGGCGCGTCCGCAACTTCCGAGCCTCGGGCAGACTCGCGCCAACAGCGGCGAGTTCCGCACTTTCGCTCCTTGCCTGCCTCTGGATGCTCACATACCTTGACAAATGGGCGGCTTGGTTGCGCTGTGCGAGATGTGATAGTTTTTCGGCAGAACAAGCGCCCGCATTGTGGAACCCAATGCGACATTCCGGAAGAATCCTGAAAGGCGCTGTGGGTGCCCGATCGACTCGCGAGCGAATGGCTTGGCCAAGCTGGCCGCGCGTGGAAGCGATCTGGCTTTGCTAAGGACTAGTGGGGGAATGGGCGCATGTCCCAAAAGCATTTCGATTTCTGGCCGGTCGGCCTGCCACGCAATATCACGGCCCCGGCGACCAACGTGTTTTACAACGTGGAAGTCTCGGCGGCCCGATTTCCAGACAAGCCATACGTGATCTTTTTCGAGGCGCCGCTCACGTACGCCCGTTTCAAGGACGAGGCCGAGCGGCTCGCGGGCTATTTGCAGAACGACCTCGGCGTGAAGGCCGGCGACCGAGTGTTGCTGGTGATGCAGAACAGCCCGCAATTCATTCTCGGCTACTACGGCATCCTGCGCGCGAACGCGGTCGTGGTGCCGGTGAATCCGATGAGCGTCACGGCGGAGCTCGAACATTACGTGCAGGACAGCGGCGCGACGGTGGCGCTGGTCGCTCAGGAAGTGTATCCGCAAGTGCAGCCGCTGCTCGGCAAGCAGCTTCAACACGCCGTCGTCGCGGCGTATAGCGATTACATCGATCCGGCCACGACGCTACGCATGCCAGAGGTCGTCAGCGCGCCCAGGCAGGCCATCGCGGATGACAACGTCACGTTGTGGACGAATGCGCTGGCGGCGAAACGCACGCCGGGTCCGTTGACCATGGGTTTCGAGGATCTGTGCGTGATTCCTTATAGCTCGGGCACCACGGGCCGGCCGAAGGGCTGCATGCTCACGCATCACAATGTGATGCATACATTGATCACCAACGGTTTCTGGTTCGGCGGCAATTCGAACACCAGTCAGCTGGTGGTCTTGCCGTTCTTCCATGTCACCAGCATGCAGGGTGGCATGAACGCACCGATGTACCAGGGCGGCACCATCGTGTTGATGTGCCGCTGGGACCGCGAAGTCGCGGCCGAGCTCATTCAACGCTACAAGCTGATGTCGTGGACCGCGATCTCGACCATGGTCATCGACTTCCTCGCCAACCCGCGTCTCAATGAATATGACTTGTCGTCGCTGGTCCGGGTATCGGGCGGTGGCGCGGCCATGCCCGCGGCGGTGGGTGAACGCCTGCAGCAGTTGATCGGCTCTGCATATATCGAAGGCTACGGTCTCACCGAGACGATTGCGCCGACTCACGTGAATCCGCCCGATCGGCCGAAGCGCCAGTGTCTGGGCATTCCTATTTTCAACACCGACTCGCGCATCATCGATCCGGAGACCTTGCAGGAAGTGCCGCAGGGAACCGTGGGCGAGATCGTCACACACGGTCCGCAGGTGTTCCAGGGTTACTGGCGCAATCCTGAAGCCACCGAGGCCGCGTTCATGCACCTCGACGGCAAGAAGTTCTTCCGGACCGGCGATCTGGGTTACGTCGACGAGGACGGTTATTTCTTCCTGGTCGACCGGCTCAAACGCATGATCAACTGCTCCGGCTTCAAGGTGTGGCCGGCCGAGGTCGAGGCGCTGATGTACCAACATCCGGCCATCCAGGAAGCCTGCGTGATTTCGGCCAAGGACGCGCATCGTGGCGAGACGGTGAAAGCCGTCGTGGTGCTGCGGGCGACTCACAAAGGCAAGGTGACGGAAGAAGAGATCATCGAGTGGACGCGCCAGAACATGGCGACCTACAAACATCCTCGAATCGTCGAATTCGTGGAGGCGCTGCCGAAGTCGGCGACCGGCAAAGTGCAGTGGCGTTTGTTGCAGGAAGCGGAAACGGCGCGGGCGGCGGCGCCCGTTTAAATGGCGGCAAATTTTCAAGGTATGGGTACATGGATGTACCCCGCCGCCGCAGGCGGCGGCTGCGAGGAAAAAACCACGTTTTTTTCCGAAGCAGCGCGAGGGTCGTGGCAGGATGCCCGATCCCTCGCAATATAAACAGGGCGGTTACGGATAAGGCGGGAAATTATTATGGCTACCAGAGCATCAGAAACGACTCGCATGATCGAGACGACGGGGACCTCGGCGGCGGCGCCAAAACCTCATGTGGGCAAGCAGGACCGACACTTCGTCACTGCGTTGTCGCGCGGGTTGGACGTCTTGTCCTGCTTCCGTAGCGGCAGCCGGCTGCTCGGTAACCAGGACATTTCCGAACGGTGCAAGCTGCCCAAGTCGACCGTCTCGCGTCTGACTTACACGCTCACCAAGCTGGGCTATCTCCACTACGTAAAAGAGTCGGGCAAGTACCGCCTGGGCACGGCCACGCTCGCGCTGGGGAGCGCGGTGCTGGGTCGTTTCGAAGTGCGCGATCTCGCACGGCCGCTGATGCAGGAACTCGCCGATGCGACCGGCACGTCGGTGGCTTTGGGCGCACGGCAGCGGCTCAGCATGGTGTGCGTCGAGGTTTGCAAGGGCAACGCGGTGCTGTCGTTGAATATGGAAGTCGGCATGCGTCTGCCGTTGGCAACGGCCGCCATCGGCCGTGCGTATCTGGCGGTTTGCAGCGACACCGAGCGCGCCGATCTGCTCGATCAGTTGAAAGAGCTCGATCATCTCGCCTGGCCAGGCTTGAAGCAGGGCATCGACAAGTCGCTGGCCATGTACCAGGAGCTCGGCGTGTGCAGCTCGTTCGGCGAGTGGCAGCCGGACGTGAATGGGATCGCCGTGGGCTTCCGCCCGGGTAACGGTCTGCCGCCGATGTCCATCAATTGCGGCGCGCCGGCCTTCAAGGTTTCGCAGGAATATTTACTCAACGACGTGCGGCCGCGTCTGGTCGAGCTGGTCCGTCGCATCGAGGAGGGACTGGGCCAGGCCCGCTCCTGAGCACAGCTCCGACGCCCTCGCTTCCTTGCTAACGACGGCGCGCATCGCGAGGTGCGCGTCGTTGTTTTTTTGCAGTGGCCGCCTTGGAGGCGATCGTCGTCGATGTGTCATCCGATCCAGGCGTAGCTGCAAGCAGACGCCGATGCGATCCGGAACTTTTCAGGGACAACGCCAGTTAAAAAGCAGCTTCCCAAGTAAAAATTGTCAGCCGATCGACGAGTCATGCGCGAATCTCTCCAAGCAGACAGCACCCGCGCAGACCCGCGCGGCGCACCTGCGCATGGCGTGGATAGCGGTGTGGCGTTCAGGCGTCGCAATCTGCGCGTTCATCAGGGAAGTTCCGAGCCGCCGACCGTAGCGCTGCTTAGACACGTGCTAAATCCCTCGGTCATCGTGCTCTCGCTGCTGATGTGTGCGTTCCTGTTCTCGCAGAAGCTCACTCCGCCGTATTTCGCGTTGGCGGCGCTGGCGTTTCTGATCGCCTCGCAGGTAGTGAGCGAACCGGTGATGGACAACTCGGCGCGTAACGGCGGCTTGATGAGTTTGCTTCAGCATCCGATCTTCGCCGAGTGGCTGCTGGTCTCGGCGGCGCTGCTGTTGATGGCGTTCGCATTCAAAGTCACCGAAACCTTCTCACGTCGGGTAATTCTTACTTGGTTCGCCGTGACGCCGTTCGTGGTGGTGGCTGCTGAAGCCGCTCTGCGACGCTATGCGGCATTCTCGGCTCTGCGCGGCAAGATTCAGCAGAGCCACGTGATCATCGGCGCGAATGAGGCTGGCTCGCGTCTGGCCCGACGGATCATGGCCAATCCGCATCTGGGCCCCTTCAAAGGCTTTTTCGACGACCGGGATACGGCGCGACTGCCCGACATGCCCATGGAGCAGTTGCTCGGCGACATGACGGATATCGTCAACTACGTGCGCCTCAACGCGGTCAGCAACATATATATCTGTCTGCCGATGCGCGCGGACGAGCGCGTCACGAAGTTGCTCGAAGAGCTGAAGGACACGACCGCCTCGGTGTACTTCGTCCCGGACATTTTCATGTTCGATCTGATGCAGGCTCGCGTTTGCGACATCGACGGCATTCCGATGCTCGCCGTCTGCGAGACGCCGTTCGCCGGTCTCGACGGCGTCATCAAGCGCGCCAGCGACATCGTGTTCTCTTCGGTGCTGTTGCTGATGTTGTGGCCGGTGCTGCTGCTCATCGCCATCGGCGTTCGGTTGAGCTCGCCGGGCCCCATTCTGTTCCGTCAGCGTCGCTACGGCATGTATGGTGAAGCCATCAATGTTTTCAAATTCCGAAGCATGACGGTGTGCGAGGACGGCGGCACCGTCACGCAAGCCCAGCGCAACGATCCGCGCGTGACACGTTTCGGCGCTTTCCTGCGACGGACCTCGTTGGACGAGCTGCCGCAGTTGTTCAACGTGTTCCTCGGTTCGATGAGCCTGGTGGGGCCGCGTCCGCATGCGGTGGCTCACAACGAGGAATATCGCCGCATCATCGAAGGCTACATGCTGCGTCATAAAGTACGGCCGGGCATCACCGGCTGGGCGCAGGTCAACGGGCTGCGCGGCGAGACCGACACCGTCGACAAGATGCAGCGTCGGGTCGAATACGACCTCGACTATCTGCGCAATTGGTCCCTGGCCCTGGACCTGGTCATCCTGCTGCGAACGGCTTCGCTGGTATGGCGAGATCGCAATGCATATTGAAAGGTAGAGCCATGCGTAAAAGCCAACTGCACGTCTGGATCACGATGATGTTCTGCGCGCTGGCGGTAGCGGCCCAAGCGGTGCAGACCGGCGCCATTCATTTGCCGTTCTGAAGACGGCGCCAGTTTTCGGTGGATTCGATGGATATGGGCTGATGATCATGGCCGAGGCGATTGCCCAAGCGGTTGCTAATCAGTCGGCGGAGGCTCGACTCGCTGCCTTGCTGCGTCATTTACAAGCGGAGCAAGTGGAGCACGTGGTCGTCGAGGAAGACGGCGACTCGGGCGAGCCGAAGCACAAGGGCGCGAGCCTGGTGGTAGCGGCGGAATCCTTGCCACAGCTGCCGCGCGTGTTGCATGAATTCTGCCGTCGCAACGACATGAGCCTGGTGGATCACTGTCATCGCGCCGGCGAGCAGATGTTCATGCTCGGCTGGTTCGACGCCGAGCAACGTCCCGAATTTGTTTCATTGCGAGTCAAACATCCGAACGCCAGGGCGGGCGGCTGGTGGCAACGCAAGCGGGAGCAGTTGAACCGCTGGCGCGAGCCGTGTGGATTGCTGATTGCCTGCCTGGGCCCCGAGGCCAGCGGTCGAACCAACGTCGTGGAGCGACTGGGCGCCCGACCGCTCGCGCCATTCGCCGACGCTCATATCATGGATCTGCGTCCTCACATCATGCACCCGGTGCCCGTGAATCCTGAAAACAAGGTGCCGCGCGGTCGGTTCGGCACCATGGCCAAACTCATGATGTTCGTTGCCGACTATTGGCTCGGCTACTGGCTGCAGATCCGGCCCAAGCTCGTGGCGTCGACCATGGTGGTGTCGAATCGTTACTTCGACGACATCCTGGTGGACCCGAGCTACTACCGCATCGATCGCTTCCGCAGCCTGGCGCGCTGGCTGTTGCCTTGGATTCCACGACCCGAGTTGTGGCTGGTCTTCGATGTTCCTTCCGAAGTCCTGCAAACGCGGACTCGCGAAGTGGCCGCCGAGGAAGCCGCACGACTGCGCAGCGAATACCGCAAAGTGCTTCGTCGTCGAGAAGACGTCGTCGTGCTGGATGCGAGCAAGCCGCTCGATGAGATCACTGCGGAGGCCGAGCGCGCCATCGTCGCTCAACTCGTGCGACGTACCGCCCGACGTCTCGGCTTACCCGATACCAGCAAGGACAATCCGACCTCCACCGACGTGCTGCTGTTTTTCTGTCGCCGGCATGTGCCGCTGTTGAGCAAGCTGGTGCGCGTGCTGTTCAACAGCGATATTCACTGTCGACTGCCGGCCGACGTTCACATGCCGCATCCGTACGGCATCGTCCTGCATCGACAGGCAGTCATCGGTCACCGCGTGACCATCATGCAGCAAGTGATGATCGGCGGACGCGATCACAATCAGCTCATCGCTCCGGTCATCGGCGACGATGTCACCATCGGCGCAGGCGCGCGTGTGCTCGGTGACGTTCGCATCGGTAATGGCGCGACCATCGGCGCCAATGCAGTCGTGACTCGCGATATCCCTCCCGGAGCCACCGTTGTCGGCGCGGATCGCATCATCGCCATGAGTCGCAATTCGGCGACGGGGCAGGGCGAGGCCGCGCCCAATGTCACTCAATTCCCGGTGAGCTCCCGCCAGAACACCGCGGCTTGAGCCCGGTTTCGTTTGACTGCCGGACGATGAAATTCCGCCGCCCGACCCCACCTATGCACCATGATGGACAGGCTGTTGACTAGCCCTGCGACCAGGCCCCGGAGCCATCAGGTGTGAAATCTATCTCGATCGACGTGTGAGTGATCACACGGCGTTTCTCAACCACGGCGTGGTTCGGCTACACTACCGGCCCTCTTTATGACCCCTTATTCGTTTTGTGCGCCCGGTGTGGGCCAACCCTTCCATAGTCCGAACAGGAACTTGCGAGCGCAATGAGCGACTCTTTGCGAGCTTTGCTCGACTCTACGCCTCTCGGGGCTGGCAACGCCCCCTATATCGAATCCCTCTACGAACAGTTTCTAGCTGACCCAGCGTCGGTCGAGCCGAAATGGCGCGACTACTTCGCTGGGCTCGGTAAAGCAGGCGGCGCAAGCGACGTTGCGCACGGCCCGATTCGAGACGCGCTCGCCAAGCGCGCCTATTCGATCGGTGCACCCGCTGCAGCAGCCCCCGCGGCTTCGTCTGCGACGAACGATGCCTTCGCGAAACAAGGCGCTGTGTCCCGACTCGTGCAGGTGTACGCAAACCGCGGCCATCTGGTCGCCGACATCGATCCGCTGGGCCTGATGAAGCGCCCGGTGCCCGAGGTGCTCGAGCTGTCGCACTTCGGTCTGAGCAACGCGGATCTGGAGACCGAGTTCTTCACCGGCAGCCGCACCGATGCGATCGCGAAGCGCATGAAGCTGAAGGACATCGTCGCTCAGCTGCGCCAGATCTATTGCGGCACCATCGGCGCCGAATTCGCACACGTGTCCGATTCCACCGAGCGTCTGTGGCTGCAGAATCGCTTCCAGGAAGGTCGCGTGACCAACCGCTTCTCGGCGGAGGAGCGCAAGACGTTCCTGCGTCACCTGACGGCCGCCGAAGGTCTCGAGCGTTATCTCGCCACCAAATACCCGGCGCAGAAGCGCTTCTCGCTCGAAGGCGGCGACGCGCTGGTGCCGCTGGTCGACGATCTGATTCAGCAGGGCGGCCTGCGCGGCATCGAAGAGATGGTCATCGGCATGGCCCACCGCGGCCGCCTGAACCTGCTCGTGAACGTGGTCGGCAAGTCGCCGCAGAAACTGTTCTCCGAGTTCGAAGGTCACTACGACGTGAACCACATGCAGGGCTCGGGCGACGTGAAGTACCACAAGGGCTTCTCGACCGACATCAAGACGCCCGGCGGCAACGTGCACGTCGCGATGGCGTTCAATCCCTCGCATCTCGAAGTCGTGAACCCGGTGGTCGAAGGCTCGGTGCGCGCGCGTCAACAGCGCCGTAGCGACACGAAGGGCGACAAGGTCATGCCGTTGCTGATTCACGGCGATGCCGCTTTCGCGGGTCAAGGCGTCGTGATGGAAACATTGCAGATGTCGCAGGTCCGTGGTTTCTACACCGGCGGCACTGTGCATGTGATCATCAACAACCAGGTCGGCTTCACGATCTCGAAGCCGGAAGACGCTCGCTCGACCATGTACTGCAGCGACGTGGCGAAGATGATCGAAGCGCCGATTTTCCACGTGAATGGCGACGATCCGGAAGCCGTCGCGTTCGTCGCGCGCCTGGCGCTCGACTACCGCATGACGTTCCACAAGGACGTCGTGATCGATCTGGTCTGCTACCGCCGCCTCGGCCACAACGAGTCGGACGAGCCGTCGGCCACGCAGCCGGTGATGTACGCCAAGATCCGCTCGCAGAAGACGCCTCGTCAGATCTACGCCGAACGCCTGGTCGCCGAGAAGGTGATCACCATGGCCGACGCCGACGCGATGGTCGACGAGTACCGCCGCGAGATGGACGAAGGCAAGTCGCAGGCCAAGCAGTCGCTGGGTCTGATCGGCAACAAGCACACCGTCGACTGGACCAAGTATCACAACGTCGATCTCACCGAGACGGTGAAGACCGGCGTGCGCGTGGAGCAGTTGCGCGAGCTGGCCACCAAGCTCACGACGTTGCCCGCGAATCTCACGTTGCATCGTCAGGTCGCGAAGATCGTCCAGGATCGCGAGAAGATGACGGCCGGTCAGTTGCCGCTCGACTGGGGCTTCGCCGAGAACCTGGCGTACGCGACGTTGCTCACCGAAGGTTATGAAGTTCGTCTGATCGGCCAGGACAGCGGCCGCGGCACGTTCTTCCATCGTCACGCGGTGTGGCACGACCAGAACAGCGTCGAGAACTACATTCCGTTGCAGCACCTGGCGCCGAGCCAGCCGCGCTTCGACGTGTACGACTCGTTCCTGTCCGAAGAAGCGGTGCTCGGCTTCGAGTACGGCTTCTCGACCACCGAGCCGAACAGCCTGAACATCTGGGAAGCGCAGTTCGGCGATTTCGCCAACGGCGCGCAGGTCATCATCGACCAGTTCATCAGCTCCGGCGAAGCGAAGTGGGGCCGCCTGTGCGGTCTGACGCTGATGCTGCCGCATGGCTATGAAGGCCAGGGTCCGGAACATTCCTCCGCGCGTCTGGAGCGCTTCCTGCAGTTGTGCGCCGAGCAGAACATGCAGGTGTGCGTGCCCTCGACGCCGGCGCAGATGTTCCACATGCTGCGTCGTCAGATGAAGCAGAGCTTCCGCAAGCCGCTCATCATCATGACGCCGAAGAGCCTGCTGCGTCACAAGCTGTCCGTGTCGCAGCTGGAAGATCTGACGCAGGGCTCGTTCCGCACCGTCATCGACGAGGTGGACGATATCCAGGCGAGCAAGGTGACGCGTGTCGTGTTCTGCTCGGGCAAGGTCTATTTCGATCTGCTCGACTCGCGTCGCGGCGACGGATTGCACAACATCGCCATCGTGCGCGTGGAACAGTTGTATCCGTTCCCGGCCGAGGAATACGCGGCGATCGTCAAGAAATATTCGAACGCGAAGGAAATCGTCTGGTGTCAGGAGGAGCCGCAGAATCAGGGCGCCTGGTATCAGATCCGCCATCGTCTGCAGGAGTCGCTGTCGAAGGATCATCAGCTGCTGTACGCAGGCCGCGCTCCGGCGGCCGCTCCCGCCACCGGCATCGCTCAGATGCACCAGGAACAACAGCAGGCGCTGGTCGACGCCGCGCTGCGCTCCACCAGCACCGAAGAGTCGCTGCGGCATACCACGCGCCTCAAGGCCGCGAACAAGTAACGCCGCATAACAGGATCAAGTGATGACAATCGAAATCAAGGTTCCGCAACTACCCGAGTCTGTTTCCGACGCTACTCTGGTCTCCTGGCACAAAAAGCCGGGCGAGGCCGTCAGCCGCGATGAAAACCTGGTCGATCTCGAAACCGACAAGGTGGTGCTCGAAGTGCCCGCGCCCTCGGCCGGCGTGATCAAGGAGCTCAAGGTCAAGAACGGCGCCACTGTCACCAGCGGCCAGGTGCTCGCGATTCTGGAAGCGGGCGAGGGCGCTGCTGCCGCCGCTCCGGCTGCGAAGACCGAAGCCAAGGCTGAAGCTCCGGCTGCTGCCGAGAGCAAAGCTGCCGGCGGCAAGCTCGCTCCCGCCGCGAAGCGCATGGTCGAAGAGCACAAGCTCGACGCCACGCAGATCGCTGGCAGCGGCCGCGATGGCCGCGTGAGCAAGGGCGATGTGATTCAACACATGTCGGGCAAGTCGTCCGCTCCGGCGGAAGCGAAGGCTCCGGCCAAGCAGGCTCCTGCGGTGAAGTTGCCAGCGGCCGTTGGCTCGCGTAACGAACAGCGCGTGCCGATGACCCGTCTGCGTGCTCGTATCGCCGAGCGTTTGATTCAGGCGCAGTCCACGGCTGCGATGCTGACGACGTTCAACGAAGTCGACCTGACGGCGGTGAACGAGATCCGCGCGCGTTACAAGGACAAGTTCGAGAAGGCTCACGGCGTGAAGCTCGGCTTCAGCTCGTTCTTCATCAAGGCGTCGATCGAAGCGCTGCGCAAGTTCCCGGCGGTGAATGCGTCCATCGACGGCAACGACATCGTTTATCACGAGTTCTACGACGTGGGCGTCGCCGTCTCCACCGATCGTGGCTTGATGGTGCCGGTCATTCGTAACGCCGAGGCGCTGAGCTTCGCCGATCTCGAAATCGCGGTGGGCGAGTACGCCAAGAAGGCCCGCGACGGTTCGATCTCTCTGGAAGAGCTCACCGGCGGCACGTTCACCATCACCAACGGCGGCGTGTTCGGCTCGCTGATGTCGACCCCGATTCTGAATCCGCCGCAGGTCGCGATCCTCGGCATGCACAAGATTCAGGAGCGTCCGATGGTGGTCGACGGCGAGATCAAGATCCGCCCGATGATGTATCTCGCGCTCACTTACGACCATCGCATCGTCGACGGCCGCGAGTCGGTGCAGTTCCTGGTGGCGATCAAGGAAGCGCTGGAAGATCCGGCGCGGCTGCTGCTGCAGCTGTAATCGCTGCAAGTGACTACCGACTACTGAGCAATGAACATGGGCGCTGCGGCTTGCAGCGCCCATTTTTTTCTAATTTGTTTCTAAAGAAAAACTCGCTGCGGAGTTCTCATGTCTGAATACGACGTCATCGTCATCGGCGGCGGTCCCGCCGGTTATCCCGCCGCCATCCGTGCTGGCCAGAACAAATTGAAAGTGGCTTGTATCGATGAGTGGGTGAACAAAGATGGCTCGTATGCCTTCGGCGGCACCTGCTTGAACGCGGGCTGTATTCCTTCCAAGGCCATGCTCGAGTCCTCGGAGCTGGTGCACCGGGCGCAGCACGAGTTTGCGACTCACGGCATCAAGGTGGGCGAGGTGTCCGTCGATCTGGCGGCGATGCAGAAGCGTCGCGCCGGCATCGTGAAGGCGTCCACGCAGGGCATCAGCGCGCTGTTCAAGGCCGCGGGCGTCACGGGCCTGCAGGGCCACGGCAAACTGCTCAAGGGCAACAAAGTCGAATACACCAACAAGGACGGCAAGAAGGAAGAGCTGACGGCCAAGCACGTCATTCTCGCTTCCGGTTCGTCGCCGACTGAACTGAAGAGCCTGCCGTTCGACGGCAAGCAGATCGTCGACTCGTGGGGCGCGCTCGAATTCGACGCCGTGCCGAAGCGTCTCGGCGTGATCGGCGCCGGCATCATCGGTCTCGAGCTGGGCAGCGTGTGGCGTCGCCTGGGTTCGGAAGTCGTGGTGCTCGAAGCGCTCGACACGTTCCTGCCGGCCGCCGATGGCGCCGTCTCCAAGGAAGCGCTCAAGCACTTCAAGAAGCTCGGCCTCGACATTCGCCTGGGCGCGAAAGTCAGCGGCGCGGACAAGTCTGCGAGCGGCGTGAAGCTGAAGTACACCGATGGCAAGGGCGAGCAGACCGTCGAGGTCGACAAGGTGGTGGTCGCCATCGGCCGCCGTCCGTTCACCAAGGATCTGCTCGGCGACGGCACCGGCGTGCAGATCGACGAGCGCGGCTTCATCAAGGTCGATCACGACTGCAAGACCGGCGTGGACAATGTCTGGGCCGTCGGCGACGTGGTTCGCGGCCCGATGCTGGCGCACAAGGGCAAGGAAGAGGGCGTGATGGTCGCCGACCTGATCGCCGGCAAGATCGCCGAAGTGAATTACAAGACCATTCCTTCGGTCATCTACACCCATCCCGAGATCGCCTGGGTCGGTCAGACCGAAGAGGAAGCGAAGAAGAGCGGCCGGGCTTACAAAGTCGGCTCGTTCCCGTTCCTGGCGAGCGGTCGCGCTCGCGCAATGGAGTCCACCGCGGGCTTTGTAAAGGTCGTCGCCGCGCAGGATGACGATGAAATCCTGGGCGTGCACATCATCGGCCCGATGGCCGGCGAGCTGATCGCCGAAGCCGTGCTGGCGATGGAATACTCGGCTTCCACCGAGGACCTGCAGCGGACCATCCACGCGCATCCGACCCTGTCCGAAGCGGTGCACGAGGCGGCCCTGAACGCGGACAAGATCGCGATCGACTTTCCGAATCGGTAATTGGCCCGAATGGGTGACAAGCGGGCCCGGTCTCGCTTGTCGCTTCCCCTCTTGGGAAAAAATAAAAAAATATGTTCCCCCTCCCGTGCACGGGAGGGGGCCAGGGGGTGGGTCTTCCGGCCGAATCGGCTATTCTCCGGCCGATGCACCATACGAATAACGCGCCCTCGGTCCAGACTGGCAACCCCGACGCACTCCTGTCTCGCGAGCTAGGCACGCGACAGCTGGCGGCCACCATCTTCAATTACACCGTGGGCAGCGGCATTTTCGTGCTGCCGGCCTTCGCGGTCGGGCAGCTCGGCAGCGCTGCGCCGATGGCCTATGTGGCCTGCGCGATCATCATCGGTTTGGTCGTGCTGTGCTTCGCCGAGGCCGGCAGCCGAGTCTCGGCGACCGGCGGGCCGTATGCGTATGTAGAAACGGCGCTCGGGCCGATGTGGGGCTTCGTCGCCGGCTGCCTCGTGGTGGCCACGGGCGGATCCGCCGCGGCGGCCGTTTCCAGCGTTCTCGCGCGATCCATTCTCACATTGGTCCCCGATGCATCCATCTGGGTGAACCGCGCCATGATCGTGCTACTCGTCAGCACTCTGGTTGCGATCAACTATCGCGGTGTCAAAACCGGTGCGCGCGTGATCGAGGCGATCACGGTGGCCAAATTGTTACCGCTGCTCGCCTTCGTCGGCATCGGCGTGTTCTTCATCGAACCTTCGAATCTCGTCTGGAGCGCGGTGCCGGAGGCGAGCTCCGTGCTTGCTACCTCCGGCATCATCATCTTCGCCTTTTCAGGCATCGAAGGCTCGCTGATCCCCAGCGGCGAAGTGAAGAACCCCTCGCGGACCGTGCCTCGCGCAGCGTTTCTGGCCCTCGGCGCGGCGACGCTTTTGTATCTCGCGATTCAGTTTGTCGCACTCGGCATCCTCGGAACCGCCCTCGGCGAGGATCGCACCACCCCGCTCGCGAGCGCGGCTGGCGCGGTCGTCGGTCCGATCGGACGAACCATCCTGGTGGCCGGTGCGGCGATTTCGATGTTCGGCTACCTGAGCGCCAACGTTTTGTCCGAGCCTCGCGGTTTGTTCGCAATGAGCCGCGACGGCTTCCTGCCTCGCGTGCTGTCGAGCGTACATCCCAGCTTCCATACGCCGCATATCGCCATCATCGTGTACGGCGTAGTGATCGGCAGCATCGCTTTGTCCGGCACATACGAGACGCTCACCATCTTCGCGAATCTTTCCGCGCTGATGCTGTATTTCCTGTGCGCCATCGCGGCTTACGTGCTGCGTCAAAAAGATATCCGCACCGATGGCGAACCCTTCCTCGCCCCCGGCGGCCCGCTGGTGCCCATTGCCGCCTGTTTATCGATCGCGTGGTTGTTCCGCGAGACGGTGACGAAGGATCAATTTGTCGCATTGCTGATCGTGCTGGCTCTGGTGTTCGCGCTTTATTTCCTGCGCGCATGGCGACTGAAGGTCCAGACAACGTAACGCGCTTGCCGGCTGAAGCGCCGGCCGTCCTGCGCGGCCATCCGGCCCTGGTGGTCGAGTGGCTGCGACTCGTGAATTTATTGTCGCGCTGGCGACAGGGGAGTGTCCGCACGGCGATGCTTCTCAGTATCGTTATCGTCGTGGCCGGCCTGTTAGCGGTGGCGCTCTCGGTGCATGTCAGTGCGGCCGTTGAGACACTGGCTCGCTCCTGGCTGCTGGTGGCTGCAGTGACTGCCATCTTTGCCTGGACCACGGTGGGCCGGCGACGGAGACACGTCGAAGAATCACAATCGCAGTCGTGGCTCATCGCCACGCCCATCTCACCGTCGAGCCTGCGCTTATCAAGTGCGATTCGGACGTTGTTCCCCGTCGTCGCGGTGTTTGCTGCTGTCTTGGCGCTTTCCCTCGTCGTCATCCTGCTGAATTACGGCGTCGCGCCAGCAGTTGGCCGTGTTATCGCCGCTTTCAGCGCAGGGTTGTTCATCGGCGGCGTTGCCGGTTGGTGGATAGCCGGGCGCGAACCCAAACAAACCGGCGTAGTGGCCCCACGTTACGTACCAAGTCCCCGATTTCGCTCGAAGTCTGAACCGGCGCGCGTTGCCCTGAAACCCGACGCGTCGGCATTGTCTCGCTGGCCGATCCTCCAAGTGCTGTCATGGAGCCGCCCGGACAACTCCCGCTATGTGTTGATCGTGGCGCTGCTGGCCGTCCAGGGCGGCTCGTCCGCGATCGCGGGTTTGTCCGTGGTCGCCATGTATTTCATAGCCAGCTACCTCGGTACGCTGTTGTTAGCGATGATGCCAGTGGCCAAGTCAGCCGCCTCGTGGCTGCGATCCACACCGATGACTCTGAGTGAGTTTGTCTGGTCGCTGATGCGTCGCGCGCTCGTTCACCAGCTGGCGGGCACCGCGGTTGCCGTGGTCGTGATGCTGCTGCTCGACGCGCCACTCGCGATGGCTGTGCAGATCGGCGCGTTGTGGCTCGGTCTCGTAATATCGGTCTCCGGTTTTGCACTCGCCGAGAACTATCGCGGCCGTTCGCCGCTCGCACGGATCGCGCTCTCCGCTGCGGCGTTCGCCGCGCTTGCAACGTTGATGCAAATACGGGTGGGAGCAAAGATATGAGCATGCGGCGCTTCTGCGGAAACCTTTCTGCGGAAACGTCGAATGTTAAATTGCGGATTGGCAGCCTGGATACGCGACGCTTGGCGACATGAGTGCGAATGTCGTCTGTGCGGTGGAGGAACGTTCAAATGACTTCAGTCGTACTCGACGTTCGCGAAGTTCACGCGAAGTACGGTAAGCACGAAGTTCTCAGCGGCGTGAGCTTGCAGGTGCCGGCAGGGGAGTGGTTTTGTTTGCTCGGGCCCAACGGCGTTGGGAAGAGCACGCTGTTACGTTGTATCAGCGGTGCGCTCGTGCCTTCGGCGGGTGATTTGCTGGTGGCGGGACATTCGGTGATCGCGGAGCCGCTCGCGGCCAAACGACGCCTGGGTTATGCCTGTGCGCCGGAGCAATTGCCTGAGTTGCTGACGGGACGCCAATGCCTGGAGGTCTATGCGCACGCCAAGGGGTTGCAAGCCCTGGACGACGCTGTCCTGGCGTTGGCGACGCAGCTGCGATTCGAAAGCTACTTGGATGCCTTCGTCGACACATATTCGCTCGGCACGCGACAGAAGCTCTGCATCCTACTTGCGTTGTTAGGCGAGCCAGCGCTGATCGTGCTGGATGAGGCGTTCAACGGACTCGACCCAGCGAGCGCGCTGGTGGTGAAGCACCATCTGCAACAGCGCTTGTCGGGCGGGCGGTGCGCCGTGTTGCTGGCAACTCATTCGCTCGACATCGTCGAGCACTACGCCGACAAAGCGGCCCTGCTCATCGACGGCCGTATCGTGCGCGAGTGGGATGAAACGGAGATCGCCGCGTATCGAGTGCAAGGAGACAGTGCGATGGAAACCGCGCTGGCGGCTGCATCGAACACAGTCGGATCAACATGAGGATGCGATTTGTGGCAGATACGGCGCGATTGATGAGAAACGCAGCTCGGAGGAGAGTGTCCGCACCACACTCATGACCGAGGCGCGCGAGCGCCGATCGGCGCGGTTCTGACCCACCGCTGAAACGCAGCGGTGGCTGGGTTTCCTTCCTCTGGCGCCCACGACGCGAATTCGGCGGCGGTCGCGGGATCGTAGGGACCCTCTTTTACTTCGAGGAAAGCAGCGCCATCGCTCAAAGGCAGCAGCGTGTGCCAGGTCTCGCGCGGCAGCTCGAACGCCATGTTTGGCGTGCCTTCGCCCACGACATTCCGCGCCGTGATCACACCGTCATGATCGAACACCACCACGTCAAAGCGCCCGCGAACGATGGTGCACAACTCGGACTTGGTCAGGTGTCGATGTGGGCGAACGTACGAGTCGGACTGCGCGACCACGACGAAGCGTTGCACGACGTCGCTCGATGACGCGTGCAGATTGTAATGCGCGCGGCGCCGGGGACTTGCGGCAGCCTTGGTGGTGAGTTCATCGAGCAGGGACGAGGAGATGAGCTTCATGGGGCCTTTAAACCTTGCGTCGGGCGCTGAGCACGTTCGGCAGTCCCTGAATCCGGGCGAGCACGCGAGACAACTCTTCCAGGTCGTGCACCGTGATCTTGAGATTCATATCGGCGACGCCGTCGGTCTCGTGCGTTAACGTGTTCATGGCGTGAATATTGATCTTCGAATCCGCGAGCACCGCGCTCACGTCGCGGAGCAAACCGCGACGGTCGTAGGCGCGCACGTTGATGTCCACGGGGAATGAGCGATCGCCGCCCGAGCCCCATTCGACGGGAATGACCCGTTCCGGGTTGGCCGCCGCCAGCCGCTTGAAGTTCATGCAGTCATCGCGATGGATGCTGACGCCGCGACCCAGCGTGATGTAGCCATGAATGGCTTCGGGCGGCACCGGGTTACAGCAGCCGGCGAAGTTCGACAACAGATCGTCGACGCCATCGACGGTGATGCCCGACGCCTTCTTCGGCTCGGCCGCCGGCCGGCGCACGATGGGCGTGGGCAGTTCCTGCGGCTTGGCGCGACGTTGCACGGCGCCGCCGATCTGCGCCACGTTGATTTCGCCCTCGCCGATGGCGCGATACAGTTGCTCCGCGTTATCGACTTTGAACTCGCTGATCAGCTCGGGCAGCGTCACCGAATGCACGGCCAACCGCTGCAACTCGCGCTCCAGGATCTGCCGGCCTTGTTGGATATTCTGCTGCTCGTCGAGCTTGCGAAAATACGAGCGAACTTTGTTTCGATTGCGGGGCGACGCCAGATAACCCAGTGAGGGCACCAGCCAGTCGCGACTCGGGTTCAACTGCTTGCCGGTGATGATCTCGACCTGATCGCCGTTCGCGAGCACCTGGTTCAAAGGCACCATGCGACCGTTGACCTTCGCGCCCCGGCATCGGTGACCCAGATCGGTGTGCACGTGATACGCGAAGTCGAGCGGTGTCGCGCCCCGAGGCAGGTCCACGACTTCGCCGCGAGGTGAGATGGCATAGACGCGATCCTCGAACAGCTCCGAGCGAACACGATCGAGAAATTCGCCTTCGGTTTCTTCGCCGCGCTCGCCAGGCTCGAGAATCTGGCGCAGCCAGACGATCTTCTGCTCGTACGCCGGATTGGCGCGGCCACCTTCCTTGTACCGCCAGTGTGCCGCCACGCCGAGCTCAGCATGAGCATGCATTTCGCGTGTGCGAATCTGCACTTCCAGCGGCAGCTTGCCCGGCCCGATGACCGCAGTGTGGAGGGATCGGTACAGATTGTCCTTGGGCGTGGCGATGTAGTCGTCGAACTCGCCCGGAATGTACGGCCACATTCCATGCACGATGCCGAGTGCGGCATAACAGTCGGCAATAGAGTTGACCAGCACGCGCACGGCGCGCACATCGTAGAGCTGCTCGAACTGCAGCCCCTTACGCTGCATTTTGCGCCAGATGCTGTAGATGTGCTTGGGCCGGCCGGCGATCTCGGCGTCCGTCACGTGCGCCTTCGCCAGCTCGCCACGAAGCAGCTCGATCACCTCGTCGATGTAGCGTTCGCGATCGACGCGTTTGGAGGCGAGCCAGCCAGCGATGCGCTTGTAATTCTCCGGGTCCAGATACCGAAAGCTCAGGTCCTCCAGCTCCCATTTGAGCTGCCACACGCCGAGGCGGTTCGCGAGCGGGGCATAGACCTCGCGAGTTTCATACGCCAGACGTTCGCGCTCAGCGGCCGGCGCGTCCTTGCTATCGCGCAGCTGCTGTAATTGAGCCGCGAGCTTCACGAGCACCAGTCGCGGATCGGTAACGATGGCGAGCAGCATCTTGCGCAAGCCTTCGGCCTGATTGCCCGAGAGCGCTGGAGCCGAGCGTCGACCCCCGCTGGGCATGCTGATGTTCAGCGAGCCGAGTCGCTGCAACTCCGTCGCGATCCGATTCGCCGACGCGCTCACCGTGGCGATGGCTTGCTCGGGCGTGATCACGTCGGCTTCGAGCAGCGGCAGGAGCAGGGCGCCGCCCAGTATGTCGTCGTCATCGGTCAAGCTGACGAGGATGTCGACGATGGCCTGTGCACGGGCCAGAGCCGTTGTGGCTTGGGGCTGGCCCTCGGCGACCACGCCGGCCAGTTTTCCCAACAGCTCGTGGGCGCGCCGCCGGGCATTCGCGGTCTGTTCGGTATCGGAGGCAGCGACGTCGACGGAAGGCATGGACGGGGAATCGTGTCGGTTTGTAGCCGTTGCCGGTATCATACCGGCTTCGAAGGTCACAACCTGCGGCCTGAACTATGATCTTGGCCCGCCGGTTACAAGCGGAGGGAGTCCTTGCGCAGACTCAGGCGCCCGAAAAGTCTCGCTGAGCTCAACCTCGCCCGGGGTGACGTGAAGGTCTCGTCCGCGTTCGTGAGGGTTCAGCAGCCGTCGGAGGCGCCGCCGGCGCGGGTGCGAATCCTGGGCCTGGACCCGGGCTCGTTATGCACCGGTTACGCCGTGATCGAAACCGGGCCGAAGATGACCTATCTGGTCAGCGGCTCGATCCGGGCGAAAGGCGCGGCGTTGTCCGATCGGCTCCAGGAAATTTTTGCCGGCGTGGATAAATTGGCCAACGAGTTTCGGCCCGACGAGGTGGCGATCGAGCGCGTGTTTATGCACCGCAATGCCGACAGCGCGCTGAAACTGGGGCAGGCGCGGGGTGCGGCCTTGAGTGCGACTTTTGCCGTGCGTCCCCGTGTTTTTGAGTACGCGCCGCGTGAGGTGAAACTGGCCGTGGTGGGCACCGGTGGTGCGCAGAAGGAACAAGTACAACTGATGGTCCGACGTTTGTTGAATCTCACCGGCCCGATGGGCGCCGACGCCGCCGACGCGCTGGCGATCGCGCTCTGTCACGCGCATTCGCGCAATCTCAACGGCCAGCTGCACCGGCTCGCCGCGGGCTCGGCGCAATGATCGGATTTCTGCGCGGTCGGCTGACCGCCAAGCAACCTCCGCAGCTGGTGATCGACGTGGGCGGCGTCGGTTACGAGCTGGAAGCGCCCATGTCGACGTTCTACGGCCTGCCGGCGACCGGCGCGGACATTCATTTGTTCACGCACCTGGTGGTCCGGGAGGACGCGCACATCCTGTTTGGCTTCGGCACCGAGCGCGAGCGGCGTCTGTTCCGCGAGCTGCTGAAAGTTTCCAACGTGGGGCCGAAGCTCGCGCTCGCCCTGTTATCGGGCATGACGGTCGATGCGTTCCTGATGTGCATCGAGGCGCAGGACATCGACACCCTGGTGCGCACACCCGGCGTCGGCCGCAAGACCGCCGAGCGCCTGGTGGTCGAGATGCGCGACCGGGTGAAGGGTTTTGGCGACACCGGTCAGGCCGTGCTGCCCTCGGGCGGAACCGGCGAGGCTACGATTGGTCCACAGGCGGAGGCTTTCAGTGCGCTGGTGGCGCTGGGTTACAAGCCCGCCGAGGTGACGCGGCTGCTGAAGGCGGTGGACGCGTCGGTGCAGACCACCGAGGAAATCATTCGCCGCGCGCTGCAGGCAGCGGCCACCCGATAACAAATGATCGAGCAGGACCGCATCGTTTCCGCCGCCAGCCAGGGCGATGAAGCTGCCTTCGACCGCGCCGTGCGGCCGAAGAAGCTGGCCGATTACGTCGGCCAGTCGGCGGTGAAGACGCAGATGGAAATATTCATCCAGGCGGCTCGCAACCGGAAGGAAGCGCTGGATCACGTGCTGATCTTCGGTCCGCCGGGGCTCGGCAAGACCACGCTGGCGAACATCGTCGCGAACGAGCTGGGCGTGAATCTGCGCCAGACCTCGGGACCCGTGATCGAGCGCGCCGGCGATCTGGCCGCGCTGCTCACGAATCTGCAGGCGAACGACGTGTTGTTCGTCGACGAGATCCATCGCCTGAGCCCAGTGGTCGAAGAGATCCTGTATCCGGCGATGGAAGACTTTCAGCTGGACATCATGATCGGGGAAGGCCCGGGCGCGCGCTCCATCAAACTGGATCTGCCCCCGTTCACGCTGATCGGCGCGACCACTCGCGCAGGCTTGCTGACCTCGCCGCTGCGAGACCGTTTCGGCATCGTGCAGCGTTTGGAGTTTTACGACCACGCCGAGCTGACACGCATCGTGACGCGCTCGGCCGGCTTGTTGGGCGTGCCAGCGGACCCCGGTGGCTCCAGCCGGATTGCGCAGCGCTCGCGGGGAACTCCCCGTATCGCCAATCGATTGCTCCGGCGCGTGCGTGACTACGCCGAAGTGCGCGCCGGTGGGCGGATTACCGATGAGGTCGCGCAGGCAGCGTTGGACATGCTGGACGTGGATCCGCTGGGGTTCGATCTCATGGACCGCAAGCTGCTGCTGACCATCATCGAAAAGTTCGACGGCGGCCCGGTGGGCGTGGAAAGCCTGTCGGCGGCGCTGGGCGAGGAGCGCGGCACCATCGAGGACGTGATCGAGCCGTATCTGATCCAGCAGGGTTTCATCATGCGCACGGCGCGCGGCCGGGTGGCCACGCGCATGGCGTATCAACATTTCGGCCTGAAGTCGCCGGAGCGGCCGGGAACTGGCGAATTGTTCGGAGACTGATCGGGCGCATGGCAGCGGATATTTCTTCGGCGATGAATGTTTCTGAAGCCCCGACTGGGGCGCGGCCGTTCGCCTGGCCGATCCGTATCTATTGGGAAGACACCGATGCCGGCGGCATCGTGTATTACGCGAACTATTTGAAGTTCATGGAGCGCGCGCGCACCGAATGGCTGCGGGCGGCCGGCGTCGAGCAGCTGCCTCTGAAGGAGCAGCATGGACTGATGTTCGTGGTGGTCGACATGGAGGCGCACTATCGCAGGCCCGCCCGTTACGGCGACGAATTGCTCGTGACCTGCGTCATCGCCGAGCGCACTCGCGCCAGCCTCACGTTCCAACAACAGGTTTTTCGCGGCGGCCTGGAGGGCGAGCTGCTGGTTGAAGGCAAGGTGCGCGTGGCGTGCCTCGATGCGGTGAACTTACGGCCCACCGCATTACCAAAAGATCTAATTCGGGAGTGATGGGAATGATGTCAGAGAACCTGAATCCTCTGGAGCTGGTGCTGAACGCCAGTATCGTGGTGCAGATCGTGATGGGTCTGCTGCTGCTGGCCTCGCTGGTGTCGTGGTCCATCATGCTGCGCAAACGCGCCGAGCTGAACCGCGCCCGCTCCGACGCCGACCGCTTCGAGGAATCGTTCTGGTCGGGCGGCGATCTCACGGCGATGTTCCGTTCCATCGACCAGAGCCGCCGTGTCACCAAGGGCATGGAGGCGATCTTCGAGCAGGGCTTTCGTGAGTTCTCACGTTTGCGCCAGCAGGGCGGGATCGCATCCGCGCAGCTGATCGAAGGCGCTCGCCGCGGCATGCGCGTCGCGTTGCTGAAAGAAAGCGATCGCCTGGAGCTCGGCTTGTCGATGCTCGCCACCATCGGCTCGACCAGCCCGTACATCGGCCTGTTCGGCACGGTGTGGGGCATCATGAATGCGTTCCACGGCCTCGGTAACGTGCAGCAGGCGACGCTCGCGATGGTCGCGCCCGGCATCACCGAAGCGCTGATTGCCACGGCGATGGGCCTGTTCGCGGCCATTCCGGCGGTCGTCGCATACAACCGCTATGCGGACCAGGTGAGCCGCGTGGAAGTGCGCTACGACACGTTCGTCGAAGAGCTGTCGACCATTCTGCAACGTCACGCAGCGTCTCCTCGCGAGTCACAGCGTAGCGCCGGTGTGGAGGCGCACGGATGAGCCCGATGAATGCCCGCCGCGGCAAGAAGATGATGGCCGAGATCAACGTCGTGCCTTACATCGACGTGATGCTCGTGTTGCTGATCATTTTCATGATCACCGCGCCCATGCTTACCCAGGGCATCAAGGTGGATCTGCCGAAGGCCGGCGCCGAGCCGCTGCCCGAAGAGATGATGCGGCAGCATACGCCGTTGATCCTGAGCGTCGATGCCGGCGGCCAGTATTACTTGAACATCGGCTCCGATGAGGAGACCGCGATCTCCGAGGACGTCGTCATCGAGCGAGTGTCCGCCGTGCTGGGGCGTGAGCCGCAGACGCCGGTGCTGGTGAAAGCCGACACCAACGTGCCGTACGGGCGCGTCGTGACTGGCATGGTGTTGTTGCAGGAAGCGGGCGCGGAGAAGGTGGGCTTCATCACCGATCCGGCCGATGCGCGAGATAAGAAGCAGCGCTAAGACTTCATGGTCGATTTCATCAAACAACACTGGCTGTACATTCTCGGCGCGTTGGCGTTGCACGCGGTGTTCGCGGGCATTTTCGGCCTCACGATGCTGAACATGCAGCGCACGCCGCCGCCGGTGCAGCTGGCGATTCAAGCGGTGGTGGTCGATCCGGCCGCCCTGAACAAGGCCGCCCGTCAGCAACGGCAGGAGCGTGAGCGCGAGCGCGTTCAGCAACGGGAGCGTGAGGCTGAGGCTCAGCGCGAGCGTGAACAGGCCGAGCAACAGCGCCGTGAACAGGAAGAAGAGGCCACGCGCAAGCAACAGGAAGAAACTGCACGGCGGGAATCGGAACAACGGGCCGAGCAGGAGCGTCAGGTCGAATTGAAACAACGCGAGGAGGCCGAACAGCGCCGCCTGGCGGAAGAGCAACAATTGCGCGAGCGGCAGGAAGCGGAAAAGAAACGCGCTGCCGCCGAGGCCGAAAGAAAGAAACGGGCCGAGGAAGAGGCGAAGAAAGTCGCCGAGATCGAACGCAGGCAGAAAGAAGAGGCCGAACGACGCCGGGCCGCGGACGAAGCACGCTTGCAGGAAGCGCGTGAATCCGAGCTCGCTCGTCAGTTGGCGGAAGAGGAGGCCGACGCGGCGGCGGCGAGCTCACCGGAAATGGCGCAGTACGTTGCAATGATCCGACAGCAGGTCGAGCGCAGATGGAAACGTCCGCTGTCCGCAAGGGACGACTTGCAGTGCCAGGTCCAGGTGCGACAGACCCCGGCGGGCGTCGTGCTGTCGGTGCGCGTCGGCACATGCAACGGCGACGCTGCCGTGAAGCAGTCGATCGAGGTCGCGGTGCAGAGTGCTTCGCCCTTGCCGCTGCCGTCCAATCCGCGGCTGTTCAACCCGAATCTCACGTTTGTCTTCAGGCCCGGCGGCGCGTAGCGCCGGGGCCAGTCCGACTTTGCTCGAAGGAGCCGTTACTGATGAAAAAAACCTTCGCTGTTCTCGCTTGCTGGGCGCTGTCGTTGTTTGCGGCCGCGGCCAACGCGCAACTGGTCATCGAGATCACCAAGTCCGCCGAGGACGCGGTGCCGATCGCCATCGTGCCGTTTGGCTGGGAATCCACGGGCGCCGCGCCGTTCGACGTGGCCGAAGTGGTGGCCGCCGATCTGCGCCGTAGCGGCCGCTTCGAGCCGCTCGACCGCAAGACCATGATCGACCGCCCGACGCAGGGCGATCAGATTCGTTTCCAGGACTGGCGCTATCTCAAGACCGACTTCATCACGGTCGGCAAGCTGACACCGGACGGCCAGGGCTTCGCGGCGACGTTCGAGCTATACAACGTGCTCACCGGCCAGCGCCTGGCGGGCCAGCGCCTGACAGCCACCGCTAATTCCATGCGTGCGCTGTCGCATCGGATCTCGGACATCATTTTCGAACAGCTCACCGGCGTGCGCGGTGCATTCTCGACGCGCGTTGCCTTCATCAACGTCGAAGGCACGCCGCCGAAACAGCGTTACAAATTGATCGTGTCGGATTACGACGGTGAGAATCAGCAGACCATCACCACTTCGGACGAGCCGCTGATGTCTCCGGCATGGTCGCCCGATGGCCAGAGCCTCGCGTACGTATCGTTTGAAAGCAAAGCCTCCGCTATCTACGTGCAGACGTTGCGCACTGGCGAGCGGCGTCGCGTATCGGCGCGTGCCGGTATCAACGGTGCGCCGACCTGGTCGCCTGACGGCAAGAAGCTGGCGCTCACGTTGTCGCGCAAGGACGGCGATGTCGACGTCTATGTTTTGGATCTCGCCAGCCAGATGCCGACGCGCATGACGTTCGATCCTGGCATCGACACCGAGCCGAGCTGGTCCTCCGACGGCAAGAAGCTGTATTTCATGTCCGATCGCGCCGGCGGCCCGCAGATCTATGAGGTCGACGTCGAAGACCCGAAGCGGCCCACGCGCGTCAGCTTCGAAGGCAACTACAACGCACGCCCGCGTGTATCGCCGGATGGAAAGCAGCTCGCGGTGGTGCACCTGGATCGCGGCAATTACCGAATTGCCATAATCGACCTGGCCTCCAAGGGCCTGCAAGTGTTGTCCGAGGGGCGTCAGGACGAGAGCCCGAGCTTTGCTCCCAACGGCGCCGTGCTGATTTACGCCACGCAGGAAAAGGGCCGCGGCGTGTTGGCGACGGTGTCGACGGACGGCCGCACGGCGGAGCGGTTCACCAACACCGCCGGCGAAGTCCGCGAGCCGGTCTGGGCCCCGTTTTCGCAGCGCTAAGCGCGAAAATGGCGGCTAACGGGCTGGAAAAAGTCCGCCAAAGCGCCGTGTCCGGGCCGAAGTTGTGGCAAAATTCGCCGCAGTTTTGGTCTGGGAACGGCGACAGCGGATTTTTCAGCGGCTCCGCGGGTCGTAACAACTAACTCTCAGGAGATGTAGATGCGTGTAACGCAGCTGATGCTGATCGCGGCGAGTGGTCTGATGCTGGCAGCCTGTGGCAACAAGCCCCTGCCCGAAGCCGGGCCGAGCTCCGAAGCCGTCGGACCCACGACCAGCACGGAAGGCGCGTCTGGCAGCTCGGTCGGCAGCAGCCCGCTGTCGGCGGAACAGCAAGCGTTGGCAGCCGCCAAGGCCGCCGGCGTGATCGTCTACTTCGATTACGACCGCGCCGAGATCAAGCCGGAGTTCGTGCCGGTTGTCGCCGCTCACGCGAAATACCTGAACGGCAACGCGCAGTACAAGGTTCGTCTGGAAGGTCACTCCGACGAGCGCGGCTCGCGTGAGTACAACATCGGCCTCGGCGAGCGTCGTGCACAGGCCGTGCGTCGTGCGCTGATGCTGCAAGGTGTGACGGAAAACCAGATCACCACCGTGAGCTACGGCGAAGAGCGTCCGGCCGTGCAGGGCAGTGACGAGTCCGCTTACGGCAAGAATCGTCGCGTCGAGTTGGTCTACGGTCGATGATCAGAGCCGCTGCCGCTATGACTTTCATGCCAAACATCACTGTGGTGCGTGCCGGAGTGATCGCCGTCGCGGCAGCGATGCTGTCAGGCTGCGTCACCACGCCGCCGGAAGCCGATCCGGTAGTGCAGAAGCTGTCCGATCTCGACAGCCGGTTGTTACGGCTGGAGCGCGCCAACCAGGGCTTGCTCGAGCTGTCGCAACGGATCGAGACGGCCCAGAACGAGGCGCGAATGCTGCGCGGTCAGCTCGATGAAGTGCAACACGCGCTCAATCAGAGTCAGACGCAACAGCGCGAGATGTATGCTGATGTCGATCGCCGCTTGTCGGCGCTCGAAGGCAATCCGGGGGCCGCGGCGTCGAACGGCGTCCCGCCGGCTTCTGGCGGCTTGCCGATTCCGTCGGGTGACGATCGCGCCAACTATCAGGCCGCGTTCGATCTGCTGAAGGATGCGAAATATCCCGAAGCGATCAACGCCTTCAAGCAGTACCTCACCACGTTCCCGAACGGCCCGTTGGCCGACAATGCGCAGTACTGGCTGGGCGAGGCGCACTATGTGACCAAGCAGTATCCAGACGCGCTGCGCGACTTCCGCACCGTCGTGGAGAAATATCCGGAGTCGCGCAAGATTCCGGATGCGCTGTTGAAGATTGGCTATTGCAACTACGAGCTGAAGAACTGGGGCGAGGCGCGCTCGGCGCTGTCCCAGGTCGTGCAGCGTTTTGGCGATACCACCGCCGCGCGCCTCGCCAGCCAACGGCTGGCGAAACTGGATAGCGAGGGCAGGTAGTCGGTCAGGTCGACGCCGCCCGTCGATGGGCGGTGTTGCTGCCGCTGCCGGGTGGTTCGAATCAGTTTTGTCATGAACGTCGCTGACTCAACCACTGTCGATTCCGCCGCCGCCACCTCTGGCGTCGCGCGCGTCAAGCTCACTGAAATCTTCTTGTCGATTCAGGGTGAAGCCGACAGCGTGGGCTGGCCCACCGTGTTCGTGCGCCTCACCGGTTGTCCGCTGCGCTGTCAGTACTGCGATACCGCTTATGCGTTCTACGGCGGCGAGTGGTTCTCGCTCGAGCAAGTGTTGGAGCGCGTCGCTTCTTTCAACACTCGCCATGTTTGCGTCACGGGCGGCGAGCCGCTTGCGCAGAAGGGATGCTTTCCTCTGTTACAGCGGCTGTGCGACGCCGGTTACAGCGTTTCGCTCGAAACCAGCGGCGCGATCGATGTGAGTAATGTGGATCCGCGCGTGGTGCGTGTGGTTGACGTGAAAACACCGGGCAGCGGCGAAGTGGCTCGGAACCGTTACGAGAATCTCGATGTGCTGCGGCCGGAAGAGCAGGTGAAGTTCGTGCTCTGCAGCCGCGCCGATTTCGAATGGGCGCGCGATTTCATTCGCGAGCGGCGCTTGCCCGAGCGCTGCATGGTGCTGTTCAGCCCGAGCTACGGTCAGGTCGCGCCGCGCGATCTGGCGGAGTGGGTGATCGAGGAGCGCCTGCCAGTGCGGCTGCAGATTCAGCTGCACAAGGTGTTGTGGGGCGATACGCCCGGGAAATAGGAATCCGCGAGCGACGGATTAACAGTCCGTTGGTTTGCGGTTGAGGGGTCGCTGCGGCGGCTGGTAACAAGATCTATGTCTGGTACTCGCGCAGTAGTGCTTCTTTCCGGTGGTCTCGATTCGGCCACCGCGCTCGCCATTGCTCGTGAGCAAGGCTTCGAGTGCTACGCGCTGAGCGTGGATTATGGTCAGCGGCATCGCGCTGAACTTGACGCCGCTCAGCGTGTGGCCCAGTCCCTGGGCGTGGTCGAGCATCGCACGCTGCGCATCGATCTCGGCGGGATCGGCGGCTCCGCGTTGACCGATTCGAGCATCGCCGTGCCCGAGTCCCCGCAAGTGGGGATCCCGATCACGTACGTTCCAGCGCGCAACACCGTTATGTTGTCTTTTGCGCTGGGCTGGGCCGAGGTCCTGGGAGCGCCACGCATTTTCATCGGCGTGAACGCGGTGGATTATTCAGGCTATCCGGACTGCCGCCCGGCTTTCATCGCCGCCTTCGAGCGCGTCGCAAACCTGGCCACCAAAGCGGGCGTGGAGGGCACGGTGGCGTTCAAGATCGTGACGCCGCTGATCGACCTCACCAAATCCCAGATCATCCAGCGCGGCGTCTCGCTCGGTGTGGACTATTCGCTGACAGTGTCCTGCTACCAGGCCGATGCGGCTGGCCAGGCCTGTGGCAGCTGCGATTCCTGCCGCCTGCGTCGCGCCGGCTTCGCGGCGGCCGGGGTACCGGACCCCACGCGGTATTTTCGATGAATTTCTAAGATCGTTTAGGTATGATGCGCGCCCCGTCAGGCATCCCAGCCTGACTGCTTTCCGGTGTGGGTCGGTAGCTCAGTTGGTAGAGCACTGGACTTTTAATCCATTGGTCCTGGGTTCGAGTCCCAGCCGACCCACCATCTTCCCTTAGCCGTCCCCGCGCCCGTTTCTGCGGGCTACTCAGCGTCCGTGTTTCGAGATTCAGTCGCCCACGCCGGCCGTGCGGCGGAGCGTTTCGGCTGCCGTTGATCCTTGAGGAATCCTCGGCTGGGCTGGAACTCGATCGCGTTGACGCGACGCTGGAGCGCCTCGGTCATCGACGAATCCTGCTCGAAGCGCGGACGAGAGTCAGTTTGTTTGCGGAACAGCTTGGAAAGCATAGGCAGTATTTATTTTGGCGTGAGTCCATCAGCGAGCCGTGAAGATACACGCCGCTCGTTCGCCCGAAAGTGCGACGATGACGCCGAGCGCTTTAAGGCATCCCCGGATGAGATCGTCAGGCAGACCCGGTCTCACGCAATTGCTTGCCGGGCGCCAGCCCCCGATTCTCGCGGCTGACTCATCGCTGTCAATGCTCGTAGGATACTCGCGCGCGAGACGTTCCGCGCGAGCTTCATCGGTGCGACATGCCATCGGCGAAAAGACGGATCAAGACGCCAAGCCCTCGGCGGAAAAGACGCCTCGCCTTGACCATCACGCTGTGCGAGGACGAATTCAAATTCATCGATGAGTGTGTGGCCCTGAAAGAATTCCGCTCGGTCGACGAGCTCTTCGGCGCCTCGCTATCGTTCTATCGAAAGCATCTCGAGGCGATCAAGGAGTACGCCGAGGACCAACTCGCCAAGGGGCACTCGCGCGCCGAAATTCTGGAGACGATCGAGATCGAAACGGTCATCACCCGGGCGGTGGCCAGTCGCCGTCGCAAACGCGCGAAGAAGTGATGCGCGATTCGGCAGGTGCTCGGGTGTCCACGCCGCCTGTCGATTCGTGGTCCGCTAGTACACGAACGGGATCAGTCGCTTCGTCCGCCGCTGATAGCTCGCATACGCTTCCCCCAAACCCCGCTCGAGCGCGCGCTCCTCCACCCGAATCCGATACGAGAAAACAATCACCACCGGTACCAGCAGTAGCATCGACCAAGCATTGCCGATGCAGAGCGCGAACCCCAGGAACTCCAGGAGCACCCCGGTATAACTGGGATGACGAACGAACCGATACGGCCCCGTGTCGATGACGCGCTGGCTCTCGGCGATGCGCACATCCACGGTGAAGTAGGGCCCGAGATAGAAAATGGCATACCAGCGCAGGGCTGCCCCGCAAACGAATATGGCGACACCGACCGCCCGCATCAGCTCGACATCGCGAAATCGGCCCTCGGGGAATACGCCTGCGACAAGAAACGCCGCCGTCAGGCTCACGGCCACGACGATCCAGATGAGCCGGAGTGACCCTGCATCCGATGCAGCAACCTGCTTGCCTCGACGTTTGGCGATAGCCAGCAACACCTCGGATGCTCCGAAGATCAACCCCATTGCCAATGTCACGCTCTGATTCATCTCGGTCTCCAACCGCCCGCAGGAGCAATGTAATGAGGATCGGCGTCCGATTCCGTTGAAGCACTCGAAAACTGGCGAGGGGAAATTTTAGCCACAGCGAGTTGCGGCGAGAAGCGGGCAGCGGGCTGCACCATTACAGCTGCGGTCTGCGACGCTATTCCAGCGGAGGACGTTTCTGCAGAAAGCTCGAATGTTAAATAGCCGATCCAGGCATCGGAGCGCGAACTTTCGAGCGGGCTCAGCGGTGCAACCTGCGGGTGTGGTCCACTGACTACCTTGTTGGCTCATAGCGCATCGCCACCGCCCCCGAGCTGAATTCCTGCCGGCTCACGAGCTTCAAAGCGACATGCTTCGATAGCCCCGCGAACAGCGTCGAGGAGGGCGTCGGCCCGGGCGAGGTTCTCGGTCGCGTGACGATGCAATTCCTCATCTGGCGAGATCGCAAGATGATCGTAGCATCCGTCCAAAGTGACATTGATGGAGTAGCGAAGTGGTTGCATGACGTGAGCTTACCCTACATCCGCGCCGGCGCGGCGTTGGGCGTCGCGTCCGCGTTCGACCCGAAGCGGACGTCAACTCTACGACGCCCGCCTTTAAACGTGAGACTGCTCACAAATGAGGCCTGCAGCCAGTTGACGCGCAACTCTGCATATGTAGACTTATCGCATGGGACGTGAACGCCGCAGCTCCAGCCAAACGTTGTGCATCTTGGAAGCCTTGCTCGAGCAGCCTCGTGCATGGCGACACGGGTATGACTTGTCGCTCCAGACCGAGCTGAAGTCGGGCACCTTGTATCCGGTGCTGATGCGGCTCAACGATCGTGGCTTTCTCGATTCGAAATGGGAAGAGTCCGAGCTGCCGGGGCGGCCGCCGCGGCGCATGTATCGACTTACCGCGGCAGGTATTGCGCACGCTAAGTCGGAGCTTGCGATGGCGAACGAGATCCACGTTGGAAAAGCGGTGCGAGGCCGCGCGTGAAACGCCACATTGCTGTGGCGCTTCTGCAGCTCGCGTCGAGGATTCTTCCTCCGGGGCGGCGGGAATGGATGCGTGATATGCGTGGTGAGCTCGACTTCCTGAAGTCCGATCACGTTGCTCTGAGTTGGGCGTTCGGTTGTGTGCTGGCCAGTCTTCAAGAGAGGGTGATTGCAATGCTGAGTTTGCGCGGCGGGATATCGCGACCAGTCCTGATCCTCGAATGGTTGATGTGCTTCGCGCCGCTGACACTGCTATGGGCTGCTGCGGTGAGTCTGATCGTCAGCCTAGACCATGCTCCGCCCGACGTGTTTCTAGCGGCTGCGTTCGGAACACTGGGTCCGATCGCGCTGATAGTCTCGCTCCGGAAGACAGCGTCGAAGCGCAATATCGACGCGCGCCGCTATGCGCGCTTGCTCGTTCTCGGTTTCGCGGCAATGGTGCTGCTTCAGATGCTGAACGCCGGAGTGAATGAGAAGATCAGTTTGCAGTGGCTCCGTTTCGATTTCGGCACCTTCTTGCTGGTTTGCTTGCTCCCTCTTATCGGCGCATTGCATTTTGATCGTCTTGCCCACATCGCGCGTCTCGAATGAGCGCTTCCTGCCGACTGTTGAGTTGCTCATGGGCGTGCCCCCTCAGGTTGCGGCGGCGACTTCGGCAGCGAAGTCCCGATACGAGCGCAGCGGGCGGCCGAGCAGGGCCGTCAACTGCTCGACATCGAGGGATTCGGGAATCATGCCGTCGCTGAGGAAGCGTTCGCTCATCAGCCGCATATCGAAGGCCATCCACGCCGGCATGAACTTCTTGAGGTTCTGCTCGAATCCGCGGGTGTCATCGCCGCCGTACGCGATCGGGCGATGCAGAACCTCCGACCAAATCGCCGCAACGGCGTCTCCTGTGAGTAAGTCTGGACCGACGAGGTTGATTCGTTTGACCGGAAGCGCCTCTGCCGCCTGCTCGCGGCGGATCAACTCGATCGCAGCGATCTCACCAATATCTCGTGCATCGATCATTGCGAGGCCCTTGCTCCCGATAGGCATCGGGTACACCCCATAGTCGAGCACCACGTTTTTGATCGTGAGGTCATTGTCGATGAAATAGGCGGGACGAAGGATGGTGGCGCCGAAGCCCATCCGTTCGATCATACGCTCGACTCCATACTTACCGGCGAAGTGCGGCACGTTTACATAGATGTCGCTATGGATTACGGAGAGATATACGACCCGCTCGATGCCTGCTTCGCGGGCGACGTTGAGCGCGATCAGCGCCTGCGTGAATTCATCGGGCACCACTGCGTTCAACAAGAACAGAGTGGAAACACCGTCCAGCGCGGAGTGCAACGAATCGACATCGAGCAGATCTCCCTGCACGACATGGACCGCGTCGGGAAGCTCGGCCTTTGCTGGATTACGGACGAGCGCGCGCACGTTCGCGCCGCGCTTGACGAGTTGTTGGACGACCTGGCGGCCGACATTTCCGGTTGCGCCGGTAACGAGAATGGTCATGGCAATCGCTCCTGGTTGTGATGGGCGTGCCGAGATCATTAGTGATTCACAGGCGGAACGTAAGCCCATATAGTTGGACAGTTCGTCTCACTGGTGGAACATATGGATCTGCTCGCTCTCGCGGACTTCAACCTCGTTGCACGACACGGCGGCTTCGGTCGCGCCGCCAGGATGAGCGACCGGCCGAAGGCAACGCTTTCACGGAGAGTCTCGGAGCTCGAGAACAGCCTCGGCTTGCGTTTGTTCGAGCGCGGGGCTCGGACGCTGACGCTCACCCAAGAAGGCAAGGCGCTTTACGAGCGGACTGCACCGTTACTGACCGAGCTGGAGGAGACCTCCGCAGCGATTGCGTCGGGCGGAAACATTCCGAGGGGCACGCTTCGTATCAGCGCGCCATTGCTCTTCTGCCAGATCGCGATGGGCAGGCTCGCCGCCGAGTTCGCCGTCAAACATCCGCAGGTCCGGCTCGAAGTCACGTCCGAAGACAGGCCGGTCGATATGGTTGAGGAAGGTTACGACCTGGCGATCCGAGTCAATCCAAATCCGGACGAAACTCTCGTCGGCCGCGCCTTTTTGCGCGATCGACTCGTGGTCGTGGCTAGTCCGACTATCGCGCGACCCGCTATCTCACTCGTTAGCGGTGACCTCGCCGCGGGCCGGCTGGTTCTTTGGGGTGAGGTCGACCGCTCTGAAATCAGCTTGTGGGCGCTGTATCCATCACGACGGTTGTTGAGCGCCCGAGTATCGGCATTCCTCGATCACCTCAGATCTGCCTTTCCACTGGGAACGCCCAACGAGCTTGCCGCATACATTGAAATGACGGGAGCTGGAAGAAGCGGCGAAGTCGGTGACGATATCAGGAAAGCGAAACGCGCTTCTGGACGGAATCAGAATCGCTGATTTAGGAACCAGGCGAACCGCAGTAGCGTTTGACGCTGCAGGAGCTCGCCGACATCGCAAAGGAGCTACTCTGAAGACCGCCCGGACGAGTAGTTTGGAGATCGCCTTCCGCGAAGAGGGGCCCGCAAACGGATGGCCGGTGATCCTGGCTCACGGTTTCCCGTATGACGTGCATGCTTTCGACGAAGTTGCGCCCGTTCTAGGGCAAGCCGGTGCGCGTGTAATCGTTCCCTACCTGCGAGGGTTTGGGCCGACGCGTTTCTTATCGAGTCGCACGATGCGCAGTGGCCAGCAGGCAGCTCTCGGTAAAGACCTGGTCGAGCTCATGGACGCTCTCGGCATCGAGCGAGCGATCCTCGCCGGCTATGACTGGGGCGGGCTTGCTTCCTGCGTGGCGTCAGCTCTTTGGCCGGAACGCGTAGCAGGTCTCGTATCGTACGCTGGCTATGACATCATCGATGTTGAGCGGCTGGGGCGTGCCTACAATCCCTCATTGGAGCAGGTTCTCTGGTATCAGCACCTGTTCCAGCATGCGCGTGGACGCGAATGCCTGGCGCTCCATCGAAGAGAGCTCTGCCGCATATTGTGGAAACAATGGTCGCCGAGATGGGCATTCGATGACGCCACCTTCGAACGAACAGCAGTGTCGTTCGACAATCCCGACTTCGTCGATGTCGTCATCCACTCTTACCGCTTCGACTTTGGGCTTGCCGAGGGTGATCCGGCTTTAGCGCCGTTGGAAGCGCAACTGGCGAAGAAGCCGGTCATCACGGTTCCTGCTATCACGCTCGATGGTACGGAAGATCCTCTCAAGCCGGGCGGTACTGCGGATCATGCTTCGATGTTCGTATCGCGGCATGAGCACCGGGTCGTCAGCTGTGGGCACAACTTCCCGTGGGAGGCGCCACAGGATTTCGCTGACGCAATCATTACGATACGAACATGGGTCGCTTGCCGGCACTGAGCTCAGCCCCGTGAGCGAATCGTGCTGCCGCCAGCAAGAACAGTCAGTGACTGTGCCGGACCCGAGTAGGCAACATCTTTCCCATTCAACGCACACCGCTGCGCAGTTCGGCTCGCTGATCGAGATCCGCGCAGCGTGGTGTTCTTTCAAATCCATCGAATGGGAAATGGCAGTGAAGTCGATACTACTGATCGGATTCATCGTGGTGAATGGCTTGAGCAGCGTCCATGCACAAGCCAAGCAAGAGGCGCCAGGCGCGGACCTGATCGTGCACAACGCCAAGATCTTCACCGGCAATCCCGCTCAACCCGAGGCGTCCGCCCTGGCCGTCAGAAGCGGTCGCATCTACTGGGTCGGCACGGATGCCGAGGTGCTGGGTTTGAAGAACGCCAACACCCGGGTCATCGATTCCCGCGGCCGACGGCTCATCCCGGGCATCATCGACGCGCACACCCACGTGCTCAACGAGGGCGGATACAACTACACCCTGCGATGGGACGGCGTGCCAACGCTGCGTCGGGCCTTGGCGATGCTGAGTGAGCAAGCCAAACGAACACCGGAAGGTCACTGGGTAAAAGTGATTGGCGGCTGGTCTCCGTACCAATTCGAGGAGAACCGCTTCCCCACCATGGATGAGCTGCGCAAGGCCGTCCCCAATCGTCCGCTCTTCGTGCAGTACGCTTACAACCGCGCCTTCATGAACCAGCAGGCGATGGATGCCCTCGGCGTGGGCACCGACAGGTTTCCCAACCTGCCGGGCACCGAGTTGGAGAAGGACGCGCGGGGCAAGTACACCGGTGTGGTCCATGGCTACACGTTCATGTTCATCGCCATCGAGACCATGGTCCCCCAGCTCTCTTTCGACGAAGAGGTGAGCTCGCTGGTTCAGACGATCCACAGTCTCAATCGCGTCGGGATCACATCCGTTATCGATTCGGGCACGGGCTTTCGTGGGTATCCCAAGGCCCAGCGCACCGTGGACGTCGTCGCCCGCGACAACCGCCTCAACATTCGCATGCCTTTCGTCGACATTCAGTTTGGAGAAGGCGAAGCCTTCAACGTGGTGGACGCGCAGCTCACGGCGATCACGAGGACGGCGCCGATCAGTCCCGGGCACAACTTGCACCCGCAACTGGCGCACGGCCACGTCTACCGCGGCGCCGGTGAGTTGCTGTCTGTGGACGTCCACGATCACGAGAATTTCGACCGCCCGGCGGTCATCATCGAGCCGAATAAGATGCGGGAACTGGTGGAGCGAGACATCTCCAAACTGGTCCAGCGCCGAATTCCTTTCCGCGAGCACATCAGCTACGACGAGAACATCACGCCGTTCCTCGATGCGCTCGAGAAGCTCAACGAGAAGATGCCGCTCGACGGTCTGCGATGGAGCCTCGAACACGCCGAGACCATCAGTCCCGCGAACATCGCCAGGGTCAAAGCGCTGGGCGGCGGCATCGCCCTGGACACCAAGATGGCCTTGCACGGTGACGGCTTCATCAAGACTCACGGTCGCGACAAGGCATTGCTGACCCCGCGCCTGCGCCAACTCGTCGACAGCGGCATCCCTCTGGCCATGACCACCGACGCTTTCCGGGCGGCCTCGTTCAATCCGTGGGTCGGCATCAGTTGGATGGTGTCGGGGAAGTCGATCTCCGGAACTGAAGTGCTCGCCAAGGACAACCGCCTGTCACGCACTGAAGCGCTGGGATTGTTTACTCGCAGTCCGGCGTGGTTCATGAATGCCGAATCCGAGATGGGCATGATCGCCGCTGGCCACCTCGCCGACTTCGTGCTGCTGGACAGGGACTACTTCGCGGTGGAGGAGTCACAAATCAAATCCATCGCCTCGGTGTTGACCGTCATGGATGGCCGCGTGGTGTACGGTGCGCAAGACTATCACTCGCTTTCGCCGGCATTGCCCGAGATCCTGCCCACCTGGTCGCCGATCAAACATTTCGGCGGCTACCACCAGACTCGGTGAAATCCCAGAGTGTCCTAGGTGGGGCGAGCGTGCGCGCGGCGTGGTTCGGCATCCTCTCGATACTGGCGGCCGATGCCGCGCTCGCGCAGTTCCGTCCATTGCGATTCGATGATGATTTCAGCGCCCAGCGTCAGTCCTGCTTTGAGGACAACAACCGCATCGCATGCTGGAAGGACCGCCCGATCGCAGATCATGTGCGCATGAGTATCGGCGGCGATCTGCGCTGGCGCTACGAGCACACTGGCAATCCGCGCTATGGGCTGGATCGCCAGGACCGATGGGGTGTGTTGATGCAGCGTGGTTCCGTCTTCGCGGACCTGCGCCTGGGCGAGCACTGGCGCGGCTTCGCTCAGCTGTCCAGTTCGTACACCGAGGGTCGCGTCGCAGGCCCGTCTCCGGTGGACGAGAACCGACTCGATCCCACCAACCTGTTCGTCGAATGGCGATCAGCGGCGGATGGCGAAGGCAGCATCGGGATGCGTATCGGCGTCCAGGAGCTGCAGTTCGGATCGGGGCGCGCGATCGACGCCCGCGAGGGTCCGAACGTACGGCGCAGTTTCGAAGCGGTCCGCGCCTATGCGACCCGCGGCGCTTGGCGCATCGATGCGTTCGCCGCGGCGTCGAGACAGAACCGTCCGGGTAGCTTCGATGACGCCCGCTCGCAGACGCAGGCGCTGCGTGGCATCTACGCGACCCGCACCGGAGGCGTCACCTCCTGGGATGTCTACGCGCTGCATTACGAAGATATCGTTGCCCGCTACGTTCAGGGCGTGGCGCACGAACGCCGTTGGTCGCTTGGTACCCGCGTGTTCGGCGGACGCAAAGCCTGGGACTGGAATTGGGAATTGGCCGTGCAGGGCGGGCGGTTCGGCGACGCCGAGATCCGCGCCTGGTCGCTCGCCACAGACACCGGCTACACCTTCGATGGAGTGGCCGGCCAACCGAGGGTGGCGCTGCTCCTCGCCGTTGCCAGCGGCGATAATGATCCTGACGACGACCGCCTCGGTACCCTCAATCCTCTCTACCCGCGCGGCAATTATTTCGGCGACGAAGCGACGCTCGGGCCACGCAACTTCTTCAACATTCATCCGGCGCTGACCTTGCGGCTCGCGCCTCGGGTCCAGCTGAACGCCAGCCTCGATTTCTTCTGGCGTCACAGTACCCGTGACGGCGTGTATGCGCCCAACGGCATGCTGATCCGAGCCGCGGGCCAGGCAGATGATGATAGTCGTGCCCGCTATGTGGCGACCATCGCATCGCTCGGCGCCACTTGGACGCTGACCCCGGGCTGGTCCTCGACTGCGGTCGTCGCCTACGCGCAGCCTGGCGCGTTCCTGCGCGAGACTGGCGCCAACGATGTGCTGAGCTTCATCAGTCTCAGTTTGCAGTACCGCTTCTGAAGCGTTCCTGTTTTTGCGACACACATGCACACATCTCGGGCCTACCGTACCAAAGAAAGGGATGCAAAGCTGCGCCCGCAATGCTCGGCGCTCTGAGGGCCGAAGAAGATAAACGAGATGCGCATCGAAGGCGTGTCGCAAGCGGTCCCATTCGGATGTCGAACGCATTTGAACTTCCTGAGAACGTGGCCAAGCGGACGACCTCCAGTCGTTGCTGGAACGGCGTGAACGTCGATCTGCATGAGCACACGTGCACCGGCAGATTCTTGTTTCAGATACATAGCCGTGAAGAGTCGACTCGACTTAGCGCTCAGCTCGAAGAGGTCGGACGAGACCACGCTGAGCCCCGGTCGGCGCCGAACATTCCCAACCCACATGCCTACAAGCCTCGGTCCATGTATTTCGCGCCGGCGCAAATGAAGTTGTGGGGGTATTCGGCAGATACCCGCTATATCAAGTGTGCGACGATCAGCTTCGACGTAAAGATGCTTCAAGAGCGTCTGGGAATTTCTGAATCGGTGGGACTGATGGACGTTCCTCGGCTGCGCATGAATGATGACCGGTTGTGGACGTTGATCAGGTTGCTTGCAGACGCGATCGACGACTCTGACCCGACCACTCAGCTGTACGGTGACTCGCTAACTGCAGCGATTGCGGCAAGGCTCTTCGAACGACCCAAAGAGGCCAAAGGGAGCGAGCGTGGGCTCTCGGCGATCCAGCTCAAGGATGCGATGAGCTATCTCGAGGCGAAGATGCCGGCGAGGGTGGAGCTAGCCACACTCGCGGAACTGGCTGGTTTATCGCAGTCGCACTACAGCCGCGCCTTCAAGGCGTCGACCGGGCTGGCGCCGTATCAGTGGCAGTTGCAGGCTCGTATCGAGCGAGCCAAGGACCTGCTGTTGAACACCAATGGCTGTCTACAGGATGTTGCCGAAGCCACCGGCTTTGCAGACGCGGTGCACTTCGGTCGGACCTTCCGCAAGATGACTGGCGCTACCCCAGCTGCATGGCGGATGGACCGGCTCACTTAGGAGGCTGGCAAAGTCAGTTCTCAACGAGGTTGGGCAACTGGCATTTTCCGCGAAGGCCGTTCGACGCAAACGAATCACCCACGGAACTGCGATCACATGTTTATTACGTCGCGCGCTTGGCGGTAACGACCGGCCTCACTGAGGGCTATCGCGGCAGCGCGTACTTCATCCGTATCTCTGCACGTTGAGCGATCTTCTTGCCGTCGCGCTCCACAGGCTCAAACTTCCATTGACGAAGTGCCTCCACCGCGGAGGCATCGAAGAGTCCCGCAGGGTGGGCCTCTTTAATTTCGACGTCGGTAACCGTCCCATTCGGCAATAACGTGAACCTCAGCAGTACCCAACCTTCGACTCCAACTGCCGAGGCGGGCCATGTTGGAGGAATTGTGTATGTGCGCTTCAGTGTTGAAGCCGATACAACGTTGTTCCCACTGTCGGACGCCTGCTCCGTTTGGCCGTAAGCGGCTGCAGCTACTGTCATCGCGACCACAAGAACCAGCGAGGGAATCTGAACCCGGACCATGGGTATCACTCCTTTGCGCGGAGCTGAGCGTGGATGTTGACTCGATTCCAGCCGTTTAGCGCCATCAGGTCAAGGCAGCTGAGGTTGCAAAGCCTCTGAGCCAGTTGTACCATGGGATCGAGTGGTACATAAGAGTGAACGCGCCGATGGAAATCACCATCGACATCGATAACCCGGTCCCTCAGTTCGAGCAGCTGATCGAGCAGATCAAGGCTGCGGTTACCTCCGGCGTGCTGAAGCCGGGGGATGCGCTGCCGTCGATCCGCCAGCTGGCCAACGATCTCGAGCTCAACAGCAAGACCGTGGCGAAGGCTTACAAGCTGCTGGAGCGGGATTCGATCATCGAGGCCAAGGGCTACCGCGGCACCTATGTTCACCCCAAGGCTAAAGCGAACTGCAAGTTCAATCTGCAGGAATGGACTCTGCGCAAGCTCAGCGAAACGATCGCCGAGTTGCGTGAGGCGGGTGTGACCGATTCGGAAATTCGCAATGCGTTCGCCGGCGCCATCAGCCAGCAACCGCCTGCGAAATGAGGTGCCGTCATGATCGAAGCCTATGCGTTCGTCGCCGCGTTCACGATACAAATAGTGGCAATGTCAGTCCTGGCTCCGTCCTGGTTCGTCAGGTACGTCCGAGTGCAGGTGACGAACATCCCCGCCGAACGCTTCGCGCAGCTATACCCGGATGTCGACTTCACTCGCGCTCCAGAGCGCTTTTTGACCTGGTACCGCGTTCTGAACGCGAGCATCGCAATGATCGGCTTGTTACTGCTGGGCTGGCTGTTCAGCTACATGCAGCGCCCGGATTGGGATGACGGTCCGGTGGAAATGCTCGTGTCCGCGTACTTCATGCTCCAACTGTTGCCGCTATGCCTCGTTGGCTGGTTCGGCGTCAGGTTCAAACATAACGTGCTCAAGCACTCGTCGCCCGACGGAAAGCGCAAGGCCGTCCTGCAGCGGCGTGGTTTGTTCGATTTCGTCTCGCCGCTCGTCGTAGTCATTGCCGTCTCGAGCTATTTCCTGTTCGTTGCGTTCTTGATTTATATCCAACAGCACCCGTTCCCGGGATTTGCCGGGCTGGCCACCATCGGCGGCGTCACGTTGGTCTACGCGGTGAATGCATTCGGCGTGTACAAGATGTTATACGGCAAAAAGATCAATCCGATCGAGACGCATGCGGGTCACTTGCACACAATGAGTCTGACAGTGAAGTCCTGCGTGTACTCCTGCATAGGGTGCGTGGTGTTCATTTCGCTCAATTTCACGCTCGTGCTGCTGGATCTGCAGAGATGGGAGCCGTTCGCCCTGAGTGTGTTTTTCGTGACCACCGCGCTGCTGTGTTCGATGGTTTTCACCGCGACGCCGCGCCGGCCAGAAGCGCATGAGCTCGGATCCGGACTAGGGACTGCCACCTAGCGACTCAGGGCCACTCTTTAGTTGTTCTCGTGCGCCCTCCGGCATAATCTCGCGGTCGCCGCGAAAGAGAAACATTACGCGATGATCGCAATTCTGGAGGCGCACCGAGCCGGTTTGCTTGGGCGCGCGCATTGGGCGCGAAACGTGGTGTCGGGAGTGATCGTCGGCGTGGTGGCGCTGCCGCTGGCCATGGCGTTTGCGATCGCTTCGGGCGCGAAGCCGGAGCAGGGGCTCTATACCGCCATCGTCGCGGGATTGCTGGTCTCCCTGTTCGGCGGCAGCCGGCTGCAGATCGCCGGACCCACCGGGGCGTTCATCGTCATTCTCTCGGGCATCACGGCTCAGTACGGCATCGACGGTTTGCAGATCGCCACTCTGCTGGCCGGCATCATGCTCCTGCTGCTCGGGCTCGCTCGGCTCGGCGCAATCATCAAGTTCATTCCCGATCCGGTGATCCTGGGCTTCACCGCGGGCATCGCCGTGGTCATCTGGACCGGGCAGTGGCGGGACTTCTTCGGTCTGCCGGCAGTGACAGGCGAGCACTTTCACGAAAAGCTGTGGCACACGTTGCAAGTGCTGCCGCAGGCGCAGGCCGGCACGACGGCCTTGGCAACGGCGACACTGCTGATCGTCATATTCGCGCCGCGCCTGGCGTTCTTGAAACGGGTGCCGGGGCCGTTGCTCGGACTACTGTTCGCAACCGTCGTGCACGCGGTATTTCACATCGAAGGCGTCGCCACGATCGGCTCGGCATTCGGTGGCATTCCCCGCGGCTTGCCGTCCTTGCAGGTGCCCGAGATCACTGTCGATCGCGTCATCGAGCTGATCGGTCCGGCGTTCACCATTGCGATGCTGGGTGCGATCGAATCGCTGCTGTCCGCCGTCGTGGCCGACGGCATGGCGGGGACGCGGCATGACTCGAATCAAGAGCTGATCGGGCAGGGCATCGCAAACATCGCCGCGCCTTTGTTGGGAGGCTTCGCCGCAACCGGGGCGCTCGCAAGAACCGCGACCAATGTTCGCAATGGCGGCTCCAGTCCGCTCGCGGGCATCGTGCACGCGGTGACGTTGCTACTCATCGTGCTCGCGTTGGCCCCGCTAGCCGTGCACATTCCGTTGGCTGCGCTCGCCGCCATTCTGTTCGTGGTTGCCTGGAACATGAGCGAGGCGCGCCATTTCGTCACCATGGTGCGACGTGCGCCACCGGCGGATGTCGCCGTGTTGCTGGTGACGTTCGTGCTCACCGTGTTTGTCGACCTCGTCGTCGCCGTCAATGTCGGCGTGATCATTGCGACCTTGCACTTCCTGCGCCGGATGGCGAGCAGCGTGGAAGTTCAGCATCAGACGCATCAGGACCTTAGTCGCGAGTTCGCGCATCGCGGCCTCACGTTTCCGCCGGGCGTTCTCGCGTTCGCCGTCGAGGGACCGTTTTTCTTCGGCGCCGTCGAGAATTTCGAACGCGCCCTGGCGAGCACGCGAACTGATCCGCAAGTGCTGATCATCAGGCTGCGCTGGGTGCCGTTCATCGACATCACCGGCTTGCAGACGCTGGAGGAAGTCATTCGCGACTTGCAGAGGCGCAAGGTGCGCGTGATGTTGACTGGCGCTAACGAGCGCGTCACGGGCAAGCTGCGCCGAGCCGGCATCGTGGACCTGATCGGCGCCGAGAACTTTTGCGAGAACCTCGAGCAGGCGTTGCAGCGACTCAACGCAGGCTGAGACGGCTCAGTATGAGAGTTGGGCGGGATTGCATTCGCCGTCCGACAAATCGATAATGATTCGCATTGAAACTCTCTTCTGAGCGACCCCCGCCGGCCCGTCGCTCTATGGCTTCGTGCACGCAAATCATGTCGATGGGCCGGCAATTCTGGGTGATCGCGCACCGTTGGGCCGGGCTCACGATCGCATTGTTCCTGACGATCGCGGGAATCACCGGCGCGCTGCTCGCCTTCATGGACGAGCTCGACGCCTGGCTGGTGCCAAAGGCGCACCTCGTCGCCGCTCCCACGCCTGACGCACGTCCTTTCGATTCTCTCGAGTTGCAAGAGCGCGTGCGGGCTGCTTATCCCGACGCGGTCATCAACTATCTACCGCTGCAGGTCGAGCCGGGTCACACGCTGAAGCTCAGTGTCGATCGCCTCGATCCCGTCACCGGAGCTGTCGTGCCTTGGTCAGCGAAGATGGACGAGGCTTTCGTTGACCCGTACACGGGTAGGGTCGTCGCCGAGCGTCTTTGGGGCGATCCCACGCAAGGTCCGATCACGCTGATGTCGTTCCTGTATCGGCTGCACTACACGCTCGCTTCGGGAAAGATCGGCAGCTACGCGTTCGGCATCGCGGCGCTCATCTGGACCCTGGATTGTTTCATCGGGTTCTATCTCACATTCCCTCAACGTCGCCGACGCGAGGCGAACGCGGCCGAGCAGAACGCGCGACCGTGGTGGCCACGTTGGAAGCCGAGCTGGCTGGTCCGCTGGAACGGCGGCAAGCACAAACTGACTTTCGACCTGCATCGCGCCGGCGGCTTGTGGCTGTGGCCGCTGCTGTTCGTGTTCGCGTGGTCGAGTGTGTCGTTCAATCTCGACGAAGTGTATGACCCGGTCATGAAGCTGTTTGGGCAGGAGCAGCTGTTGGACGGAGTGACGCCACTTCGTAAGGCTCTGCACGAACCCAAACTGGATTTTCGTGCGGCTGCCGAGCAGGGCCGCGAGCATGCACGTCGCGAGGCTGAGCTTCGGGGTCTCACAATCGAATCCGATGGATTCAGCGCGCTGTTGTATCGACCGAAGCACGGCGTCTACGTCTATTACTTCACCACCGATCGCGATTTCACCAATCGCGGCGGCCGGACGATGGTCCTGTTCGACGGCAACACCGGCGAACTGCGCAAGGTGCGCCTGCCTCAAGGCCAGAACGGCGCGAACACCTTCACCAATTGGATTCTCGCTCTGCACATGGCCTCAGTGTGGGGATTGCCCTATCGCATCGTCGTCAGCGCGTTGGGGTTGATGGTCACTCTGCTGTCCGTTACCGGCGTGCTCATCTGGATGAAAAAGCGCGAAGCTCGCAGCTTCGCCGCCATCAAGCTCGGCCGCGCCCGCGGCGCCGTCGCGCAGTAAACAAATCAAGTCGATTGGGAGGTTCACCCCATGTTGAAAAAAGAATGTGTCGCCGTGTCCGCGCTAGTCGCTACGGTGTTTGCCGGTGAGGGTTTCGCGGCGGACTCAGCTGGCGAACTGGAGGAGGTGATGGTCACATCGAGTCGCATCGATCGGCCGCTGAGCACCATTCCCAACACCGTGACGGTCATCAGCTCGGCCGAGTTGGAGCAGCAACTCGCGATTCACAACGACATTTCGACCGTCCTGGGCAACTTGATTCCGAGCTTCTCGCCGAGCCGTCAGAAGATGACCAACGCCGGTGAGAGTCTGCGCGGTCGTAAGCCGCTGTACATGATCGACGGCGTACCGCAGTCGAGCCCCTTGCGCGAAGGTGGTCGCGATGGACACATCATCGATTCCACTGTGCTGTCGCGTGTGGAAGTCCTGCACAGCGCGAACGCGATTCATGGCCTGGGCGCTTCCGGCGGCATCATCAATCTGATCACCAAGCGACCCTCGGAGAAGCTCGAGCAGAGCGTTCGTGTCGATAGCACGTTTCAAACCGAGGATGTGGGCGAGAGCGCCGATTACGGCGTGACGTACAGCATCTCGAATCGCTTCGGTGACGCCGACGTGCTGGCGAGCTTGAGCTATCGCGAGTCTGGCATTGGCTACGACGCGAATGGCGATGTCATCGGCTCTGACAACACTCAGGGCGACACCATGGACTCGCGCACGATCAACGCGTTTCTCAAGACGGGCTACGACTGGGACGACCAGCGGGTCGAGCTGATGTTCAATCGTTACGACATCGAAGGCAACAACGATTGGATCTCGGTGCCCGGCGATGTCGACAACGGCATTCCGAGCAGCGCAGTGAAGGGTCACATCGCGGGCGAGGGCGCTCGTAACAAAGTGACGAATCTGGCGCTGACCTATACGAACGAGGTGTTCCTCGGCCAGAACCTGCGCGCGCAGATTTTCAGCCAGGATCTCGAAGCGACCTACGGCGCCGAGGCGACGCCGCTCGATACTTTCCAGGATCCGGCGTATGGCCCGAACCTGATCGACCAGTCGCAGAACAACTCGGAAAAGCAGGGCCTGAAGGTGACCTTGTCCAAGCGCGACGTCGCGGGGCTGCCGGTCACGCTCGTGTATGGCTTCGACGTGCTGATCGACGAGACCTGGCAGGAGCTGATTCAAACCGGCCGCAGCTGGGTGCCGAAATCGCGTTACGAAAACTATGCGCCGTTCCTGCAAGTGGACTACACGGGCATCGATCGTCTGACGGTGAGCGGCGGCGTGCGTTACGAAGATGCGAAGCTCGAAGTCGATGACTTCACGACGCTCGCTTCGGCCGGCAGCCGTTTCGTACGGGGCGGCGAGCCTTCGTTCTCCGAGACGCTCTACAACATCGGCGCCACTTATCGGCTGACGGATGCCTGGCGTGTGTTTGCAAACCGCGCCGAGGCGTTCTCCATGCCCGATGTCGGTCGCGTGCTCCGTGGCATCAATATTCCCAATCAGAGCGTCGAGAGCTTCCTCGATCTGAAGCCGGTGCTGACCGAGAGCACCGAGGCGGGCCTCGAGTTCAAGAACGCCATTCTGGACGCGCAGGTCGCGTACTTCCGCTCCACGTCCGATCTCGGCCAGCGTTTGCAACGGGGCAGCGACGGCATCTATTCGGTGCAGCGTGAGAAGACGGAGATCGACGGTGTCGAGTTCCGCACGACCTGGCAAGCCACAGAAGCCGACTCGCTTGGCCTGCGTTATGCGCACACCGATGGCCGCTATGACTCCAACGCCGATGGCCGCGTCGACTCAGACCTCGGTGGCGCCAACATCGCTCCGGATCGCATCAACGTAAGCTGGGATCGCGCCTGGTCGGCATCCGTGACCTCGCGGCTGCAAGTCAATCATCTGATGGACCGCGACTTCGAGAACAGCGCGGGCGTCACGACCGTCAAGTTCGATGGCTACACGACGGTCGATCTGAGCGCCGATGTCGCTGCGTTCGGTGGCTCAGTGAGCGCCGCGGTTCAGAACCTGACGAACGAGGATTACTTTACGTATCACTCGCAGACCAACGCCATCGACATCCGATATTTCAAGGGTCTCGGCCGGACGTTCCGGCTGCAGTATCACGTCGGTTTCTGAGCCGGAGCGGCCCTGATCAAGTGTCCTGACGCGACATCGCCCGTTCCATGAGAACCGCGGCGACCGCATCGCGTGCTTCGGTTTCGGTCGTTCCAGCAGGGAACTCGAACACTTCGTTCTTATCGAACGGGTTTGAAAATCGCACCGGCTGGTCCTTGGCGACCTGCTCGGATGGAGAGGCTGGTTGTGAAGTTTCTGCTGTCGACTGGCTGGCGCGCTCGGAGGGCTTCAGCACGTGCGCTACGCCGGCGATGCTGACGATCGCGATGATTGCGATGGCGAGGCGCGAGCTGCGGTCCGCCGATGCTTTCGGGGCATCCAGTTTACGTGACGGAGCAGGCAGAGGGTCCGAAAGCGCCAGCAGATCCTGTGCGCTCAGTTCTACCTCCGTGTCTGCTTCGTCGAACTGCGGACTCATCCGTATCGATTCGTTCATGAAGTTCCTCCCTTGGGCTCGCTCGCAAGCGACTGCGCGGCGTTTCCAACCGCCGCTGGGCTGCATGAGGATACACGTAGATCCGACCAGAACAGTTCCGTACTCGAGGGAAAGCGTGATACAGATCACAAGATCCGGGCCCGCCGCCGTGCATATGACAAATGCGCATTCATAATGGCGCACACCCACAGAGGAGGATTCATGCGAAGCGCTTTGATTGCCGGAGTGATACTTGCCCTGGCCGGTGCGTTCATCGTCTTCAAAGGCGTGAGCTACACGCGCGAGGAGAGCGTGATCAAGTTCGGCAGCCTCGAAGCGAAGATGCAGCAGAAGCACCGTGTGCCGGATTGGATCGGCGGCGTTGCGCTGGGCGCCGGCCTCGTGCTCGTGATCGCAGGCTTGAGGAAGCGCTGACACGCCCGCTTCGGGTTTCCGGCTTTACTCACACGCGCCTTTGGCGGAGGCTTTGGACCGTGAAGGGGAGAGCATCATGGCCACTTTGACTGCAGCGCACGCGGGCACTTTTCGTCTAGGCGGCGAGCTCGAAGTCAATCGCTTGGGCTTCGGCGCGATGCGCATTACTGGCGAAGGGATCTGGGGGCCGCCGGAGGATAGGGCGGAGGCTTTGCGCGTGTTGAAGCGCTTGCCGGAGCTCGGCGTCAACTTCATCGATACGGCGGACTCCTACGGTCCGGACGTGTCGGAACAGCTGCTGCGTGAGGCGTTGCATCCGTACAAGGGGTTGGTCGTTGCCACCAAGGCCGGCTTGACGCGGCCTGGACCGGATCAGTGGGTGACGAACGGCCGGCCGGACTACCTGATCAAGCAGGCTCGCAATAGTCTGAAGAAGCTCGGCGTGGAGCGCATCGACCTCTGGCAGCTGCATCGGATCGATCCGAAGGTGCCGCGTGCCGAGCAGTTCGGCGCGGTCAAGCAGTTGCTCGACGAGGGCGTGATTCGTTTCGCCGGCTTGAGCGAAGTCAGTGTCGAAGAGATCGAGGCGGCGTCGAAGGTCTTCCCGGTCGCCACGGTCCAGAATCTTTACAACCTGGCGGATCGTAGCGCCGAAGCCGTTGTGAATTATTGCGAGCAGCAGGGCATCGGCTTCATTCCGTGGTATCCGCTCGCGGCCGGCGAGCTGGCGCGCCCGGGTTCCAAGCTCGATGAGATCGCGAAGAAACATCGCGTCGTGCCGAGTCAGATCGCGCTGGCGTGGATTCTCAAGCGCAGCCCGGTGATGTTGCCGATTCCTGGCACGTCGAAGGTGAAACATCTAGAGCAGAACGTCGCGGCGGTCGAGATCGAGCTCTCCGACAACGAGGTCGCGGCGCTCAACAAGCTCAGGGCATAGCCCGCGACGTCAATGAAAGTCCCGTGAGGGCACCCGCAGGACGCCCAGCCACTGGCTATGGTCGAAGAGCGCCAGCGCGATCAGGTGCTTGACGCCGTTCTCATGCTGAAACGTGCCACGTACCTCCATCAGCGCGGCGCCCAGGAAGGCGGCGCGATACTCCTGCGCGACCCGATTCCAGACGATGACCTGCACGATGCCGGTTTCATCTTCGACGGTCATGAAGGTCGTATGCTTCGCCGTGCTCGGACTCTGCCGCAGCGTGACCAGCCCGACGAAACGAACCTCGGCGCCATTCTCGGATTCCAGCACCTCGCGTGCCGATTGGATTCGCCGTCGAATCAGACGATCGCGCAGTAACGCAACCGGGTGGCGACGCAGTGACAGCCCGGCGCTCCTGAAATCCGCGAGGATGTTCTGGCCCTCGCTCGGCGCTCGCAATAATGGAGTGGCTTCGTTCGGTGGCGCGTCCGCCAACAGCGCATAGTCGGTTTCCACACCGGCGAGTGCCCAAGCCGCGTGATGACGGTTGCCCGCCAGCGCGGACAGGGCGTTTGCGCCGGCTAACAGCTCTAGGTCGCGACGGGACAACCGGCTGCGCTGAACGAGATCGCCCGTGCCGGCAAACGGGCTGGCGCTGCGCGCGCTCAGCAACTGCATTGTCGCCGCTTCGCTCAATCCTTTGACGAGCCGCAGCCCCAGTCGCAACGCCGGTGCTCGTCCAGGTGCGTCGACTTCGAGTGTGCAGTCCCAATCGCTCCGGGTCACATCGATGGCGCGAACCTCGACGCCATGTTCCCGTACGTCTCGGACGATCTGCGAGGGCGTGTAGAAGCCCATCGGCTGACTGTTGATCAGCCCCGCGGCGAACGCCGCGGGCGAATGACATTTCAGCCAGCCGCTTGCATAAGCGATCGCCGCGAAACTGGCGGCGTGACTCTCCGGAAAGCCATACGCCGAAAAGCCCTGCAGCTGCCGCCATAGCTGATCGGCAAACTGCTCGCTGTAGCCGCGCTCTCGCAATCCTCGGAGCAGCTTTTCGTGAAAGGTCTCCAAGTTGCCGTGACGACGCCATGCAGCCATCGCGCGCCGAAGGGCATCGGCTTCGCCGAGCGTAAACCCAGCGGCCACGACGGCAAGCTCCATCGCCTGTTCCTGCCAGATGGGAATGCCCTTGGTGCGCTCGAGCACTCTGCGTACTGCTTCGCTAGGATAGGTAATGGGTTCCAATCCCATGCGTCGACGCAAGTAGGGATGCACCATGTCGCCGACGATGGGGCCGGGGCGCACGAGGCCGATCTCGATCACCAGGTCGTAGAACTCGCGCGGCTGCAGTCGAGGCAGCATCGACATCTGTGCACGCGACTCGATCTGAAACACGCCCACGGTATCCGCGCGACAAAACATTTCGTATGTCTCGGGATCCTCAATTGGAATCGTCGCCATGGTCAGTGACTCGCCGGTGGCGCGATTGTGCAGGTCGAGGGTGCGGCGGACGGCGGTGAGCATGCCCAGGGCGAGCACATCGACCTTCAGCAGTCCCAGCGATTCGAGATCGTCCTTGTCCCACTGAATGACCGTTCGATTCTCCATGCTGGCGTTCTCGATGGGCACCAGCTCGTCCAGGCGATGGGCGGCGATCACGAAGCCGCCCACGTGTTGCGAGAGATGGCGCGGGAATCTCACGATCTCGGCCACCAGTTGCATCAACCGTTCCACCAAAGGATTGCTCGCATCGAACCCCACTTCGGCGAGCCAGTTCGGCAATTCCTGCGGATCTTCGCTTTCGCGTCGCGCCAGCGTGCCGATCAAGCGTTCTATTTGTAGCAGGTCGAAGCCGAGCGCTTTGCCGACGTCGCGAAGCGCGCTCTTCAGGCGATAGGTGATGACGGTCGCGGCGATGCCGGCTCGGTGGCGGCCATATCGCTCGTAGAGGTACTGCATGACCTCCTCGCGGCGTTCGTGTTCGAAGTCCACGTCGATGTCCGGCGGCTCATGACGTTCCTTGCTGATGAAGCGCTCGAACAGGACCTGTTGTCGGGAGGGATCGACGATGGTGATGCCGAGGCAGTAGCAGACGACGGAGTTGGCCGCCGAGCCGCGGCCCTGGCACAGGATGCGGCGACTCTTCGCGAACCGCACCAGGTCGTGGACGGTCAAAAAGAAATGCTCGTAACGCAGTTCCGCGATCAGTGACAGCTCGTGTTCGAGCAGCGTCTGAACGTTCTCGGGAATCTGATCGGGCCAGCGTTCTCGCGCGCCTTCGTACGATAGCTTACGTAACCAGCTCGCGGCCGTGTGTCCTTCGGGGACCAACTCGGCCGGGAATTGATATTTGATCTCGTCCAGTGAAAAGCGGCATCGCTCGGCGATGCGCACACTTTCAGCCAACCACTCGGCGGGGTAGCGCGCGGCCAGCGTCTTGATGGCGTGAAGGTGCCGGTCGCGATTGGGCTCGAGCGCATAGCCACACTGTGACAAGGGCATGCGAAGACGGATCGCGGTCAATACATCGTGGAGCGGCTTTCGTTCGCGTACGTGCATCAGCACGCCGCCGCAGGCAGTGACTGGCAGATTCAACGCGTCCGACAGCTTGCGGGCGCGATCAACGTGTTCGCGATCGTGACCGTCGTGATGTAACTCCACGCCAATCCACAGCCGACCCGCAAAGCGCGCTTGTAACCAGTCGCCGTCGGCTGCGGTGTTATTACCATCCGGCAGCCATACCAAACAACACTCATCCAGCGCGCCGTCCAGCCAGGGGCGTTCGAGCGTATACGCGCCTTTAACGGCTGCTCGCCGTGCCTTTGTAATCAGGCGACATAGTTGGCCGTAGCCGCGACGGGATTGCGAGAGCGCGACGACCGTCAGCCCATCGGTGCAAGTGAGAGTCGCACCAACGATCAAAGGAAGGTTGTGTTTTTTGGATGCCTCATGGGCGCGTACGATGCCCGCGACACTGCACTCGTCGGTGATGGCGATGGCGCGGTAACCAAGCTCCGCTGCGCGCTCAACGAGCTCTTCAGGAAAGGAGGCGCCTCTCAAGAATGAGAAGTTGCTCAGGGCATGCAACTCGGCGTACATCGCTCATCCAAACAGCCCGTGCACGAACCAGTCGTGAGGTGACTGCAAGTCGCGGTAGATCCAGCATTCAACGCCTTCGCGCGTGCGCGCCCGATAGTACGCGCGCCTCACGCTGGCGCCTTCCCAGGCTTCGGCCTCAATCGTCTCGGGGCTCGATTCGATTCGAAAGGCACCTTGCAGATACTCGCGCGTGGCGGGTTTCGGTTCACGAAACAGCCAGAGGGGGCGCCTCGGCAAGCGGGTTGGAGTGGCGATAGCTGCTGAGGCTTGCGATGGCGCCTCCGCCCACTGCGCCCGTTCTGGGACGTGATGCGCCCGCATCGCGAGCGCGCGAATCGCGTTCACACCGAAGCGACTTTGCAGCTGTTCGAGCAATCGGGCTTTGAGCTCGGACGCCGCGGGCACATCGGCCCGCGTGGCGGGATCCATGGCAAGCGAGTGATTGCGTGCGTGGGCAACGAGTAACCTCGGCGCGTCGATCGCCACTTCACGGACCGGCGCTCGCAGCGCGAGTCGATCCAAATGTTCGTGCAGCAGGGTAGAAAGATGCGCAGTGTCGGCGGTGGCCTGTTGCAGACGAATCGCAATGGGTGTGCAGCCCTCGCGATGTTTCAGCGTGATGGTGAGCTCGTCGATGGTGCGCGCCGCGCCGATCAGCGTGCGTTTCAAACGAGCGAGCGGACGCTCCAGCATTTTCTCGAGCAGCGACGTCGTTTCTATCTCGAAATCGAGCAGGACTCGATCGTGATAACTGGGCGGCGTCGACCAGCCGCGATGAAGCCACGTCGTACGGCCCATCGCCTGTTGCAGCTCACGAACGGGGCCGCCGCCGATTCGTCGCGCCAGATCCTTGCGCGATAGCCGCATCAGATCGCCGAGGGTCATGACGCCAAAACGTGTTAGTTGCAGTTCGACCGGCAGCGGCCATTGCAGGCTTGTGATTGGCAGCGAGCCAAGCGCCTCCGAGAGCTCGCGCGGGAAGCAGACGCGCGGTGTGGTTGACGATCGAGCCAGCCACTGTGCGCTCCGTGCAGTCGGTGCGAGCGCAAGTTGCAGACCTGCGTTGAGGCCGCAGAGATCGGCTTGAATGCGCTCGATCAATGCAGCGGGCCCGCCGAACAACCGGAAACTACCGCGCACTTCGAGCAACACTTCGTTCGGCGGTTGCACGCTGACGGCCGACGTGTACTTCAGACATTCGCTCGCGATGCGTTCAAGCAAGCTCGTCTCCGCTGCCATATCACGTGAGATCAACGTGAGCGAGCTGCACAAGGCAATCGCGGCATTCATGCGATGGCCCGGGCGAACGCCGTAGTTCCAAGCCCGCTCATTGCAGGCCACGACGTGTTTCAACCGATCGTCATCGATCACGGCCCACGCTGACGCATCGAGCGACGCACGGCGATCCAACGGTGCGGCGTTATATGCGGCTGCCAGTGAGAGATCGGTGAAGTGCAACGCCAACCACGCCTGCGAACGTCGGCGCGAGGAAGCAGGTGAGGGCGTGGGTGGCGATTCGATGGGCTGAGGCGCTGGCGCGATGGGTCGCACCGGCATCTCGAACAGCATCAATTGAGCAGCGGCAGCCATGGCTACTTCGCCTCGCTCGTCGAGCGATCCGCGTCGGCGGGCACCATGCACACGACGCTCGGCCGTCGGCCTTGCATTTTGAGAATCGAAAGTTCGAGTGCGTCCGGCTGCGGTCGGAGCGCGATGCGCAAGGTTGCAGGGGATGCGATTCGCGCTTCGCTCGTCGGTCGAAACAACACACCCACACTGCGGCCCGTCATGGCTGCGAGCTTGAGCGTTCGTAGGGCTGCAGGCTTCAACTGTCGCGCCCATGCAATGACGGCAAGACATGCGCCGGAGCGCAGCGCCTGGGTCATGGCCCATTGCAAGTCAGAGGGCGTCGCTACCGAACACACCCAATGATCGTTCGGCGCCAGACCGCACTGGCTCAGCGCAATGGCATGCAGTTCGAAGGGGGGCGATAACCACAGCACTACTTTTCGGGACGCCGTGTCTGACGTTCCTTGCGCGTTCCTCAACAGGCCGATGAGGAGTCGCAATTCGCCGATGCCATGATCGTCACACAGCAACTCGATGAGCGAGGGCTGCGGCCAACCGCCGCCCAGGGCCCGATCGAGTGTGTCGTGGCCTGTGGAAACGCATTGGGCCTGTAGCGGCGCGAGCGACTCTGCACGCCAGAGCAGCGGAATGTCGGCGAGCGTGACGGTGTTCATCGCTCACTCCCGCTCCCGGCGCCGCTGATTGATCTTCGACCACGCCTGAATGGCCGGACTGCTGGACGGAGGCCGTCGCGCTTTCGGTCGATCCTCGAACGCGCGCGTCAACGCGACCGGGTCCAGGCAGACGCTGGTGCAGTTCGCACAGGCGAACAATGCAGTCGTGACGCGCGAACCATCCCGGCGCGTGAACACAACGGGCTGGAACACGGTGCCATTGCAAGTGGGACAGCAGATGTGGTCGGGCCGGTCGGGCATGGCGAGTCATGGACTGTACGGATGTACAGATCCTAGATCGCTTTGAGCGCGGGTGGAAGGAGCTAGACCGGCAGAAACGTGTGGACGATCCCCCGAGGCGAGATAACCGGCTGATCGCCCGCTGAATTATTTTTGGCGGGCATGGCATCATCTGACCCCAGGCTTTTGTCCTTCAGGGGTTGTCATGTGTTACGCAGCGCTGGTCGCCGCGGACTTGCGTCGTTTGGAGCGGGAGCTCGGCGCTCGTATCGATTTTGCCGCCTTTCAGCGTGTCTACGAGGCGCGCGGCGACGACCCCAAAGCGTTCAAATTGCCGATTGCGCTTGATCGGCAATTTCTCGGCATGAACGATCCGGCGGTGGCGCAGATCGTGGCCGCAATCGCCGCTTATCGTCAGCAGCGCACGAGCGAATGGCAGACGGAAATCTTCGAGCAGCGTCGGCGACATGCCGACGCGCAACGCAAGCTGGCGCAGAAAGCCACCAAGGCCGCGCAGAAAGATCTGCAGGTGTCGGCGGACAAGATCGAGCAGCGCTTGAAATGGCTGAACGACTTTCGCGACGTCGAGACGGTCGAAGAAGACCTCGTCATGTATCCGATGCACTACGGGCCGCTGATCGTCGAGATCGACGGCCAGCGGCAAATCACACCCATGCGTTATCACTGCCGATTGCCGGGGCATGCGCCGGACATGGACAAGCGCCTGCAGGGAAACTACAACGCGCGCATCGACTCGCTGGAAGACTGGTGGCGTCCGGTGTTCGGCAAAAATCACGGTTTGCTGGTGTTGGAAGGATTCCGCGAGAACGTCAAAGTTCATGATATGGAGGGACGCGAGCTGAAGGAGGGCGAACGACCGGAGAATGTCGTGCTCCAGTTCAATCCGCAGGACGCGACCACGATGCTCGTCCCTTGCATCTGGGCACGATGGCAGCGAGGTGACGAAGTGCTCCACTCGATGGCGCTCATCACCGATGAGCCGCCCGCCGAAGTCGCGCAGGCGGGGCACAACAGGTGCCCCATCAATCTCACGCGAGAAGCGGCGCTCGCCTGGCTGACGCCGCGAGGACGCAGTGCCAAGGAACTCTTCGAGATCTTGAGCCAGCGGCATCGGCCGTATTACGAGCATCGCATCGCCGAGGCTGCTTGAGGCTAGGCCGATTAGAAGCTGTGCCTGACCTGCGGGTAGTTCCTCGATAAGTTGCCGCGGCCGTATGAAAATGACAGGGTAGCGGCAAATGGAACGGGGACTGTTGCGTGATTCTGGAGCTGCACCCAGACATAAGGATCGAAAAGCTCACCATCGGGCGCGAAGGCGCACCGCTTCTGGTCATCGACAATTTCGTTGCCGAGCCCGACCGGCTGGTGAGTCGGGCGGCTAAAGCGCCGTTCGCTTCCGGCGGTCGCTACTATCCAGGCATTCGGGCGAAGGCGCCACCTTCTTACGAAAACTTTCTGGCGACCCGGCTGCAGCCGCTGCTTTCGCAGTACTTCGGCATCAACAGTGCTTCCTTGCGGTTGAGCATGTGTCACTTCTCGCTCGTGACCACGCCAGCTGCACAGCTCACGCTTCCACAGTGTCTGCCGCATGTGGATTCATTCGCACCCGAGGGCGTCGCGACCATTCATTATCTCTTCAAAGAGAATCTCGGCGGGACCGCGTTCTATCGTCATCGCGCCACCGGCTACGAATACCTGGACGAATCTCGCCGCCCCACCTATTCGCGCACCCTCGAAGCCGAGTGCTCCGGCCCCGCCCGACCCATTGGCGAGTACATCAACGGCGACACTCCAATCTTCGAGCAAGTCGCCCGCGCGGAAAGCGTCTTCAACCGGATGCTCGTGTACCGCCGTAACTCGTTACATTCGGGATCAATCGACCGCGCGTTCATTCCGGACGCCAACCCTCGCACCGGTCGCCTGTCGATCAATAGCTTCGTCGACCCAGAATAACGCTGCTGCGCCGAGTTCAAAGTCAAGTCGGCTCGTGAGTTTCGTATCCGGAGGGACCCATGCCGCTGCACGAGACCTCGACGCGTTCGCTGCGTGTCGCCGTATAGGCCATGCTGACGAGCTGATCGGCGGCCACCTCCGCCTTGCTGTCGAAGCGCAGCAGGCGGCCATCCGGCATGGTCATGTACACGGCGACGATCAGGTTGCATTGAGTGACCACCACGGATGTGAGCGGATGACCTTCCACCTGCGGGGCGTTCTTTTCCTCGCCGATCTCGTCGCCGTGAGCCAGGCCCTGGCCGTTGTCGTCACAACCCGCGGGATTCGCGCAGATGGTAATTCCCGTTGCAGGATTCACGCCTGCAGTCGCATTCGCTGAATCGGAACCCGTCGCGCCGAACGCGGCGGCCAGCGGAGAAACAGATGATTTGGCGCATCCCTGCATCAGTGTAGCTGCGGCGATCGCCGCGAAGTAAACAGGCAATTTCACTGAAGACCTCGAAGAAAATGTGAGTACAGGATTTGAGAAAACGGATGCGCGGCTGCGAAGCAGTGCCTATTGCGCCAGATATCTGCCTGATCTCAGGCCAGCCAATCTCCCTCAACGCGTCCACCAAAGTTCACGTAATCAAGCATCGACCACTGTTTTTAGCGCTTGGCGAAGGCAAACAGTTCCGAGAACGAACGGCGGCGATCAGAACGGTATGGAACTCTCTCATGAAGAATCGATCGTATAACGACAGCGCGCGCGTCGGCCGCGCGGGTTCGAAGAAAGTCGCATGGAGAGTTGAATGGGGACGTCGGCAGGCAACGCCGCTGCACGCGTATGTGTGGGCCTGCTCGTGGCCGCGCTGCATTTGGTGGTGCTCAAGATAGCGCTCAATGCTCGCTGGAATCGTCCGAACACAGCCGCTGATTCGCGCGCACTCACTCTGGTGAATGTTGACGAGTCGAAGCGCGACCTGCGTGCGGTTGCTCCGAAACAGACCGTGCCCGAGCCGACGCGCACGCCACCGCTCAGTGTCGCCCCGATAGCGCCCGTTCCCGCGACGTCAGAAGACGTAGCGACGACCGAGCGCGCGGCGATCCAGGACTGGCGTGGCTCCATGGAGGCCGCGGCTACGGCAGCGGTGGGCAAGGCGATCAGAGATGGGAGCTATCGAGCGCTGGGACCGGTCGAGCGCGAGCGGTCGGGTTCTGCATCGGCGCCGTCGATCTTCGAAGCGCCCCGACGCAAAGCCGGCGATATCGACAACGATGCAGTTCAGGGCCGCACCCTGATCTGGCACAACGAGCATTGCTATACAGAGTTGCGCTTTCCTACGATCAAGGATCCCAATGCACTGGTCGGTGCGCCCAACCCGCCCAAATGCATGCAACAGTTCGGCGAGCGCGAAGCCCGCGGCGACCTGTTCGAGTCCATCGGGAAATCTAAGCGGAAGCTCATTCCCGAGGTGACGGAGCCACCACGACGCCCCACGGACGCGTCCCCGCCGGCACTGTCGCCACAACCTTGAATGACGCCGCGTCCACGATCGACACATCGTTGGACGGCCCGTTCGCCGTGTAGAGTCGCTTGCCGTCGGGGCTGACTGCCAGTCCCCAAGGGCGCTGGCCGACGGTGACGGTGCGCACCGGTTGATGGGTCGTCGCGCTGATCTCGACCACCGTGCGCCCGCGGCCCGTTGTGACATACGCCGAACGGCCGTCGGGCGAGACATCGATTTCCATGGGACGAACGAGCTCGCCCGTCAGCTGAATGGTTTTGATCACCGTGTGATTGCGCGCATCGATGACCGCTACCGTGCCATCGTTCTCTCCAGTGACGTAGGCACTTTCGCCGTTGGGAGAGAAGGCGGCCTGCCGCGGTCGTTGGCCGACGCTGAATTGTTTGATGACCTTGTTCTGTGCAGTATCGATCACCGAGACCTGGTGATGTTCTTCCGAGGTCATATACACGAAGCGTCCGTCGGGACTGATCCCGGCCCGGCGATGGGCGAGCCGCTCAGTGCGACAAAGAGCTGCGTGCCGTCGGGACTCAGTTGAATGCCACGCGGACGCTTGCCGAGCGGAACCGTAGCGAGCACCCGATGTGTCTGGCTGTCGATGACAGTCATGTCGCCAGACATCTCATTGGTGACATAGATCCGGTGCGCTGTCGTAGGCGCCGCGGCTTGCTAGCGTTCGCTGGAACTGTGCGCGGCAGACGCCACGACCAACAGACCAAGCACGATGATTCGATGGCGCATGCCGGATGAGTCCATCCCTATAATTTGATCTTGACGCCCATCCAAGCGCCCAACGGCGGGCCGGCGCCGAAGAAGCGAGGATCTTCGAAGTCCTCGAAGATTTCGTCCGGTTCGCCCAGCAGCCCGAATGTTTCGTAGTCCTCGTCGAAGACGTTATCGATGCGCGCAAACAGCGTGACTGAATCGCCGATGCGATACTCGCCCCGCAGATTGAGAATGGTGTAGCTGTCGGTCTTCTCGAGCAGGTTGGCTTCGTCGCCACGCAGGTAGACGCCCGAGCGCGTTACTACGTCGCCGCCAATGCTGAAACGATCGGTGACGTTGAAGTCCAGGCCCAGGTTCGCTTGATGCTCGGGGATGCCAGGAATCGTCGAGCCGGAGCGGACCAGCAATTTGTCTTCGCCGACAATCGGCGCGTCATCCGGTTCGTCGTCGAAGACGGGGTGATTGGGACTGTTGATGATGAAGCTGTCTTCGAAAGTAGCGTCCACGAAGCTGTATTCGATGGACCAGTGCACGCGCGACAGTCGCTGGGAGATGCTGAGCTCGAGGCCCGTGCGTCGCGTGTCGCCGACGTTGTCGAAGAACCCCACGTTCGCTTGGGCGCCGCCCGTCGTCTGGAACAAGATGTCATCGTGGTTGATCGTGCGAAAGCCGCCGAGATGCCAGCGCAGATCTCGCCCGAGCGTGCCGCGTAAACCCGCTTCCCAGCTCTTTGCCACGACCTGATCGAGTGGCGGGTCGGCGAGGAATGCATTCGGCAGATTGCAGGGCGCATCTTCACTCGCGCACGCAAGCTCGACGGGCGAGGGCGCTCGCGCCGACTCTCCATAACTTCCGTACAGCGTCAGTGCGGAAGTCGGTTGGAATGTGACACCGGCGGCCGGGTTGAACCGCTGAAATTCGTGACTGCCATTGAGTTCCGAGCTCTCGCCGGTGCCATCCGAAAGTCGGATACGAGTGTTATCCAGGCGCCCCGAGAGTGTCACTGCGACGCGCTCGGAAACGCTCAGGGTATCGGCGAAGTACACGCTGGCGTTGGTCACCTCGCTGCTGACATCCGTAATGAACTCCTCGGCAAAGATGCCAGTGCGCGAGGTGGCGCGATTCTCGAGCAGCCTCGCGACCTCCAACATGGAGTGGAAGGACGCGCGCCCCTCGCTGTACGCGACGCCAAGCGTGAGGTCGTTGTCGCCGCCGAACAGCGGTGAATGCAGAGCGAGCTGACCCGAGACTCCATAGCTTTCCTGGCGGCGGCGGCCGATATTGTTGACGGCGTCGAGCTCTTCATCGTCCAGCTCCGCCTCGATCGGCTCACCGTCCAGATCCAGCACGGGTTCGATGTCGTCATCGTCGTCCGATGAGCATTCGCCGTCGCCGTTCACGTCGATGAACTCATCCTCGACGAGCAGTTCTTCGCCGTCGACATCGCACTCTTCGAAGATGGAGCCGTCACCGTTGAACGTGTCGGTATCGATGTCCCGATAATAAACATTGCCGGCGATCTGCAGTCCGTCCGAGATCTTGCGCGAGCCTTCCAGGATCAACTGCATCTGGGTGTTCTCGGTCAGGTCCGGGTGCGTGAAGACCTGTTCCCGATCGATGGCCAGCAGCTCGACGGGCGACGCGCCGTTGCCGCGCAGCTCGGTCTTGCCGTAAGCGCCGCTCAGATCGAGCGTCCAGTCATCGCCTCGGCCGCTCAGCGCGGTGAACACGCGTAACGCGTCAGACTCCGAGTAATCCCGCCAGCCGTCTTCCTCGAAGTAATCGACGTTGCCGTAGTAGCCCCAACGCCCATTGTTGCCGCCGGATTGAATGGACCCAGCCCGCCGGGAGAACGAGCCGCCATACGCCTCGGCCTGGGTGCCCTCGTGAGTGAAGCCATTCTTCATCCTCAGCGACAGCGCGCCACCCAGCGTATTCAAACCGAACACGGGCTGAGTGCCCGCCATGAGCTGGATGGAGTCGATCGCCGAGATCGGCACCAGGTCCCAATTGATCGTATCGCCGAAGGGTTCGTTGATGCGCACGCCGTTCTGATACACGGCGAGTCCTTGGGGCAGGCCCAGCAGCGGTGACGCCGTGAAGCCGCGAAAGTTGAAATCTGGCTGCAGCGGGTTGTTCTGGGCGTGATTGACGTTGACGCTGGAGAAGCCGCGATTCAGAAAATCCGTCAAGTCGAGGGCGTGAGAGCGTTCGAGCTCCTCGGCCGTGGCGCGCTGGACGTTGGCCGGAACGAGTGACGGGTCGATGCCCGCGCCATAGGGCGCCGTAACCACGATTTCTTCGAGCGGCCGGCCGCGCTCGTCGTCGGCTGCCAGCGCCAGGTACGGAATAGCCGAGAGACAGCTAGCGAATAACGAGAGTCGAGCCGCCGCCGAATGACCTGCCGACATCTTATTCATCCCCCGCTCGAGTGCCGTTGACCGAACAGTATCCCCGGATATATTGATTCGGTGGCGCAACACCGCCTGCCGTAGAATTTCACACAGGGGACTCCGGGAGGAACAGGGAGTCCTTCCCGATCTGTCTGGGAATTCTTCCCGATCGCGCGCGACCGAATTGCCTACTGAGGGGGAGGTGCGGCAGTGGATTCACAGCGAACCGCGGGTGCGCGGTCCGGTCTCGACCTGGCGATCGTCGCGTTCGTGGTGCTCGGGTCGGCCGTACTGTTCACCCAGGTGGAGTTGAATGAGTGGCTGTTTGCGCGCACGCGTGAATTGGAAGCGCTGCAAGTCGATGAAGCGCCCGCCATCCTGTTCGTGCTCTCCACGTGCCTGAGCTGGTTCGCCTGGCGACGATACCGCGAAGCGCGCGCCGAGGTCAGCAGGCGGCAACTCGCCGAAGAGCAACTCGCAGCGTTATTGCTCGAGAATCGCCGGCTCGCTCAACAGTATCTGCAAGCCCAGGAAGCCGAACGCAAGTCCCTGGCGCGCGAACTGCACGATGAGCTCGGTCAATATTTGAACGCCATCAAGACCGACGCTGTTTCCATCCAGGAGCAGGTGAACGGTCCGCAGGCGAGCACCGTGTCCGCCATCATTCGTCACATCGATCATCTGCACGCAGTCGTGCGCGATTTGATTCGCGAGCTACGGCCGGTGGCGCTCGACGAGCTCGGTCTGCAAGCGGCCCTGGAACACTATCTGGATCAACGTCAGCAGCGCATGCCGACAGTGCATTTCAGCGTCTCATTCGAAGGCGATCTCGATTCGCTGCGCGAGCCGCTCAACGTGACGATCTATCGGCTGACACAGGAAGCGCTGACCAACGTGTCGCGGCATGCACGAGCTGGGCATGTGACGATCCGCGTGGCGCGTACGGGTTCGCCAGCCGATGTTTCCGATGCAGTTACTTTCGAAGTGACCGATGATGGACGCGGCGCCGAGCCGGGCGAAATTCGCTCCGGGCTCGGCTTGATCGGCATGCGCGAGCGCGTCGAGATGCTCGGTGGACAGTGGAAGATCACCACGGCCCCCGATCGAGGCTTCCGCGTGTTCGCGCGCATTCCCGTCAGTGAGCATAGGAGTGTGTCGCCATGAGTGCGCGAATCACCGTGCTGTTGGTCGACGATCACGCCGTGGTGCGCGAAGGCTACCGGCGCTTGCTCGAGGTCAGCGGGGGAATCAGGGTGGTCGGCGAGGCCACCAGCGCCGCCGAGGCGTATCAGATGTTTTGCAGTTTATCGGCAGACGTCGTAGTCATGGATATTTCGCTGCCTGGCGTGAGCGGCATCGAAGCGATGCGCCGGATCCTTGCGCATGAACCCAAGGCGCGCGTGCTGATGTTCAGTATGTATGAGGACGCCATCTTCGTGCGGCGAGCACTCGAGGCTGGCGCCGCTGGCTACCTGACGAAAGCTGCCGCGCCCCGCGTGCTGGTGGAGGCCGTTGCCACCGTCGCCGCCGGTCGACGCTTTCTGAGTCCCGACGTGGCGCAGACATTGGCGCTGCAGCCGATGAACGCCGAGCGTGCGACTCCCGATGTTCTCTCGGCGCGGGAGTTCGAGGTCCTCAAACTGCTTGCAGAAGGCTGCACGCTCAACGAAATCGCGCAACAGCTGGGGCTGAATCCCAAGACAATCGAATCATCAGTCGTCGATCCGACAGAAACTCGGTGCGGAGACCGCGACCCAACTGTTGCGTGCAGCCATGCGGCTCGGACTCGTTCCGCCGCTCTGATGGAATCCTGCAGATGTTGAGTTCGGCGTTCATCTCCTGTGACGAGGGCGTGATTCGAGGCGCGGAGGCGGGCGCTCGTCCCTGCGCGGAGCGCGCGAAGCCATGGGTTCTCGCCGCTACCATCGTCGGCTCGAGCATGGCGTTCATTGATACTTCGGTCGTGAATGTGGCCCTGCCTGCGATCCAGGCGGATCTCGCCGCGTCGATGCGTGACACGCAATGGGTGGTCAACGCTTACATGCTGCTGCTCGGCTCGTTGCTTCTCGTCGGTGGCGCAGCCGGCGATCGATTCGGACGGCGTCGCATGTTTGTGATCGGTGTCGCTGTGTTCACGGTCGCGTCGGTTGCATGCGCGTGGTCGCCCAACGCGGGTGCGCTGATCGCGGCTAGAGCTGTTCAAGGTATCGGTGGCGCACTGCTCGTGCCCGGGAGTCTTGCGATCATCAGTGCGGCGTTCCCGGAGCGCGAGCGAGGCCGCGCCATCGGTACATGGGCCGGCGCATCGGCGCTCACCACGGCGTTGGGTCCGGTGCTGGGCGGATGGATCGTCGACACCTGGTCCTGGCGGATCATTTTTTTAATCAATGTTCCTATTGCGGCAGTGGCTGTCGCGCTCGCGATCTGGCGCGTGCCGGAGAGCCGTCACGAATCGGGTGATGTCTCCGTCGATTGGACGGGGGGTGCGCTTGCCGTCGTTGGGCTCGGTGCACTCGTGTATGGACTGACGCTCGCGTCGGAGAATGGGTGGACGGGCGCGACCGTGCTGGGCTCGCTCGGCGTCGCAATCGGCACACTGTGTCTGTTCCTGTGGTGCGAAACTCGCGCGCGTTCTCCGATGATGCCCCTGGAGCTGTTTCGGTCGAGAAATTTCAGCGGCGCGAATGCGATTACGTTGCTGCTGTATTTTTCGTTGGGAGGGGCGCTGTTCTTCGTGCCGTTCAACCTGATCCGAGTGCAGGGGTACTCCGCGGCGCTCGCGGGCGCGGCGTTTCTGCCATTCAGCCTAATTATGGGCGTTCTGTCGCGTTGGTCCGGCGGGTTGATCGATCGGTATGGCGCGAGGAAGCTGTTGACCATCGGTCCGGCGATCACCGCCATCGGATTTGCATTGCTCGCCGTGCCGGGGATCGGCGGGTCCTATTGGACGACGTTCTTTCCATCCATGGTCGTGCTTGGCTTCGGCATGGCGGTAAGCGTTGCTCCGCTCACGACGAGCGTCATGCGGTCTGTCGAGGATCGCCATGCCGGCGTAGCTTCAGGCATCAACAATGCCACCGCGCGCATCGCCGGGATGCTGGCGGTCGCAGTGCTGGGAATGATCGCAGTTGGCGTATTCGGCGCGACTCTCGACGAGCACCTCGAGCAAATGTCTCTATCGGATGGAACGCGCGAGCTTGCGCGTGCCGAGACCCCCAAGCTCGCAGAAGCCGAAGCACCGCCGTCTCTCGATGGCTCGGAACGACAGGTGCTGCAGCAGGCGTTCAAGGAATCTTTCGTCAGCAGCTTCCGCATCGTGTCGCTGATTGCAGCGGCGCTCGCGTTGGCGAGCGCGGCGTTCGGGTGGTTGATTATCGAAGAGGAACGACGGCGATAGCGCGACTCTCAATCGCGGGTCCACAGCGGGCTGTGCCAGGCGGTCAGAGCTTCCAGGAACGCGGTGAGCCGCTGTGGCAGGAATTTCCGACTCGTGTAGACAGCGAAGACAGCAATCGGCGGCGAGGTCCACTTCGGTAGCAGTCGGATCAGCCGACCGTCCGCGATTCGCTCGTCACAGTAGGTCGACGGCAACAGCCCGATGCCGTGCCCGCGATATACGAACGTGCTGACGGTGTTGAAGTCGCGGGTCGCGATTGGCCCGGAGACGTGAACCCGCACTTTTCTTCGGCCGCTGACCAGGTCCCAGTCGGCTTCGTTGTTCTTCGCATTGAGCATCACACAGGCGTGCTGTTCGATGTCCGCGGGTTCTTCGGGACGTCCGTGCTCTTTCAGGTATTCGCGTGCGGCGACGACATAGCGAACGTTCTTGCCGATGCGTGTGGCGACCACACTGGAGTCCTGCAACTCGCCGAAGCGGATCGCGACGTCGACGTTCTCGGCGACCAGGTCGAGAAATACATTGGTGATGACCAGGTCGATGCGAATCTTCGGATGCGCTTTCATGAAGCCGGAGAGGAATTCCAGAAACGGGTCCTGCCCCAGAACGACCGGCACCGTGATCCGTAACAAACCTTCCGGTTGATTCTGTGTCCGGGTGAGGACCCGTTCGGCTTCTTGCAATAGGTTCAGCGGCTCCTGGCACTCATTGAAATAGTCACGACCCTGTGGCGTGAGGCTCACGCGGCGGGTGGTGCGCCTGAGTAGCGTCACGCCGAGCTGCGTCTCCAGCATCGATAACCGCCGACTCACGGTCGAGATCGGCATGCCGAGCGAGCGGGCCGCCCGGCTGATGCTTTCGTACTGAGCCACTTTCACGAAAACCAGGATGTCGTCGAGCGCTGCCATGGTGGCCACTTTGCCATTAATGGAAATCAGATTACAGCGTTTCCCATCTAATCAACAGCGGGTGCGGCGCCCACAATCTCCCCCACGTTCAACCCAACTGGAGATTCAGATGACTAGCAAACGCAAGACCGCCATCGTGACAGGCGCTTCTCAGGGCATCGGGGCCGCGGTGGCCAACCTGTTTCTGGAGCGCGGCTACAACGTGGTGGCGAACTCCCGCCGTATCAGCCAGAGCAACGAGCTGCTGCGTTCGGACAACCTCGCCTTGGTCGACGGCGACATCGCTCTGACCACCACCGCCGACAAGATCGTCGATGTGGCCACATCGCGCTTCGGCTCGATCGACGCGCTCGTGAACAACGCGGGCATCTTCTTTGCGAAGCCCTTCACGGAGTACACCGCCGAGGATTTCCGTGCGCTGTCCGCCACCAATCTGGATGGTTTCATTCACATCACCCAGCGAGTCATCGCGCAACTGCTCGCGCAAAAGAGTGGTGGCAGCGTGGTGAGCATCACTGCCTCCATCGCCGACCATCCCAACCTGTCTCTGAGCGCTTCGGTGCCGATGATCACCAAGGGCGGCATCAACGCGATCACGCGCAGCCTCGCGCTGGAATATGCGAAGCAGGGCATTCGTGTGAACGCGGTTGCTCCGGGCGTCGTCGATACGCCGCTGCTCAAGAGCGTGCCCAAGGATTTCCTGCAGACGCTATCGCCCATGGGGGTGATCGGCACCAGCCGGGACATCGCCGAGGCCGTGTTGTATCTCACCGAGGCAAGCAAGATCACCGGCGAAGTGCTGAATGTGGACAGCGGCGCCCATCTGGGCAAGTGGTAACGGCAATCGATGAGTCAGGAGAGTGTCATGATCACCAATACGGAACGACGATCCAGCGCTGAGCAACGACTCGCCGATCTCGGCATCACCTTGCCGCCCGCGCCATCGCCGCTCGGTGCATACGTTGGCGCCGTACAGGTCGGACAGCTGCTCTACTTGAGCGGAACGCTGCCATCGGAGGGCGGCGTTCCGAAGTTCCTCGGCAAACTCGGCGGCGAGTTGAGCATCGAAGAGGGCAAGAGCGCGACTCGATTGGCCGCACTCAACGCACTCGCTCTCGCCAAGCGGCAGCTAGGGTCACTCGATAAAGTGACACGCGTCGTTCGCTTGACGGTCTCGCTCGTCACGACTCCCGAGTTTCGCGATCACGCCAAAGTCGCGGACGGGGCTTCCGAGTTGCTGGCGGATGTTTTCGGACCGGAGAAAACATCGACACGGATGGTGTCGGGTGTCACAAGTCTTCCGCTCGGCGCTTCTGCGGTGGTGGAAGTCTTGTTATCGATCGAAGGTCAGTCGCACTGACAGCGATGCCATGTATGCACTTCGCGACGTCTGTTATAAGCGTCACTAGAGCAAGCAAGCGCTCCTCGTAAGCTGCCGCGCGACTTCTGGAACTGCCCGCGTGGGTAGGTCTGCACGGCAGCTTCGATAAGGAGATTCGGTTGACTCTGCGTATCGGTTCGCTGGCCATCGCGGTGGCGATTTGCTTGGCTGGTTGTGGAGGGGGCGGTGGCGGTGGTGGCGGCCTCGGCACCGATCCTCCGGGTGGCGGAAATCCTGGCGGGACGACGGATACGACGCCACCAGCTGTCACGATTTCGCAGCCGGCCAGCGGCAACGTCTCCGGCATGACGACAATAACTGCTATCGCGACGGACAACGTCGGCGTGGCAGGCGTGCAGTTCAAGCTCAACGGCACGAACATCTCGGCCGAAGACACTTCATCGCCTTATTCCGTGCAATGGAACGCAGCGACTGCGAGCGCGGGTGAGCATCAGATCACGGCGGTGGCGCGAGATGCCGCGGGCAACACCATGACTTCGCCGGTGGTGAACGTCACCGTGCAGGCAAGTGGCGGAGATACGCAGCCGCCGATGATTTCCATCACGCAGCCCGCCAATGGCGATACCGTCAATGGCACGCGAACGATCGCAGTGACGGCGACCGATAACGTCGGTGTCGTCGGTGTGCGCTTCACGATCGACGGTACCGCGTTCGGCGAAGAAGATACGACGGCGCCTTTTGTCTCAATGTCGTGGGATACGGCTGCCGTCACGAACGGCATCCACACACTGAGCGCAACTGCGCGTGATGCCGCTGGATTGACGAGCACGGAGACCATCACAGTCACTGTGAATCACAGCGGCACCGTCAGCGGCGGCTCATGGTGCAATCCCGCCACGTGGGGAGGCGCGGTGCCCACGGCGACCAGCGATGTGACAATCAGCAACGCGGTGGTCCTCGACTGCAACGCTGATGTGCGTTCGCTGACGATCCTGGCCGGCGGCAAGTTGACGGCCTCGCGTTCACAATCTTCGACGCTCACCCTGCATGGCAATCTGGTCGTGAGGGGACTGCTCGATTACGGCACTCCGGCCGATCGCATCGCTAATGGCGTGGTCGCCGAGATTGTTTTTCAGGGCATGGAGGATCGGAACTACGTCGGCACGCCGAGCGAGTTCAGTTGCGTCGCGAACGATCTCAACGACTGCGAGCGTGGCCCACCACAGGACACCAGCATGACCGTCGTGAATTCCGACGTGGGTCTGTGGGTCGTGGACGATGGTGTGTTCACCGGCGCCGGCCAACTCAAGAAAGCATGGTCGAAGCTGATGGAAGGTACGGCCGCGGGTGACGCCACATTCACCGTTGCCGACGCGACCGGCTGGCGTGCGGGTGATCGCGTCATGCTCACGCCGAGCGCGATGATCGCCGTCGCGAACTATGCGAAGCAGTTCGATGAGCGAGAGATCGCCAGCGTCTCGGGCAATACAGTGACGCTCACGCAAGCGCCGACTTATGCGCACGCTGGCTGTACTGACTGTATGCGTCGCAGCGAAGCGGCCAACTTGTCACGCAACGTCATCGTGCGCTCGTTCGACTCTACTAATCACGCGCACATCATGGTCGCAAATCGCGGCCTCGTTCAGCTCGACAGCGTGGAACTGCGCTGGCTCGGCCCCTCCCATGACTGCACCCGCGGCGAATTGCCGATGCGCCGAGCTGCTATCTACTTCCATCAGCAGCGCGACGCATCCGATCCTTCCTTCATTCGTCACGCGGCCATCTGGGGCGGCAAGCGCGAGTTCTTCCATGCCGAGACCAGCAACGGCATCGAGGTGACGGACGTCGCCGGCTACGACGGACAAGGCGACGGATTCGTGCGCGACTTCGATTACAGCGCCTGCGGACTGCGTTGCATGGAGCCGGCGGACGGTTTGGGCGTGCTCCGGCGGAACAACTTCAGCCAGGTGCTGGCCGCCAAGGTCGCGGTTCCCAATCGGCCCGAAGGCTGCCTGGCTGTCGGCCGTGCGCGAGGCATCACGGCGGGCGGTGGCGACACTCTGGATTCCGTGGCCACCGGCATCGCCTACAACTTCCATGAGTTCGGCAACGAAGCCGCCATCACGTGGCCGGAGGAGAAGGCGGGCCATTCACCCATCGATCTTTTCAACGGCAATGTCGCTCACAACAACGCGGGCAACGGCATCAGCAACTGGCAGAACAACACCCGGAACGACACGCCGTTCGCCGACAACCAGAGCTGGTCGAACGGATCGAACGGCTTTCTGCACGGCGCCTACGGCAACAGCGTGCAGTATGTGAATCTGACGGCCGTCGACAACGGTTATCGCAGCTTCGGCATCAAGTCGACCATGCTGTCGGATCGCAAGCGCATCGACGGCGGCTTGGTCGACGACGTGGGACCGATCCTGTACACGTTCGTGCCGAACTTCCCGGTGACCATGAGCAATCTCGAGTTCACGGGCGATCGCACGCATGCCTTCACACAGGTGCATGACCTCTGCGTCGGCGGCAACGAGAACGATCCGAACGACGGCACTTGTATCCGTGCCTGGCTGCGACTCGAGAACCCCCGCATTCCTGCCGGCACCGTGCCGTTCGATTTCGGCGATCACGTGAACAAGTTCTCGCTGTGGGAGGTTCGTGGCTTCTCGCATCCGGACTATCCGACGCTGCCGCAGAACTTCGATCTGTATCGTCGCGACAATCAGGTGCCGGGCGGAAACTATCACCCCGCATTCGATGCCTGGCTGGTGCCTCGCTGACCGCATGCGCAGGCTCCTGCAGGTAGTGCTTTGTAGCCTGGCGGTAGCTTCTTGCGGTGGAAGTGATTCGCCTGCGCGCTCGAATGTCGAGCCGCAGGCGGTGACTTTTCCGCTGGAGGTGCTGGGCTCGGCGGGCACGGAAGTCACGCTTCCGGTCAAGATCGACGGCGCGATGCTAAGCGGCGCCGAGCCCGCGGCTGTGACATTGACGTTGCACAACATCGTGCAGGCGGACAGCGCGCAGCTCGTTATCAACGGCGGCGCACCCGTCGACCTCAGTGATGCCAACGGGCCGTTCTCTCATCGAGACGGACGCGTCACAACGGCGACCTTGCCCATCGATCGCGCACTGCTGGTCGTCGGCGACAATCGCTTCGTGTTTCGTTACACGCGGCAGGTGACCGACGCCGGCTCTGCCATCTCGGGATTTCGCGTGCTCAATGTCGCGCTCCGAGTCGGAGATAGAACGCAGCGAGTGGATGCGCCACTCGAAGCGCCGGCGCTATGGAAGCCGATTCGAGATGACGCGCAGTCGCTCGAGCGCGGTCGCTTCTTCTTCAGTGACATCAGTCGCGACGAGGGGCCGGCGTGTGCTCGATGTCATGCCGATTCGGGCGCGGATCTGCAGTATTACGCGTTCTCGAACCACAGCATCGTCGATCGCGCAATGTTTCATCGGTTCACGCGCGAGGAGGCGGAGGATATCGCGAGTTATATCCGCTCACTCGACGTGGTGCGCGCCGGTCGGCCGTATCGAGCGCCGTTCCAGCCCGGCGCGGACAACGTGGGCGCCGCAGGAGCTGGCATCAATTCCGTGCTCGCGGACGACGCCGCGTTCGCGCAGGCGGGCGGGCAGGCCGTTCGGAGTTTCACTCCTTGGGAGTCTGCGGGCGCGGTCGACACGTTTGTGCTTCCAACATCGGTGCAGGCGCCCACCTGGCTGCGGTGGTTGCCGCGAACGTTCGATCCAAGCTGGTTCACGATGGCCGACGGAGTTTTGGCGAAGGCCGAGCAGGCGCTGGCAAACGATCCATCGATCGAGAATGCGCGCACCTTCATGGCGGCGGCGATGCGCGTGGGCACGGAAATTCTCGTGACCACTGGCGATCATCATGGGCGCATCGACGTGTTGCGATTCGCGGCCGTCAAGCTTTGGGATTGGTCACGTCGCATCGGCTTCGATCGTGCGGATCACGGAATGCCGGATGGCGGCCCTGCATATCCTTATGAGGTGGGCTTCGCGTTCTTCGAAGCGGCCGGAGTGGGCAACGCCGTTCCGGACGCGATGGGACAGACGATGTCGTGGTGGTGGGCGCAGCTGGCCGCCAATCCGGGCCGTGGAATGAGCAGCGGACGGCGTCCTCTGAACTACCAGGACGTGTTGTTGGCCGGCTCGGCCGTGGGGCTCGGGCCGGAGCAACTGCGTTTTCTATATTTATACGGAAGTTGGGAAGAGTCGCGAGGCGATCTGGCCGCGGTTTGGGGAACGGAGCAGGGCCCGGTTCGCCTGCTGGCCGTGCCGCTGTCCACGTTGTCGTTACCGGATCGCGTCGAAGTGGTGTTGCGATTCCTGCGCCGTGAAGCCGAGTTCCTCAATGGCGGTGGGCAACTGACGCAAGGACATCATCGCGTCCTGGCGCAGACCTGGAATCGCGTCTGTGAGCAGTTCACGGTGGATCAGCGCGCGGCGGTACGGGCGGCGGCGCCAACGGAAGTCTATACGGACTTTGCTGGGTGCCCCTGATCACAGCCGATAGGTGCCCCAGGGGAAGGATGTTTAGGCTCGCGCGAGTTTAGCTGAAAGTCCTATCGCTCTGCACAATCGCGAAGCACATTCCCGCGCGTGTCGCTCTTGCATGCAGCAGCGCCGCTGCCCCGTTTGCGAGCAGCGCTCATGAGCGCGGGCGGTCGCCTCCACCGATAACGATCTGAATTTCTCGTCTCAAACTGCGTGGAGCAAGCCGTCCCCGAGGCGCGCTTCACGGCAGTGCATCCGAATACAAACACGCTGGCACACAAGATGCTTGTATACAGATATACGCTGTCCGCCAAGGAGCCTCGAGCCAGAACAAACAACGTTCCAACAGACCGGATCGGCAGGAGAGCGAGCGATGACGGCGACGTCCACGCTCCGCCGAAGGAGCAATCTCCCATGAACTCTCAGGCCCAAGTACTGCAGATCCGTGATGCCGTCTGAAGAGCGAGACGCAACAAGCATGCGTCTCCACCGTCGGGGCAAGCACGGCGTGAAGTCGTGCGGAAACTCTCAGGTACCAGGACAGCGGGAGCGGCGCGAAACAACCCTATAAATATAAGGGCCGCGCTGCATTGTCCGTGCTGAGGGAGTTGCATCATGTCGAATGTCACGTCTCGTCTGTCGCTGCGTGCGGCTATCTCCAATCGTCTGGGCGCCACACTGGCGTGCGCCTCGCTGATTGCACTCAATGTCGAAGCTCAGGAAACGTCGGTCGCGGAGGGGCCGATCGATTCAGTCACCGTGACTGGCAGTCGCATCGCGCGCGACGGCTACGATGCGCCCACTCCTGTGAGCGTGCTCGGCGCTGAGGAGATTCAGACGTCTGGCACGGCCAATGTCGCCGACTTCGTGAATACGCTGCCCTCCGTGTTGGGCAGTTCGACGGCATCCAACTCGTCCGGTGCGTTGAGCAATGGACAGGCAGGCATCGCTGCGCTCAATTTACGGTCGCTGGGCACGAATCGCACGCTGGTACTCCTCGATGGCCAGCGTTCGGTGGCTTCGGCTTCGACCGGCGCGGTCGATATCAACACGTTTCCGCAGGCGCTGATCGAGAGAGTCGAGATCGTCACCGGCGGCGCCTCGGCGGCCTACGGATCGGACGCGGTCGGCGGCGTCGTCAACTTCATCCTGGACCGTGACTTCACGGGCGTGAAGACCGACTACGAATACGGCGTCACGACATACGACGACAATCCGAATCACACCTTTACGCTCGCTGCAGGCATGCCGTTCGCCGGCGGTCGGGGACACGTGCTGTTTAGTAGCGAGTACTTCACTCAAGACGGCGTCCACACCATCGACCGTGACTGGAACGAGAGCGGCTTTTTCCAGATCAACAATCCGAATTACACGCCCACCAACGGAGAGCCGTTTCGCCTGGTGGGCGGGGGCATCGGTCCCAGTCAGCACACGCCGGGCGGGCTGATCGTCAGCGGTCCCTTGCGAGGCACTTACTTTGGTACGATCGATCAGACGACGGGGCGCGCCACCGTGGGCCGCCTGGCGTATGGCACCACGAGCGCGAGTAATCCATGGATGATCGGCGGCGACTGGGAGTACACGAGCCAGGGACATGCGGGCAGCAACTCGCTCGCGCCCGACGAGGAACGCCGCACGATCTTCGGTCGGGCGAGTTTTGAGCTGACGCCCGCCGTGGAAGTATTCGCGCAGGTGTCGCACAACGAGTACCAGGGCCTCAGCTATTACCAACAGACGCCCAACGTCGGCAACATCACGATCCGCGCCGACAATGCGTACCTGCCGGCGTCGGTGGTACAGCAGATCGCGCAGTACAACGCCGCGAACGACCCGGATATCACCTCATTTGTCATGGGCTCGACCAACGCCGGCATTCCCGCGGCGGGCAGCAACAACGAGCGCGAGGTGAATCGATATCTCCTCGGCGCGGACGGCGACTTTGCGCTGATCGGTCGGGACTGGCATTGGGATACCTACTTCCAACGCGGCGTCTCGAAGCTGGATGAGAGGCTCATCAACACTTGGAACAACGCGCGCATGGCGCTCGCGCAGGATGCTGTCGTTCACCCGACGACGGGCGAGATCGTGTGCCGCTCATCGATCGCCGATCCAAGCAACGGTTGTGTGCCGATCAACCGCATCGGCATTGGCGGTGTGACCCAGGCAGCCCTCGACTACGTCATTCCGAGCAATCCATACCGTGAGCAGGAGTTGACGCAGGATGTGGCGGCCTTCAACTTTGCGACCAACGATGTCTTCAGCACCTGGGCCGGACCGGTTTCGCTGGCCTTCGGCGGCGAGTGGCGCAAGGAGAAGATCGAGGGCTTCGTCGAGAAGCAGTATGAAACGGGCTGGCTCTACGGCAACTATCTGGTCACCAAGGGCGACTATCACGTCACCGAGGGCTATATCGAAACCGTGGCGCCGTTGTGGGAGGGCCTGGATTTCAACGGAGCGCTGCGCTTCACCGATTACAGCATCTCCGGCAATGTCGAGACGTGGAAGGCGGGCCTGACGTATCAGCCCATCCCGGACCTGAAGTTCCGCGTCACCAGCTCGAAGGACATCCGCGCGCCGAATCTCAACGAGCTGTTCGCCGCGGGCACGGCACGCACCAATACGGTCAATGTGCCGCCGAGCAATCAAGCGGTGCAGTTCGTGCAGAAGCAGACCGGCAGCCTGTTACTCCAGCCGGAAGAGGCCGAGTCGCTCGGCATCGGCGTGGTGGTCACGCCGTCGTTCGCGCCCGGCCTCGCATTCTCCGTCGACTACTTCGACATCGAGATCGAGGACGCGATCGGCACGGTCACGGCGCAGAACACAGTGGACCTGTGTTTCGAGCAGGGCGTGCAGTCCTTCTGCGACAATATTTCCTATGTCTCCGTGGGCGACGTGCAGCAGATCTCGGAGATCCTGCTGGTGCCGTTCAACTTCGCCAGTCAGCGGACCAAGGGCCTGGACATCGAGGCCAGCTACCGGCTGCAGCTCGGGCACGGCGACCTGTCGCTGCGCGGATTGGCGACTCATTATATCGATAACATCACCGACAACGGCATCGACTTTCCCGTCGACTATGCCGGCGTGAACCAGGGCGGCAATGCGACGCCGAGCTGGAGCTATCGCCTGAGCGCGACGTACGCACTGGACGTGCTGTCGTTCAGTGTGATCGGACGCGGCGTCAGCAGCGGCGTCTATAACAACTCGTTCATCGAATGCACCAGCAACTGCCCGACCTCGACCGTCGAGCACCGTACGATCAACGACAACGACATCGATGGCGCGTTCTATCTGGACATGTCGGCGACGTACTCGTTCACGATGGGCCCGGCCGACGCCGAAGCGTTCCTCAGCATTCGCAACCTGTTCAACACCGATCCGGAGCTGGTCGGCAACGGACCGGACGGGAACAACACGCCGGCCTATCCGCAGACCAATCGCATTCTGTACGACACGATGGGCCGGGTGTTCCGGCTCGGCGTGCGGATGTCGTTCTAAATAATCCAACGGAGATCGAATGTGACGAAAATGAGCATTGGCATCCTCACAGCTTTGTTCGCCCCCGCAGTGTTCGCCCCAGCGGTGTTTGGCCAGCCGAGCCCGGAGTTGAAGCAAGCCACGCTGGCCGGCGTCGACAAGCGCGCCAAGCTGGTTCAGGAGATGGTGGACTCCATTTACAGCTTCGCGGAGCCCGGCTTCCAGGAGTTCAAGACATCCGAATACATCACCGGCATTCTCGAAAAGAACGGCTTCAAAGTGCAGCGGGGCGTGGCGGGCATTCCGACCGCCTGGACCGCGACTTGGGGCGATGCGGGCCCGCTGATCGCTCTGGGCAGCGACATCGATGCATTGCTCGGGTTGTCGCAGATCCCAGGCTCACCGACGATCAAGCCGCAACTGGCGGGCGCGCCCGGTCACGGCGAAGGTCACAACTCCGGCATGCCGGCCGTGGTCGCCGCGGCGCTGTCGGTGAAGGAGGTGATGCAGAAGAATAAGATTCAGGGTCGCTTGATGCTCTGGCCGGGCGTGGCCGAAGAGCTGCTGGCTACCAAGGCGTTCTATGTGCGCGCCGGACTTTTCAAAGATGTCGACGCGTCCATCTTCACGCACGTGAGCAAGGATCTGAGCACAGCATGGGGGCCGGCCGGCAACAACGGCATGGTGTCCGTCGAATACACATTCAGCGGCAAGACCGCGCATTCGGCAGGCTCGCCATGGTCTGGCCGCAGCGCGCTCGACGGCGTCGAGCTCATGAACATCGCATGGAACATGCGGCGTGAGCATCTGCCGCTCTCGCAACGTTCCCACTACGTGATCACCAACGGCGGCGGTCAGCCGAACGTCGTTCCTGGAGTGGGCACTGTTTGGTATTACTTCCGTGACCAGAATTTCGCTTCGATCCGCGAGCTCTACGAGTTGGGCAACACCATCTCGGAGGCAGCCGCGCAGGCAACGAGTACGACCGTCACACGGCGTGTGCTGGGGTATGCGGCGCCGAACTTCGGTAACAAACCGCTGGCCGAGGCGGCGTACGAGAACATCAAAGCCATCGGCATGCCGCAATGGAGCGAGGATGACCAGGCTTTCGCCAAGGCGGTGCAGGAAGCGAACGGCTTCAAAGTGGAAAAGCTCGCCACCGAAGTTGCTCCGCTCGGCACGCCGGAAAGCCGCGACAATCCCATGCGCGGCGGCTCGGACGACATCGGCGACATCATGTGGACGGTGCCCACGATCACGATCCGTTTCCCATCGAACATTCCCAACACGATCGGTCACAACGTCACCGCGGCCATGGCGATGGCGACTCCGATTGCACACAAGGGTGCGGTAACGGGCGCGAAGGCGGTGGCGCTGACCGTCCTCGACATCATGACGACGCCCGCGCTGCTCGCCAGCGCCAAGGACTACTTCAACAACGAGCAACTCAAGGACATGAAGTACGACCCGGTGCTGACCCCGGAGGACCAGCCCGCCATTCATCTCAACAAGGAGCTGATGGAGCGCATTCGCCCGCAGATGACCAAGTACTACTACGATCCGAAGAAATACCGCTCGTACCTCGAACAGCTCGGCGTTCCTTATCCGGGTCTACCAGCTTCGGGTGCGCCCGCGGCAGCTGGCACGGCTCCTTGAGAGGACGCATTGTGAGAACAGGGGTAACGATGAGGTTGGCTTTCCTGATTTTGTTCGCAACCGTCTGGCCCGTCGTTGCCCCTGCCCAGGGGGCCGCTGCATCCATTGCAGCGGCCACCAAGGGCATGGCGCGTCACGAGGGCTTCATGCCATTTTTTTGGGATGCGACGCGCGGTCGGGTGCTGCTGGAGATTCCGGCGTTCGATCGCGATGTCCTGTATTACGTCTCCGCGGCCAGCGGCGGCGGTTCGGTCGAACTGCCGCTGGATCGCGGCATCCTGCGCAGCGTGGTGATTCAGTTCCAGCGCTCCGGGCCGCGAGTGCTGGTGATCGAGCAGAATCTCGGCTATCGAGCCATGCAGGGAAATGCAGGCCGCGCCGAGAACGTGCGGGATTCGTTTCCCTCATCGGTGCTCGCGTCGTTGCCCGTCGCGGCGGAAGAAGGTGGTCGTGTGGTGGTCGATGCGAGCTCGCTGTTCATGCGTGACGCGGCGGGGTTGGAGGTGACGCTGAAGAACCTCAATCAAGGCGCGTTCAAGTTCGACGCGGCGCGCAGCGATTACTATCCGTCGCGACTGCGGGCGTTCCCGCAGAACACGGAGATCGAGACGATAGTCACATTCGCTCTCGACAATCCGGCGACCACGGTGCGCGCCGTCACGCCGGACAGTCGCACGTTCACACTGCGCATCCGACACTCGTTCCTGAAAGCGCCTGAAGGCTACCAACCGCGCGTCGCCGATCCACGCATCGGCGTGAGCAGCATGACTTTCCGCGACTACGCGCGTCCGTTCGAAGAGAGCACCGAAGTGTCGTGGGTGACGCGCTGGCGTCTGGAGAAGCAGGATCCGAGCGCCGCTGTGAGCGAGCCGAAGCAGCCCATCGTGTTTTATCTCGATCACGCGATCCCGGAGCCGGTTCGTAGCGCCATGCGCGATGGCATCCTCTGGTGGAACAAGGCTTTCGAGGCTGCGGGTTTCAGGAATGCGATCCAGGTGAAGGATCCGACGCCCGATATGGATCCGATGGACATCCGCTATGCGTGGGTGCTGTGGATCGATCGCGACGAGCGCGGGTTCTCCAGCGGAGGCACCTATCGTGATCCGCGCACTGGCGAGATCCTTGGCTCCAAAACACGCATGGATTCGCATCGCATCCGGACCATCGCCAACTATTGGAGCAGCTACATGCCCAATACGGAGGGCGGCATCGCCGCGGCGGGGAGCGACATGGTCTTGCTACGGCAGTCGCTGTTATCGGCGCACGAGCTTGGACATGCGCTTGGCTTCGGTCACAACTTCGCATCGAGCATCAACGATCGCGCATCGGTCATGGAGTATCCGACGCCGCGGGTGAAGGTGGTCGATGGGCGGCTCGATTTGAGTGAATCTTTCCAGCGCAGCGTCGGCGCCTATGACACGTTCATGGCTCGCTACGCTTATACCGAGCTGCCGGCGGAAAGCGAGCATGCAGGGCTCGACGCAATCGTCGCCGAGATGCGTCAGCAGGGCATTCTCTATGTGCCGCAGACCGATCCGCGTTGGACGTGGTACGACGATCGAGCAACTCCCGCGGAGTATCTGCGCGAGACGATGGCGGCTCGCAAGATCATGGTCGCGCAATATGGACCTGACATGCTGCGGCCAGGGGAACCCGTCGGTGCGCTACGCGACGCGCGCTTGTGGATGACGTATCTGCATCATCGCTGGGCGATCGAGTCCGGCGTGAAGCAGGTCGGCGGCATGTATCACAACATCGTCGTCAAGGGCGAATCACTGCCGCCAACGCAGATCGTGCCCGCGACCGTCCAGCGCGAAGTGCTCGGACTGTTGATGGATGCGATCGAGCCGGCGAACCTGGCACTGCCCGATTCGCTGCTCCAGCAGCTGACGCCTCATCCTGGCGTCAATCTCGAAGACATGTCGTCTGACTATGCGTTCGATCAGCTGCGAGCGGCGCGAATCCTCTCGGCGCTGGTCATCGAGCCTCTCCTCGATGCTTCGCGTGCTGCTCGGCTCGTTGCGTTCGCCGACCGCGATCCGGCAAATGTCTCTCTGCCCGAAGTCATGGACGCGTTGCTGAAGCAGACGTGGAATGCCCCCAAAGATCGTGATCGCCGGCACGCAGCCTTGCGTCGGGTAACACAGCGCGTGTCCCTAGACGCAATGATGATGCTGGGTGCAAGCCAGGAGACGGCGCCCGAAGCTCGCGCGTACGTTCGGGACAAGCTCGTTACTCTCGAAGCTGACCTGTCGTCGCGCAAGGATCCGGATCCGCTCACGCAGGCTCATCTGCGACAGGCCGCTCGAGACATTACGCGTTACCTGGAGAATCCAGCGGCAAACGCGCCGAAGTCCGCTTCGGTACCTTGGGGCGACCGTCCTCGCTCGCGGTTCCCGCTGCCGCCGGGGCCGCCGTTGTGATCGACTAATTTACTCGTGACTCGGAAGGGCCGGCCTCACGTAGCAGGGCATCGAGTTTTTCGCGTTGATGAGTGTCGGTGTAGAAGCGAGTAATGCGTTCACGAGCTTTCGTACGGGTGTCGCCGTCGACACCCGATGCGGTTTCGAGGATCACGTAGCTGGAAGCGAGGTGGGCTTCCGCTTCCTCGATTTTGCCCTGCCGATAGAGAACTTCGCCCAGCGCGTTGGCGGAGCGAGCCGAGCGCCAGGCGGGTGCGTCGGTGCGCTTCCATCGGTTGGTGGCCGCGGTGAGATGAGCTTCCGCATCGACGAGCTTGCCCATGCCGGCCAGAGCTTCGCCCAGATAATGTTCGGTCGAAGCAATGTATTGATGATCCGGCGGCAGCGTCTTGGCGAATGTCGCCAGCGTGTCGTTCAGAACAGCAGCGGCCTCGGCGGGTCGCGATTGTTTCAATAGCACCGTGCCCAACAAGACTTGTAGATAAGCAATTTTCTCGGATGCGGTGCTGCCGGACAGGCGATGCGAGTCCAGCGCCTCGCGAGCCAGCTTCTCTGCTTCCCGAGTGTCGCCTTGAGCAAGCCGGACCTGCGCCAAAGAGGCCAAGGTATCGGCGACCTTGCTGTTGTTTTTGTAGAGCAGCCGCTGCGCCGCCAGCACGCGATCGAAGATCGGCGCGGCTTCGGCGATGCGACCTTGTAGAAACAGGATCTCTGCGAGGATGCCGTCGGCCTTGACGCGATCGGGCTGACGAGCATCGACGTGGCTGTAGATGTCGACGGCTTCACGCGCAGCAGTTTCCGCCGCGGCGAGGTTGTCGGACCAGGTGTGGATGTTAGCGATCTCGCTCAAGATGCTGCCGACTTGGGGATCGCGTCGTCCTTTCGCGGCCCGCATCAGCTCCAGCGCCGCGGTGAAGGATTGAAGCGCCTGCGCAGACTGGCTCCGTACGACTTGCAGCTTGCCGGTTTCAGCCAGCAGTTTGGCTTTCAGCTCCGGGCCGACAATATCGATGCGGCTGGCCCGGTCGAAATGCAGCGCCGCTTGTTCGACCAGGCCCGCCTCGCGCTCAGCCATCGCCAGGTCGAGGAGGGTGGATGCCAAGCGGGGATTACCGCCGGGCTCCAGCGACTGCTCCAACTCGAGCGCCTTCTGCAGCTGTGCGGCCGCCTGATTGGGCAGGCCCATGCGCCGATATGAATTACCCACGGCTCGCAGCACACGCGCTCGAACCGCAGGCTGCTGGTCCAGATTCATTTCGATGTTACGACTGGCCTGATCGAGCACTTCACGGGCTGTGAGCTCTTGCCCGTAGTTCACATAGGGATCGGCGGCCTCGAACACGCCACCCATGAAGTCCGACACTGCCTCAGCGCGTTCGTATTCGCGCGTGGCGACTTCCAACGCGCGCTGAGTGGCTGAACGCGAGATGGACAGCATGGTTGTCGTGGCGATCAGGAACGCGACGAAGGTCGTGCCGGCGGCCACGGGCCAGCGATGGCGTCGAATGAAACGCTGCGAATGGTAGACCCAGTTGCCTTGCCGCGCCTGTACCGGTTCGTTGGCCAGATGCCGGCGAATGTCCGCCATGAATTGATCGATGGAACCATAGCGGTGCTGCGGTTCCTTGCGCATCGCGCGCATGATGATCGCGTCGATGTCGCCGGCGAGCTGACGTTCCAGCCGTTCGGGCGAGGTCGATCTTGCTTTACAGAGATCCTCGATCGAATTTTGTCCGTCGGTGGGCGAGGACAGTCGCGACGCATGCACCGCTGCGCTGGGCCGCAGCGGATCGCTCACACAGATCGAACGCTCCAGTTCCAACTGGCTCGCCGAAGGAGATGACAACGTGTACGGGCGCAAGCCCGTCAGCAACTGATACAGCACCACGCCCAGCGAGTACACGTCGCTCGCGGTCGTCACTCGCTCGCCGAGAATCTGTTCTGGACTGGCGTACTCGGGCGTGAGCAGCCGGTCGTTCATGCGTGTCAGCTCCGCGAGGGTCAGATCCGACGCGTTGAGCAGCTTGGCGATGCCGAAGTCCAGGAGTTTGGGCGTGCCATCCGCGGTCACCAGGATGTTGGCCGGCTTGATGTCACGATGAACGATCAGGTGCTGGTGCGCGAACTGGACGGCGGCGCAAATATTCAGAAACAGTTCCAGACGACCGCGCACGTCCAGGTGCTTGCTGTCGCAGTAGCGATCCACGGCGACGCCGTGGATGTACTCCATGATCAGGTACGGCTGATGATTCTCGGTCTCGCCGGCATCCACCAGACGGGCGATATTGGGATGATTCAGGCTCGCGAGAATCTGCCGTTCAGCCTGAAAGCGCAGGCCGAAGCTCGACGCCGCGCTCTCGTCGATGATCTTCACCGCGACTTGCGCCGAGTACGCTTTGTCGGCGCGCTCGCCCAGGTACACCGTGCCGGAGCCGCCGTGGCCGAGGATGGAGGCGATGCGATAGCGGCCGATGACCTTGTTGATCATCGAGTGCTGGCGATCCGTTGTCCGCCGATCGATGGCGTCGCCGATGGCGCGGGAGAGGGGGCCGGCGCCGTTACGGGTGACATCCTGCGCCAGCAGTTCCAGCAGGTCGCGGCGTTCTTCTTCGTCTTTCGCCTCGCGCATCACAAATGACTCGCGCGCAGCGCGATCGAGCTTCAGGGCTTGCGCCCAAAGCTCCTCCATCCGCTGCCAGCGCTGCTCATTCGCCACTCTCGAAGTTGTCATAGACAGGGCGTCCAGGCCCCAGTACCGACCCACTCGCAAGTTTAGAGCCGAACGCAAATGGGCGGCGCCCCACGGGTCCGCAGATCTGCGAGTCCTCAGCTTGGCAGGCGCCGGCGGGGGAATCTCCTCAACGGCCGTACAGCGATCCCCTGAATACCGGGCCATTGTGACATAAGTAGGTCACCGAAACCCTCATGCCCGTGACGGACATCACAAGGAGTCGTCGCTATGTCCTATGAGCCGAGCCGCCAGGGCGACGGCCAATCACTTTCATCGGGAGTTTACTTCAATGCGTATCGTATCTATCGCTGCTTCGTTGGTGTTTGCTGCGGGCACTCTGGTCGGAAGCGCCTGCGTCGCCGACGAGACGGCGGGTGGCAAGCGTCCGTTGTTCGCGGATGAGACGGCCGGCGGCAAGCGTCCGCTGTTTGCGGATGAGACGGCCGGTGGCAAGCGTCCGTTGTTCGCGGATGAGACGGCTGGTGGCAAGCGTCCGCTGTTTGCCGATGAGACCGCCGGTGGCAAGCGTCCGCTCTTCGTTTAACTCCCGCACGAGATCACGAATATGAAAACTGCCTATCTCTTGTCCATCAGCGTTCTCGTGGTGCTCATGACGACCGTCGTGGGCGTGAGTGCCAATGACGCGGCGTCGGTCGATACGGTGCAGCCGTCAGCACCGGTCGATACTGAGATGCTGTCGCAGCTGAACTCGCAGCCGACCTTCTCGGATTCGACCTTGCGTCGGCCGTTCTAAGGACCCCCTCGGGGCTGATCGACGGATCGGTCAGCCCCGAAGTCTTCATCTCTTTCAAATCCGGCCCGACGGACTGGTGGGCGATCGCGCTCGAGCGACGGAGCCGCTGCTACTTCCTGAACGAATCCAGATCGATGCCGTGGCGGGCGATCTTGTCGTAGAACGTTTTGCGGGGGATGGCGAGTTTCTCGAGCGTCGCGCGCACGTCGCCGGCGGTGGAGCGCAGCGCGTCCCGGATCAGGCTGGCTTCGTAACGCTCCATGCGTTCGGGCAAGCTCTCCGGCGATTCGGTTTCAGCGTCGCCCACATCCGGCATTTTCAACACCACGCGATCGGCGAAGTTGCGCAGCTCGCGCACATTGCCCGGCCAGTCATGTTCGAACAAACGCGCCTTGATCGATTTGGTCAACGGCGGCACGGGCCGCCGTAAGCGTTGCGAAGCGGTCGCGAGAAAGTGACCGAACAGCGGCACGATGTCGGCGCGACGTTCGCGCAGCGGCGGGATTCGTAGCCGCACGACGTTCAATCGGAAATACAGGTCCTTGCGGAAAGCATCCCGCGAGGACATCTCGCCTAGATCGACCTTGGAGGCGGCGACGACGCGAAAGTCGACGGAGCGGGGCATGTTGGCGCCCAGTGGTGTGACGGCTCGATCTTCCAGCACGCGCACGAGGCGCGTTTGCAAGGCCAGAGGCATCGATTCGATATCGTCGAGAAACAAAGTGCCGCCATCCGCCGCTTCGATGCGTCCGATGCGACGGCGGCCCGCGCCTTGGAAGGCCGCAGCTTCGTGACCGAACAGCTCGTGCTCCAGCAGACTCTCCGGCAGAGCGGCGCAGTTGAGAACAGCGAATACACGACTGCGTCGCTTGCTCCAGGCGTGCAGTGCACGCGCGGCGACCTCTTTGCCCACGCCGGTTTCACCTTCGATCAGCACGTCGACATCCGCGTCGGCGAGTTGTCGCAGGCTGGCGCGCAATCCAGCCATCACGGGACTATCGCCGATGAGCGGCAGTTCGTCGTCGGCGCGGCGGGCGGCGTCTCTCAAGCGTCGATTCTCGAGCACCAGCCCGCGCTGTTCGAGCGCGCGATGCACGCTTGACACGAGGCGTTCGGCGGCAAACGGTTTGGCGATGAAGTCATACGCACCGGCCCCGAGCAGTTCGACGGCTTCCTGAATATCGCCATGGCCGGTGATGAGAATCACGGGCAGATCGGCGTCGCGACGGCGCAGCTCATGAAACATCGAGCGCCCGTCCATGCCGGGCATGCGGATGTCGCTGATGACGACGCCCGGGAAGTTCTCATCGAGCCGCGCCAGCGCCGATTCGGCGTCCGCGAACGCCTGCACATCGAAGCCGGCCAATTCCAGCGTCTGGGCGTTGGCTGCTCTCACATCCTCGTCGTCGTCGATGAACGCGACGACGCCGCGTGTCTCTGTACCTTCAGTCATTGGCGCGTCTCAACGTAAGCAGGAAACTGGCGCCGGGCTGCACGTGTTTCAGATGTTCCAGCCGGCCGCCGAATTCCGCGAGAATGTCTCGCGAGATCACCAGCCCCAGGCCGAGGCCTTTGGGTTTGCTGGTGGCAAAGGGAGTGAACAAACCTTCGAGCGCCTCGGGCGCAACGCCTGGGCCGTTGTCGGCGATCTCAATGGTGACGTCGTCCGAGTTGGCGCGCACGTCGATGCTGACTTTGGCGTCACGGATGCCTTCGAGAGCATCGGCGGCATTCTGTAACAGGTTCACCAACACCTGTTCCAGGCGAGCGCGCTCGGCTATCACTTGCAGCCCGCTCTCGCCATTGCGCACATGCTTGATGCCGAGCGCACGAAACCGGGTGCGCATCAGTAACAGTGCGCCGGCGATGGCATCGTCGACGCGCATCTGTTGAGGCGTGCCGCTGCTCTTTCGTGAGAAGGTCAGCAATTCGTGCGTGATCGTGCCGATGCGCTCGGTGAGCGAGGCGATCGCCGAAAGATTCGCTGCCGCCCGCGACGGCTGAGCACGCTCCAGGAAGGCGCGCGCATTGTCGACATAAGACCGGATGGCAGCGACCGGCTGATTGATTTCATGCGCGACGCCCGCCGAGATCTGCCCGAGCACCGCCAGCTTGTTCGCTTGAACGAGCTCGTCCTGCAGGGCGTGGAGGGTGGCTTCGGCGCGGGTGCGTTCGTCGACTTCCTGGATCAGTCGCTGGTTGGTTTCTTTCAACTCGCGCGTGCGCAGGTTCACTTGGGCTTCAAGTTCCTGCCTCGCTGCTTCACGACGCGCAGCCATGGTCTTCTCACGCGCTCGTATGGCGTGGGCAACGAGCACTGCCAGGCTGAGCAATGCGCCACCGAAGCCACCGATGGCGGCGCCGCTCAAACGAGCCGTCGCCAGTTCTTTTCTGGCGTCACGCAGGACATGCACGGTCCAGCCCGGCTTGCCCGCGTCGTGGTCGGCGCCGATGAGCGAGGAGCTCGGGGTCGTGGGGAATGGCGGCACAGGCCCGTCGAGCCCCAGTTGTTCGGGACTGGACAGCGCGGCTTGATCGCGCTGACTCAACGGACGCGTGGTCGTGAAGCGCCATTCCGGTCGATTGGTGATTAGCACGACGCCTCGTTCATCGGTGACGTACGCGCCATCGCCCGAACTGCGCCATTGCGCTTCGAGCTCATCGAATTCCACTTTGACGACGATGACGCCCACCGGCACCGGCTCGCCCGCGCCGGAGCTATCGATGCGGCGTGCGAGATATAAGCCGGGCACCCGGCTGACCGTGCCGAGCGTGAACAACTCGGCGGCGCCATTCTTCATGGCGTCCCGGTAGTACGGACGGAATGAGTAGTTCTCGCCGACGAAGCTGGTGTCGGTGCGCCAGTTGCTGGCGGCGAGCGTGCGGCCCGACACTTCGAGCAGATAAACCGTCGCGGCGCCCGCGTGTTGCGCGAAGCGTTCGAAACGCTCGCTCAGCCCTTCGAATGTTTCTTCGCTCTCGGCGGGCGTGTTCGCAGTGCGTAGCGCGTTGCGAATCTCCGCGTCGTGTGCCAATACAAAGGGCAGTGAACGATGTCTCTCGAGCTCGTTGCCCAACATTGCCGCGCGTAGCGCTGCATCTGTATTGAGCCGACGCTCCAGATCCTGACGGGCGAGGCGGACGGTGACTTCGGCGGCAGCCAACGCAGTGGCCAACGACACGACGCCCACTATGAGCGCCCGTCGCCACAACCAGCCCGCGTCATCGCTGAAGAACATCATTCCGGTCGACCCCGCCGCGATTGGCGGATCTTCGCACATCGCCTCCCGATCGTGTGCAAGAAGCCGCACAGAAATCGCCCGCTTCTACGTCGTTTTTCTTTTGGAAATAATCAGATAGCTCGCAACGGAGGTTGTGTTGCCAGCTCCCTGCGGCCGGTCGCACCATAGCTGCCGTTTTCCAACAATGACCATGACCGGGGGGATGATGCGGTCCGTGATCGAAGCCGAGGCGCCCGCGCCTGTGCCGGCCCAGCGCCTGCCTCTGTACCGCAGCCTGTACGCCCAAGTCATCGCCGCCATTCTGTTCGGCGGCCTGCTCGGTCATTTCTCTCCGGACGTGGGCGTGGCGTTGAAGCCGCTCGGCGATGCGTTCATCGCGCTGGTGAAGATGATCATCGCGCCGGTGATATTCATCACGGTCGCCTCCGGCATCGCGGGCATGTCGAGCTTGAAGGCGCTACGCAGCGTGGCGTTCAAGGCTTTCGGTTATTTCATCGTGGTGTCGAGCTTCGCGCTGGTCGTCGGCATGGTCGTGGCGAACGTCGTGCAGCCCGGCGCGGGCATGGGCATCGATCCGACGACGCTCGATCCGGGCGCAGTCGCCAGCTACGCCAGCAAGGCGCACGAGCAGACCATCGTCGGCTTCCTGATGAACATCATTCCGACGACGTTCATGAGCGCGCTCACCGGCGGTGACATTCTGCCCGTGCTGTTCGTCGCGATCCTGTTTGGCATCAGCATCTCGCTGGTGGGCGCGCCAGCCGCGCCAGTGGTGACGCTGCTGGAGAGCGCGAGCGAGGTGTTCTTTCGTCTGGTCGGCGTGCTGATGAAGGCCGCGCCGCTGGGAGCATTCGGCGCGTTCGCATTCACTATCGGCAAGTACGGCATCGACGTCATCGCCAATCTGGCCAAGTTGGTCGCGACGTTCTATCTCACGTCCGCGCTGTTCGTGCTGCTCGTGCTGGGCGCCATCGCACGCCTCAACGGCTTCTCCATCCTGCGATTGATTTCCTATCTGCGCGCCGAGCTGCTGCTCGTGCTGGGCACCAGCTCCTCGGAATCGGCGCTGCCGAACCTGATGAAGAAGCTGGAGACGGCGGGCTGCGGCAAGGCGGTGGTCGGGTTGGTGGTGCCGACCGGGTACTCGTTCAATCTCGACGGCACCAACATCTACATGACGCTCGCGGCGCTGTTCATCGCGCAAGCCACCGGTGTGGATCTATCCATCGGCGAGCAGCTGTTGTTGCTGCTCGTGGCGGCGCTCAGTTCGAAAGGCGCTGCGGGTGTGACTGGCGCGGGCTTCATCACTCTGGCCGCGACGCTCGCCGTTACGCCGTCGGTGCCGGTCGCCGGCATGACGCTGATTCTCGGCATCGACCGATTCATGTCCGAGTGCCGTGCGCTCACGAATTTCATCGGGAACGCAGTGGCCACCATCGTCGTGTCGCGATGGGAAGGCGCGCTCGACCGCCAGGCTTTGGAAACGGCGTTGAACAGTCCCGCTGGGATTGCGCCGCCGGAACAGCAATAACCAACTTTTTTTCTCAGGGGGCATCATGCAAAGAAACCACTCCATTCGCTCGGCGGCGCTGCTAGGCGCAATCATCCAGGTCACGGGCGCGTCGCAGGTCTGGTCACAAGAAGCGACCAGCACGACACCGGTTTCGGAAAAGCTCGAGGAAGTCATCGTCACCGGCTCCAACATTCGCGGCGCGTCCGATACGGGCGCCATCGCAGTGTCGGTGCTGGATGCGGAGAAGCTCGCGGCGTTTGGCCAGACGACGACGGGCGAGCTGTTGGAGAACGTCGCGCAAGCCGGCGCGTTCGAGATCAACGGTGCAGCCGATGGTCCGAACGACGCGCGAGGCGATATTGCGACGGTGAACTTGCGTGGCCTCGGCACCGGCAACACGCTGATATTGCTCAACGGCCGTCGCATCGCTGCGCATGGTGTGAATCAGGACATCGGCTCGACGCCACGACAAGTCACGAACGTGAATGCGTTCCCGGCCGCCGGCATCGAGCGCGTCGAAGTGCTGCGTGACGGCGCGTCCGCGCTGTACGGTTCGGACGCCACCGCCGGCGTGCTCAACACCATCATGGACGCCGACTTCGAGCGAAGCTCGGTCACTGCGCGCTACAGCAGCCTGGAGGGTACGGGCGAGCATGAAACATCCGTCGACGTGGCGCAGGGTCTGAAGTTCAATGACGATCGCACGCGCGTGCTGTTGACGGCATCGTTCTTCGATCGCAGCGGCTTGTATTCCAGCGAAATGGGCCAGCAGTTCAACTCGGTGGACAAGCGCGCTTATCTCGGCGACTCGCCATACGCCACGGAAACAACTGACTTTCGCAACACCTCGACGTCCTCGCCATTCGGCCAGTATCAGGCCGGCTCGCTCAACGATCTCGGCGTGTTCGTGGGGCAGCGAGTGCGTCAGGGCACGACCGCGTTGACCAACAGCACTGGCGAGTTTCACATCCAGCCGTGCTCGTTTGCTGGCACGCGCGCGGAGCTGGGTCAGCGTGCTGAAGGTTGCATGGGACTCGATGACGGCAGCCTGGATGCATCGTTGCGTTACGACTATGGGGCGAATCAGCCGAACAACTCGCTCAACGAAGGCGTGAACATCGCCAACGATCCGATCACTGCGAAGGGCCGTCAGTTGATCCCGGAAGCGCAGCGCTACAACTTGTACACGTTCGGCGAGCACGATTTCACGGACACGCTGCAGGGGTTCGGTGAAGTGTTGTACTACCGGGCCACCACGGACTCGAACAGAGCAGCACAGCCGCTCGATTCGGGGCTCGCATTCCTGATCGTGCCGGCCTCGAACTACTGGAACCCTTTCGGCGTCGCCGGCAACCCGAACCGGCTGCCCGGATTGAATGCTAACGACGTGCCCGCCACGGGCCGCGACGTGCTGATCCAGAACTGGCGCCCGACGGATCTCGGCCCGCGTTTCATCGATACTGAGACTGAAACCTATCGCGTGATGGCGGGCCTGCGTGGCTCGTTTGGCGATTGGGAGTGGGAAGGTGCGCTCACCAACAGCGCCAATGAAACCAGCGACACCGAAAGCAATCACATCTCCAAGACGCTGCTGGCGCAGGAGCTGGCGCGCTCGACGCCCGACGCCATCAATCCCTTCGGCGGCCCGAACGCAAACACGCAGGCGCAGTGGGACCGCGTGCGCATTCCAACGACCAACGTCGGCTCGACGGATCTCACAACCGCCGACTTCCGTATGTCCAACGCGAACGCGTTCGACTTGTGGGCTGGGCCGGTGGGCTTCGCGGTTGGCGGTGAGTGGCGCGGTGAAGGTTATACCGAAGATCGCGATCCGCGCCTCGATGGCACGATCATCTATTCGACCGACAACGTCTCGGGTATCTCGGATGTGGTAGGCGTGAGCCCGACGCGAGATTCGTCGGCGTATCGCAATGTTTACTCGCTGTTCGCCGAAACGCTGGTGCCGCTGCATCGGGGCGAGGGCACGTGGATCAACGATGTGACGTTGCAGGTGGCCGCGCGTGGCGAATACTTCGAGGATCTGGACGACGGCGCAGTGAAGCCGAAAATCGCGCTGTCGTGGTTCCCGGTCGATTTCGTCAACTTGCGGGCGGCTTACAGCCAGGGCTTCCGAGTGCCGAACCTCGTGCAGTTGAACCGCGGCGATGTTTCACGCCTGGATCTGGGCAATGAAGACTTCCTGCGCGCGGAAGTGACGGGTGATCCGCTCTCCAATGGCGATGCATACATGGCGTCGGTGCGGCGTTCAAATCCGGATCTCGACAACGAGGACACCGAGACCATCGTCGCGGGCGTGAGCCTGCAACTGGATCGCGTGATCGAGGTCGACTGGCTTACTGACTTCCGGATCAACGTCGACTACTGGCGCTTCGAGCAGGAAAATCTTATCGGCGCATTCGGTGTGCAGGAAGCGCTCGCGCTCGATTTCCTGTTGCGCCGGCAGGGCAGCTTCAATCCCAACGTGGTGCGCGCCGATCCTACGGCTGACGACCTGGCGGCGTTCGCAGCCTGGAATGCGGCGCATCCGGACGATCAGCGCGTGGCCGCCGGCCAGGTGTTGTTCGTGAACGATCCCTACATCAACCTCGACAGCCAGGTGGCCGACGGCTTCGATTTCGGCATCGCCGCCGGGTTCGATGCGGGTATCGTGGGTAAATTCAACGTCGAGCTCGAAGCGATGTACCTGCAGAAACTCGATGTCGTGCGGAACGATCTGCTGGCTGCGGTCGCGGGCGATCCGGCCTTTGCCGGTCAGTTCGACGAGTTGCAAGTGGATCGCGTCGAGCTCGGCGGCAATCCGCGCTGGCGCGGCTCCGCGACGCTGACGTGGCGCAAGGGTGACTTCGGCGCGGGCATGTCGGCGCGCTATGTGTCGATGTTCCTGGATCCGAATGCCGACCTGGACTTGAACGGCGACGGACTGCCCGAGTACTGGGAAGTGGAGGAGAACTGGCGCGTGAATATGTACGCCGACTATCGTTTCGAGCTTCCGGCCCTGGACAAGGTGAGTCTGCGCTTGGGCGCCAACAACGTCTTCGACGAAGCGCCGCCGCTGGTGGATGAGTCGCTGGGCTATCGGCCCGACTATCATTCACTCAAGGGGCGCGAGTTCTACGTGCAACTGCGCGCCTCGTTCTGACGGAGTCGAGCTCGATGAAACGTTCACTGTGGATCGCCCAGGCGCTGCTGGTCGGCAGTGCCAGTTTGTGGGGCTGCGCTTCGCCCTCCGCTGTTCAGGCGAGCAGCCGTCCGGTGCCAGTGGCATCGCCGGCGCCTGCGGAAGCAAACATTCCAGGCGCCAAGCGATTCATGTTCGAGCAATGGGCGGGGCCGAAAGTGCCGGTGTGGTACTTCCGGCCCGAAGGCGCGCCGGCGACAGCGCCCATCGTGTTCGTCATGCACGGCGTGAAGCGGGATGCCGACCGATATTTGAGTGAGTGGGTCGATACCGCCAAAGAGAACGGCTTTGTCGTCGTGGTCCCGGAGTTCACATCGAAGGCGTTCCCGGGCGCCAACGGCTACAACTTCGGCGGGGCGTTCACCGAGGACGGCAAAGAGGTGCCACGGGCGCAGTGGAGTTACTCCGCCATCGAGCCGATCTTCGACGCCATGCGCGAAGTCGAGCATTTGAGCGCGACCAAGTACTGGCTCTTCGGCCATTCGGCGGGTGCGCAGTTCGTGCATCGCTATGTGATGTTGGGTCTGGGCAAGCGAATGCACGCTGCGATCTCGGCCAATGCAGGCTCATATATGGTCACGGGCCGCGAGGTGCGCTGGCCCTTCGGCGTCGCCGGAGCGCCCGGTGGCGAATTCGATTTTGGTCGCGCGTTCGCATCGCCGCTGATCCTGTTGCTTGGCGATGCGGACAACGATCCCAATCATCCGAGCTTGCCACACCAACCCGAAGCCGACGCGCAGGGGCCGCATCGGTTTGCTCGTGGCCAGAACTTTTACGCCACGGCTCGTGACAGAGCCGAGCGTGAGAAGCTCAAATTTTCTTGGTCGTGCGTGATTGCTCCGGGCGTGGCGCACGAGAACGGCAAAATGGCTGCGTTCGCCGCGCGAATCATAAAGTCGCCGTCAGCGCCGAGGGCCGGGGAGGATTGCGCCACGCTTGACTAAAACATAGCCCGATGGTTATATGTTGATCCATAGCCAACGGGTTATCAATTGCCAAAGGTAGACACTCGCGACGTGCTGTTCAGAACGCTGGCCGATCCGACTCGGCGGGCGATTTTCGAGCAATTGTGTCGCGAGGGAGAGCAGACCGTCGGAGCGCTGACGACTCACGCCGGCATTTCGCAGCCGGCGGTGTCGAAGCATCTTGGCGTCCTGAAGCAGGCCGGACTGGTGCGCGATCGCCATGAAGGCCGGCAGACTCACTATCGCGCGCAGCTCGGCGCACTCGCGCCGTTGATCGACTGGACGCGCGAAATGGGTGGGTTCTGGGAGCGCCGCTTCGACCAGCTCGAAGACTTACTCAAAAGGATGGATCAATGACCGCTACCGCGCCCGAAACGCGTTCCGTCGTCGTCGAACGTGACATTCCTCATCCGCCGGAAAAGCTCTGGCGCGCGCTCACGCAGCCGCATCTCATCGAGGAGTGGCTGATGAAAAACGACTTCGTTCCCTCCATCGGTCATCGTTTCAAGCTGCGCGGCGAGTGGGGCGGGGTGCTGGACTGTGAGGTTCTCACCATCGAGCCGAACAAAGCGCTGTCTTACACGTGGAATTTCGACCATGACGATGCGGCGTACAGCCTCAAGAGCGTCGTCACGTTCACCCTCACTCCATCGAACGCGGGGACGCTCCTGCGCGTGGAGCAGGTGGGCTTCCGGCCGGAGCAGAAGCAGGCATTCGGCGGCGCCAAGGCGGGGTGGCAGCAGTTCCTGGGCAAACTGGAGCAGGTGCTGGCTCGGCCAGAGTGAGGGAGATTCACATGAGCAACTGGATTCGACAGATTCATCGCTGGCTGGCGATCACGTTTACATTAGCGGTGCTCGCCAACTTCGCTGTGATGGGGCGGGAGCAACTGGCGTTCTGGGTGGGCTCGCTCACATTGATTCCGCTGTTCTTGCTGCTGTTCACCGGCCTGTATATGTTTGTGTTGCCGTACGCTACCAAGTGGCGGAGTCAGAGGCTCGCGCGCGAATAGCAAGGAAACGCAATGGCCAGCAAGACGTCCGAGAAGTCCAAGCCGTCAGCGAAGGTTGCCAAGAAAGCCGCGAAGAAGGTCGCGGCCAAGCGAGCTCCGGCCAAGGCCGCCAAGCCTCGTAAACCTCTGCCGAAGCCCAAGGATGGGCAGCCCGTGCTGCTGTCCGGCGGCAACCCGCAGATCCCCAAGGGCTACGGCGACGCTCCCGTGCAGGCTTACATCGCGGCCATGCCGGGCTGGAAAAAAGATATCGGGCGCCGTCTGGACGAGCTCATCGTGCGCGCGGTTCCTGGCGTGAACAAGGCCGTCAAATGGAACTCGCCTTTCTATGGCATGGAAGGCGAGGGCTGGTTTGTCAGCTTCCATTGCTTCACGAAGTTCGTGAAGGTGACATTTCTCAACGGCGGATCACTGCGTCCGCAGCCTCCGGGCGAGTCCAAGTATCCGTATGTGCGGTACCTCGACATCTGCGAGGACAAGCCGTTCGACGAAGCTCAGTTCACCGACTGGATGAAACAAGCCAGCAAGCTGCCCGGCGAGAAAATGTAAGCCGGCTAGCGCGCACACTGCGCGGCGGGAACGTCGGGGACGCGTTCCCATTGCCAAGTGGCTACGGACTCCGAGCGCGGCAGATATTCGACGGTGAGCGGCTTGCCATCGCGGTTGATCTGCAGTTTCAACAGTCGATCTTGCCGTCCCTGGATGTCGTCTTGCGGCACCGGTTGAGTGATCTCATCTCCATTGCGCAGTCCGGCGCGCTCGGCCGCCGAGCCTGCGATGAGGCCGCGAACCTTGCGCGGAGATTCGGTTAGCGCTTTCGGCGCGAAGCCCAGCTCGTAGCGGCGCATCTGTTTGGAGATGCGCTTGAAGCAGGGGCCGAATGCATCGGAGCCGGGCAGCGGTGCGGATCCAGCTAACATGGCTCGGAATGACTTCACGCCGGCTTCGCCCAGTTCGTCTCGCAGGGCGGCCTCCCAAGCCTCGACCGTGACCGGCTGATTCGCCTTTTCACGCGCTTTCATCTGCAACATCAAGTGATCGAGCGAACGCTTGCCGTTGGACTTGTTTCTCACCGCTTCGTCCACCGTGGCGAAGTAGAGGAAGCCACGGTCATACGGCAACGTTCGAATGCGCGTGTCTTCCCAGAAGCGGGCGGACACTTCGGAGTTCGGCGCGTTGCCGAGTGCGTTGGTATAGTAACGCGCGGCATGGAAGTTCAAATCTTCCAGGAACGCTTCAGCGTCGATCAGGCCGCTGCGAAATGGCAGCACTCGCTGATAGAACACCGCCATGCCTTCGTTGAACCAGCTTCCAGCCAACCCTTCCTGTCCACTCAGGCGTGGCTGGAACGTATGAAACATTTCGTGGGCGAGGGTGAACTTCAGATCCTGAGGATCGTCACCCTGGCCGCGATTGCCGAACGTCGTCACGAACGAGCGAGACATGCCGATGCCGCCGCCGGCATTCACCAAGTTCCGTCGCAAGAAAACGGTGTAGGGCTCAGGATTGGCCTGGAAGAAGCGAACATAGTCGGCGTGCAGACGCTCGGTCCACTGCATGAGCGATGCCGCGTCGAACGGCGGCTCGTCCTGCCAGACAGCTTGGAAGCCGAGGGCGTTGCGCTCTGCTGGATGGCGGCCCAGTTGTCCGGCCATCAGAAAAACCTGGTCGAGCATGGACGGCGGAACGTTGGATTTCGTCTGACCTGCGAGACTGTCGACGCCGAGATCGCCCGGCGATTCGCTCAGATCCCAACGGATGGACAGACTCACGCTCGGGACAACGGGTCGCAGAGCGAGTATCGCCGCCCCACCGGACATCGCGCCGCCTTCGATACGCATCTCGATGGGAGGTGCAGCGCCGAGCGGCGCGAGCACATTGGCCTGAGTCGTTTCATAGCGCGCGTGCACGGTTCCGGTGACGGCTCGATCAGGGAACCAACGGCGGACCTTGGCCGGCCCGTCGCCTTCATCGCGACTCGTGAGCGCAACGGGCCCTTGAGCGTCGCGAGCCGTCAGCGCCTGCAGAGAGCTCGCAACGGTCGGAACGTTGTGAGTGACGAGTGGCATCTGGAAGAGCGGTGTCGAAGCGTCCGCGCGTACACCCTCGATTGCCTGCTCGACAGCGAGCCCGACGATCGATCCTTCTTTCATCATTGGGCTCAGCGTAATCGAGAGGCTCGGCTCGGCCTGATCCGCTGCCGTCGCGACGGTCGCAGTCAGCAGCGACAGCACTGCCAGGCCCCCTATAAAGGAACGTGTTTTTGTCATCGGCATCCTCGAAAGATGAGCTCACCCGAGCACACTAGCCGCATGCCCAGGCAATAATTTGCCGGAATGCGGAGCAGTGGGCGCGCTCCCGGCATAAATAATGTGCGCCGTGGGGAAACGCGGGGTAGCGCGCATCGTCAGCAACGGCCCGATGATAGATTGCGGCGGACCCGAGAAGGAGAAATGGATGTTGAAATCGATAGCCGCCGTCGTCTGCGTCATGGCCTTGATCTCGAGTGGGAGCGAGGCTGCGCCGATCGAGCCGCACGCGGACACCATCGTAACGACCAGGAATTCTGTCCGATTGGACAGTGGCAAGACGCTGAAGTACACGGCGCACACGGGACTGCTGCCGCTCTACGTGAATGACACTGGCGAGCGCATGGCCTCGGTGTTCTTCATCGGCTACATGGCCGATCGAGCGCCCAACCAGCCGAAGCGACCGATCACGTTTCTGTGGAACGGCGGCCCGGGAGCGAATTCGGCGCAGGTGCACGTGCTGGGCTTCGGGCCGAAGCGGCCGCAGACGCCCGACACATATCCCGAGTACGGACCTGACACCGAGAATCCCATCGTCGATCATCCGGAGACGTGGCTGGAGCATAGCGATCTCGTCTTCGTGGATCCGGTGGGCACCGGCTTCAGTCGAGCGACTTCAGAGGCGAACCGCGCGACGCTGTTCACCGCGCATGGCGATGCCGAGGCCGTGGCCGAGATGATCCGCGTCTATTTGACCCGTTTCGATTTGTGGGACGCGCCGCTGTTCATCGGCGGCGAAAGCTATGGCACCACACGCGCGATGCTGGTTGCCGCGGTGCTTGAGCGTCGGCGCACTCACATCAAAGGCGTGCTCCTGATCTCCGGAAGTTACGACGCCGGGCAGGAGGTGCCGCAGAATCTGACGGATGCGCTGGCGATCACCGAGTTCACGGCCAGTGCGCATTATCACAAACGTTTGCCGTCGGATCTGCAGGCGTTACCCGTGGAGCAGGTGCTCGAGCGATCGACGGAGTGGGCGCGCAACACCTATGCGCCAGCGCTTGCTCGCGTCGCTCAGTTGACGTCTGAGGAACGCACAAAGCTGCTTGCGGAGCTTGCGCGTTACACGGGCGTCGACTCCAGTCGTGCGAACGCAGAGACGCTGCGACTCACTCGCGATGCTTTTGCGGATGGATTGCTCGCGGATCAAGGACTGGAGTTGGGGCGGTACGATGGCCGCATCAGTCGCAAAGCTCGGCCGGCCGGTCAGCCGTGGATGCCGTTCGGCACGCCGCCCGATCCCAGCCTGTCGCGCACGATGGATCTGTTGACTGGCACGTCGCGCGTCTTCAACAGCTACGTCCGCAATGTGCTTGGCTTCGAGAGCGATCTGCTTTATCAAGGCCCGTTCGGTGGCGCGTTCCATCCCGAGCCGCTGGCCATCGATCCGCGCACGGGCTTCGCTCCGGACTGGATGACGGCTCGATTCAAGATGAACCCAGAGGGGCAGCAACAGGGTGAGGCGCCGTTGCATCGGGCCATGACTCTCAACCCCAATCTGCGGGTGATCAACTTCAAGGGACTGTACGACGGCTCGTGCGCGCTGCTGGATGAGGCGGTCGCTCGAACGGAGCCCGACTTGAAGGCGCGTGTGAACAACGTGTGCGTGCCTGGCGGACACATGTTCTACACGGATCGCGCTGCCCGCCAGCTTGCAAAACGTGCATTCGCCGACTTCGTTCGCCGCGCGTCCGCGCCGGGAGAGTCGTTCGGATGATTGCGTTTTGTTTTTCCTTGCAAAACTTCTTTTCTCAATACCGACTTGGGCGGCATGCGGATGCGTTGGTTGCTTGATTTCTATGGTTGCAAGAACTCTTTTCTTAGGGGTAACTCACCTCGACAACGCGCCGATGAGTTATTATTGGAGCTATGTGGCACCCCCGCATAACTCGTTTCTTATTGTGGACGCTCGTGCTTGCAGTGCTGACTGTGAAGGCGAGCGGGGCGCATGTTCATTTGTGTTTGGATGGGCAGGAGCCGCCGGCGAGTGTTCATTTTGCGGATGCTCATGCCGATGAGCATCATCAGGACGAGAGCAACGCCGACAAGGACGTGAATCCGCTGTTCGGGACGCTGGTCAAAAAGGGCGGTCCCGATTTCGATCTGGCGATTGCGGTCGCGCTCACGGTGTTGAGCTGGGACCTGCCTTTTACCCGTGTCGGCCCGTTCCCGGCCGAACAACAATCGATTCCCACCGACGATTCCATTTATTGGCGGCCGCCGCTGCGCGGGCCGCCGGTCTAAGCCTCTTCGCATTTTCACGTTCTGAGTGATTTCAGCGGCGTTCCGTCGGAACGACGCTTGCGGAGGCATTTCAATGAAGAGTTATCGAGCGCCCGCATGGCGTGCGGGCGTGTTTGTGTGCGTGCTCGGCTCGTGGATCGAGGTGAGCGGCGCAGGGACGGTTGCGGACGACGAATTGACGTTCGAGCAGGCAACGGCGCTTGCCACTGAACGTAACCCCCAGATTCGCGCCTTCATGTCAGAAGCAGAGAGCGTGGCGAGCCGCTCCGCGGTGGAGGCGTTGCCGCCTGCGTGGAGCTTGCAAACCGAGTTCGAGAATTTCGGTGGCACAGGAAATGTTTCGGGGGTAAGCGCGCTCGAATCGACGGTGCAACTTTCCCGCGTATTCGAGCGTGGCGGAAAGTTGGCGCTGCGCAAGGAGCTCGGAGCAAGAGAGATCGATGCGCTGGCGGCCGACCAGCAGGTGCGGCGAATCGATCTGCTCGCCGAAGTAGCTCGACGTTTCATTCACGTCGTCTCCGATCAGCAGTCTTTGCAGACAGCGCGCCGCGCGACGGAGCTGGCAGACACCACACGCAACGTGGTCAAGCAACGAGTGGAAGCGGGAGCCGCGTCGCCGGCGATGCTGAGCAAGGCGGAGATCGCGCTGGCCCGGGCTCGAATTGCGGAGGAGCACGCGGAGCACGAGCTCGAGAGCTCACGCGTCAACCTTGCCGTGTTATGGGGCGATGCAAACGCTTCGTTCGTAACCGCCGCGGGCAATATATTCGAGTTGCCTGCGCTCGAGACACTCGAGGTCTATAAGCAGCGACTCGAAGCCAGCCCCGAATTGGCGCGATTCGCATCGGACGCGCGAGCGCAAGACGCCCGCGTCCGGCTGGCCGAAGCAGGAAAGGCGGCCGATGTGTCGGTGGCTGCCGGTGTGCGGCGGCTGGAATCATTCGACGAACACGCGCTGATCGCATCCTTCTCCGTTCCGTTAGGTACGCGGCAGAAAGCGGCGCTGGAAGAGAAGTCCGCCCGGGCCAGCCGTGCGCGCATCGATGCCGAACGTGAAGCGACGCTCCTGGAGGTTCAAGCCAAGCTGTTCGAGCTGTATCAGGAGATCTCACACGCGCGCACCGAGGCGCAGGCTCTGCATACAAACGTTCGGCCTCAAGCAGAAGCCATGCTGGCTACGACAGAGCAAGGATACCGTGCTGGCCGCTTCTCATTGCTCGAGCTGGCGGATGCCCAGTCGCAATTGCTCGAAGTCGAGCGCGAGGCGATCACCGCCGCCGCGCAGTTCCACACCTTACTCATCGAAATACAACGCGTGACGGGTGCGCCCGTTCGCGCTTTTGAACGGAGCGCACCATGATCCGATTATTCGCATTGTTGCTCGCTGTGCTGTTCATTGCCGGTTGCGGCTCGTCGACCGATTCGCCGGAGGCCCATAAAGATGAGCATGGTCATGAACAGGGACGTGAAGAAGGCCACGAGGAAGGTCATGCGGAGGCCGAAGGTCGCACGACCATCGCACCGAACGTCGCGCAATCCATGGGCGTGGCGACGAGTGAAGCGGGTCCAGCAACTCTGAAGGAAACATTGTCTCTGTCCGGCGTGATTCAAGCCGACCCCGCGAGAGTATCCAGAGTGCGAGCGAGATTTCCGGGCGTGGTGCGCGAAGTCGCGGTGCAACCCTGGGCGACCGTGAGCAAGGGCGCCGTGCTCGCGCAGGTACAGAGCAACGAAAGCCTGCAGAATTATCCGATCCCCGCTCCAATCGGCGGGGTGCTGGTGGAGCATCGCGCGCAGGTCGGCGAAGCGACTGGCGAGGAAGCCCTGTTTACGATCGTCGATCTCACCAAAGTCTGGGTCGAGCTCGACGTCTTCCAAACGGATCTCGCACGCATCGGCGAGCAGCAGCCAGTCCAGGTGCTCGATCTGAATAATCGAAAGCTCGCCGACGGACATGTCTCCAGGATCGCGCCACTCGCGGTTCATGGCAGCCAGAGCGTCCGAGCGCGCGTCGTCATCGATAACGCGACCGGTCAGCTGCGTCCAGGCCAGTTCGTTACAGCACATGTGACCGTTGCCGAAACGAAGGTGCCGCTCGCCATTCGACGCGACGCCTTGCAGCGCTTCCGCGATGCCGACGTGGTGTTCGAGCAGCTCGGTGACACATACGAGCCACGCATGTTGGAGTTGGGACGCTCCGACGCGGACCACATCGAGGTCCTCGCAGGCTTGAAGGAAGGCGCGCGGTACGTCACCAAAAACAGCTACCTGATCAAGGCCGATATCGAGAAGGCCGGCGCCGGCCACGATCATTGAGCACGCGCCATGCTGAACAACATCATCGAGTTCTCGCTGCGTCACCGCTGGTTCGTGCTCGGCATCGTCGTGCTGATCTGCGCCATCGGCGTTTACAACTATCAGCGGCTGCCCATCGATGCGGTCCCGGACATCACCAACGTCCAGGTTCAGATCAATACCGAGGCGCCCGGCTACTCGCCGCTGGAGTCCGAGCAGCGAGTGACGTTTGCCATCGAAACCGCCATGGCGGGTTTGCCGCGGCTGGAATACACGCGTTCGCTGTCGCGATATGGATTGTCGCAAGTGACCGTCGTGTTCGAAGACGGCACCGATATTTACTTCGCCCGGCAACTGGTATCCGAGCGCGTGGCGGAAGTTCGATCGCAACTGCCGCCGGGCCTCGAGCCGACACTGGGTCCCATAGCGACCGGTCTCGGCGAAATCTTCATGTACACGGTGACGCCGGAGGAGGGCTCGGGCTGGACGCCGACGGATCTGCGAACTGCCCAGGACTGGATCATCCGGCCTCAGCTACGGCAGACGCCGGGTGCCGTGGAAGTGAACACGATCGGCGGTTACGAACGCGCGTTCATCGTCGCTCCCAAACCGAACCGGTTGCTGGCGTATGATCTGACGTTCGACGACATCCTCACAGCCATCGCAAGAAACAACGAGAACGTAGGCGCGGGATACATCGAGCGCAGCGGCTCGCAATATTTGATCCGGGCCCCGGGACAACTTGCGACCATCGAAGAGCTGCGAGAGGTCGTGGTGGGGCAACGCCAGGGCGTCGCGATCCGTCTCGCCCAAGTAGCGAACATCGAAGTGGGCCATGAGCTGCGAGCGGGCGCAGCCACGCAGGATGGCAGGGAAATCGTCCTGGGCACGGTGTTCATGCTCGTTGGCGAAAACAGCCGGGCGGTGGCGCGCGCTGCCGCGGAACGCCTCGAACAGGTTCAGGCCTCCTTGCCGAAGGGAATGAAAGCCGAGGTGATCTACGACCGCACCTCGCTAGTCGACGCGACGATCGATACGGTGACCAAGAATCTGGTCGAAGGCGCGTTGCTGGTCATCGCGGTGCTGTTCGCGCTGCTTGGAAACATTCGTGCGGCGTTGGTGACAGCCGCTGTCATTCCGATCGCCATGCTCTGCACGATCAGTGGCATGGTGGGGTCTCGAGTGTCCGGCAATTTGATGAGCCTGGGCGCGCTGGATTTCGGCTTGATCGTAGATGGCGCGGTCATCATCGTGGAGAACTGCCTGCGTCGCCTCGGCGAAGAACAGGCCAGGGCGCAGCGGCTGCCCACGCTGATCGAGAGGCTGGCCATCGTGCGAGAAGCGACCCGAGAAGTGGTCCGGCCAAGCTCGTTCGGCGTGATCATCATCCTGGTCGTGTACCTGCCGGTGTTCACGCTCACGGGCATCGAGGGAAAAATGTTTCATCCGATGGCCATCACCGTCGTCATCGCGCTGACTGCGGCGTTGATTCTGTCGCTCACCTTCGTGCCGGCCGCGGTGGCGTTGTTCGTTCGTGGCCCCATTCGGCATGGCGAGAATCGGATCATGACGAGCATCAGGCGCGCTTACGAGCCGATGTTACGCAAGGCCATCGACCAGCGCTGGTTGATCGTGGGTGGCGCCGCCGGCTTGGTGGCAGTTGCCGTGCTGCTGTCGCTGCGGATGGGCCGCGAGTTCGTGCCAAGCCTGGACGAAGGCGACGTGGCGCTGCACGCGTTGCGCATACCTGGCACGAGCTTGAGCCAGTCGGTCGATATGCAGATGGCGTTGGAAGCGAGGCTCAAGCAATTGCCCGAGGTCTCGCATGTCTTCGGAAAAATCGGCACCGCCGAAGTCGCCAACGATCCGATGCCGCCTTCGTTATCGGACACCTTCGTCATGATGAAGCCGCGCTCGGAATGGCCGAACGCCCGTAAGTCCAAGGAGCAGTTCCTGAGTGAGTTGCGGGCCGCGGCTGCGGAGATCCCTGGCAATAACTACGAGTTCACGCAGCCCATCCAGATGCGTTTCAACGAGCTGATCTCCGGCGTGCGCTCGGACGTCGCGGTGAAGATTTATGGCGACGATCTGGACCAATTGCTTCAGTTGGGCGAGCGAGTCGAATCCTTGCTCACCGGCATCGATGGCGCGCGCGACGTCAAAACAGAACAGATAACCGGCTTGCCATTGCTCACGGTCACACCGGATCGCCAACGCCTGGCGCGGTATGGCCTCGCGGTCGCGGACGTCCAGAGAGTCGTTCGGATCGCATTGGGCGGGGAAAGCGCAGGCCAAATGTTCGAAGGGGATCGACGGTTCAGCATCCTGGTGCGCCTGGGCGATATCGATAGAGCCGATGCGCAGTCGTTGGCGCGTCTGCCGGTGCCGCTACCCAGCGAATCCAGAGAAATCAGCGGCGATGCCGATAGCCTCGGCGGATCCGCGGGGCCGCCTGAGTATGTGCCTCTGGGGGAGGTCGCTCGCATCGACGTTGCGTTGGGCCCAAATCAGATCAGCCGCGAGAACGGTAAACGGCGCGCCGTGGTGACCGCCAATGTCCGAGAACGAGATCTGGGATCGTTCGTCGACGACGCACGGCAGATCATCAGCACGAATCTGCAGCTGCCGGCGGGTTACTGGATCGAGTACGGCGGAACGTTCGAGCAGCTCGAATCCGCCTCGCGCCGGCTCGCCGTCGCGGTCCCGCTCACGTTGCTGATCGTGCTCGGGCTGCTCTATGCCGCCTTCGGGTCGGGCAGGGACACGCTGATCGTGTTCACCGGCGTGCCGCTGGCATTGACGGGCGGCATCCTGGCGCTGCTAATCCGTGGCATGCCGTTGTCGATCTCGGCCGGTGTCGGGTTCATTGCGCTGTCGGGAATCGCGGTGCTGAACGGCGTGGTCATGCTCACGTTCATTCGAGATCTTCGCGAACGCGGGGCCATGCTCGATGAAGCCATCGTGAGCGGGGCGGCCACGCGATTACGGCCGGTGCTGATGACTGCTCTGGTGGCGAGCCTCGGCTTCGTGCCCATGGCGTTCAATGTCGGTACTGGATCCGAAGTCCAGCGGCCGCTGGCGACGGTGGTCATCGGCGGCATTTTGTCTAGCACGGCGCTGACGTTATTCGTCTTGCCGGCGCTGTATCGCCTGGCGTATTCGCCCGCCCGGCGGTCCCCGAGCGGGGAACCGCTCGGCGCGGTAGACTAGGGGTTTCTTGCCTCTGTTAACGTCCCATTCAGCCATCAAGATGCCTGACACTGCCGACATCGCCACCATCCGTCGCGCCACCGCCGCGGACGCCGCCGCCCTGGCCGAACTGGGCGCGGCGACGTTCACCGAAACCTTCGGGCACCTGTATCCGCCCGAGGATTTGCAGGCTTTTCTGGCCAAGAGCCACACGCCGGAGAGTTGGGCTCAGACGCTCGCCGACCCCAAACGCGCCGTCTGGCTGGTCGTGCACGAAAGCGGCCGAAACATCGGCTTCCTCGTGGTCGGGGCCTGCAAGCTGCCGGTGGAGCAGTTGGAACCCAGCGCGGGCGAGATCCAGCAGCTGTATGTGCTCGCGGAATTTCACAACCTGCGCCTCGGCGGTCGCTTGATGGCCCTGGGGCTGGAATGGCTCGAGTCGCAGGGCCGGACGCCGCTGTATATCGGCGTGTGGTCGGAGAACTATGGCGCGCAACGTTTCTATGGGCGCTATGGATTCAGCAAGGTCGGCGAATATGGATTCCCGGTCGGCAAAACCGTGGACCGGGAATTCATCCTCAAACGCTAACGTCTGGAGTACGGCATGCTCGCGATCAGGACGATGTGGCGCGCGTTTTTGATTTCAGCCGGCGGATTGGCGGCGGCGACGGCATCCGCGGATGACACTGCGTCCCGCTGGTCCTTCGGATCGCAGCTCGGCCAGGTGCACGGCAGCCCGAGCCAGCCGACGCAATTTTCCGGCGATCCCAGCACCATGAGTTACGACGTGGCCGCGACCTGGGGCGACGACAAGCGACTGGGCTGGCGAGTGTTCACCGGCTACCAGTTCACCGACTATCTGGCCGTTCATCTCGGTTACACCGACCTCGGCAAACTGCAATCGCGTTTTGTCGATGAGCTGCCGGAGAGGCTGTTGCAATCCGAGCGGACGCTCACGCAGACCGTGCGAGGCGTGGATGTCGGTTTGCAAGTGAAGCTGCCGCTGAGTGAGCGGGTCGCCGTGGCGTTCCGGGGCGGCAAGTACTATTGGAAACTCAAGACGCGTGCCTTCAGCTCGCTGGATGTGGGGTCGGAACGCTTTACTCAGCGCGACTCGGATGATTTTGTCGGCGCGGGTTTGGAAGTCGGCATCGTCGAGGATCTCACCGCGACCGTGGGCTGGACCCGTTACAAAGTGAGCGGCGATCCCATCGCGTTGTGGACGGTCGGCGTGCTGTACGGCTTCGGCTATTTCTGAGGCCACGAGCTCCTGCGATCGTTGCGACCGCAGGAGCGTAGCATCTCAGTCGACGACTGGCGTTAGCTGCGGCCCGCGGCCTTGCGCCCGATCTCGATGGTCTTGAAGCCGGCCTCGCCCCAGTTCATCACGAACACGCTGAAGCCCTGCTTCATGCGCATCTCGATCTGATCCGGGCCGGTGGGAATGCCGCAAGTCACCTTGAACTCCTTGCACGCGGACAGCACCTGCTGAATCGCGCCTTCCCACGCCGCTTCATCGACGACGGGTTTGCCATCGGGGCCGGGCGTGGAGAACACACGACGCAGCGTGCCCGCGCCGGGCCACAGCACGCCGATGCCTTCGACAGCGGCGATCTCACGCACGTGTTTCAAACCTTCTTTGCTCTCGACCACCACCCAGTTGATCAGCTCGCCTTGCGGGTTGAGCGGCCATAGATCCGCCTTCCGGCGATATTCCTGTTCCGAAACGCCCCAGTACTTCGGCGCCGAGCCGACGCTGTCGGCGCGCGTGCCGCCTTGAGCGGGGTAGCGCATGGCTTTGATGCCTTGCTTCACTTCTTCGGCGCTTTCCACGCCGACGAACATGATGCCGCTGACGCCGAGATCCAGTTGCTGTCCGATGTGACGCGCGGCCAACGCCGGGTCGGGCGCGATCTCGTGCATCTTCACGATCATCGGATACGCGATGTGCGGATGAGGCGTGTCGCTCAGATGCTTCTCCGCGCTCAGCGCCTGCGCATAAGCAGTGAACTCCGGCAGCGTCTTATCGAAGTCGTACTCCATGCTGCCGTCGAAAACGTAATCGGAAAGTTTGTAAGCGACCGTTTCTTTCGCGAGCTGCGCGGGCGTTTTCTGCGGCGCCGGGGCGTCGCTCGCGCCATGTCGGCGATTGCTGGGCGCGTACAGGCCCATGGCGGGCTTGCCTTGCTCGATCAAACCGATGAGTGGATTGAGTCTTTGCTTGGGCGCATCGGCGAGCGCAGCGCCGCTCGCGATCGCGATCCCCAACAACACGGCAGCTCGGGCCATCGACTTTGAAGGCATGTTTCGAATCCCCCGCAACGAACGCGCGCGTTCGTCATGAACATTGATTTCGATAGACGCGCGTTGCTCGCGCGGCGCTTCTTCAAAGTAGCCGTCGTCGCGGACGACTTCAACCGCTGCACGAAGCATTCGAGGCGCGGGCGACACCCGTCGTGAGAGGCTCCCATCGGCCGGCGCAAACTAATGCTGTCAATTCGCGCTTCGACGCCTGATTCATGCTGCGACCCCGACCGGCGGCACACATTATCAGTAAATTCCTGCGACCCGACGCGTGTAGGCTGTGCTGCGTAATGAAAGCATCGGCACGGATGGCGGCTCCGGCCCTCATCGTGACCCACGAGTGATTCATCAGATGCGAGGTCATGCTCCGGCTCACACCGGACGTGAGCCGAGCACAGAATAATTTTCCTAAAGGGGGAATATGACGATGAACGATCGAAGCGCGGCACGTTCGGGCGAGCGCCCGGTTTCTGCAGCCGTCAAACGGGCATTGGGACCGGCCAGCGTGACGTTGCTGGCGCTGACCAGTTTCGTCGCGATGAGCGCCATGGCGCAGGAGACCGCCGAGCAGGTGGCGCAGGCGGGTCCCTCGCCAGCCCCCCAAAGTGCAACCGGCAGCACCTCCGCCGATACTTCCGGCGACACTCTCGAAGCCATCACCGTCACCGGCTCGCGCATCGCGCGTACCGACGGCTATGAAGCGCCGACACCAGTCTCCGTGCTGGGTGCGGAAGAGTTGAACAAGATGGCGACGGTGACCATCGCGGACTCCGTCAACCGCCTGCCCGCGTTTACGAACAGCCAGACGCCGCGGAATCGCTCTTCGAACATCAGCTCCGGCACGGCCGGCACGAACATCCTGAACCTGCGCGGCCTCGGCGCCAACCGCACTCTGGTGCTCCAGGACGGCAAGCGCATGGTCGGTTCGACGATTGCCACGGGCGCGCTCTCGGGAGCGGTCGACGTCAACATGATTCCGAGCGGCCTGGTGCAGCGAGTGGACGTGGTGACGGGCGGCGCCTCGGCGGTGTACGGCTCGGACGCGCTCGCGGGCGTGGTGAACTTCGTTCTGGACAAGGAGTTCACCGGCGTCAAGGGCAACGTCGACTACGGCGCGACCACCGAAGGCGACGGCGAGAACTACAAACTCTCGCTGACGGCGGGAACGGGCTTCGCCGACGGCCGTGGCCACCTGTTGTTCAGCGGCGAGTACTCCGACGACGAAGGCATCATCGGCAACAATCGCGATTGGGCGGACGATTCGTTCCAGCTGATGAGCAACCCCCGGTCCGCGCAGCCTGGCCAGCCGACGCTGCTCACGGTTCATAACGCCGGCGTCGCCAATGGCACTTTCGGTGGGCTGACCTTGAGTTGTCGGAACATCACGCCGTACGTCGATCTCGTGACCGGCCAGCCCGGCAACAGGCTGACAGCCGCACCGGGCCCGTGCGGTCTGCGTGGAACTCAGTTCGTGACCGGCGGCGCCGCGATTCCGTTTCAGTTCGGCGATCTGGTGAACGGTCCGACCATGCGAGGCGGCGACTGGGAAGCCTCCCGTATCGATCGCGCCACGACCATCGCCCTGCCGCTGGAGCGTAAAACTCTGTTCGGCCGCGCCAGCTTCGACATCACCGACAACGTCACCACCTTCGTCGACTTGCAGTATGGCAAGACCTGGTCGCACAACACGCAGGTCGTGCCCATCCTGAACAACGGCGGCACCGTCTACGTCTATCAGGACAACGCGTTTCTGGCGCCTGAAATCAGGGATGTGATGGTGGCCAATGATATCGACGCCATCGAAATCGGCACGTTCAACGGCGACATGCATTACCTGCAGGGTATCAACGAGCGTGAGCTGAAGCGCGGCGTGTTCGGCTTCGAAGGCAACTTCGATCTCGGCGGCAGGGAGTGGAACTGGGATGCCTCCTACGTGCATGGCGAGCAGAACATCGTATCCCTGACACCGACCAACCGCGTCAACTCGCGATACCTCGCGGCGATCAACGCGGTACGCGATCCGGCCACGGGCAAAATCGTTTGCGGCCCGCGTGACCAGTTCCTGAACATCGTGGTCGATCCGAACTGCCGTCCCTACAATCCTATGGGCCTGGGTGTGAACTCGCCGCAAGCCCTCGACTACGTCACCGACATGGGGCACTCGGATATCACGCTGAAGCAGCAGGTCGTCGCCGCCAGCATGAGCGGCGAGCCGTTCGACAACTGGGCAGGCCCGGTGTCGCTCGCGTTCGGCGCCGAACACCGCAAGGAGTCCTCGGAGGGCGCCGTGAGCGATCTGGATCAGGCCAGCGCCTTCTTCGCGGGCAACTACAAGGCGACGATCGGCGAATACACGGTGAACGAAGGCTTCGTGGAAACGGTGTTCCCGTTGTTGAAGGACGTGCCTGGCGCCGATGTGCTGGACTTCAACGGCGCGGTTCGCTACACCGACTACAGCGAGTCCGGCGAAGTCACGACCTGGAAGGCCGGCCTGGTCTGGTCGCCGCTCGAGGATATGCGTTTCCGCTTCACCCGTTCGCGCGATATTCGCGCGCCAGGACTCGGCGAGCTGTTCAACCAGGGTTCTGGCGGCACGGGTAACAACATCGATCTGGGCCTGCCGGGTAACCCGCCGCCTCAATATTTCATGCAGAGCCAGACCATCGGCAATCGGAATCTCAAGCCGGAAGAGGCCGATACGACGGGTATCGGTGTGGTGTTGACGCCGCGCTTCCTGCCGGGCTTCACCATGTCCGTGGACTACTACAAGATCGAAGTCGACGGCACGATCTATGTGCGCAGCACGCGTGAGATCATCGAAGGTTGTTACAACGATAACGACGCGCAGCTGTGTTCGCAGATCCATCGCAATGCCGCCGGTTTCATCGACGTGGTCACCAGCTACCCGGAGAACATCGTCGGCGAGACGGCGAGCGGCGTGGACATCGACGCCACTTACCGCCTGCCGGTCGGCCCTGGCGACTTGACCTTGCGTGCAATGGGCACGTTCGTGGACAAGTTGGAGACGACCAACGCTCAGGGTGGCAAGATCGACGGTAAGGGTGTGAACTCGGACGATGCCGGCATCGGTCTGGGCGCCGAGCTCTCCGGGCCGAAGTATCGCTACCTGCTCTCGGCGGGTTACGACTGGAATCCGGTGTCGGTGACATTGTCGATGCGCGGTATCAGTTCGGGCGTGTACAACAACGCGTTCTACGAGTGCGACGTGGGCAGTTGTCCGTCGGCGAGCGAGCTGACCGCCATGGGCTACACCAACTCGATCAACGACAACCACATCGAGGCCGCCCACTATTTCGACCTGGCGGTCAACTACCAGCTCGAGAGCATGGGCGAGCTGTACGTCGTGATCGAAAACTTGACCAATGAGGATCCAGCCAAGGTCGCGGGCGGTCGTGGCGCTGGTTTCTATCAGGGTCAGTCGAACGTGGAGTTGTACGACCGCTTCGGCACCATGTTCCACGGTGGCGTGCGCTTCAAGTTCTGATAGTGAAACACCGGCGGGGCGGGCCCGACGCGGGCCCGCTCCGCTTGGGGGATGACGATGAGAAGAGCGAGTGGGCTCGCGCCGATCCTATGTTCGATCGGAGCGCTGCTGCTATCTCCGGCCGCCTTCAGTGCGGAGCCGCCGCATTCGGCGGATATTTCCAAACGCAATCTCACCGCGAAAGATTTTCCACGTTGGCAGCAGATCGTGCCCAACGTGTACGCCTATGAAGGGCTGCATTCGCCCGACAAGCAGGGCGTGATCGTCAACACGGTCAGCCTGATCGTCGCGACTGGCGACGGCGTGATCGTGGTGGACGGGCAGGGCGATGTGCCCCAGACCAGGCTCATGATCGAGAACATCCGCAAGCTCACGCCCGAGCCGATCAAGTACGTGGTGATCGCTTCCGATCATGGCGATCACGTCGGCGGCAACGCCGCCTTCAAAGAGGCTTATCCCAACGTCGTATTCATTGGCTCGCCGGCGTCGCAGAAGCGGCTGGCGAAGGATCCCAATCCGCCCACCATGCTGGTGTCCGAGCAGCGCTCGCTGCGGCTCGGCGCGATACAAATGGAGGTTTTGAATCTCGGCCGCGCACATACCGGCGGCGATCTGGTCGCGTGGCTGCCCGAAAGCAATGTGCTGTTCCTCGGCGAAGTGTTCTTACGCGATGTGTTTCCGGCCATGCGTTCGGCGTATCCGACGGAGTGGCTCGCGACTCTGCGGAAGGCGGCGACCATGAATGCGGCGTACTACCTGCCGGGCCATGGTTTCATCGATGAGGCGGCCATCATGAGGCGCGAGTTGGACGAAGCGCGCCTGGCGCTGGCGACCGTGATCGATGAGGCGGAACGATTGCATAAGGCAGGGTTCAAGTGCGAATCAGCCGCTAATTGCCAGGCAGCGGAGCACGCCAACTGGGGCGAGTACCACGACTGGGCGTTACGCAGCTCGCAGGCGCCGCTCGCCATCTGGCGTGTGTATCAGGAGCTGGACGGCGAACTGCCGCGGTCGTGATGTGTAAACTCCTGACACGGACGGAAAATTTCCACTTTCGCGGCGAAAAAAACAAAGTTCATACCAGGCGGTAGGCGTACATTCTGTAGCGCGGATAGAACGGGTCTAGCCAGCTAAATCTTTATTTATCCGCATGACGATCGGTAGGGGGACGTTGAGTGAATGTGAGTATCCGTAAAGCCCTGCTCGGCAGCGCCACCGCCGTGCTGACCGCCGCGTTGCTCGCCGGTTGTGCAGGCAAGAGCGAGCCCGAGAATCCCGGCACGCCGCCGCGTGTGCGAGTCATCACCACCGAGCAGTATCTGAACACCATCGCGAACGTGTTCGGCTCGAGCGTGGACATGGACATCAAGTTCCCGCCGCTGCGTCGGACCGACGGCCTGCTGTCGAATGGCGCTGCATTGGCGGGCGTCACCTCCGGCAAGATCGAAACGTTCCAGCGCGCCGCCAGCAGCATCGCCGGGCAGGTGGTCGCACCGGAGCGCCGCAATTACCTCATTCCGTGCACTCCCGCGTCGGAGACTCAGGCGGACCCCGAGTGCGCCAAGCAGTTTTTCTCGCAGACGGGCCGGCTTCTGCATCGTCGTACGCTGAGCGAGGAGGAGTTGGGCCACTACGTGACGGCGGCGAACGAGGCCGCCGATAAGCTGAAAGATTTCTATGCCGGTATCGAGCTGGTGCTCGAGGCCATGCTGATCAGCCCCGAGGTGTTGTTCATCGTGGAGAGCACCGAAGGCGACGCCGACGACGAAGGTCGTCGTCGTCTCGACAGCTACTCGCTGGCCTCACGCCTGAGCTTCTTTCTGTGGAACGCCGGTCCCGACGACATGGTGCTCAAGGCGGCGGAAAACGGCGACCTGGAGTCCGAGCGCGGCTTGAAGCGCGTCGTCGATGCGATGATCGCGAGCCCGCGTCTCGAAGCCGGCATGCGCGCCTTCTTCGACGACATGCTCGGTTTCGACGACTTCGATGCACTTTCGAAGGATCCGACCGTGTATCCGTTCTTCACAGGTGCGACGGCGACCGACGCACGTGAGCAAACGTTGCGCACGATCATCGATCACCTGATCGTCAAGCAAGCGGACTATCGCGATCTGTACGTCACGCGCGAGACGTTCATGTCGCCGGCGCTCGCGCCGCTGTATCAGATTCCGGCGTCGCGAGGCTGGACGGAATATGAGTTTGCCGAAGACAGCCCGCGCCAGGGCCTGCTGACGCAGATCAGCTTCGTCGCTCTGCGCTCCCATCCGGGCCGCAGCTCGCCGACTCTGCGTGGCAAGGCGCTGCGTGAACGTTTGCTGTGTCAGGTCGTGCCGCCGCCGCCACCGAACGTCGACTTCGGCAAGCTCGAAAATCCGGATGCGCACTACAAGACTCAGCGTGAGCGCGTGGCCGTGCATCTGGAAGATCCGGCGTGCGCGGGCTGCCACAAGATCACCGATCCGATGGGCCTCGCGTTGGAAAACTTCGATGGCGCCGGCCGCTTCCGCACCACCGAGAACGGCGCGACCATCGATACTTCGGGCGAGCTGGACGGCGTTCACTTCGACAACGCGGTCGGCCTGGGCAAGGCATTGCGTGACAATCCGAGCCTGCCGAGTTGCCTGGTCGATCGTCTGTACAGCTACGGCTCGGGCGGCGCGGCCAAACCCACCGATCGTTCGCTGCTCAAGTACTACACGGCCGAGTTCGCCGAGAGCGGCTACAAGCTGCCGGACCTGTTGCGCACCATCGCGCTGTCGGACGCCTTCCAGCACGTCACGCCGGCGAAGAAGACGGGTCCGTCGAAAGCGCATGCGCCCACCGAAGAAATCGTCATCGACGAGCAGTTGCCCACCACGACGACGGTGGAGGCTGACGGGCCGGCCGAATCACAACAGACCGTGGCCTCGAACGTTGGCCCCGGGCAAAAGAATTGAGTTTGACGTTTGCGGAGAATTCACCACATGAGCAAGTTGACCAGGCGGACAGTGTTGCGAGGGTTGGTGGGCGGCGTCGCCGTGAACGTTTCGCTGCCTCTGTTGAATTGTTTCCTCAACACCAACGGCACTGCTTTCGCTTCGGGTGCGCCCCTGCCGGTTCGCTTCGGCACCTGGGGTTGGGGCTTGGGGATGACCAAGAGCATCTTCGTGCCTCAGAAGTACGGCACGGATTTCGATCTGCCCGAAGAGATCGTGGCGCTGGCGCCGATCAAGCAGCACATGAACCTGATCACCAACACCCAGGCGTTTCGTGACAACTATCAGAACCTCTGTCACTACACCGGTTGGGTGATCGCGCGCACCGGCGCCGCGCCGAAGGACAACAAAGACATTCCGGGCGAGACCATCGACGTCACCATCGCCAACCAGATCGGCGGTTCGACGCGCTTCAAATCGCTCACCGCGACCGCGACCGGCGACGTGCGTAACACTTACAGCTACGAGAACAGCAACACACCGAACTCGCCGGAGTGGTCGCCGCTGCAGTTCTATACACGTCTGTTCGGTCCCGACTTTCCGGATCCGAACGCGCCGACGTTCACACCGAACCCGCGCATCATGGTGCGTGAGAGCGTGCTGTCCGGCGTGATGGATCAAACCAAGAAGCTGATGAACACCGTGCCAGCCGACGATAAGGCGCGACTGGACCAGTATTTCACCGGCCTGCGCCATCTCGAGCAGCAGTTCCAGCAGCGCCTGGAGAAGCCGGAGCCGATCCAGGCCTGCGTGCGGCCGGGCGAGATCAAGGTCGATCCCGCGATGGGCCAGGAGCAGGAAGCCATCGCGAACCGTCATCGCATGATGACCGACCTGCTGGTGATGGCGCTCGCGTGCGATCAGACGCGTGTGTTCAACATGGCGTACACCAACGCGAACTCGTCGACCATCAAGCCGGGTTACGAAAAGCCGCATCACACGACGACTCACGAAGAGCCGGTGGACATGAAGCTCGGCTATCAGCCGACTGCGTCGTGGTTCACGCGTCGTGCGATGGAGTCGTGGGCGTACTTCGTCGAAGCCTTCACCAAAGTGAAGGAGGGCGACGGCACGCTGCTCGACAACGTGTTCATCTACGGCACGACCGATCACGGTTATGCCCGCGTGCACAGCCTCGACAACATTCCGGTCTTCACCGCGGGTCGCGCCGGCGGCAAGGTAAAGAGCGGCATGCACATCGATGGTAAAGGCACCGCCGGCACGCGCGTCGGTTACACCGCGTTGCGCCTGTTCGGCGTGGACAAGCCGTCCTGGGGCGTCAACAGCAACAACACTTCGCACGAGGTCAGCGAGATCCTCGTCTGACCTTGCGCTAGGGGGATATGCGATGAAAAGACTTCGATGGTTGCTGTCCGCGACGGTGCTGATCGGCGCCGGCGTGAGTCAGACGACCTTGGCCGCGAACGGTCCGTATTGGCAGGCGAAAGATTCCAAGGCCAGCGAAGCGTATGTGAAGGTGCCGATGCCGCCGGGCATCCAGGTGATCCAGACCGAGCTGGAAGGCCCGGTGTTCGCCACCGCCGAAGGCAAGACGCTCTACCAATGGCAGCTGGGCAATCTTCGCAACGGTAACGCCGGCGATCGTCGTAACAGCGGCGAGTCGACCTGCGATGACACGATCTACAAGGAAACCACCGGCTACATGAGCCCGTATCCGGGCGGCTTCCTGTTGCCCGAGTTGGACAAGCGCAGGAGCTGTCAGGACCTATGGCCGCCCGTGCTCGCGCCCGCGGACGCGAAGCCCGTCGGCAAGTGGACCATCATCAAACGCAAGGATGGTAAGAGTCAGTGGGCGTACGACGGCTATCCCGTGTACACCTCGGATCTCGATCGCAAGCCCGGCGACGTGTTCGGTGGCACCAATGCGCTGAATGGCGGTGCGCAAGGCATCGTGCGTGAGCCGATCGGCCCGCCGCCCGATGTTCCCCCCGAACTGGCCATCGTGCCGTTCCGCACGGGCCACATGATCACGACGTACAAAGGCTTTTCGGTGTACGCGTCGGAGGCCGATGAGCCGGGCAAATCCAATTGCGTCGACAAATGTTTGTCGGATTGGGATCCGGTGCTCGCGCCGCAGACGGCGAAATCGAAAGGCGACTGGAGCGTGGTCGAGCGCTCGCCCGGCATCAAACAATGGGCATATCGTGGTCAGCCGCTCTATACCTACGTGCATGAGAAGAAAGCGCGCGCCGTCACCGGAAGTGACATTCCGGGCTGGCACAATGTTTATACGCAACGCGCGCTGCCGCCGCCGGCGGATTTCACGGTGCAGGATTCGCGCATCGGCCAGGTGCTGGCGGACAAGGAAGGCCGCACCATTTATATCTACCAGTGCAACGACGACGCGATGGATCAGCAGACCTGCGATCATCCCGATTCGCCGCAAGTGTATCGAATGGCGATCTGCGGCAACTTCGACGCCAAGGTCTGTCAGAAAACCTTCCCGTATGTGAAGGCCTCGCCGGGCGCCAAGAGCGACAGCAGCCTGTGGACGGTCGTGACCGTCGATCCGAACACCGGCAAGTGGGCCAAGCCCGGCGATGCGGGCGCCATGCAGGTGTGGGCGTATCGCGGTCGGCCCGTTTACACGTATGGCGACGATGCGAAGCCGGGTGACGCCAACGGCGACAGCTACGGCGAGTTCAACGGCCAGCGCAACGGCTTCCGGGCGTTCTGGCTGCGCGATGACTATCGAAACAACGCGCTCGGCCGGCTGGCGAATGATCGTTGAGGCGGTTCAGCGAAGAGGAGCGGATATGACTTTCAATGCATCTCTGAGTTTGAGCATTGCCAGTGCGCTGTTGGCCGCGTCTGTGACAGCCGTCGCCGCTCAACCTTTGCAGGAAGGCGGCGCGGCGCTCAAAGACCGCAAGATCGGTTACGTCATGACCCACAAATACTGGGCCGTGTACGAGACCGAAGGGGCGAAAACCGAATGTCCGCAAGGTTTCAACGACGGGCCGCGCGAGCAGTTCAAGAAACTGTATGGCGACGGTAAGAAGCGCTCCATCGTCGAAGCGCAGCTCAAGCGCGAAGGCGAGCAGTGGCATCCGACCACGGAGCCTGAGTCGTTCAAATTCCTGGAAGCCCAGGGCAACACGTCCTATGGCCTGAACCTGGACGGCAAGGTCGGCCTGGAAGATTTCCTGAGTCCCGAAGGCGAGAAGGGCATCGATAACCAGCTGTATCGCGTGATCGGCTGCATCGGCCATTACCGCACCATGGGCACCATCAATCACTTCGAAAACCTGTTCATGCGCAGCTATGACGATGCGCGCATCGTCATCGAGCTGACCGAAGTGGACAATCTGCAGCACGACGATGCCGTGGTCGTGACGACCTATCGCGGCAGCGACGGTTTGTTACAGGACGCGACGGGCGAAGGTTTCATTCCTGGCGGCACGCAGCGTATCGATCTGCGCTGGGGCAAGGAATACGTGAGCCAGTTGAAGGGCAAGATCGTCGACGGCGTGCTCGTCACGGATCCTGCCGATCGCGTGATGCTGCCGTGGGGTGTGACATTCGGCACCAGCGGATATCACGTGTTCCGCGGCTTTCAGTTGAAGCTGAAGCTCGACCCGGAAGCGGCGGAAGGCCTGATGGCCGGCTACGTCGATGTGAAGGCATTCAATCATCACTTGAATACATCGTGGTCCACGCATCATCACAGCTACGGTCAGCTGTCTTCTCCCTCGCAGTACAAGGCGATGATGCGCCTGGCCGACGGTTATCCCGATCCGAAGACCGGCAAGAACACCGCGATCTCCTCGGCGGTGCGGGTCAAGTTCACGCAGGTCTACGTGCGGCAGCCGGAACAACGGGAGCTGGTGTCGCAGAAGTGATGTTCCTTCCAGGGCGCAGGAATTTTCAGCCTGCGCCCCCATGCTTGCCACGATCATGCAGACAGACGCCTTCGCGGCGTGAATTTGGCGAAGAAATGACCGCGATGCGCTAGCTAGACTGGCCCCACTAGAACAGCAGACAACAAACGTTGTTAGGGGGCCGTCATGCTGCATTCAACCCGCCTGGATCGTCAGGCGGTGGCGCTCAGGCCGGCGCGCAACGCGCCGCTGACGCTGAGAATTCCCGAGCCGGTCGCACGTCCGGGCGAGTCGGCCAACTTCAGTAAATTGCGTCTGTCGGCGCCTGGCGCCGTGCGACGCCCCGCGCTGGATACCGAACCCCGCTCGATGCATGACCTCGCATACGAGCTGATACGCGTGCTCGACGACAACGGCAATGCCGTTGGCCCATGGGCGCCGGAGCTGTCGACCGCGACGCTGCTCGGTGGCCTTCGCACGATGATGCTGACGCGCGTGTTCGACGAGCGCATGTATCGCGCACAGCGTCAGGGCAAATGTTCGTTTTATGTGAGAAGCACGGGCGAGGAAGCCGTTACTGCCGCGCAGGCCGCGGCGATCGAGAGCAGCGACATGTGCTTTCCGAGCTATCGTCAGCAGGGCCTGCTGATCGCGCGCGGCTATCCCATCCTGAAGATGATGGGACAGATTTATTCCAACGCGCTCGATCCGCTGCTCGGCCGGCAGATGCCGGTGATGTACTCTAGCCGGGAGCATAATTTCTTCACGGTCTCGGGCAATCTCGGTACGCAGTTCATCCAGGCTGTCGGCTGGGCCATGGGCTCGGCGTTGAGCGGCGATACGCGCATCGCCGCGGGCTGGGTGGGGGATGGCACCACGGCCGAAGGCGATTTCCATTACGCGCTGACGTTCGCTTCGGTGTATCGCGCGCCGGTGATCTTGAACGTCGTCAACAATCAGTGGGCGATTTCATCTTTCCAAGGCATCGCGGGTGGCGACGAAGCGCCGTTCGCGGCGCGCGCCGTCGGCTACGGGCTCCCGGCGTTGCGCGTCGATGGAAATGATTTCCTCGCGGTGTATGCCGCGACAAAGTGGGCCGCGCAGCGCGCTCGCTCCAATCATGGGGCGACATTGATCGAGTTGTTTACTTATCGTGCCGAAGCCCATTCGACGAGCGACGATCCGACTCGTTACCGGCCGGCGGATGAGAGCGCGAAATGGCCGCTCGGCGATCCGATCGCACGTCTCAAGCAGCATCTGATCCAGCGTGGCGAGTGGAGCGAGCAGAAGCACGCGTCGCTGCTTGAAGATGTCACGCAGGAAGTTCGCACCGTGCAGAAAGAAGCGGAAGCGAGCGGCGTCCACGGCAACAATCAGACGGCGAGTCCCAAGACCATGTTCGAAGGCGTGTTCAAGGAGCCGGATCCGCGACTGCTGAAGCAGCGCCAGGAGGCGGGTTTCTGAGCATGGCGACCATGAATATGATCCAGGCCCTGAACTCCGCCATGGCCACCATGATGGCGCGCGACCCGAGCGTGGTCGTGTTCGGCGAGGACGTGGGTTACTTCGGCGGCGTGTTTCGCGCCACCGACGGTTTACAAAAGAAATATGGCAAGCATCGTTGTTTCGATACGCCGATCGCCGAGGGCGGCATCGTCGGTGCGGCCATCGGCATGGGGGCTTACGGCATGCGGCCGGTGGTGGAGGTCCAGTTCGCGGACTACATCTATCCGGCCTTCGATCAGCTCACCTCCGAGGCGGCGCGCATCCGCTATCGGTCGGCGGGGCAGTTCAGCGTGCCTATCGTGGTGCGCTCGCCTTATGGCGGCGGCATCTACGGCGGACAGACGCACAGCCAGAGTCCGGAAGGACTGTTCACGCACGTCGTCGGATTGAAGGTTGTCATTCCTTCGACGCCGTATGACGCCAAGGGACTGCTGATCAGCGCCATCGAGGACGACGATCCGGTGATGTTCTTCGAGCCCAAGCGGTTGTACACGGGACCGTTCGACGGGCGTCACGATGTGGCGGTGAAGCCCTGGTCGGTGCATCCGGCGAGTGAGGTGCCCGAGGATTATTACAAAGTGCCGCTAGGCAAGGCGTCGGTCGTGCGTGAGGGTGAAGAAGTCACGGTGCTCGCGTATGGAACGATGGTGCACGTGGCGCTGGCCGCTGCTAACGACAGTGGCGTCGATGCGGAAGTCATCGATCTGCGCAGTCTGATTCCGTTAGATGTGGACACGATCATGAGCTCGGTCAACAAGACCGGTCGCTGCATCGTGGTTCACGAGGCCACCAAGACGAGTGGGTTCGGAGCGGAGCTTGCGGCGTTGGTGCAGAGGGAATGTTTCTATCAGCTGGAGGCGCCGGTGGAGCGCGTCACAGGGTGGGACATTCCTTATCCGCACGCGTTTGAATGGCAGTACTTCCCCGGTCCGGCTCGCGTCGCCGCGGCGCTGCGCCAGGCGATGGAGGCTTAGCCGTGGGTCAGTACAGCTTCAAGCTTCCCGATGTGGGCGAGGGCACGGCCGAGGCCGAGATCGCCGAGTGGCGGGTGAAAGTCGGCGATCGCGTCGAGGAAGATCAGCCGCTGGTCGATATGATGACCGACAAGGCCACGGTCGAGTTGACGTCGCCGGTCGCAGGCGTCGTGCAGAGTATCGCCGGCAAGGCGGGCGAGAAGGCGGCGGTTGGATCGGTGTTGGTCGTGCTTGAAACATCCGGAGCCGGCTCGGCCCCGGAACAAACAACGCAAGTCGCCGCCCCCGCTCAGAACAAACAAACGGCAGCCGCCGCACAAGCGGACGCCGAGCAGCGTCGCACTGGCACCGGGCCAGTGGCCGTGTCTGCGGTCTCCACCGCAAAGTCATCCGGCGTTTCTCAGGCGGCGGCTGCGCTCGCCGCCGTTAATTCCTCGCACGGAGTCGCGCGCGCGGCGCATTCGAGCGGCGAAGCCGGAGCGGATTTCAGGCGCGGCCGCGAGGCCGGCGCGGGTCGGCCGCTGCGCGGCCAGCGGCCGGCGGCGTCACCGGCGGTGCGGCGGCGGGCGGAGGAACTGGGCATCAAGTTGCAGTTCGTTCGGGGCAGCGGCCCGAGTGGGCGCATCATGCATTCGGATCTGGATGCGTTCCTGGCTGAGGAATCGGCCGAGGGCTCCACTGGCCTGTCACGCATCGGCGGCAGCGCTGCAAACGACAGAACCTCAACCGCGCCCAATTATTTATATACAAAACTCTCCGGCGGCGAAGACATTCCAGTCATCGGCATGCGGCGGCAAATCTCCGAGCGCATGCAGCTGGCCAAACGGCACATTCCTCACTTCACCTACGTCGAAGAAGTCGACGTCACCGAGCTCGAACAGCTCCGTGCTCATCTCAATGCCGCACGCACTCCGGACCAACCGAAACTGACGTTGCTCCCGTTCCTCATGCGTGCGCTCATCCGCGTGCTGCGTGAGTTCCCGCAGATGAACGCCACATACGACGACGAAGCCGGCGTCATTCATCGCAGCGCCCCGGTGCACATCGGCATGGCGGTACAGACTACACGTGGCTTGCTCGTCGCCGTGATCAAACATGCCGAAGCGCGTGACGTGTGGGACTGCGCCACCGAAGTGTCTCACCTAGCAACCGTCGCCCGCGACGGCAAGGCATCTCGCGAACAACTGACGGGTTCGACGATCACCATCACGAGCCTCGGCCCGCTAGGCGGCGTGTCCGCGACGCCAGTCATCAATCGTCCCGAGGTCGCCATCATCGCGCCGAACAAGATCGTCGAACGCCCCGTGGTGCGCGACGGGCAGATCGTGATCCGCAAGATGATGAACCTGTCGTCCTCGTTCGATCATCGCGTGATCGACGGCGCCGAAGCCGCCGAATTCATTCAACGCCTGCGCACGGTGCTCGAGCAGCCCGCCACCATTTTCGTCCGGTGACTCATGAGCGAAACGATCAAGACGCGAGTGTTGGTGGTGGGCGGCGGGCCCGGCGGCTATGTCACAGCCCTACGCGCGGCCCAGCTCGGTTTGCAGGTCACGCTGGTGGAGGGCGACCGACTCGGCGGCACCTGCCTGATCCGAGGCTGCATTCCCTCGAAAGCGCTGATCCACGCAGCGGCAAAGTTCACCACCGTGCGCGAGGCGGCCAAGCAGGGCGGCACCCTGGGCATTTCAGTAGGCGCCGAGCCGACGTTGAACCTGGGCGAAACGGTGCGTTGGAAAGACGACGTGGTGAATCGTCTGAACGAAGGCGTTGCCGGATTGCTCCGCCGCGCCAAGGTGCAAGTGATCTCGGGCTGGGCCAGCTTCATCGACGCGAAGTCCTGCATAGTGAAGACGGCGTCGGGTTTTCTCTCCATCACGGCCGAGCATGTGGTGCTCGCAACGGGCTCCGAGCCGGTCGAGCTGCCTGGCTTGCCGTTCGGTGGGCCCATCATTTCCTCGACTGAGGCGCTGGCATTGCAGAGTCTGCCACGCAGTCTCGCAGTCATCGGCGCCGGCTACATCGGTCTCGAACTGGGCTCGGCGTTTAGGAAGATGGGCGTCGAGGTCACGATCATCGAAGCCCAGGATCGCATCCTGCCGCTTTACGACAGCGCCCTGGTCAAGCCGGTCGCACGCTGGCTCGATCGCGCTGGTGTGATCGTGCATCTCGGCGCGATGGTGAGCGGCTACGAAGCCGGTTCGCTATTCGCACGCAGCCAGGACGGCAAGACGCTGGCAGTGAAGGCTGACCAAGTGCTGGTCACCGTGGGCCGTCGGCCGCGCACGCAGGGCTGGGGGCTGGAGAACATGGGCGTGGACATGAGCGGCCGGTTCGTTCACATCGACGATCAATGCCGCACCTCCATGAAGAACGTTTGGGCCATCGGCGATTTGGTCGGCGAGCCCATGCTGGAACACAAGGCCACGGCGCAAGGCGAGATGGTCGCGGAGCTCATCGCTGGCGTTCGCCGTCGTTTCGACCCCGTGGCCATTCCGGCGGTTTGTTTCACTGAACCTGAAATCGTCAGCGTCGGTCTGTCGCCGAGCGACGCCGGTGCTGGCGACATCGAGGTGATCAACGCGCAGTTTCCGTTCGCCGCCAACGGCCGCGCGATGTCGATGGAAGCGAGCGAGACCGGCGGCTTCATCCGCGTCGTGGCACGCAAACACGATCGTCGCTTGCTCGGCATTCAAGCGGTGGGCGCGCACGTCTCCGAGCTGTCGGGGGAATTCGCATTGGCGCTGGGTGCCACGCTGGAAGACATCGGCGGCGTCATTCACGCGCATCCCACACTGTCAGAAGCGTTTTTCGAGGCCTCGCTGGCGGGCCTCGGTCATGCCCTGCACGTGTGAAGTATGGAGGTCAGGAGCGAAATGAGCGGCGGCCTCGACAAAATCGACTACAAGATCCTGTCGGTATTGCAGCAGGACGCGTCACTGTCGGCCGCGGAAGTGGCCGAGGCCGTGGGCTTGTCGCAATCGCCGTGCTGGCGGCGCATTCAGCGGCTGAAGGATGACGGTTACATCACCAAGATCGTGGCGCTGCTGGATCGCCAGAAGCTCGGCCTGCGCGCGCAGCTGTTCGTGCAGGTCAAAGTAGTAAAGAACGACCGCGCCAGCCTCGCCGAATTCTCCGAGGCCATCCGTGCCTTTCCTGAGGTCATGGAATGCCACGTCGTGCTAGGCGTGTTCGACTTCCTGTTGCGCGTCGTGGCCAAGGACATGGAGGCATACGAGACGTTCTACTTCGAGAAGCTGTCACGCGTGCCGCACATTCTGGAAGTCACTTCCTATGTCGCGGCTTCGGAAATCAAGACCACCACTGCCTGGCCGTTGCACCTCTAGCCCGCTGCCTTTCGCGCAACGGGCCCCGCGCATATCGCACCACCTGGCAAGACCGCTGGCCGGGCTCGGCGCCGTGCGCCCCTCCAGAACCTGAAATCTTTTTCATTTATTCCCCGGAAGTTCGTTAGCGTCTTGTGTCAGACAAGATTACATGCAATCACTATGTCGCCAAATTCGACGAGGGTGACATTTAAAGCCAGCGAACACGCTCAACGCACAAAATCGTCCTAAGACATGCCTTGATGACGGGAATGCCCGACCAGCACACACACGGGCTCCGATCGCACTCGAGAGGGGGAATGATGGAAGGTCTGGACAAGATCGATTTGAAAATTCTGCGCGCGCTTCAGGAGGATGCGTCGCACTCGGCCGCCGAAATCGCCGATTCGGTGGGCCTGTCGCAATCGCCCTGCTACCGGCGCATCCAGCGCCTGAAGGAAGAGGGCTACATCACCAGGATCGTGGCCATGCTCGACCGGCGCAAACTGAACCTGCTCACCCAGCTGTTCGTGCAGGTGAAAGTCATTCGCAACGACCAGCAGAGCCTGCAGGAATTCACCGATTACATTCGCAGCTTCCCGGAAGTGCTCGAATGTCACGTGATCCTCGGCGCCTACGATTTCCTGCTGCGGGTGGTGGTGCGTGACATGGAGGCTTACGAAAAATTCTATTTCGGCAAGCTGTCCACGGTGCCCAACATCCGCGAGGTGAATTCGTTCGTGGCCGCGTGGGAAGTGAAGTCGACGACCTCGCTGCCGCTGAAGATCTGAGCGCGCATGCGGGCCGGCGCGGGTAAATAGTCCGGGAAAAGTCACGCCTTTTGCCGGACGTGTCGAAAGGGCCTCGGCCGCTTTCGACCAGAGAAAGTAGTTGTTGCGCATACATCATGCGCAACACGCGAATGCCAGGCGCATTTCCGCGAAGTTCCTGCCGGAGCGCAGGAGTAGGCTTTTGTAGTAACGAACCGCCTCGCACGATGACGAAGCGGTCACACAAACGCCCGCGAGGGCTCACGAGAGCAGTCATCTGCTCGAGGGGGATGTATGGCTAAGAATCGAGCTTCGAAACTTTTCGGCAGCACGTTGCTTGCGATGAGCGTCTTCGCGGTGAGCCTGACTGCGAGCGCTGAAGATGTGAAAGTGACATTGAGCGGCGATCAGGAAGTGCCGGCAGTCACGACGACAGCCAAAGGCGAGGGCACCATCACCATCGCCAAAGATAAGACGGTGACTGGCAAAGTGACCACCACGGGCGTCGAAGGCATCGCGGCCCACATTCACCTGGCCGAACCCGGTAAGAACGGTCCGCCGATCATCACGCTCACCAAGTCCGACGGCAACACCTGGACTACGCCCGCCGGGGCCAAGCTCACCGACGAACAGTATCAAGCGTTCCAGGCGGGCCATCTGTATGTGAACGTGCACAGCGCGAAAAACAAAGGCGGCGAGATCCGCGGTCAGCTGAAACCGTAAGCAACTCGTAACAAGGGGACGAGAACAATCACGGGACGCATCGCCAGCTGCACAGAAAATGATGAACTGCAAAATCGAGGGCGGCCGACGCGTACGCGTCGCCGCCACCTGGGTCACGCTCGGGCTCACGTTTGGAGCCGCACTCATTGCCACGCTGTCGGTTGCCGACTCCAGCAAGGCCGACAGCTCTCTGCCAAGCCACGGCGATCAAGCCAAGTCGCTGGTGGAGCGCGGCCGATATCTGGCACGCGCCGGTAATTGCGTCAGTTGTCACACGGCTCCGGACGGCCCCGCTTTTGCGGGCGGTCTCGCGTTCGAGACGCCGTTCGGAAAGTTATATTCCACCAATATCACGCCCGATCCCGAAACCGGCATCGGCAAGTGGACCGAGGAGCAGTTCGCTCGCGCGGTGCGCGAAGGCGTGCGGCCCGACGGCGCGCATTTGTATCCTGCGTTTCCATATACGGCGTACACCAAGCTTAGCGACGAGGACGTGTCGGCGCTGTTCGCCTATTTGAAAATCATCAAGCCGGTGAACTTCACGCCGCCGGAAAACGACATGAGCTTCCCGGCCAATCAGCGCTGGGCGCTCGGAATCTGGAAGGCGCTGTTCTTCGATGAAGGCCGCTTCGAAGCCGATAACAAGCAGACGCCGGAGTGGAATCGCGGCGCGTATCTCGTGGAAGGATTGGGTCATTGCTCGGCCTGTCACTCGCCGCGCAATTTCATGGGCGCGGAAAAATCCAGCATGGCGATGACCGGTGGCGAGTACACCGACAAAGTGCCGACCGGCGAAATTCGCCTGTGGTCCGCGCCGAATCTCACCGATGTTCCGAATGGCCTGGGCTCGTGGCCCGCCGAAGAGGTGGCGGCTTATCTGAAGACCGGTCGCAATGTCTTCAGCGAGACCCATGGACCGATGAACGAAGTGATCCTCAACAGCACGCGGCACCTGAGCGACGCCGACGTGAAGGCGATGGCCGTGTATTTGAAGAGCCTGCCCGGCAACAAGGGCGACATCGGCAAGCCCGCGAGCGCGCAGGTGCTGAAGGACGGCGAGACGCTCTACAACGTCAACTGCGGCACCTGCCATCAGCCCGATGGTAAAGGCGCTCTGAGCGGCGATGCCGGCGCCAAACTGGTCGGCAATCCCATGGTGCAGGCGAGCAATCCCGCCTCGCTGATCAACGTGATTCTGTATGGACCGCACCTCGCGAAACTGTCGGGTCCGAAACGCTGGAAGGACATGCCCGACTTCGGCAGCAAGCTGGCCGATGAAGAGATCGCCGCCATCGCAAGCTACGTGCGCAACGCATGGGGCAACGTCGGCGGCGCGGTGAGCGAAGAACAGGTGGCCAGGCAGCGTTGAGCCGAGAACGCTACCAGTCCGGCAAAAGTCGCGCCTTTTGCCGGACGTGTCGAAAGGGCCTCGGCCGCTTTCGACCAGAGAAGTAGTCAACGCGCGCGGGCGGGGGTTGAATGAATAAATTGCTTTGGGTGCTGGTCGCCGCGGTCGGCGCGTTCGCCATCGGCGGACTCGCCGTGCATCGTGGCGAGTCCATCAATGCGATGTGGATCATCGTCGCGGCCGGCTGTGTTTACGCCATCGGCTATCGTCTCTACAGCGCATGGGTCGCGGCGAAGGTGCTCGCGCTGGATGCGACTCGCGCCACACCGGCGGTGCGCATCGACGACGGTCGCGACTTCGTGCCGACCAACAAATGGATCGTGTTCGGCCATCACTTCGCCGCCATCGCCGGCCCGGGCCCGCTGATCGGCCCGACGCTGGCCGCGCAATTCGGTTATTTGCCGGGAACGTTGTGGATTCTCGTCGGCGCGGTGCTGGGCGGCTGTGTGCAGGACATGACGGTGTTGTTCCTGTCGACCCGCCGCAACGGACGCAGCCTCGGGCAGATGGCGCGCGATGAGCTTGGTCCGATCGGTGGTTACGCGGCCATGCTCGGCACGCTGGTGATCATGGTGATTCTGATCGCGGTGCTCGGGCTCGTCGTCGTCAACGCCATGCGCCACAGCCCGTGGGGAACGTCGACGGTGTTCGCGACGATTCCGATCGCACTGCTGATCGGCATCTACATGCGAGACATTCGTCCCGGCCGCGTGCTCGAAGCGTCAGTATTGGGCGTCGTGTTACTGCTGCTCGCGGTGGTGGGCGGCGGCTGGGTCGACAGCCATCCGGGATTGCGGGCGTTCTTCGATCTCGACGCGATCACGCTGGCCTGGTTCGTAATCGGCTACGGCTTCATAGCCGCCGTGCTGCCAGTGTGGTTACTGTTGGCGCCTCGCGACTATTTGTCGACGTTTCTCAAGCTCGGTACGGTGCTGCTGCTCGCCATCTCGGTGATCGTGATGCGACCGGATATTCACATGCCGGCATTGACGCGCTTCATCGACGGCACCGGCCCCATTTTCGGCGGCAACCTGTTTCCGTTCGTGTTCATCACCATCGCGTGCGGCGCCATCTCGGGCTTTCACGCGCTGGTGTCCAGCGGCACCACGCCCAAGCTCATCGGCAATGAAGCCGATGTGCGCATGATCGGCTATGGCAGCATGATGCTCGAGTCGGCGGTCGCCATCATGGCGATGATCGCGGCCACGCTGCTCGATCCGGGCGTGTTCTTCGCCATCAACAGCGGGCCCGGCGCGGTCGGCGCCACGCCGGAAGCGGCGGTCGCGACCATCGCCAGCTGGGGCTTCCCGGTGACGGTCGAGCAGATGCATGCGCTCGCGGTGGAGATGGGCGAGAGCTCGCTGTTCGCGCGCACCGGTGGCGCACCGTCGCTCGCGGTCGGCATGGCCAGCATTTTCTCGTCCGCGTTCGGCCAGAGCATGATGGCGCTGTGGTACCACTTCGCGATTATGTTCGAAGCGGTCTTCATCCTGACGACGCTGGATGCCGGCACGCGCGTGGGCCGCTTCATGCTCCAGGATGCGCTGAGCCACGTGTGGCCCAAGATGGGGCAGACCTCGTGGTACCCCTCGGTGCTTGTCTCCAGCGGCCTGATTGTGGCGGGCTGGGGCTATTTCCTGTATATCGGTGTTATCGATCCCAATGGCGGCATCAACATCCTGTGGCCGCTGTTCGGGATCTCAAATCAACTGCTGGCCGGCATCGCCCTGTGTATCTGCACGGGCATTCTGGTCAAGCAGGGTAAAGTGCGATATTCGTGGGTGACGGGCGTGCCGCTGGCATGGCTCACGCTCGTGACCACGACGGCGACCTGGGAAAAGGTCGTCTCCGACGATGTGCGTATCGGCTTCCTGGCCGCGGCCGATCAGATCGCATCGAAACTGGCTGCTGGCAGTCTGACCCCCGAACAGGCGGCAGTCGCGCCACAGTTGATCTTCAACCAACGGCTCGATGCCGTGCTTGCGATCGTGCTGACGCTGATTCTCTGGATCGTGATCGCCGATACCGCGCGCGTGTGCATGCGAGTCGTGCAAGGCTTGCCTGTGCCTCCCAGCTCGGAGGCGCCGGCACGAGGAGCGGCATGATCTATTCGGTTCGCAAATCCTTTCCGACCAACACCTGGTCTACCGAGGACATCCGGCAGCTGCGGCAACTGGCCGTGGCGGGTGCATCGCTGGACACGATTGCACTGACTTTGCGCAGGACGCGATCCGCGATTAGAAACAAAGCGACGATGCATGGCATTTCGCTCAAGCGCTGCGGCGACAGTATGCCCTCGGAAGCGGTGAGCGCATGACCTCGGGCTCATGTAGATGAAACGGACACTCCGCGCGGCGACAGCTGTCGCGATCGTGTCCAGTGCGATGCTCTCTGCCGCTCACGCGGCGGAGAGCTCGCTCGAAATCGACGCATGTGAGTTGCTGACGCCGACCGAGATCAGCGCAGCGATCGGACTCCCCGTCGACCAAGGCCGCCGTAAGGACGAGGGCATGTCACGCGACGGTCAGTACTCATCCTCCTGTATCTGGATGATCGAGCCCGGTAAGCCGGGCCGACGATTCGTGATTCTCAACGCCCAGCAGTGGCCCGCGGGTCGGGACCTTGCGAAGAAGTTCCTGCAGGCGTTTCACGAGTCGGCGGATAAAGGGATCATCGCGTCCAAGCCGTCGCCGCGAAAGTTCGGCGATGAGGCGTTGTGGTGGGGCGATGGGCTCGCCGTCCGCCGAGGCGATGTGAGCTTCGGCATTTCGGTGTTCATGCCACGGCCGGATGTCGCTCGCACCAGCGCCATGGAAGAAAAGCTCGCGCCGCACGTGCTGCGGCGGCTGGATAAGAAAAGCGCTGTTTGATCCTCACGCCACGGGCGTGGATCGGGCCGGCTTGGCCAACGGCTGAGCGCGGCCGCGCGTCAGCGAGCGCCACAACCATTCCAGCGGTCCATACGCGTGACGCTCCAGCCAGGGCTTGGACCAGCCCAACAGCACCGCCCAGATCAGCGGCACGATCAGATAACACTGCCAGCGTTCGAGATGACCGTACAGGCCCAAGCCGTAGCCGTGGAACAGCAACACGCAGATGATGCTGGTTGCGATGTAGTTGGAGAACGCCATCCGTCCCACGGCGATCAGTCGATTCGCGAGCCAGCGCGCCGCGCCGGATTGCATGAACAGCACGATGAGCGATGCGTGAGACAGCACCAGCCAGGGCCGTAGCAGTGACAGATGGATCGCTTCGGTGAGGTGCAATGTAATCGGAGAGAAACGATCGGCATCGTTCCACAGAATCAGCGGCAGATGCAGCGGCACGCAAATGAGCAAGCCCCACAGCGCGATGCGCCGATACGTCGCCGTGGACCACGCCCCGGAAAAGAAGCCCAATCGAAACAGCGCCATTCCGAACGCGATCAGCGCGAGCGTGTCGGTCATGGCCAGCGGATGAGCTTCAGTCAGAATGTACATGGTGATCGGCGCGCGCGCCTTGAACGCATCCATGTAACTGCCGCGATAACCGTCGAGCTGCGTCTGCGGTGGAGGAAATGTCATCGCCTCCTGAGTGGATTGCCACTCTTGCCGGACGCTCGCGGGCGCATCGGGTGCGCTTGCGGCCGCTTCGAGCCCGCGCAGCGATGAATAAGACCAGCCCGCCAGCGATAACTTTACGATCAATAACAACACGCCGGTGACGATCAGGCTGCGCACCGACCAGCGCCACGCGATGAACGCGATTGCGCCCGCTACCGCATACAGCACGAGGATGTCGCCGTACCAGATGAACCAGACGTGGATCATGCCGAAGACGAGCAGCCAGAACATGCGCGCGTAATGGATGCGGGCCGGGCTCTCGCCGGACTTGAGTGCGCGCTCGGCGATCAGCACCGTGCTGGCGCCAAACATCATCGTGAACAGCCCGCGCATCTTGCCGTCGAACAATGCGTAGTTGATGGCCCAGGTGGCGAAGTTCACTCCGTCCGCGCCGCCGTAATAGTACGGGTCGTAGTACGCATAGCCGGGCATGGCCAGGTCCACGATGTTCATCAGCAGAATGCCTAGGACCGCGGCCCCGCGAATCGCGTCGAGCGTATTGATGCGCTCGGAGGAGGCGGCGACGCTCACTCGCCTTGCCTCGTGCGAGCTTGCTGACGAAGCACGGCAACCCGACTGCGAACCGCCGTGCCAAACAGTCTCGCCGTATCGATCGATGCGCGCTCAGCGTCGGGCACCACCGCGGACCACTGTAAAAATCCGTGCGCGAGCGTGGGATAGTTGAGATAGGTTGCGGGCACACCGGCTTTCAGCAAACGTTCGCTGAGTCGTCGCGAGGAATCGCGCAGCATGTCGAATCCAGCCGAGACCGCGATGGTCGCGGGCATGCCGGTGAAGCTCGCTGCGTTCAGTTCCTGCGTGGCCTTCTGCAGTAAATCGCCGGGAAAGACGGTGGCGATCATAAAGGCGCGGAATGTATCGTCGAGACCGTAGCCCTTCTCGAACAATCGATACGATTCGTCGCCCTCGGCGAAGTCGCTGGAAGTGTAATAGAGCAGCTGATATGCGGGCGTAGGGCGCTTCGCCACGATCTGTCGCAGTGAGATATTGAGCGAGATATGGCCGCCCGCGCTGTCGCCGCCCACGGCCACCATGTCGGGCTCGCTGCCCAGTTGCCTGGCGTTGGCTCGCGCCCAGAGAAACGCATCCTCGCCATCGTCGTTCGATGCCGGCCAGAGATGTTCCGGCGCCAGCCGATACTCGACCGAGATCACGATGGCCTGCGCCTCATTGGCCATCAGCCGGGCGAAGCGATCGGTGGCTTCGATGCCGCTGTAGAGCCAGCCGCCGCCATGGAAGTACACCAGCAATGGCAAGGGATCCTCGCCTTCGACTTTGGGTGTGTAGATACGGATGGGGATGGAGCCACCGCGCCCGTCGATCTTCCGATCCTCGACTTTACGCATCGGCGCGGTGACTTTGGTGAACAGCGCCCACTCGCGCGTCAGACGCTCACGCGTGACGACGCGCGCTTGCGGATCGAGGAACGTATTGAGTCCGCGCTCCACTTGCTCGGGCGTCCGGCGGCGACGCTCTTCGAAGTAATACTGCAGCTTGGGATCGAGCCGTTGCCCGTCGATGACCTCGCGAGGTCCGCTGAGGGCCTTTAGAAACCAGGCTTCCGGCCGCGACATCAGTTCCAGACGTCGCTGCTCCTCGGGCGTGGGCTGGAAGTCATCTTCAGGCCGCGCGGCGCCGGTGAGCGCAGCGATAGCCAGGACGACGATGGCTAGTCGTTCGATCATTCTTATAGCCCCGCGATAGACCAGCCCACGGCTGGCGACTTCTTTTTATCGGATCGGCGCGTGGGCGGGAGTTGATTAAAGCGGTCGGCTTGGTGCCGCGCCGGCACCACTGGCTGGCGCGGAACGCTCCGAGGGGTAAGATCGAGCGGTCCACCTTTCAGTTTGGATGCGTCCAGGAGGAACCATGTATCGCTTACGCACGGTGATGATTGCAGCCGCGGGCGCGGTGGCGCTCGCAGGGACGGCTCTGGCTCACCACGGCTGGAGCGGCTACGAATCGGAGATTCAGAAGCTGTCGGGCGTGATCGAGCAATCCAGCTATGCCAATCCACACGGCTCGATTCAGTTGAAGACCGCCGATAAAACGTGGGAAGTCGTGCTCGCGCCGCCTTCGCGCATGAACAATCGCGGACTCACCGAAGAGATGCTCAAGGTCGGCACGACAGCGACCGTCGAAGGTTACAAGAGCACCAGCGACGAAGAAGAAATGCGCGCCGAGCGCATCACCGTTGCAGGCAAAACCGTCGAGCTGCGTTAGCTGCCGATGTCCTAAGCGCGCACCAGCGTTCCGCCCGCGGCCTGCCATTCGTTTTGCAGATAGGCGGTGTCCGCGTCGGAACGTGCCTGAACGCCTATCAGCACGCCGCCTTGGCGGATGTGTGTTTCATATTCCTCGACGCGCGCCTTGGGAATGCCCCAGTTGGTGAGCAGGCCCACCAATCCACCCGCCACACCGACTGCGGCGCCGGCCGCGAGCGCGACGGCGATGGGGCCTGCGAATATCACACCGGGAATCAAAGCGGCGGTGCCGATGGCGGCGAGCGCGGTGCCGATAGTCGCGACCGTGCCGCCCGCGGGACCGCCGACCTTATCGGCCGCGGGTTGTTTGGAAGGTTGTTTCTTTTCGGTGCTCTCGGCGGCTTTGTCCGCCAGCTCGCTTTCGACCTGATCCACATTGAAATGGCGGCGGCGGGTGTCCTCCGACAGCACCAAGTTGATGTCGTCACGACTGTAGCCACGTGACAGCGCCGCCGCGTAGGCGCGTTCGACGCCGGCCGCGTCTTTGAACAAGGCCGTCACCATCGCTGCATTGCCAATCGAAGGTGCCATCGTGATTCCCCCGTGGAGATGTTCGCTGCGTGATCGCTCCTGGCGCGGTCACCCAGGGAAACGCCATGCCGCCAGGATCGTTCCGCGCCCCAGTCTGAGGTTCGCGGCGCGAGAGCTGTTGCCAGTCTTTATTTGTCTGAGTTAGAAAGTCGGCCTCAGACAGCTGAAGTTCTACGACGAGCCGGTCGACGCCGAGCTGATCGCGCAGTTCTATGCGGAAGGTAGCGGTTGAGGCACAGGGCTGGAACCAAATCGCCACCATCGCTCTTGAACCAGGAGGGCCGTAGAATCTTCCAAATCCACTGACACGGGTCACGCCCATGCGTATCGCGAAGCTGCTGTGCTTACCGGTTCTGGCATTTTTGCTGAGCGCGTGCGGCGTCAACCCGGTCACGGGAAAAAAGGAAATCCAGTTCATCTCCGAGGCCCAGGAGATCAAGATCGGCGAGCAGAACTACGCGCCGACCCAGCAGAGCGAGGGCGGCGATTTCGACGTGGTGCCCGACCTCAGCGCCTATGTGAACGAAGTGGGGCAGAAACTGGCCGCGGTCGCGGACCGGCCGCTGCCCTACGAGTTCGTGGTGCTGAACAATCCGGTGCCGAACGCCTGGGCGCTGCCGGGCGGCAAGATCGCGATCAACGTCGGGCTGCTGTCGGAGCTGAAGAACGAGGCGGAGCTCGCTGCGGTGCTGGGCCATGAAATCGTCCATGCGGCCGCAAGACACGGCGCCAAGGCACAAGAGCGCGGCACCATCATGCAAGTCGGTCTGGCAGCGGCGCAGATCGGTGCGGCGATCAGCGATGTCGATGCGACCGTCGCGAATCTCGCACTCTCAGGCGCCGGCGTGGGCGCACAGCTGATCCAGCAGAAGTACGGTCGCGATCAGGAGCTGGAGAGCGATGAGTACGGCATGAAGTACATGAAGGCGGCGGGTTACGACCCGCAAGGCGCTATCACCTTGCAGGAAACATTCGTGCGCCTGTCGCAGCAGGAAGGCGCGAAGGCGCGCGGCTGGCTGGAAGGATTGTTTGCTTCGCATCCGCCTTCCGAAGAGCGCGTCGCCAAAAACAAGGAAACCGCTGCGCGGCTCGGCGCGGGCGGCGATCTCGGCAAGGATCGCTACGAGGCGCGATTGCAGCCGTTCCGCAAGATCGAGCCGGCCTATGACAAGTTCGAGGAAGCGATGGTGGCGGCTCGGAAGAAGGAGTACTCCAAGGCCCAGTCACTGGTGCAGGAGGCCATCAAGATCGAGCCGCGCGAAGGGCGCTTCCATGAGTTCCTCGGAGAAATGCAGCTCGCGGAAAAGAAACCAGAGCAGGCCATCGCGCACTACCAAAAAGCCATCGATCTCAATCCCGACTACTTCGGCTCCTATCTCGGCGCGGGCGTGGCGCAGTACCAGACCGGCAACAAGGCGCGGGCCGAAGAATGGCTGACCAAGAGCATGGAGATGCTCCCCACGGCGCCAGCGGCTTATTTCTTGGGAACGATTGCGCGGGATCGCGGCGATCGCAACAAGGCTATGGAATATTTCCGTGCTGCCTCATCGTCGCAGAGTCAGATCGGACAGCGCGCGGCGGCCGAGTTCGTGCGCATGGACCTGCCGCAGAATCCTGGCAACTACGTGGCCACGCAAGGGCAGATCGACGCACAAGGCCGAGTCGTGGTCGTGATTCAGAACCGCTCGCCGGCGCCGCTGGTCGGCATTCAAGTGACGCCGGTGCTCGTCGACGGCGCAGGACGAATCGCGCAGCAAGGCTCGCCGGTCGTATTCCGGTCAGTCGTTCAACCGGGTCAGCAAGCTGCCGCGCAGACGGGTATCGGCAGCATTGCTCAGGCGCAGCTGCCTTATCTGAAATTCCGCGTGGACGGCGCGAAGGTGGCCGAGTAACGCCGCGTGTGGAACGGTCTGCTGGCGTTTCTGGCCGGCGCGCTGCTGGCCACTGCTTATTTCCTGCTGAAGAACCGCCGCAACACGCCGTATCTGCATCTCGATCTGGATGCCTTGCCCGCCCTCGGCGAGGATCTGCAAACGCTGGCCGGTCTCACCGGCGGCGTGGTGAGTGAGGGCAACGCCTGTCAGATTCTGCAGGATGGCGCGTTGTATCCGGCGATGGAGGCGGACATCGAAGCCGCACGGCATTGCATCCATCTGGAATCGTTCGTCTGGACCGCCGGCGTGTTGGAGCGTCGCTTCGTCGATCTGTTGTGTCGCAAAGCGCGGGAAGGCGTGAAGGTACGCCTGCTGATCGATGCGATGGGCAGCTCCGGCAGCGACGACAAGAATCTGGAGCGCGTGGCGGCGGCCGGCGTGCAATTGTCCATCTACTGCAAGCCGCACTGGTGGAATCTGCGGCGCTTCAATCACCGTACGCATCGCAAGCTGCTGATCGTCGATGGCCTCATTGGCTACACCTTCGGGCATGGCATCGCGGATCAGTGGCTGGGTCGCGGCGAGGACGAGAAACATTGGCGTGACACGGCCGTGCGCGTCGAAGGCCCGGCGGTGCAGGCACTGCAGTCGGTGTTCATGGAGAACTGGATCGAGGAGAGCCATTGCGTGCCGGCGGGCGAGGGCTGTTTTCCGAAGCTCGATGCCAAGGGAAACTGTGAGGCTCACGTCGTCAGCAGCGCGTCGGGCGACGCCGTTTCTTCCGTTGCGTTGCTCTACACCGTCGCAATCGCGTGCGCGCGGCGCGAGGTCATCATTCAAAACCCATACTTCGCGCCCGACGATGGCGTTTGCGATCTGCTGGCGATGATGGTGAAGCGCGGCGTCGCGGTTCACCTCATGCTTCCCGGCGCGCATACCGATAGTCCCTTCGTACGGCGCGCGGGATGTCACCTATATGGGCAACTGCTCGAAGGCGGCGTCCGGTTGTATGAGTTCGCGCCCACGCTGCTTCACCAGAAGATCGTCATCGTCGACGAGATCTGGTCGCACATCGGCTCGACCAACTTCGATGCCCGCTCGCTGTCGCTGAACGAGGAGGTGGGCATCGGGATTCGCGACGAGAAAATCGCGCGAGAGCTGAAGGCGGCTTATGAGAACGACTTACGACGCAGCCGGGAATTGACGTTGGAAGCCTGGCGGCGACGGCCATGGCGCAGCCGTGCCTTCGATTGGATCGCGTACCAGGTACACGATCAGCTCTAGGGCGATCGGGAACCCGCCAGTTCCACGCGCACTTCGTGCCCGCCACTCGCACCTGTCTTGCTCTCGATTCGGCCGGAGAGGTCGGTGACGATGCGCTGGACGGCTTCGTTGACGAATGAGGGCGGCCGGGGCTGCGTGCGCGTGTCGATGATTTCGAAGTGAGCGCGGCCGTCGCCGGTTCGGCCCGAGATGCGGATTTCACCGCCGTTGGGCTGCGCGTCGATGCTCTCGGTCAGCAGCGCAAGACCGATCAATCGCAGTCTCTCGATGGGCGCCGTGACTTTCAGGTCTTCGTTGAAGTCCTGGCGAACGCGCACGTTGTTGCGAGCGGCGTCGTTGGTCAGGAACTTGGCGAGCTCCATCAGCAGCTCCCGCAGGTTGACCGCCGTGGGTGGCTGCGGTTCGGGAGCGATGCTGTCCATCACGCGTTCCAGGCCGCGCTCGTGATTCGTGATGGCCTGCTGTACGAACGTGGTCAACTGATCGAGCGGAACCGCGAGCGGTTTGGTAGCGCGCGCGGCGCGAGTCAGCGCATCGACACCGCCGAAGATGCCCTGCAGTCCATTGCGCAAGTCATGCGCATAAGCCCGTCGGCAGCGACGGTTGATGTATGCGCGAAGTGCGTCCTCGAGCAGGGCGGTGTCGTTCACGGTGTTTTGCAGCTAGGAACGGGCAATCGTTTCGGCGTTCAGGCGCTGCGCTTTTTCCAGAATATCTTCCAGAACCGGCAGACCGATGGGTTTGCGGAAGTGCAGATCGAAGCCGGCCTTGTTGGCGCGTTGCAGGTCTTCGCTCTGGCCCCAGCCGCTCACGGCGACGAGGAACAGTTGCGCGCCCCACGGCTCGCTGCGAATCCGGCGCGCCACTTCGTAGCCATCGAGAATGGGCATGCCGATGTCCAGAAGCGCGACGTCAGGACGCCAGGCGCTCACTGCCTGCAACGTTTCTGAGCCGTCGGATGCCTTGCGCACTTCATGGCCGCAGAGCTCTAGCAGCAAAGCGAGGCTTTCGAGCGCGTCGGCATTGTCATCGGCGACCAGCACGCGCAACGCTTGCGCCGGCGCCGCGGCTATCGGCGGCTCTTGCACGATGGCGACGGGAGCGACGCCCGAGGCCAACGGCAGGCGCACGGTGAATTCGCTGCCGCGATTGGGTCCGGGACTGGTCGCAGTTACGGTGCCCCCATGCAGCTCGACGAGCTGACGGACGAGCGCGAGCCCGATGCCAAGACCGCTGGGCAATTGACCCGAGTCCTCGTGCACGCGAGAGAACAGGTTGAACAGCTTCGGCAGCGCCTCGGAAGTGAGACCGATGCCCGAGTCCTTCACCGAGAACACGGCGTGCGAACCTTCGACGTGGGCCCGCAGCAGAATGGTGCCGCTGGTCTGCATGTATTTCGCGGCGTTGTTCAGCAAGTTGCTCAGGATCTGCACCAGCCGCGTCGGATCTCCTTCGACGGTCTCGCCGTCCGCGGAGCTGTCGATTTGGAGCTCGTGTTGATGGGCGGAGATGATGGGTTGGGCGGCTTCGACCGAGCGATCCAGGATGGTCCGCATCGTGAGCAGCTCTTTGTTGAGCTTGATGGTGCCTCGGGAGATGCGTGAGACATCCAGCAGGTCGTCGACCAATCGGCTCAGGTGCGTGGTCTGACGATCGATCAACTCGCGGGCCCAGCGCAATTGCGGGTGGTCCAGCTGCATGAGCGACATCACATCCACGGCCGCGCGAATGGGGGCGAGGGGATTGCGCAGCTCGTGAGCCAGGATGGCGATGAACTCGTCCTTATGACGATCGGCGTCGCGCAGGGCCGCGTTCGCCTGTTCGAGATTGCGATTGACGCGCTCGAGCTCGCGAGCCTTTTCATTCTGAAGCGTGGCGTTGGCTTCGGCGAGGCTGCGGTTCAGGCGTTGCAGCTCGCGGCGCTGGACGTACAGCTCCACCAGCACCGAGACCTTGCTGCGCAGGATCTCGGGCACGATGGGAATGGAGACGTAGTCCACGGCGCCCAGACGATAGCCCTTCAGTGCGTCGAACTCGGAGTCGTGCACACCGGTGACGAAGATGATGGGAATGCTTTCGAAGCGCGGATGATCGTGGATCATGGCCGCGGTCTCGAAACCGTCCATGCCCGGCATGCTCACATCGAGGAGGATGACCGCGAAGTCATCCTCCAGCAGGCGCTGCAGGGCCTCCTCGCCGGAGCGGGCGCTGATCAGGTTTTGCCCTAGGTCCGCCAGCACGGACTCGTAGGAGAGCAAGCGGCTCGGCTGGTCGTCGACCAGCAGAATATTGACTCGCTCGTTTAAGGGTGCGGCATTCACGATATCAGCTGCGATTTCAGGTTCGGCAAGGTCAGGTAGTTCACTGGGCCTCTGGCGGATTCATCGCCTAAGGCTGCAGCCACATTCTTACCAGAGACAGCAACTGCGCTGTATCGACGGGTTTCGCAACATAGTCGGAAGCTCCCGCTTCTAAGCACTTTTCCCGGTCACCCTTCATGGCCTTGGCGGTCAAAGCGATGATAGGCAGCAACCGGAACTTGGCGTTGCCGCGGATCCGGCGCATGGTTTCGTAACCGTCCATCTCCGGCATCATCACGTCCATCAGCACCAGCGACAGGTCCTCGGTGGATTCCACCAACTTGATCGCGTCCATGCCGTTGCTGGCGTTGATGACGTGCATGCCGCGCCGTTCGAGCACGCTGTTCAAGGCGAAGATGTTGCGGACGTCGTCGTCCACCACCAGCACCTTGCGGCCGTGCAGGGGCTCGTCGCCCTCGTGCAGCGCTTCGATCATCTTCTGTTTGGACGCCGGCAGATTGGTGACCACCCGGTGCAGGAACAGCGCGGTCTCATCCAGCAGCCGTTCCGGCGAGCGCACGCCCTTGAGCACGATGCTCTTGGCCTTGGTGCGCAGCTCCTGCTCTTCGGCCTGCGACAGGTCGCGGCCGGTGAACACCACGATAGGTGTATCACGCAGATTCGGATCGGCCTGGATCTCGGTCAACAGCTCGAAGCCGGATACATCGGGCAGACGCAGGTCCAGCACCACGCAGTCGAACTGCTTGGTGCGCATGGCCTGCAACGCTTCCTTGCCGCTGCCGACCGCGGTGATGGTCACGTCGTCGAAGCCGATGAGCTCGGCGATGCTGAGCTGCTCGGCCGGATCGTCTTCCACCACCAGCAGGTCGCGCACGTTGGCGGCCGCAAAGTTACGGATTCTCTGCAGCGCCGCCGCGAGCTCGTCGGTGGTGGCGGGTTTGTTCATGAAGCCGTAGGCGCCGCGCTCCAGGCTGTATTGGCGCTCTTCCTCGACGGTGAGGATCTGCACCGGAATATGCCGGGTGGCCGGGTTCTGTTTGAGCTGATTCAACACCGTCCAGCCGAGCATGTCGGGCAGGAACACGTCGAGCGAAATCGCGGTCGGGCGATACTTGCGGGCGAGCGCCAGGCCGTCCGCGCCAGTCTTCGCGACCAGCACCTTGAAGCCATTGTCGCGCGCCAGGTTCAGCAGCACCTTGCCGTAGTGCGGATCGTCTTCGACGATCAGCAGCACGCGGTCGTCGGCCTGCAGATCGTTGCGATCGTCCACCAGCTCCTCGGCCCGCAACGGCAGCGCCAGCGGCTGGAAGGGCTGGCTTTGCGAGCTGGCGGCGCCAGGCAGATTCTTCGCCTGTCGATACGCCGAACCCACATAGGCCAACGGCAGATAGAGCGTGAACGTGCTGCCCTGGCCGGGCACGCTGACCAGGCGCAGCTCGCCGCCCAGCAGGTGCGCCAGCTCGCGACTGATGGCAAGGCCCAGGCCCGTGCCGCCGTACTTACGGGACGTACCCGCGTCGGCTTGTTGGAAGGCCTCGAAAATGATTTTTTGTTTCTCGGACGCGATGCCGATGCCGGTGTCAGTCACCGAGAAGGCAACGACCGCGGCGACCTGGTTCAGCACCGGATGATCGGAGCTCCAGCCGGACTCGGCCAGGCGCACGCGCAATGTCACGCTGCCTTGCGCAGTGAACTTGAACGCGTTCGACAGCAGGTTCTTCAACACCTGCAGCAGTCGCTTCGGATCGGTCGAGATCTGCCGGCCCAGCGCCGGATCGAAGTCGGTGGTGAACTGCAGCGTGCGCGCCTCGGCTTCGTGACGGAAATTGCGCTCGATGGTCTCGCGCAGATGCGAGAACAACAGATCTTCCGATTCGACGGTGACCGTGCCGGACTCGATCTTCGACAAGTCCAGGATGTCGCTGATCAGGTTTAGCAGGTCGGTGCCGGCGCCGTGAATGGTCTTGGCGAATTCGATCTGGCGCGGCGAGAGGTTCTGATCGGCGTTCTCGGCCAGCTGCTGACCCAGGATCAGAATACTGTTGAGCGGCGTGCGCAGCTCGTGCGACATGTTCGCGAGGAACTCGGACTTATAACGCGACGTGAGCGCAAGCTCCGTGGCCTTTTCTTCGAGCGCGCGGCGCGCGAGCTCGATTTCCTCGTTCTTGCGTTCAACTTCCGCGTTTTGTTCGGCGAGCAGCATGGCCTTGTTGGCCAGCTCTTCGTTGGTTTGCTGCAGCTCTTTCTGCTGGGTCTGCAATTCGCCCGCGAGCTCCTGCGACTGTTTCAACAAGCCTTCGGTACGCATCGTGGCTTCGATGGTGTTGAGCACGACGCCGATACTGCCGGCGAGCTGTTCGAGGAACGCCAGCTGCGACGCTGTGTATTCGTGTAACGAGGCCAGCTCGATCACCGCCTTCGCCTGGCCTTCGTACAGAATGGGCAGGGCGATGACGTTGCGAGCACGCGCGGCCAACAAGCCGCTGCGGACGTGGATGGAGTCGATGGGCACGTTCTCGAGCAGAATGCGGCGACCGTCGGCGGCCGCTTGCCCGACCAAGCCTTCACGCAACGCGTACTGACGACGTTCGCCGCGATTGGCGTCGGCGTAGGTAGCGAATTCCTTGAGCACCTTCTGACCGCCATCCAGCTCGGCGATGTACAGGATGGCCTGTTGCGCGCCGACCAGCGGCGCGAGCTCGGCCAGCAGGATTTCGCCCATGGTCACGAGGTCACGCTGACCTTGCATCATGCGGCTGAACTTGGCGAGGTTGGTCTTCAGCCAGTCCTGCTCGGTATTGCGCTCGGTGGTTTCGCGCAAGTTGCCGATCATTGCGTTGATGTTGTCCTTGAGCTCGGACACCTCGCCGCGCGCATCGACCTGAATGGAGCGGGTGAGGTCGCCCTTGGTCACGGCGGTGGCCACTTCGGCGATGGCGCGCACCTGCGTCGTGAGATTCGCGGCGAGCAGGTTCACGTTCGCGGTCAAATCTCTCCACGTACCGGCGGCGCCGGGCACGTTGGCCTGACCGCCGAGTCGGCCTTCCACGCCCACTTCGCGGGCCACGCTCGTCACCTGGTCGGCAAAGGTGGCGAGTGTGGTCGTCATGCTGTTGATGGTTTCGGCGAGGGCCGCGACTTCACCCTTCGATTCGACGGTGAGGCGCTGACGCAAGTCGCCGTTGGCCACGGCCGTCACCACCTTCACGATGCCGCGCACCTGGTTGGTGAGGTTGTTCGCCATCGTGTTGACGTTGTCAGTGAGGTCCTTCCAGGTGCCGGCGACGCCGGGCACCGCGGCCTGACCGCCGAGCTTGCCTTCGGTACCGACTTCACGCGCCACGCGCGTCACTTCGGCGGCGAACGAGTTGAGCTGGTCCACCATCGTGTTGATGGTTTCTTTCAGCTGCAGGATTTCGCCTTTCACGTCCACCGTGATCTTGCGTGACAAGTCGCCGCGCGCGATGGCGGTCGACACTTCGGCGATGTTTCTCACCTGGCCCGTGAGGTTCGAGGCCATGGAGTTCACGTTGTCCGTGAGGTCCTTCCAGGTGCCGGCGACGCCCGGCACGATGGCCTGACCGCCGAGCTTGCCTTCGGTACCGACTTCACGCGCCACGCGCGTCACTTCGGCCGCGAAGCCGTTGAGCTGGTCCACCATCGTGTTGATGGTTTCCTTCAGCTGCAGAATTTCGCCGCGCACGTCCACCGTGATCTTGCGAGACAAGTCGCCTCGCGCGATAGCCGTGGCCACCTCGGCGATGTTTCGCACCTGGCCGGTGAGGTTCGAGGCCATCGAGTTCACGTTGTCGGTGAGGTCTTTCCACACACCCGACACGTCTTTCACTTCGGCCTGACCGCCGAGTTTGCCCTCGGTACCCACTTCACGCGCCACGCGTGTCACTTCGGCCGCGAAACCGTTCAGCTGGTCCACCATCGTGTTGATGGTTTCCTTCAGCTGCAGAATCTCGCCTTTCACGTCGGCCGTGATCTTGCGGGACAAGTCGCCGTTGGCGATGGCCGTGGCCACCTCGGCGATGTTTCGCACCTGACCGGTCAAGTTGCCGGCCATGGAGTTCACGTTATCGGTGAGATCCTTCCACACGCCGCTGATGCCTTTCACTTCGGCCTGGCCGCCGAGCTTGCCTTCGGTGCCCACTTCGCGGGCCACGCGCGTCACCTCGGCGGAGAAGCCGTTGAGCTGGTCGACCATCGTGTTGATGGTTTCTTTCAGCTGCAGGATTTCGCCACGCACGTCCACGGTGATCTTGCGCGACAAGTCACCTCGCGCGATGGCGGTGGACACCTCGGCGATGTTTCTAACCTGGCCGGTCAGGTTGGAGGCCATGGAGTTCACGTTGTCCGTGAGGTCCTTCCACGTGCCGCCGGCGCCGGGCACGTACGCTTGACCGCCGAGTTTGCCTTCGGAGCCCACCTCACGCGCCACGCGCGTCACTTCCGAGGCGAAGGAGCGGAGCTGGTCCACCATCGTGTTGATGGTTTCTTTGAGCTGCAGGATTTCGCCACGCACGTCCACGGTGATCTTGCGCGACAAGTCGCCGCTGGCGATGGCGGTGGCCACGTCGGCGATGTTTCGGACCTGGCCGGTGAGGTTGGAGGCCATCGAATTCACGTTGTCCGTGAGGTCTTTCCACACACCCGACACATCTTTCACTTCGGCCTGGCCACCGAGCTTGCCCTCGGTGCCCACTTCACGCGCCACGCGCGTCACTTCGGCGGCGAAGCCGTTCAGCTGGTCGACCATCGTGTTGATGGTTTCCTTCAGCTGCAGGATTTCGCCTTTCACGTCCACCGTGATCTTGCGCGACAAGTCGCCGCGCGCCACGGCGGTGGTCACTTCGGCAATGTTACGGACCTGACCGGTGAGGTTGGTGGCCATGGCGTTGACCGAGTCGGTCAAATCTTTCCACGTGCCCGCGACGCCCGGCACCATCGCCTGGCCGCCGAGCTTGCCTTCGGAGCCCACCTCGCGCGCCACGCGAGTCACTTCAGAGGCGAACGAGCGCAGCTGATCCACCATCGTGTTGATGGCTTCCTTCAGCTGCAGAATCTCGCCGCGCACGTCCACCGTGATCTTGCGTGACAAGTCGCCGTTCGCCACGGCGATGGTCACCTCGGAAATATTTCTAACCTGGCCGGTCAGGTTACCGGCCATGGAGTTCACGTTGTCGGTGAGGTCTTTCCACACGCCGCTGATGCCGGGCACGATGGCCTGGCCACCGAGCTTGCCCTCGGTGCCCACCTCGCGAGCCACGCGGGTCACTTCGGCGGAGAAGCCGTTGAGCTGGTCGACCATCGTGTTGATGGTTTCCTTCAGCTGCAGAATCTCGCCCTTCACGTCGACGGTGATCTTGCGGGACAAGTCGCCGCGCGCCACGGCGGTGGTCACTTCGGCGATGTTACGAACCTGTCCCGTGAGGTTCTTGGCCATGGCATTGACCGAGTCGGTCAAGTCTTTCCAGGTGCCTGCCACGCCCGGCACGATGGCCTGGCCGCCGAGCTCGCCTTCGGAGCCCACCTCGCGCGCCACGCGCGTCACTTCGGAGGCGAAGGAGCGGAGCTGATCCACCATCGTGTTGATGGCTTCCTTCAGCTGCAGAATTTCGCCGCGCACGTCCACCGTGATCTTGCGGGACAAGTCGCCGTTCGCCACGGCGATGGTCACTTCGGAGATGTTTCGGACCTGGCCGGTGAGGTTGGAGGCCATGGAGTTGACCGAGTCGGTCAAGTCCTTCCACGTGCCTGCGACGCCCGGCACGGTGGCCTGGCCGCCGAGCTTGCCTTCGGTACCCACTTCGCGCGCCACGCGCGTCACTTCGGCGGCGAAGCCGTTCAACTGGTCCACCATCGTGTTGATGGTTTCTTTCAACTGCAGAATTTCGCCTTTCACGTCCACCGTGATCTTGCGGGACAGGTCGCCTCGCGCCACCGCGGTCGTCACTTCGGCGATGTTTCGCACCTGGCCGGTGAGGTTCGCGGCCATCGAGTTCACCGAGTCGGTGAGGTCTTTCCAGGTGCCGGCGACGCCGGGCACCACGGCCTGGCCGCCGAGCTTGCCTTCGGAGCCCACTTCACGCGCCACGCGCGTCACTTCGGAGGCGAAGGAGCGGAGCTGGTCCACCATCGTGTTGATGGCTTCCTTCAGCTGTTGAATTTCGCCGCGGACGTTGGCGGTGATCTTGCGGGACAAGTCGCCGCTTGCGATGGCCGTGGCCACCTCGGCGATGTTTCGAACCTGGCCGGTGAGGTTACCGGCCATGGAATTCACATTATCGGTGAGGTCCTTCCAGGTGCCGGCGGCGCCGGGCACCGAAGCCTGGCCACCGAGCTTGCCTTCCGTGCCGACCTCGCGGGCCACGCGCGTCACTTCGGACGTGAACAGGCCCATCTGCTCGATCATCGTGTTAACAATGGTCGCCGATCGTAGGAATTCGCCTTTCAATGGGCGCCCGTCGACTTCGAGCCGCACGGTCTGCGACAGGTCGCCCTTGGCGACGGCCGTGATGGTCCGGGTCACTTCAGTGGTCGGCCAGAGCAGGTCGTCGATGAGCGTGTTGAACGAGCCTTCCATGTCGCCCCAGGCCCCGGCGCGGCGATCGATGGCAACGCGATGACGGGTCTTGCCTTCCTTGCCCACCAGCTGGCCGGCGCGTGACATTTCCTGCGCCAGGCGCTCATTGGACGAGATGATCTCGTTCAAGGTCTCGGCGATCTTGCCTTCGATGCCTTCGTAGTCGCCCGATATGCGCACCGAGAAATCGCCATCGCGCACCGCCTGCAGGGTGAGCAACAGGTTCTTTAGATCGAAGGGCAGCGGCGCTCGGGCGCTGGCGGCCTTTCGAGTGGGTAATTTTTTCACGGGTGCTTTGGCGATGCGACGACGGACTCTCGCGGGGGTTTGCATTCAAAGCTCCGGATCAATGCGGCAGACGGTGGCCCAAACGGGCCCTGTGATAGCACTACGCGAAGAAAATAGAAGCCGACCAAGTCGTTGTTGTTGCTTCAAAGTCGGCAGCAAGCTATCCATTCGATGCAACACGTGCAACCCTTACACGAGGTCGTCCTACGCTGGCGGAAAGTTCACGACAAAAGTTTTGTCGTCACGGAACTTTCTGTGTAGGTAGACATTTCACAAGGTTCAGCGGACCGTGATTATAACGAGCAAGAGCAGCAAAGGTCGAACGAGCGGGTGAGATGACGGGAGCGATTGATCCGGAAGTCGAGCGATTCATCCTCGACAGCATCGACACGGTGCCTCACCTGGAGGCCTTGCTGCTGATCTTTCAGTCGCCCGCGATCGTGTGGACGGTGGCGGAGCTGGCCGCGCGTATCTATGTCAACGAGAAGCATGCGAGCGGCATTCTCGAGGACCTGGCGCGCCGTTCGCTGATCGCCCGAGTGGAGCAGTCGCCGGCCAAGTACCAGTACATCGCGAGATCGGATGCGCAGACCCAATTGCTCCAGAAGGTGGCGCAGTCTTATCGCACTCAACTCGTGCAAGTGACACGATTCATCCATTCGAACGCATCGGCTTCGGTGCGCGACTTCGCACGGGCATTCCGGCTCAAGGACAACGACTAATGGCCAGCCTCGTCTATTTGTTAGGGGCGCTCGTGACGGCGACGTGCTGCATCCTGCTGTTGCGCGGCTTCGCCCGATCGCGCAGCCGCCTGCTGTTGTGGAGCGGACTGTGCTTCGGCGGTCTCACCGTCTCCAATGCGCTGCTGTTCATCGATCTGGGCGTGCTAGGGCCCGAGCAGAGTCTGTATATGTGGCGCCTCGGCACGGCCGCGGCCGCGATGCTGTTGCTGGTTTACGGCCTGGTGTTCGAGAGCGAGTGAGTCATGATCGAGGGCTTCTTACTGGGAGTGATCGTCACCGCGTCGCTGACCGCCGCCGGGTTCTTCTGGCGCTTTTATCGCCAGACCCGCGACAACCTGTTCCTCGCGTTCGCCGCCGCCTTCGCCATCGAAGGCATCAACCGCATGGCGTTCCTGATGGTGGACAAACCGAGCGAGGGTAGCCCCATCATTTATATGGTGCGGCTGGTGGCATTCCTGCTGCTGCTCGGAGCCATCGTGGCCAAGAACCGGCAGACGCCCGGCAAAAGAAAATAACGCCGACTTCGGCTTGGGAACACAACGCCGGGATGCCGGCGTTTCTGTGCCATGAGCTGGAGCCGCAGGCGCATCCTGGTCGCAGGACTGGTGGGTGCGTTACTCGCCATTGCCCTCACGGTCATCGCGCTGAACTTCGTGCAGCCGGAGCGGCGCATTCAGCGCCAGGTCGAGCACCGTTATGCGACCGACGATCCGCGCTTCCGGCATGAGTTGAGCACGCTGCTCGGGCCGCCCATCATCGAGGGCAACCGCGTCGCCAACTTCGAGAACGGCGAGCAGATCTTCCCGGCCATGCTGGCGGCGATCCGCGGCGCCCGTCACAGCATCAATTTCGAGACGTATATCTACTGGTCGGGCGACATCGGTCGCGAGTTCGCCGAGGCGTTGAGCGAGCGGGCGCGGGCCAAAGTGCCGGTGCACGTGCTGGTCGACTGGGTGGGCAGCCAGAAGATGGACGAGGTGCTGATCCATCGCATGACCCAGGCGGGCGTGCGCATCGAGCGTTATCACCCGCTGCATTGGTATCACCTGGTCCGCATGAACAATCGCACGCACCGCAAGCTGCTGGTGGTCGATGGCAAGATCGGTTTCACGGGCGGCGTCGGCATCGCCGATCAATGGCAGGGGAATGCTCAGGACGAGGAGCACTGGCGCGATTCGCACTATCGCATCGAAGGACCGGCCGTCGCGCAGATGCAGGCTGCGTTCATGGACAACTGGATCAAGGCGACCGGGCGTGTGTTGCGCGGGGAAGCTTATTTTCCGCCGCTCACGCGGGTCGGCGACGCAGCCGGACAAGTGTTCACCAGCTCGCCGACGGGTGGCGCGGACAGCATGTTACTCATGTATCTATTGGCGTTTTCGTCGGCGGTGAAGACCATCGATCTGTCGGCATCGTACTTCGTGCCGGACGAGCTGACCTTGCGTGTGTTGGGTGACGCGCTCAAGCGCGGCGTGCGGGTGCGCATCATCGTGCCCGGCGAGGACATCGACACCGAGATCGTACGCAAGGCGTCGCGCGCCTCGTGGGGCGAGTTGCTGGCGGAGGGCGCGCAGATCTTCGAGTACCAGCCGACGATGTTCCATTGCAAGACGCTGATCGTCGATGGGCTGCTGGTCTCGGTGGGGTCCACCAACATCGACACGCGATCGTTCCGTCTGAACGACGAAGCCAATTTGAATGTCTACGATACGGCCTTCGCGCGGGAGCTGACCGAGGTGTTCGAGCGCGATCTGAAACGCACCCGACAGATCACGCTGGAAAGCTGGCGGAACCGGCCGTTGACGGAAAAGATCGTGGAGAACGCGGCCGCCGCCTTGTCGTCGCAGTTGTAACCGCTGTTGTTATTTTCGGAGCGCGTCGAGGCGATCGCGAATCAATTGACCGATCTCGGCCACCGTGTTCGGCTTCATGACGACGTCCTGCACACCGATCTGCTCGGCGCGGCGCGCATCCTCGGTGCGGACATAGCCCGAGGTGATGATGATGGGCAGGTCAGGACGGATCTGAAGCAGTTCTTCGGCCAGGTCCATCCCACTCATGCCGGGCATGCCCAGATCGGACAGCACCAGATCGAAGCTGCGAGGATCGGCGCGCACCGCCTCGATCGCGTCCGTGGGACGCGTCATGCCTGTCACGTTGTAACCCATGCGCTCCATCATTCGGGTCACCAGATGCACCAGCTGATCTTCGTCATCGACATAGAGCACGCGTTCGCCTCGGCCCGCCGCCGTCGCGGCGGTCGCGGATGTTTGATCGGTAGTGCCGGCTCCAACGTCGGCCGCGGGAAAGTAAAGGTCGAACGTCGTGCCGACGCCGAGTTCGCTACGAACGAGGATGGCGCCGCGATGCCCTCTGACGATGCCGTGTACGACGGACAGCCCGAGGCCGGTGCCTTCGCCGGGTCCTTTGGTGGTGAAGAAGGGCTCGAACACGCGTTCGATCAACTCGGGTGGAATGCCAGTGCCTGTGTCCGCCACGGAAATGCGCAGGTAACAGCCGGGATGCAAATCGGGTGACGGACTCTCCAGCAGCGAATGGATCCGTTCACTCGAGAGTCGAATGGTCAGCGTGCCGCCATGCGCCTGCATGGCGTCGCAGGCGTTTTTGCCGAGGTTCATCAACACTTGATGAACCTGTGTGGCGTCGGCCATCACGGCGGGCAGATCCGGCTCGGCTTCCAGACGCATGTCGATCATTCTCGGCACGGCCGCCCGTAGCAGGCGCAGGGCTTCTTCGACCACGGGCCGCAGGTCGATCAGATGTTGAATATTTTGTTCCGGGCGGCTGAACGCCAGGATTCTGCGCACCAGGTCCTTGGCGCGCGCCGTCGCTCGCTTGATTTCATGCAGCGAGATGGCAGCGGGGTGATCCGGAGCCAGGTCCTCGATAGCGAGCTGAGCATTGCCGGAGATCGCGGTCAGCACGTTGTTGAAGTCGTGCGCGATGCCGCCCGCCAGCGTGCCCAGCGCTTCCATTTTCTGCGATTGTCGCAGCTGGGCTTCCAGCACCAACCGTTCCTCATCGGCCCGCCTGCGATCGGTGATGTCGTGAAGGGCCACGTTGACGCCGATGATGTTGCCGACTTCGTCGCGCAGCGCGTGATGATTTCCGACCCAGTACCGTGTCGTTGCTTCCGGTCCTGCCGTGATGTGGAACTCGACATTCGCCACCGGCTCACCGGTTTCGAGCACTTGCTCGCAGATCGGGCCGAGCGCGTTGGCAAGTTGCGGAGTCGCTTCCCAGATCGTGCGGCCGATCAAGGCCTCCGGAGGCTGGCCGCTCATTTCACCCTTGACCTTGTTGACGCGCACGTAGCGCAGCTCGCGATCGATCACGCACAGTCCGACTTGAGCATTGGCGTAGATCGCTTCGATTTCGATGAGCTGGCGACGCGCGGTTTCCTCGCTCTGTCGGAGCGCGCGTTCTCGCTCTTCGACGGCTTCGAGCATGGCATTGAAATCGCGCGCGAGTTGGCCCACTTCATCGCTGCTGGCGCTCGACACTCGCCGACGATAATCCCGCAGTCGTGTCACGTCGCGCGCCGTCGCGGCTAGCGCTTGCACCGGCTCTGAAATCGCACGACGCAGCGTGATCGACAGCATGATGGCCAGCGCGAACAGCGACAAAGCGACGGCGCCGAGCAGCGGCGCATATTCCAAGAGACGGTCGGCGAACGGCGGCGGCAGGGCCGACATCCACAGGGCGGCATGTACTCCGCTTTGCGTATCGATGGGGTAGGTGGTCAGCACTCGCCCGGCGGTCACGAGCTGGTTTCGCACGCTCGCGTCCGCGAAGTCGATGGGCTGCGTGTTTGGGCGATGATATTTGGCGAACAGAACGCCTCCGTCCTGAACGATCGCGAGCGCTTCGATGCTCGGATCGCGTCCGAACGCGCTCAGATACTGGTTCGCGGTGCGCGCGTCCTGAAACTCCACAGAAGCGGTCACGATAGCTGCGATGCTTTGAGCCTGGGCGCGTGCCTGCTCCGCGGCTCGGGGCCGAAATGTGGTGTATTCGTAAATCGCAGCAGCGGCCACTGCGAGCAGCAACGCCACGACCGCCGCCAATCCGACCAGCAGCAACAGCCGGCGTCGAAGCGGCAGGTTGCTGAAGTCGAGAGGCGTCATTGCGTGTTCCTCGAGGCTCAGATGCCGGGATCGTCGCGATGAACCTTGCGAGCGGCCACCAGCATCTGCGAGCTCGCGCTCAAGCCGGCGCGTTGCATCGAGGGCAGGTTGGCTTCGAAGCGGATGCGCGCCCGTCCATCTTCGACTTCGCTGACGAAACCCAGAATGGCGCCATATTCCAACGCTTCGGAATGATCGGAGATGGTGAGTACCGGCTGACGGCTGACCGCCGCGAGCCACTGCTTTGTTTGCTCCATCGCGGCGGTCCCGATGAAGAGCACGTGACAACCGTCGGCGGCGTGAGGGTCGGCGATCCGGCGCAGGCTCAGCGGACGTCGCTGGCTTTGCTGTCCGGCCAGGGTCTGATCCAGCACGGGGCCGAAAGGGTCCGTGCCCAGCACGCAGATCTGTATCGGAGCCTTGGCCGTCGCGAACGCGGACTGCGGCCACTCGACATAGCGCGTGAACAGCAGGATATAGCCGGCCTTGATGCTGTACTCCGGCGCGCCGCTCACGTTCGCCGCGACTACCGTCACGGGAAGAAACATGAGCCACAGTAGCCAACGCATTGCTTACCTGCGCCAGGTGAGTGCGACATAGACGCTGCGCTCGATGTAGCTGTCGAGCGGAAAGGAGCCGGAGCGGAACTCCGCATGGCGCGAGTCCCATAGATTCTGGCCGACCAGCGACAGCTTCACGCGATTCGTCAGGTCCTTTGCGATGCGCATCTCCGCTCCAACGAAGCTTTCGACGCGCAGCGCCGGCAAGTCGTCGACGTAGCGCAGTCCGACGCCGATTTCCCAGTCGTCGCCGAGATCGAAATAGGAGCGCAACGAGGCTTGCAGCTGCGCCGACGATCCCGTGAGGACTCTGGACAGCTCGTACGCGGGCGGCAGTACGTGCAGATCCAGGTAAGAGACTTCACCGTACAACCGCCAGCGTGGGATCGGCCGCCACAATCCTGTCACTTCCGCTCCGGTCGCTCGACCCGAACCGGCGTTGACGGGCACGAGTGGCATGCGCCAGAACTGGGGCGCGAGCGTTACGGTGTCGAGCGGCAGTCGATCGAACACCATCAAGTCGTCGTAATCGTTGTAGAACGCGGAGGCGCTGAGCATCGCGCCATTGTTCCAGCGACCGCGCCAGCCCAGCTCGTAGGCCAGCAGCTCTTCCGACTGCAGATCCGGATCGCCGAGTACTTGCTGCTGCACCGGTGGAGAGCCAGGGCCGAATGTTCCTGGCGGCGAAACGCGCACGACATACCTTCGTGACTCATCGGCGATGGTCGGCGTGCGCACCGCGCGTCCCACGGCCGCCCACAGCAACTGTCCTTCCGAGAGACTCCAACTCAGCCGCAGATTGGGCTGCCATTCCTGGCCGGAGAACGGCGTGTCTTCTACGCGAACGCCGAGCGTCGCGCTCAAGCTGGGGGCGAGCTCAATCTCATCCTGCAAGAAGCCGGACCATTGATGGAGCGTGTGGTCGGCGGGTGAAAACGTCAGCGCGAAACTGGGAATCGTCTCGTGGTCGATGTAGCGATAGAGCGCGCCGGCGTTGATGACGTGATCTCCGAACTGCTTGCCATATCGAACGCCGACATCGAACGTATCGCTGCGCTCGTCAGTCGGCTGCAGTCGGCGCTCGAGCCGCTCGTACCATCCGCCGACCGCAAGCTCCGCGCCATCGGGCAACTTGCGTGACCAGGCGGCCTGCACGAACCCGCCACGATTGAAGCCGCGCGGCAGGATTGTTCGGAAGGGCGGCGTCGGCGTGGCCACGAACCCAGGCTCATCGAAATCTCCGGAGTGCGCTTCCGCTTTGATGAAGGTGCGGCTGGCGCCGTCCTCCCGGTCGTAGCGAACACCGACGCGGCCCATTTCCCATGCATCGCCGGTAGCGCTGCCGTTGCCCAACTCAGTGTCGTCGTTTCGGCTGTAATCGACGTACGCGCGATACCAGGCGTGTTCGCCAGCAGCGCCGCCGTATCTGAAGCTGCCGAATGCTTTCTCTTCGGTTCCCGTGCCGACGGTGAGCGCAGTGCCTTGCGTATCGCGTGCGGATCGAGAAAGTATGTTCACCACGCCATTGACGGTGTTGGCGCCCCATACCGAGCCGGCCGGCCCGCGAATGACTTCGACGCGATCGAGATCCTGATCGAGCCATGCGTGCTGTTCCCAGTACACGCCGGACCAAAGCGGCGTGTACACCGAGCGGCCGTCGACCAGCACCTGAAGTTTGTCCACTGCAATCGAATTGAAACCGCGCGCGGAGACCGACCATCGGTGTGCGTCGAACTGCGAGACTTGCATCCCGGGCGCATAGCGCAACGCATCCGGGATGGTTCTGACGCCGAGAGATTGCAACTCCTCGGCGGTGAAAACGTGGGCGGCGGCGGGCGTGGTGAATTGCGGCCGCGCTGTGCCGGTCACCGATGTGACAGTAAGACTTGCCAGCTCTTCGAACGTGGGGTCGCGAATGATCACGTTGTCCGCGATCGCACCCCAGGTCGTGGCGAACATCGGGATGGCGATCACAAGATGCAACGGTGAGTTGCGAGCGTTCACGTACTGTCCTGCGTACTTTTCGTAGTCGTTGGCAAAGCCCAAGGACCGTACGCCAGCCACTGGCGTCGCGGAATTAGGGACAAACCGTGGTACGGTCAGGGCACGGGGGTCCGTGGAGAACGTTTAGAAGGATCGCGATGGCAAACGTGACCTTTATTGGATTGGGGCGAATGGGAGCGGGCATGGCGCAGCGGCTGCTGGCCGCGGGCCATCGACTGCGCGTATACAACCGCACCGCTGAGCGAGCGGCGTTGTTGGTCGAGCGGGGCGCCACTCTGTGCGATTCGCCGGGCGAGGCCGCGGAGGGCGCGGAGCTGATCATTTCGATGGTCGCCGACGATGCAGCGTCGCGCGAGGTGTGGATGGGCGAGCAGGGCGTGTTTACCAACACCTTGCCGGCGGGCACGCTTGCGATCGAATGTTCCACCTTATCCCAGGACTGGGTGTTGGAATTGGCGACTGAAGCGCAACGCCGGTCGCTGCGTTACATCGATTGTCCCGTGACGGGACTGCCAGACATGGCCGCCGCGGGCGAGCTCACATTATTGGTGGGAGCAGCGGTCGAGGATCTGGCGCGGGCGCAGCCGGTGCTCGACACATTCTCGAAACAGACCATTCATTTCGGCGCCATCGGCGCCGGCACGGCGTACAAACTGATGATCAATCTGCAAGGTGCGATCCAGATCGCCGCGGTCGCCGAGGGTATGGCCATCGCGGAGCGCGCCGGGCTGAATCTGCACACCGTGGCCGAGGCCATCGCCAGCGGACAGGCCGCAAGCCCGCAGGTCGTGCGCAACGCCCGCCGCATCGTCGAAGGCCGCCACGATGAGAACATTCAATTCACGCCACAACTGCGCGTGAAGGACGTGGACTACGCCATGCGCCTGGCCCGCAAGCTCGGCATCGGCGCGCCTTTCGGTGCGTTGGCGAATGACGCGTATCGCCGGTTGTGCGAACTCGGTCACGCCGACAGCAACGAAAGCAAGATCATCGAAATCGCGCGCGCTCAGCGAGTTCCTACGCCGAGCGATTAGGCAAACCCTGATCGCGACGTTGCCGCCTCCAGTAATTGCAGTGCGCGGCCGATAGACACCGAGTCCCTATCCCGGTGTCCTGTCATGAATCTCAGCATCAAAGCCCGCCTCATCGCCACCACGGGTGTCCTGGTCGGCGTCCTGGTGGCCGTTCTGCTCATGAGCCTGATGGCTCTGAGCAAGATCAATTACAACGTGAACTACATGTTCGAGCGCCGCACTCAGCCCGTGGCGTGGATCGGGGAAATTCATTCCCTGCAGCTGCATATCGTCCAGGTGCTGGATCTCGCGCTGGCGCAACGGACGCCCGCGGCGTTCGCGGCCGCCGAACGGCAGATCGAGCAGGATATGACTCGAATCGAAAAGCGCATCGTCGATCGTGAGGCATTGATCACGACCGAGGGCGCTCGCAAGCTCCACAACGAAACGATGAGTCTGCGCCAGCCGGTGCTCGCGGCGATCGAAGCGATTCGCAGCGCCGTGCGCGCTGGCGACATGGATCGCGCCAATGTCTTGCGCATGGATCAGTTGGAGCCGGCGTTCGCCGCGTTCAGCGAGAACATTCAAGCGTCCATGCAGTATCAGTTCGACAACGCCGCGAAGATGCGCGACGAGTCGGAGGCGATGTACGAGAGCAATCGCGTCCGCGTGCTCGGTCTCGCCAGCCTGGGCATTCTGCTGGCTGTGACGCTGTCGGTGTTCCTGGTGAAATCCATCATGAGCTCGCTGAACACCGCAGTTTTAGTGGCGCGCCGGATCGCAGGCGGCCAGCTTGGCGGCGAAGTGCGCATCGAGCGTCGGGATGAGCTGGGCGTGCTGCTCGAATCGCTCAAGTCGATGGACGGCAAGCTGGGCGAGATCGTCAGCGGCGTCCGCAACTCGGCGAATGCGGTCGGCGATGCCGCCGATCAGCTCACGCAAGGTAACGACGATCTGTCTCAGCGCACGCAGGAACAGGCCGCTGCGCTGGAAGAAACTGCGTCCAGCATGGAGCAGATGACTGCCACCGTTCGACGCAATGCCGACAGCGCGCGGCAGGCCAATGCGCTGGCGCTCGGCGCTCGGAATCAGGCGGAGTCGGGCGGCACCGTCGTCACTCGAGCCGTGTCGGCCATGGCCGAGATCAACGAGTCCAGCCGCCAGATCGCGGACATCATCAGCGTCATCGACGAGATTGCGTTCCAGACCAATCTGCTCGCGCTCAACGCAGCGGTTGAAGCGGCACGCGCCGGCGAGCAGGGCCGTGGCTTTGCTGTCGTGGCTTCGGAAGTGCGCTCGTTGGCGCAGCGGAGCGCGACGGCCGCCAAGGAGATCAAAGATCTCATCAACGACTCGGTGGGCAAGGTCAAGGCCGGCTCGGACCTGGTCGAAGCCTCCGGCGAGACGCTGCAGCAGATCACCACCAGCATCAAGCGCGTCAGCGACATCGTCGCCGAGATTTCCGCGGCCAGCGAGGAACAATCCTCCGGTATTCAGCAGGTGAACCACGCCGTCACGCAGATGGATACGACCACCCAGCAAAACGCCGCCCTGGTCGAAGAAGCCGCGGCCGCGAGCAAGGCCATGCAGATGCAGGCCCGCGAGCTGATCGATTCCATCGCCTTCTTCCAGATCGCCGGCCGCGCGGTCGAATCGAGCGCAAGCTATGCCACTGCTCCGGCACAGTTGGAAGAAATTGGCATGCCGGTACGGGCGGCGGCCTAGGACGCATACCACCGCCGTTACCGTTTAATGCACGCATCGCCGGCGCGGCGACGTTACACTGTCGTGTCAGATTCCAACAATGGAGCGAGGCATGGTAGCGAGAGCGTTGCGCGCCGGTATGGCGTCAGTGGCCTGCATTCTCAGCACGTCTGTATTCATCACGGCGGTGGCGGCCGATCAGGCTGACCTGACCACCATCAATCGTATCGTCGACGAGGGTTTCAATCGCAGTCATCTGCCGATGACGGCCGCGTATCTCACGGATCGCATCGGCGCTCGGCTCACGAACTCGCCGCAAATGCGTGAAGCGGAGCGCTGGACGCAGCAGCAGTTTCGCGACTGGGGCTTGAAGAATGTAAGAACAGAAGGTTTCGAATTCGGACGCGGCTGGTCCATCGAAAAATCCAGCGTCCGTATGTTGAAGCCGCGCATCGCCGAGTATCGCGCCATTCCGGTGGCCTGGACGCCGGCCACCAACGGCGCGATCAGCGCATCCATCGTCGTCGCGCCGATGACCAAGACCGAGGACTTCGAGCGGTGGCGCGGCAAACTGCGGGGTCAGATCGTGCTGGTGACTCAGCCGGACACAGGTTCGGAGCCGGCCGTGGCGCCTTTCGCTCGCTTGAACCGGGAAGACATCGGCAAGATGGACGTGATTCGTCAGCCGCTCGTGTCCATGGACGAGGAAGTCGAGAAGCGTCTGGAGCGTGTTCGCTTCGAAGCGAAGCGGGATGAGTTCCTGGCTTCGGAAGGCGCGCTCGCGTGGGTGCGCAAGTCCTATCGCGATGGTGGCCTGTTGCATGGTGAAGGCTATATGCATCGTCGCGACCAGTCACCGAAGCTGCCGGGCTTCGAGCTCGCGGCCGAGCACTATCGCCAACTCGCGCGTCTGGCGAAGGCGGGTCCGGCGCCGACGCTGGAACTGGTCAGCGTCGTGCACTATCACGATGAAGATTCGAAGGCGTACAACGTGTTCGCCGACCTGCCCGGGCGCGACGCCAAGTCAGGTTACGTGATGGCCGGTGCGCATCTGGATAGCTGGGTTGCTTCCGATGGCGCTCAAGACAACGCCGCGGGCAGCGCCGTCGTGATGGAGGCCGCGCGCATCCTGACAACGCTCGGACTCAAGCCCAAGCGGTCGATCCGCTTTGCGCTCTGGAACGGCGAAGAGCAGGGGCTGTATGGCTCGTTCGATTACGCGGAACGTCACTTGGTCTCACGTGCGCCGCTCGACTCGCCGGAGCGCGCTTCGCTACCCCCGTATGCGACCTGGAATCTGCGCTGGCCCGTCAAGCCTGGGCCGGACTACGACAAGCTCGCCGCGTACTTCAACCTCGACAATGGCTCCGGCAAGATCCGCGGCATCTACGCCGAAGGAAACATTGCAGTCACACCGATTCTGAAGACGTGGCTCGCGCCGTTCGCGAGCATGGGCGCTGACGCAGTTGTGGCCGCGCCGACGTATGGCACTGACCATGTGCCGATGTCGGCAGTGGGCATCCCGGGGTTCCAGTTCCTCCAAGATCCGCTCGACTACGGCACTCGCGTTCACCACACGAGCATCGACAGTTACGATCATCTGAAGATGGAAGATCTGAAGCAGGCGGCGGTGATCATGGCGTCGCTGCTGTGGATGTCGGCCGAGCGCGACGAGCCCTTGCCCAAGCGGCCGCTGCCGAGCAAACCGCTGCAGACCGATCCATTCGAATACGAAGTCCTCGAAAGGCCGACTCTCTGAAAATCAAAGGCCCATAAAGTCGAAGCCCCGCAAAGGGCGGGGCTTCGTGCCGTAATCTCTTGCGAACCTGAGGATGACCCTATCTCAATCTAGGATGACCCTCGTGAAATTACGGCGATGGAAGAGCATCGGATTTCGGTTCCTGATGTTAGAGCACGATTGCTCTGGTTCATTCCACCGATAACTTAGCTGCTTCCGATGCGTGTGACGCGTGGGCCCGCCGCAAGGTTCCGCGAAAGATTCGTTTTCATGTTTCAGCGCGGTAGTGACTTATACGTCGGCGAGGAACCTACGGCGCAGCGGTGTCGTTCTAGGTGCGTGACTCCGCTGAGTTTTCCGCCTGGGCCTGCCGCCACACGTGAAGATCTTGCGCACTCATTCCGCGGACGAATTCATCAACTGGTCGGGTAGCCTGCGCTTTATTCCACGCTCGCAGGTGTGGCCGGCGACGGAACAGGCCGTTTGCGTGTACGTCCGCGACGCCGCGGCGCGCGGCCGCAAGATCCGGGTCGCAGGCTCCGGCCACTCCTCATCGCCGATTGTGCAGACGCCCGACATCCTCATGTCGATGCGCGATCACCATGGGCTGATTGACTACGATCTGCACAGCCATCGAGCGATGGTGGGTGCGGGCACCGTGCTCCATGACCTCGGATCCATCCTGCACAACGTCGGCCTGGGCATGCAAAACCTTGGCGATGTCGATACACAAACCATCGCGGGCGTCATCAGCACGGGCACGCACGGTTCCGGCCGCAAACTGCAGAACATTTCCGCGACTCTGATCGGCGTTCGGGCGATCACCGGCAACGCGGAGGTCGTCGACTGGTCTGTCGAGCAACATCCCGATCTCATCAATGCCGCTCGCGTGTCCATGGGACTGCTGGGGATTTTTACCGCCGTGCGGCTGCAGCTCGAACCGACCTACCGGCTCAGGCGTCGTGAGTACTGCGCGCGCACCGAGGATTGTCTGGCGCATCTGGACGAGCTGGCCGATGCGCATCGCAATTTCGACTTTTACTGGTATCCCCGTCGAGATGAAGTGAAGATTCGTACGCTGAATCCACCCGAGGTTCCACCTCCCTCGCTACCGTTCGCGCGCTGTATCAAGGAACAGGAGGGATTCAGTCACGAGATCATCGCGCGCGAGCGTGAGTTGAAGTTCGAAGAGCTGGAGTACTTCCTGCCCGCGGACGCGGGGCCTGAATGTTTTCGCGAGGTGCGGCAAAGAATCCTGCAGCGGCATCGCAAGCATGTGGGCTGGCGTGTGCTGTACCGGCTCATCGCGAGAGACGATGCCTTCCTGAGTCCCGTGCACGGGCGTGACTCGGTGGCGATTTCGGTGCACCAGAACGCGAGCTTGCCGTATCAGGAATATTTTGACGACATCGAGTTCATCGTGCGCGCCTACGACGGCCGGCCGCATTGGGGCAAGAAACATTCGCTGCGTGCGGAACAGCTCGCTGCCCTGTACCCGCGCTGGGATGACTTTATCAAGCTGCGACGAGAGCTGGATCCGAACGGCGTGTTCCTGCCGGAGCCCATGGCTCAGCTGCTGGGGGAGGAGTGACTGTGCTCAAAACCATCGGCTCGAAGGTGTGGGCCATTCCCGGTGGCCACATGCCGTTACTGAGCTCCGGCGCCGAGCCACGCGACACGAGTCGCGACGAGTTGTGTGTGCTGAACGCCGGCCATTTCGATGCGCATCTGCAACTGACGATCTACTACGAAGACCGCGAGCCCGTCGGGCCGTATCCGCTGAAGGTCGTGGCCCAACGCGTCAGGCACGTACGTTTCAACGATCTCATCGATCCGCACGCCTTGCCGCTCGACACTCCCTATGCGGTTCTGGTCGTGGCGGACCATCCCGTGGTGGTGCAGTTCACACGCCGTGACACCAGTCAGGCCGCCAACGCGATCGCGACCACGCTCGCCTACCCGGGCTGAGCCTCCTCCCGGAATCCCATCATGATTGAAGACCTCTGGTACAAGAACTCCATTGTCTACAGCCTGGACCTCGACACCTTCATGGATGGCAACGGCGACGGCGTGGGCGACTTCCCCGGGCTGATCAACCGGCTGGATTATCTGAACTCGCTCGGCGTCGACGTGCTTTGGCTCGCGCCGTTCCAGCCTTCGCCGAACCGTGACAACGGCTATGACATCAGCGATTACTACGGCGTCGACCGTCGCTATGGGTCAAGCGGTGATTTCGTCGAGTTCGTGAATCACGCGCGCAAGCGTGGCATGCGCGTGATCCTGGATCTGGTGGTCAATCACACGTCCGATCAACATCCCTGGTTCAAGGAGGCGTGTCGTGATCCGGACTCCGAGTATCGCGATTGGTACATCTGGTCCAAGAAAAGGCCGGCCGGCTGGAACAAAGGCATGGTGTTTCCAGGCGTGCAGAAGTCGGTGTGGACACGCGAGCCGAAGGCGAAACTGTACTACCACCATCGCTTTTACGACTTTCAGCCCGATCTGAACATGGACAACCCAAGGGTGCGCGCCGAGATTCGCCGCGTCATGGGGTACTGGCTGCAACTCGGCGTGGACGGCTTCAGGGTCGATGCCGTGCCATTCATCCTGGAGCCTTCCCAGCAGCCCAAAGGGGAATTGCAATTCGAGTACCTGGCCGAGATGCGACAGTTCCTGCAATGGCGTGCGGGACACGCAGCGCTGCTCGGTGAAGCGAACGTGGAGCCGAAGGAAACGCAACGTTATTTCGGCGATGGACGCGATGGCCTGAACATGATGTTCAACTTCTGGGTCAACCAGCATCTGTTCTACGCGCTGGCCTCGGGCGATACCAAGCCGCTGGAGCAGGCGCTCAAGGCGACGCGCAAGATTCCCGACGCGACCCAGTGGGCGGTGTTTCTACGCAATCACGATGAGCTGGACATCGAGCGGCTGCCGAAACAGCGTCGGGAGAAAGTGTTCAAACGTTTCGGCCCCGAGCCCCATATGCAGCTGTATCACCGCGGCATCCGACGCAGGCTCGCATCGATGCTGGGGGACCGTCGTCACCTGGAGCTCGCCAATAGCGTGATGTTCTCGCTGCCAGGGTCCCCGGTCCTGCGCTATGGCGATGAGATCGGCATGGGCGAGGACTTGTCGCTCAAGGAGCGCGATGCCGTGCGCACGCCCATGCAGTGGTCGAGCGAACGTAACGGCGGCTTCTCGACAGCTCGCAGGACTGTGCATCCCGTTATTTCCAAAGGGCCGTACGGCTACAAGAGCATCAACGTCGACGCACAACGGCGCGATCCGGGCTCGTTCTTGAACTGGATGATCAAGATGATCCGGGTGCGCAAAGAATGTCCGGAGATCGGTTGGGGCGAATGGTCGTTACTGCACACCGGCGTGCCCGGCGTGCTGTGCCTGTGTTACTCGTGGCGTGGCAATCAAGTCGTCGTCGTCCATAACTTCAATCGACAGCCGCAACAGGTGCGATTGGTGGTGGAGGGCGATGGCTGCGAACGGCTCGTCGATCTATTGGGTACGGATGACAGCAGAGCGGATCGGCAGGGTCGCCACGACATTGCGTTGACGGCGTTCGGTTACAAGTGGTTCCGCGTTGGCGGGATGAATTACGCGCTACGCCGCGAGCCGGCGGCGCCGGATGAGCGGCACTGACCGCGACGAGCTTTCGAGATGCGTATCGGATTTCATGCCTCGCACGAGCAGTTCGCACCTTCGGACTTGCTCAAATATACGATCGCGGCGGAACAGGCGGGTTTCGACTGCGCCATGTCGTCCGATCATTTCAAGCCTTGGAGTCGGTCGCAAGGGCACTCCGGGCATTCGTGGTCGTGGCTCGGGGCTGCGTTGGCGCGAACTTCATTTCCTGTCGGTGTGATCGCGGCGGCGGGCTATCGATATCATCCGGCCGTCATGGCGCAGGCCGCGGCCACGCTCGCCGAAATGTTTCCTGATCGGTTCTGGTTGGCGCTCGGCAGTGGCGAGCGGATCAACGAAGACATCACCGGCACGTCGTGGCCCTCGAAGCCAGAGCGCAACGAAAAGATGAAAGAGTGCGCGGACATCATCAGATCGTTGCTCGCCGGCGAGCGAGTGACGCATCGAGGGACGGTGACCGTGGTCGACGCCGAGCTGTATTCGCGCCCGAAGACGCCGCCACCCCTGATGGCCGCGGCTGTAACAGAAGCTACTGCGGAGTTCGTCGGCGCCTGGAGCGACGGATTACTGACCGTCGCCAGCAAGCCGCCGCAGTTGAAGAAAGTCATGGACGCGTTCCGCCGCGGCGGAGGCGAAGGCAAGCCCGTGAGTGTGCAGGTCGCACTGAACTGGGCTCGTTCCGAGGCAGAGGCGCTCAAGGGCGCCTTCGATCACTGGAGGTACGTCACACTTGGCGGTGACATCGGCTGGGAGCTGCGCTCGCCGGAGGATTTCGAAACAGCGACTCGTTTCGTGAAGCCCGAAGACATGCATGGCAGCGTGCTGATCTCATCGGACCTGTCGCGCCACGCGGCCTGGCTGCAGGAGTATGCCGAGCTCGGCGTCGACACGATTTATCTGCACCAGGTCGACTTGAATCAGCAGGGGTTTATCGAAGCGTTCGCGGCGAAGGTGTTACCGCAACTGAAAGGCTGAGCGCGCTCAGCGACTTTCCGAAGCGCTGACCAGTCGTCGATATTGTCCGAGGTGGCGGATGGCGTGCTGTTCCTTGCCTTGCGCTTCATACAAACGCGCCAGATTGAAGTGAGCGTCCGCCATGTTCGGATCCTCGCTGATCGCTGACTGATACGCCTCGATGGCGTCGTCCAGCTTGCCGAGGTCTTCCAGCACGACGCCGAGATTGAACATCAGCGTGGGATTCGGGCCGCATTCCTGGATGCCGCGGCGATACACAATCTCCGCTTTCTTTTCGTCGTGACGGGCGTGATGCAGACGGCCCAGATTGATCCAGGCGGCCACGAAGTCGGGCTCGATCTCGACAGCGCGCTCATAGGCAGCCTGCGCGGCTTTCGCATCGGCGTCTTCGAGGCTCAAAGCCTTGTCGAACCAGTCATCGGCGGTTTCGGCCGGCGGCGTGGCGGGAGCGGGTGTTTCCTTGTGCTCGACGACTCGAATGACGCCGTTCTCCACGCTCACATCGAGCCCGAGCACATACTGGCCGTCGTCGACCTGAAAATGATTCTTGCCGTCGCGAACCACCACGCGATCGCCGATGGCGCTGATGCTCAAGCCCGACAGCGGCATCTGCTCTGGCAGGTGACGCCGCAAATCTTCCAACGAGCGATTGATACGACGGCGCGAAATCTTTGCTTCGAGCAACGCGCGGGCGGCGCGGAGCACGATGAGATCCTGGAACGAGAACTGCAGCTGTCGCTTGGGGCCGCGCGCGGGTTGCACGAAGCCGGTTTTGATCAGGCCCCGAATGGTACTGCGCGACAGGCGCAACACCCGTTCTACATCTTGAACACTGTATGTCTGCACGGAGGCGTCGGCCGCGGGTAAAGGGGACAGATCTATTTTCGCTGACCGCGTAGGGCGCATCGTTCAGCCCGGCGGGAGCGAAAAAAGATCTGTCCCCGTACCCTCAGCGCTTGCTGGCTTTGCGCGCAGGCTTCTCCGCCTGTTCGACTCTCTTCGGCGCCTTCCTGGGTCCGAGCTTGGCGACATTGGCCTTGGCGGTTTCAGTCTTGGTGAGACTCGCGCGCAGGGCCTCCATCAGGTCGATGACCTTGCCGCCGGTCTCGACCGGGCCTTCGGCCACGGAAATCTCCTGGCCTTCGACCTTCTTCTGAATCGCCGCCTCGACCCGGGCGCGCACGTCGTCGACGTACGCGGTGGGATCGAAGGTGTCGGCGGTTTGCTGTTCGATCAATTGCTTGGCCAGCTTCAGTTCCTGTGCTTTCACATCCGGCTTGGTCACTTCGACTTCGGTGGCCGAGCGCACTTCGGTCGCGAAGTGCAGCTGTTGCATGGTGAGCACATCGCCGACAGGGCGCAGCGCCACCAGATACGACTTGCCGCGCGCGGCCCAGCGGGCGACGGCACAACGTTTTGTGTCCTTCAGCGCTTCATTCAACAAGCCGTAGGGTTTGGCGCCGCCCTTGTCGGGCGCCAGGTAGTAGGTCTTGTCGAAATACACCGGATCGATGGACTCGATGGGCACGAACTCGGCGATGTCGATCGAGTGCGTGCCGATTTCTTCCATCGCTTTGATTTCTTCGTTGCTGAACTGGACGTACTGGTCCTTGGCGAACTCGTAGCCTTTCACCATGTCGTCGCGCTCGACCACCTGGCCGTCTTTCTGACAGACGTACTGCTGCTTCAGGCGCGATCCGCAACCTTTGTGTAACAGGTTGAATGAAATGGCATTCGCCGTCTGAGTCGCGGTGTACAGCTTGACTGGAATCGCCACCAGACCGAACGAAATGGTCAATGAACCGATGGAACGCATGGCCATGAGGGGTACCTTTTCGACCGACTCCTGTCGCGGTCGATGCTCACTTTCGGGCTTTACTTCTGAAGGCTTTCGCAAGACTCTGTTTCGCCGAGAGAACATCATGCCACCGGTCCCCGGTTTTTTCCAAGCGCGAGAGCACGTTTCGCAACGTGAAATGGCCTGGCTCGGCGGCTTCCAGCTCGTCCCATGTCAGCGGCATGGAAACCGGCGCCCCCGGTACCCCCCGAGGCGAGTAGGCCACGTTCAACGTCTTACCACGCACGTTCATGTTGTAGTCGATGAAAATTTTTCCGGTGCGTTTCTGCGTGGCCCATTCCATCGTCACATCGCGCGGATGCTGCTGCAGGATGTGGCGGCCGACCATGTCACAAATGTTTCGCGCTTCTTCGAAAGTGACGGTGCGCTCGATGGGCACGAACACGTGCAGGCCGGTCTTGCCCGAGGTCTTCACCACAGCACGCAACGACATTTCCTTGAGCAGGTCATTGATCCAGAACGCCACGCGCTTGCCCATGGCAAAGCCTTTTTTGTTGTATTCGGGTTCGGCGCCCTTGGCCTCCAGGCCCGAATAGATATAGGGATCGATGTCGAACACCAGATAATCGGGATAGTTCAGCACCGATGTTGCCATCGCCGCGAGCGAGCTCGAATAGTCCTCGCTCTTGCTGAGCGAGTCCTTGGCGACTTTGGCGCGGGAGTGCCAGACATGGAATTCCAACGTCCCGAGCTGGCCGAGCCACAGCAGCGTGGGGAGATTGTGAGCGAGGATGTAGTCGTGCGCGCCTCCGACGTGCTCGGAAAACGTGGTGATAACGTCGACGAACTCCGGGCGCTCGGTTTCCCAATGTTTCTGAAAGAACCGCTCGCCGTCGATGCCTTCGGGCATGCGGATCATGGTGAGCGGCCGGTCGCGTAAGTGCGGCAGCATGTAAGGTGAGATGCCTGCGAGATAACGCAGGTACTCGCGCTTGGTGATCGCGGGCGAGCGTGTCGCTGGATCCGCGGGCCAGTATTCCTTGTCGAGATTGGTGAGGCGGATCTTGGCCGTGCCGTTGCCATGGCTCAGGGTCAGATCGAGCCGGTTCGACTTCGTTTCCAACTGTTCCAGCACCGCTTGGATGTCATTCTTCGGCGTGGCCTTGGCGCGCGCCGGCTTTTTCGTCGGGCCGTTCTTGACGCTGTCAGAGTCGACGTCGTCGCGCAGGCGCATGAATACCGGTGCGCGCAGATAACCGTCCTCGGTCCACGTCTCGAAGCTCACTTCGGCGACCAGCTTGGGTTCGACCCAGGTCGCGGGTCCGTTGAGTGGCGGCTTGGTGGAGAACGGATTGGTTTTGGTCGCGAGCGCGCTGACCTTTTTATGAACCTCACTCAAGGTGGCGTCATTGAATCCCGAGCCGACGTGGCCTACGTACTGCAGCTGATCCTTGTTCCAGAACCCGAGCAGCAGCGCGCCGAGGGAGGCGCGTTGGCCTTTGCCCTTGGTGAAACCGCCGACGACGAATTCCTCGGTAGTGATCGATTTATATTTCAGCCAATGCGGCGAGCGGCGGCCGGCTTGATAAGGGCTGTCCTTGCGTTTGGCCATGGTGCCTTCGAAGCCGGCAGCCAGGGACGCCTCGTGTAATTCCTCGGCGTCGTCCGAGGAATGAATGAGCTGCACATGGCTGCCCGGTAGCAAACATTGCGAAAGGTAACGGCGGCGTTGTTCGTAAGTGGCGGCGCGTAGATTGATGCCTGCGAAGTGCAGCAGATCGAAACAAATGTAGATCACGGGCGACAAGCGCTGCGCCTCGGCCAGCTCCTTCGGGCTCTTGATCTGCGCTCGGTTCTGCATGGCGTTGAAGGAGGGGCGACCGTCGGCGTCCAATGCGACGATCTCGCCGTCCAGAATCATCGAGCCGACGTACTGAGCCTTGAGCTCGGCGACGACTTCTGGAAACAACGCCGTGTAGTCCTGGCCGCGACGCGACTGCAGATAGACAGAGTCACCGTCGATGAAGGCGAGGATGCGATAGCCGTCGAGCTTGGGCTCGAAACTCCAGCGCGGGTCGGATTCGAGATTCTGACCGGGCTCGGCCAGCATGGGCGCAATGTCGTTGGGCATTCGTTCCGTCGGCCCCGCCGGCGCCAGCTCCATCGCGGCGAGGCGTTCGCGACTCTTGCTCTCGGCGACGTCGTCCAGCGTGTCGCCGGTGAGCACGGAAGTGTTGTGGGCGAGCAGATCATCCCCGCCAACGAAGCGGTCCTTGTGCTTGATCAGCAGCCACTGCTTGTCCGTGGTGGTCCGCACCAGGGCGAACGAGCCCTTCAGCTTGATGCCCCGGAGAAAGAAACTGAGCTTGCCTTGCTTGAGCTCGCGGCGCAGGCGCTCTTCGGCCTCGGCGCGATCGTCGAACGAATACTGGCTGCCTTCGTCGGGCGAGTACACGCCGCAATCCCAGACGATCACGTTGCCGGCGCCGTAGTTTTTTTCGGGGATCACGCCTTCGAAGGAGGCATAGTCGAACGGATGATCCTCGACCTCGACGGCCAGCCGGCGCTCGCCTGCTTGTAGCGAAGGGCCCTTCGGCACCGCCCAGGATTTGAGCACGCCATCGAGTTCCAGGCGGAAGTCGTAATGCAGGCGGCGCGCGGCGTGCTTCTGCACGATGAACAGCAGCGGACCGCGCCGGTTCGCGGGCACGGCGGGGGCGGGCTCGGGTGTCTTGGTGAAGGAGCGCTTCTGCCCGTACTTCTCGAGCGACTTGTCCGGTGTGCGTTTCATGCAAGCTGGATTCTGGCCTGTTCATTGAAGACGCGGAAGCTCCGGCGGTTCCGACACGGGGCCGGAACTTCGATGCTCGAACTTAGTGAGCCCATCGCGCATTGAACGGGCGATCCTGGCAAGAGGTGCCCCGACGGCTCATGGCTGATTCCGTTCTGTCCCCGGATGCGCCTTTTCACATCGTGAGTAACGCGGGCTCGGGCTCGAAGGATGCGCACGAGGCCCGGCAGCAGATCGAGGCGGTATTCGCCGCCGCCAGGCGCGAGCACGAGTTCATCCTGATCGAGAATCCCGAGCAGCTCCAGGCGGTGGCCAAGAAAGCGGTGGAGGCTGCGACCGCCAGCGGCGGGGCGGTCGTGGTGGCCGGCGGCGATGGGACCATCAACGCAGTCGTGCAGGCCGTGCTTCCGACGCGACGCCCGTTCGGCATCATTCCGCAGGGAACGTTCAATTACTCGAGCCGCGCCCACGGCATTCCGCTGGATACCACTGCTGCTGCCACGTCGTTGCTCACTGCGTGGCTCAAGCCGGTGCAGGTGGGATTGGTGAACGATCGGGCGTTCCTGGTGAATGCCAGTCTGGGCTTGTATCCGGAGCTGTTGCAGGATCGCGAAGCATACAAACGTCAGTACGGCCGCCATCGTTCGGTGGCGCTGTGGTCGGGGTTGATGACGCTGTTACGCGATCACCGCCAGTGGGTGGTGGAAGTGCAGCATGATCAGGGCGTGGAGCGAGTGCAAACGCCGTCGATCTTCGTCGGCAACAACGCTTTGCAGTTGGAGCAAGTGGGGCTGGATGAAGCGGAGGATGTCCGTCATCGCAGGCGTCTGGCTGCTGTGATCGTGAAGCCCGTCACCACCGCCCAGCTGCTGTGGCTCGCGATGCGCGGCATGCTGGGGCAATTGGAAGAAGAGGAGCGGGTGCGTGACTTTTCATTTGAGCGAATGACGGTGAGAGTGTTGAGTAGCGTGGGTCGACGAGGCATCAAGGTGGCGGTGGACGGTGAGATCTTCTGGTGCCGGCCACCGCTGACCTTCCAGGTTGCCCCGCAGCCGTTGATGTTGCTGGCGCCGGCCGTCGAACGATGACTGTGCTGCTGCAGCTATCGGATACGCACTTTGGAACTGAACAGCCGCCGGTTGTGGAGGCGCTGCTGCGCTTCGCGAGCGAACTGAAGCCGGATGTCGTGGTGCTTTCAGGAGACATCACTCAGCGTGCGCGTCGGGCGCAGTTCGAGGCTGCGCGTCAGTTTGTTACGAGGATTCCCGCGCAGGGGATGGTTGCTATTCCCGGGAACCATGACATTCCATTGTTCAACGTCGTTGCACGTTTGTTCTATCCATACGCCGGTTTCGAGCGAGCGTTTGGCAGAGAGCTCGAACCGGAGTGGCAGAGCGAAAATTTCCTGGTGGTTTGTGTGAACACCACGCGGCCGTCGCGACACAAGGACGGGGAGGTGTCGCCGGAGCAGATCGTGCGCGTGTCACAACGTCTTGCGACGGCCAAGGAGCAGCAGATCCGCATCGTCGTGACTCATCAGCCCGTGCACGTGCTTCGAGACAGTGAGATCCACAATCGGTTGCACGGTTACAGACAAGCTGTGAACGCGTGGTCGACCGCGGGGGCGGACATTATCATGGGCGGACACATTCACCTGCCATACACGGCGGCTCTGCATGAGCTGTTCGGGAGTTTGCATCGACGATGTTGGGTCGTGCAGGCGGGAACTGCAGTGTCTAGCCGCGTGCGCGCGCGCCATCCGAATTCGGTGAATGTCATCAGGCGCGCGGATGGGAATGCGGCTATCGCAGAACGCTGGGATTACAGCGCGGAACGCAATGAGTTCCACTGTGTAAAGAAGGAACAATTAAGTTTGGACCGACGCGCGGATTAAGGGGAACTTCCGCGACCTGTGGCCTGCTGCCGACGATGGTGTGGGCGAGTCGCCCACAATTCAGCCAGAATTCAGCATAAAAGCGACATTTTTGCATCGACCCGCGGCCCGGTTGATGCGTTCTATTAGCAGTCCGGTCCACCCCGCGAGGTCGCATGATGAAACGATTGTTCCACACTGCCGCGATTGTTTCTTTTGCCGCTGCGATGAGCGGCTGCGTGAGCTACGGTAACACTCACGCGCTCGTTACGCCGGTCGGCGTGGCTGGCTATCACACATTCAAGCCGGACACCGTCAATCCGAACACACCGCGTGACATTCGATTGTCCAAGCAGTCGGATCGTGTCGCCCAGAACAACGAGCAAACTCAGCCTTGATGAAGGCGTTCGTAAGAGGCTCAGTGGCTCGCGCCTGCCGGGAAGGGGGTACCTCCTCCCGGCACCGCGCACCCGCCTCCGCCACGCTATCGCGTGTCGGCCTGCTTGTACGTCCATGTAGCTGCTGCTCCGACCAACATTGCGCTGCGCAGTCCTGCTCCGCGCAAGCCCAGGGTGTCCATCCATGGACACCCGCTCGGCGGAGCGAAGCGATGCTTCGCTGAAAGGCACCGCCGAGCCCATGTTGGATCGAAGCTGCCGAGAGGAGATACCCCCTTCCCGACAGTCGCCGATACGTGGGTGGTATCGTCAGGCGGAGATGCCTCCGGATGTAGCGTCAATGGTGCGGTAGGCGCGCGGTAGCGCTGAACTCCGTGCATTCCGATGCCTTGCCAACTCCGTTGCCAGGGAGCCGTCGATCTCAGCTATCCGGTGACAACTCAATTCGGTCGGCTTGCAAGAGCCGAAGCATCGAGTCCGCAACTCTCGATTCGAGATCCGCTTCCCAATCGTCCGGGGAGCGAGCAGCGGGTGGCGAACTGGTTCGGGCGAGGGCCTTGGTGCATGAGACGACGGTCTGGGCGGAGGACAGCGTTTCGTACACTTCTTCGTCGAAGGAGGTGAGGGACATTGGCCTGCCGCTGCTGGATCCGGTGCGGATGTAGGCGGCGTCGCGTCGTAGTTGCGTCATGGGGCAGCCTCCTAGAGCAGCGATAACCCCAGACGCGAGGAGAGAGCCGTGGGTTCCACGGCGCTTCTCATAAGTATTAAGTATCTAGTAGCCGCGGCGGCGTTCGACGAGGCCGGTGGTGGGCTGGTTGCTGGCCACCTGGCGGATCTTCTCGGCGATCTGCTTCGCGGCGGGGCGGATGGGAGTGACGGCGGCGGTGTGAGGGGTGATGTGCACCTTCGGGTGATTCCAGTAGCGATGCTGTCGAGGTAACGGCTCGTGATGAAAAACATCGAGCGCCGCGCCGTTCAGATGGCCGTTGTCGAGCAATTCCAGTAACGCGTCGTCCACGATCAGCCCACCGCGCGCAACGTTGATGACACAGGCGCCTCGCGGCAGCATCTGCAGCGCCTTGCGATCGAACTTGTTGTACGTCGCTGCTGTGAGCGGAGCAAGAATCATCAGCACACGCGTGGCTCGCATGAACGCTTCGAATTGATCTGAACCATTCGCCTCACAGAACAACCGCACGCCTGGCTCACTCGCGGTGCTCGAGCGTGAGAACGCGTGGACCGGATAACCGTCAGAAGCAAACGCCTTCGCGACGTGCCGGCCCAGAACGCCAAGCCCGAACACACCGATCGGCCACTCGTCTCGAAACGACGCAGACAAGGGCTTCCAGATCCCCGCGGCCTGCTGAGCGGCGTACTCGTCTCGACGCTGCATCCAGCGCAGCACTTCGAAGCGACAGTAATCCACCATCTGCTCGCCCATGCCAGCATCCTCGACGCGAACGATCGGCAGATCCGCCGGCAGATTCGGATTGTTGAGCACGTGCTCCACGCCCGCGCCCGTGGAGAAGAACGCGCGCAGGCGAGGTTGATCGATGAAGAACTGCGGCGGTGGCGTCCAGCCGACCGCATAGTCCGCTTGCTGTGTGAAGCCCGGGTGCCAGATGTCGACCTGTGCATCACGCAAGTGCGCGGCAATCGCGTCACGCCATGCTTGTGCTTTGTCGCTGCCGTAGACGATGACGATGCGCATGATTATTTCGCCACCGGCATGGAGAACTCCGCGCCCTTGCCGATGCTATCGGGCCAGCGCTGCATGATGCTCTTGTAGCGTGTGTAGAAGCGCACGCCTTCCTCGCCGTAGGAATGATGATCGCCGAACAGCGAGCGCTTCCAGCCCCCGAACGAATGCCACGCCATCGGCACAGGAATAGGAACGTTGATGCCCACCATGCCGGCCTGCACCAGCCTTGAGAATGTCCGCGCGGCGTTGCCGTCCGACGTGAAACACGCCGCGCCATTGGCGAACTCATGTTGATTGATGAGATTCACCGCGGCCGCCAGATCCGGCACGCGCACCACTGACAGCACGGGCCCGAAGATTTCCTCCTGGTAGATCTTCATGCCGGCCGTCACTCGATCGAACAGCGTGGCTCCCGTAAAGAATCCCTGGCTGCCGCTACGCACCTTGTGCGTGCGACCATCCACCACCAGCTTCGCGCCTTCTTTCTCACCCTGCGCGATGTAGCCTTCCACCTTCTCGCGATGAGCCGCTGTAACGAGTGGACCCATCTCGCTATTCGCGTCCATGCCGTTGCCGATCTGCAGAGTCTGTGCGCGCTTGGCCAGTTCGGCGACGAGTTTGTCCGCAACTTCGCCGACCGCCACAGCGACGGAAATCGCCATGCATCGCTCGCCCGCAGAGCCGTAGGCCGCGCCGACCAGCGCATCGACCGCTTGATCGAGATTGGCGTCTGGCATCACGACCAGGTGATTCTTCGCGCCGCCGAGTGCCTGCACGCGCTTGCCGTGCTTCGCGCCTTCGGCATAGATGTACTGCGCGATGGGCGTGGAGCCGACGAACGAGAGCGCGGCCACATCTGGATGGGCGAGCAGGGCATCGACCGCGACCTTATCTCCCTGCACTACATTGAACACGCCGTCGGGCAGACCCGCTTCACGCAGGAGATCGGCGACCAGCAGACTCGGCGAAGGATCGCGCTCCGAGGGTTTGAGCACGAAGGTGTTGCCGCAAGCGAGCGCCACCGGATACATCCACATGGGCACCATCACCGGGAAATTGAACGGCGTGATGCCCGCGACCACGCCCAGCGGCTGGCGCAGATTCCAATTGTCGATGCCGCCGCCGATGTTGTCGGAGTGATTGCCCATCAGCAGATGCGGGATGCCACAGGCGAACTCGACGACCTCGATACCGCGAGTCACTTCGCCGCGCGCATCGGACAGCACCTTGCCGTGTTCGCGCGTGATGGCGGCGGCGAGCGTGTCGTGGTTGCGTTCGAGCAGCTCTTTGAACTTGAAAAGAATGCGCGCCCGGCGGAGTGGGGCGGTCTCGGCCCAGGCGGGGAAAGCCGCTTTCGCAGCGGCCACTGCAGCGTTTACATCTTGCGCACTGGCCAGGTGCACGCGTCCCACCACCTGCCCGGTGGCGGGGTTGAACACATCGCTTGCTCGGCCAGAGGTGGCCACGACGGCGCGGCCGCCGATGACGTGATGAATATCGGACGGAGATTGCAGCACAGCGCTCACGATACGAACCTCTTGTGGATCGAGCGATGGTAACGGGCCGGCAACGCGGGAGGAGTAATTTCCTCGGCGCAGTCTGCGCGGAGCGGGCGAGCTCGCGGCCCTCCATCGGCCGCAGGATCGCTTGTACTGCGGCGACACAGGGATTATTGTCCGCTCCGACGCGCGCAAGGATGTGTGCCAAGCAACCTTAACTAAGTCAGCGAGTTACGGACACTTCCAGCCCCGATACATGACTGCATCCGACTTGTCCGTTTTGCCCATTTCCATCGGCTTCGGTCTCGCCACCGAGCCGTTCGCCGATACCGCGGATGACGCCTTCTTTTTCCCGAGCGATCAGCACCTGCGCGCGCTGGAGTTCATGGGCCACTCGCTGTGGACCAAATCGCGTCTGGGCGTGGTCACCGCCGACAATGGCTGCGGCAAGAGCCTGCTGATCAAGCGCTTGCTCAAGGATCTGGACGAGCGCGTGACCGTGGCATCGGTCCAGCGCGAGCACATCGGGCCCCGCGAATTCCTGCTGGAAATCCTGCGTCAGTTCGGCTTCGCGCTCGGCGACGATGACAAGACCGATCGCCGTCGCCTGCTCGAACGCTTTCTCGCTCACCAGGCCGCCGCCGGCCGGCTGTGCCTGCTGATCGTCGAGAACGCGCAAAGCATGCATCCTTCGGTGTTGGAGGAGTTGCGCTGTCTGGCCGCCATCGAGCACGACGGCGTGCGTGTGCTGAAAATGCTGTTGTTGGGACAACCCGCGCTCAACCTGGTGCTCGAATCGCCTCGCATGATCGAGCTGATGACGGGCAACGTCTCCCGCTTTTCGCTGAGTGCGCTCAGCGAGGATCAAACCGCTGCCTATGTGGCCCATCGGTTGCGAGCCGCCGGTGCGCCGAATCCGGACGCACTGATGCCGTCCGCTTTGTTGCCGCAGATCCACGCCTGCAGTCTGGGGGTACCAGCCAGCATTAATAAGCTGTGCAACCGGGCCCTCGTTCATGCGCGAGAGGAAGGCGCGTCGTTGGTGACGGCGTCGGCGTTGGACAAAGCGATCGAGGATCTCGGCTGGATGCGCCGCCGCTTGCGCCTCGAGAACGCGGTCCTGGAACAGGTGGCAGCGCTCACACAGACGCCCAGTCAGGCCAAGCTGGTCATCACCATGCAGGGCGAGGCCGAACGGGAATTGCCGCTGAAGTCCGACCGCATGCTGGTCGGGCGGGGCGAAGAGGCCGACGTGCGCATCGACTCGGTGTTCATCAGCCGCTATCACGCGCTGATCGTGCGCGATGGCAACCGGGACCTGCTGCTCGACCTGGGCAGCACCAACGGGCTGCTGGTGAACTCGCGCCGGATCTTGCGCCGGGCCCTGCGGCATCGCGACCTGATCCAGATTGGCCCCGCGCGGGTCATGTACATCAACGAACAAGCCAACAACGTGCAGCCGGACCCCGGCGAGACGTTGCTGCTCGCCCGGCCGGGCCTGCCGGTCGCCGCCGGCGACGAGGAACCCTCGACGCTGCTGGCCTTCGGGCGGCTGAACCCGTCGGCTTAAGGCGTTACCCGAACCGGGACATGGCGCAAGGCCGCGGTCGCTTCCGACCGAAAATATGAGAAAAAATGCCGCTGACACCGCAGCTTGCGCCATTCTGCCGCTGTCAGTAGAGTGTCGGCCTCCCAAGCGCCGCCCCCTTCATCCACTGATCCTGTGCCGGTCAGGCAGACGGGAAGGTGTGCGTGCGCGGGATTGGCATCCTCTAGCTAAAAGAGATCAGACAAGTGGAGCGCTGGCGCGTACATAAATTCGGCGGCTCGAGCGTCGCCGATGCGGTTTGCATGGAGCGCGTGGCCCGGATCCTGGAACAGGATCCGCATCCTCGCCTTGGTGTGGTTCTGTCGGCCTGCCGCGGCGTGACCGACGGCCTGCTGAACCTGGTGATTGCAGCCGAGCAGCAGGAGACGACGCTCGCCGAGCGCATCGAGCAACTGCGCCATCGTCATCAAGTCATTGCGGACACGCTGCTCCCGGACGGTGCGCGCGTCGAGTACATGACCAAGCTGGAACAGGACTGCCGCGATATCGCCGGCATCCTGCAAACGGTGAAGCTGATTCGTTCGGCTTCGCAGACCGTGCGTGATCTCATCGCTGGTTACGGCGAGATCTGGTCCACCCGATTGTTCAGTGCGTACCTGCGCCATCGAGGCCGTCGGCCCGGCAGCGTGCAGTGGGTCGATGCTCGCGATGTGGTCTCTGTCGAATGGGGCCCGCTGGGTCCGGCTGTGCGTTGGGATGTTTCCCAAGCAAACATGGACCGCGTTACGCCGTCCGAGCCTGCGACGCTGATCATCACTGGCTTCGTCGCGCGCGACCCCAATGGTTTGCAGACCACGCTCGGCCGTAACGGCAGCGACTTCTCCGGCTCGATCTTCGGCGCGCTGCTGGACGCCGAAGAAATTCACATCTGGACCGACGTCGACGGCGTGCTCAGCGCCGATCCGCGCCTGGTGCCGGACGCGAAAGTCATCGACGCGCTTTCATACAACGAAGCGATGGAGCTGGCGTACTTCGGCGCGAAGGTCATTCATCCGCAGACCATGGCGCCCGCCGTCCGCAAGAGCATTCCCATCTGGATTCGCAACACGTTCGCGCCCGAGAAGGCCGGCACGCTGATTTGCGAGAAGCCCAATTCTCAGATCGCGGTCAAAGGCATCACCTGCATCGATCGTATCGCGCTGGTGAACCTTGAAGGCGCCGGCATGATCGGCGTCCCGGGCACCGCGCATCGTTTGTTCGGCGCGCTGCGCGATCATGGCATTTCGGTGATCCTGATCTCTCAAGGCAGCTCGGAACATTCCATCTGCTTCGCGATTCCCGAGGGCGAAGCGGCGCGCGCCGAAATGGTCGTGCGTCAGGCATTCGATCGTGAGTTGCGCGAAGGTCAGATTCAGAGCGTCGAAGTCGATGCGGGTTGCAGCATCCTCGCGGTCGTCGGCGACGGCATGGCCGGCTCGCACGGCGTCGCTGCCAAAGTGTTCGGCGCGCTGGGTTCGGCGGGCGTGAGCGTGCGCGCCATCGCGCAGGGCGCCTCCGAAAGAAACATTTCTGCGGTCATCGACGGCAAGCAGTCGTCGCGAGCGCTGCGCTCGGTGCATTCGAGCTTCTATCTGTCGCCGCACACGGTTTCCATCGGCTTGATCGGTCCCGGCACCGTCGGCGGTGTGCTGCTCGATCAGATTGGTTCGCAGATCGAGCGCCTGTCGCGCGATCTCAAGCTCGATTTGCGCGTGCGCGGCATCATGACGTCCAAGCGCATGCACCTCGCAAATCAGGAAGTGCCGCTGAATCGCTGGCGCGAGACGTTCGCGTCCAAGAGCGAGGACGCGGATCTGACCCGGTTTGCCGAACACGTGCGCGCGGATCATTTGCCGCACGCTATCATCATCGATTGTTCGTCGAGCTCCGACGTGGCCGCGCGCTATCCGGCGTGGCTCGCCAGCGGCATCCACATCGTCACGCCGAACAAGAAAGCGAACAGCTCCGAGCTGGAGTTGTACGGCCGGCTGCACGAGGCTCGTCGTCAGGGCAACGCGCACTATTTGTATGAAGCGACTGTCGGCGCGGGCCTGCCGGTCATCCAGACATTGCGTGACCTGCGCGACACCGGCGATGTGATCCGTCGCATCGAAGGCATTCTGTCCGGCACGTTGGCGTATCTGTTCAACGTGTGGGATGGCTCGGAGCCGTTCTCGTCGGTGGTGCGCACAGCGAAGGCCAAGGGCTACACCGAACCGGATCCGCGCGACGATCTGTCCGGCCTGGACTTCGCACGCAAGCTCATCATTCTCGGTCGCGAGATGGGGCTGCGTCTGGAACTCGGCGACGTGCAGCTGGAAGGGCTGGTACCGCCGGCGCTGGCCAAGTGCGCGCCGGAAGAATTCCTGGATCGCTTGCCCGAATTCGACGCAACCATCGCGGATCGTCTGAAGGCGGCGCGCAGCCGGGATCGCGTGCTGCGCTATGTGGGCTCGTTGGATGCGGCGACTGGCAAGGCCTCGGTCGGCCTGGTCGAGCTGGAGCGTTCGCATACGTTTGCGAACATCAATCTCACCGACAACGTGGTCCGCTTCCTCACCTCGCGCTACAACCAGAATCCGCTGGTGGTGCAAGGTCCCGGCGCCGGTCCCGAAGTGACCGCGGGCGGCGTGTTTGGCGATCTGTTGCGCGTGTGCGCGTATCTTGGAGCAAGGCTTTGAGCAGGCAATCGGCGACGGCATTCGCGCCGGCGAGTATCGGTAACGTCGCGGTCGGCTTCGATGTGCTCGGCCACAGCTTCCAGGCCATCGGCGACAAGGTGACCGCGCGTCGCGTTGCAACGCCCGGCGTGAAGATCACCAAGATCACCGGCACCACGGTCGATCTGCCGCTCGACACGGAAAAGAACACGGCCGGCATGGCGGTCCTGAGCATGGTGCGGGATCTGAAGCTGGATTTCGGCATCGAGCTGGCGATCGAGAAGGGCATTCCGCTCGGCTCGGGCCTGGGCGGCTCGGCGGCTTCGGCTGTCGCGGGCGTGGTCGCGGCGAACGCGTTGTTGCCGAAATCGCTTACTCTGCTGGAGCAGTTGCAGTTCGCGTTGAAGGGCGAGCAGGTGGCCAGCGGCTCACGGCACGTCGACAACATCGCGCCGTCGTTGTTCGGCGGACTGGTGCTGACGGTCGGCATCGACAATCCCAACGTCAAACAGATTCCGGTGCCGCCGACGGTGCGCTGCGTGCTGGTCCATCCGCACATGGTGCTGTCGACCCGCGAGGCGCGCTCCATCCTGAGCCGCACGGTGGATCTGTCGAACGTGATCTGGCAGACGGCCAATATCGCCGGCTTTCTCACCGGCTGTTTCACAAGCGATTTACAACTGATTCGCGAATCGCTCGAGGACGTGATCATCGAGCCGCAGCGACAGGTGTTGATTCCCGGCTTCCAGGCGGTGAAGCAAGGGGCCATGAGCAACGGCGCCTTGGGCTGCTCCATTTCTGGTGCCGGGCCGACCATTTTTGCGTGGTGCGAACAACAACACGCCGAACGCGTCCGCGACGCGATGGTGGCGGGGTTTGCCACAGAAAAAATGGATAGCGATGCGTGGATTTCCACGCTCGACGCGGTGGGCGCGAGAGTAGTGGACTAGCGGAACGGAAAGCAGCGGACCATCAACGATCTCACTTTCGTTCCATGCACTACATAAGTACGCGAGACGCATCTCATAAAGCTTCGCTGAGCGAAGCCATCGCCCGTGGCATCGCGCCCGACGGTGGCTTGTATGTGCCCGGCGAATTCCCCCACTTCAATACGCGCCAGTTCGACGGCGTCACCGAGTTGCCCGAAATCGGCGCCACACTGCTGGCGCCGTTCGCCGAGGGCGATCCGCTGGCGGCGGAGCTGGGCGCCATTTGTCGCGAGGCATTCAATTTCCCCGCGCCATTGGTGACGCTAGATCAGGCGCCCGCGCCGGCTTCGGTGCTGGAGCTGTTCCACGGCCCCACCTGCGCCTTCAAGGATTTCGGCGCCCGCTTCCTCGCGGCGTGCCTGGAGCGCATCCGGCGCAATGAGCCGCGCAAGCTCACCATCCTCGTCGCCACCTCGGGCGATACGGGCGGCGCGGTGGCCGCGGCGTTTCACAACAAGCCCTGGGTCGAAGTGGCCGTGCTGTATCCCAAGGGGCTCGTGTCCGAGCGCCAGGCGCAGCAGCTGTCCTGCTGGGGCGGCAATGTGCGCACCTTCGCCGTGAAGGGCAGCTTCGACGAGTGCCAGCGCATGGTGAAGGAGGCGTTCCTCGATCCTTCGCTCAAGGAATCGCATCAGCTGTCTTCGGCGAACAGCATCAACATCGGCCGGTTGCTGCCGCAGATGGTGTACTACGCCAAGTCGAGCCTGGAGCTGTGGCGTCAGCTGGGGCGGCGCCCGAACTACATTATTCCGACCGGCAACCTCGGCAACGCCATGGCTTGCGTATGGGCGCGGCATGTCGGCTTGCCCATCGGGGAGATCGTGCTCGCGACCAATGCCAACCAGACGGTGACGGACTTCCTGCGCTCGGGCGAATGGCAGCCGCGCGCGAGCGTGCCGACGCTGGCTTCGGCGATGGACGTGGGTAACCCGAGCAACATGGAGCGCTTGCGCTCGTTGCATCCGGATTTCGAGGAACTGCAGGGCCAGGTGGGCGCCTCGAGCGTGGACGACATCGAGATCCGCGGCACATTGCGTCGTGACTCGCACGAGCTCGACCGCATCTGGTGTCCGCACACGGCCACCGCGGCCAAGGTCTATCGACGCATGTTGTCCCGAGGCGCGCGAGGCCATTGGGTGATCGTCTCGACGGCGCATCCAGCCAAGTTCAACGACATCGTCGAACCGCAGACCGGGCGCGAAGTGCCCGTGCCGCCGGCGCTGGCGACGCTGCTGTCGCTGCCGCGCCAGGAGACGGAACTGGAGCCCTCGCTGCAGGCTTTACGGACGCAATTGCAACATAAATAACCCATGCAGCTTCCCGAGCAGATTCCGTTCTGGGCGATCCCAGCCGCCATCGTCGCGGCTGTCGTGGCTCTGTGCGTCTGGGTGTATTGGCTGATCCGTCAATATCAGTACCGCAAAGCCATCGACGCGGCGATCGCCAACGTCGCGTACGAGATGCTGAAGAACGTGCTGATTCCGAACGGCAACGGCGGGCAGATCCACGTGCACTATCTGCTGCTGACCCAACGCGGACTGTTGGTCGCGGATCTGCTGGATCGCCCGGGTGCGATCTTCGGCGGCGATCAGATGCTGGAGTGGACGGCGATCGGCAAGAAGCAGCGTTATACCTTTCCTAATCCACAGCACGCGCTGTATGACCGGATGGCGGCGGTGAAGCTGCTGACAGGTGAAGTACCGGTGGAAGGTCGTCTGCTGTTCACCTTGCGCAGTGACTTCCCGAAGGGGAAGCCCCGCAATGTGTTACGAATCGATGACCTCACGGATGATTTCCCGCCCGTCGACAAGGCCCGTGGAAATATCACGGCGGCGTTCGGTGACGTTTGGGCGAACGTGAAGCGTCACGCGGAATCGAATCCCATCGCCTAAAAGAAGGGCGCTAGGCCCTTCTGTAATGTTCGGCGACGACCTGGGCGACGCAGGCGGTGACTCGTTTGCCGGTTGCGATTTCCAAGAACTCGTTGGGGCCATGGGCGTTGGATTGCGGGCCGAGGACGCCGGTGACGAGGAATTGGGTTTTGGGAAACTTGGCGCTCAGCATGCCCATGAAGGGGATGGTGCCGCCGACGCCCATGTACATCGCGTCCTTGCCGAAGAAGTTCTTCGAGGCCGCGGACATCGCGGCGGCCAGCCAGGGAGCGGTGGAGGGGGCGTTCCAGCCTTCGGCGCCGGGGTCGGCGTCGTAACGAACCTTGGCGCCGTACGGCGGATCCTTTTCCAATGTTTCTTTGATGGCGCTCGCGGCCCGCTCCGGATCGACGCCGGGCGGAATGCGGAACGACAGCTTGAACGCGGTGTACGGCCGTAACACATTGCCAGCGTTGGGCAGGCTGGGAATGCCGTCGACGCCAGTGACCGAGAGCGTCGGACGCCAGGTGCTGTTCAACAGCAGCTCCGCGGGATCTTTGTCCATCGGCTGCATGCCTTCGACCATGGGCAGCTTGCGATAGACCTCATCGCCCAGGGCCTTTGCCGCGGCCTGCGCCTGTTTCAAACGGTCTTCTGGAATCTTTGTATGCAAGGCGTCGAGCTTGATACGTCCGGTCGCCGCATCCTCGACGCGTTCGAGCACGCTACGAGCGATCCGCATGCTGGACGCCGCAATACCGCTCGCCATGCCCGAGTGCACGCCTTCACGCAGCACATCGACACGCAACGTGCCGGTGAGATTGCCGCGCAGGGACGTCGTGCACCAGAACTGATCGTAGTTGCCACACTCGGCATCCAGACACACGACCAGCGAAGGCTCACCAATGCGCGAAGCCAGCGCATCGATATACGCCGGCAGATCCGGACTGCCACTCTCTTCGCTGCCTTCGATCAGAATCACACAGCGCGCGTGAGGAATCTTCTGCTCGGCGAGCGCCTTCAGCGCCAGCAATGAACCGAACACCGCGTAACCGTCGTCCGCGCCGCCGCGGCCATACAAGCGGCCATCGCGAATCACCGGCGTCCAAGGTCCGAGCCCCTCGGCCCAGCCAGTGAACTCCGGTTGCTTGTCCATGTGCCCATACATCAGCACGCAATCGTCGCTCGACTTGGCCGCGCCCGTGCCGGGGACGTCAATGAACAGCAGCGGCGTGCGGCCGGGCAGGCGGACGATCTCGGTTTTCATGCCGGGCAACGCATTCGCCTCGCACCACTGGCGCATCAGCTCCGCGGCGGCGTCCATGTGACCGTGTTTTTCCCACTCCTTGTCGAAGTGCGCGGACTTGTTCGGAATCCGAATGTATTCGCACAGCGCCGGCACGATGGACTTGTCCCAGACCTCGCCCACGTAGCGCAACAGTTGCTCGGTATTCATTCCTGATGTCTCCGGTTCGGTCAGGCAGTGTGCCAGTTGAACAGGCGTAACGCATTGGCGGTGGTGACCTCCGCCAACATTTCGGCGGATTCGCCGCGTGCCTCGGCGATCGCAGCCAGCACATGCGGGAGATACATGGGCTCATTGCGACGGCTTTGCGGCTTGGGCTGCAGATCGCGCGGTAACAAGTAGGGCGCATCGGTTTCGATCAGCAGGCGCTCGGCCGGGATGTGTCGCACGACTTCGCGCAGATGATGACCCCGTCGCTCGTCGCAGATCCAGCCAGTGATGCCGATGTACAAATCCAGGTCGAGATAGGCGCGCGCTTCTTCCAGTCCGGCGGTGAAGCAATGCGCGACACCGCCCGTCAAGTGCGCGCGATGCTTGCGCATGACCGTCATGAAATCTTGGTGCGCGTCGCGCTGATGGAGGAATACAGGCTTGCGCACTTCAGCCGCGAGCTCCAGCTGTTCCTCGAAGGCCTTGAGCTGCGCCGAGTGCGGCGAGAAGTCACGAAAGTAATCCAGACCGCATTCGCCGACCGCGAGCACCTCCGGTCGCCGAGCCAAGTCGTTGAAGGCTTGCAGCTGCGTCGAATCCAGATCCACCGCGTGATGCGGATGGACGCCAGCCGTGCAGCGCATGTGCTCGGGATATCGCTGCACGAGGTCGATGGCGGCATGTGTGCTCGCAAGCGAACTGCCCGTGATCAGCATGCGCGTCACGCCTACTTCGTAAGCGCGCTGAATGACCGCGTCGCGGTCCTGATCGAAGCTGTCGTGAGCCAGGTTGATGCCGATGTCCAGCAGCGCCGGCGGTCGTCGTGAAGTGCTGGAATTTCGAGCTGGATCAATCGTCATCGTGGAGGTCTGTGTTATCTTCCAGCCATGAATTGTAGTGCATGGCCACGGCTCTCAGGAGTGGGGCGCTTACTGCTGCCGTTGCTGCTTGCGGCGACTTCCGCGACGGCCGAATCCACCGCCGAGTTCGACGATGCAGTGGCCCGGTTGCAGTTTGCGTTTTACACCGGCGATAGCCGCGGGCTCGAAGAAGTGCTCGGTGAGCTAGGCGAATTCGAGGTCGACGCGGGACTCAACGCGGCGAAGTCCTATCAGCTCGCATACGGCAACTGGAAGCTCGCGGAGCTTCTGGGAAATCCCCAGGACGAGCGTGCACGAACATCGAGCAGGACCACCGCGAGCAAAGCGGCCAAGACCTGCGTTCAGCATGCGCGCGACGCCATCGGGAAAGATTCGCGGATCGCCGATATCTATGCCATCGAGGCGGTATGCGACACCTTTTCGCCGGGACCGGCAAAGAACGGCTCCTCGGCATGCGCGCGTAGTAAATCCATGCGCACGGCGTTGACCTTGGGCGCCGAGAATCCACGCGTTCAGTTTATCAATGCGCTGTGCGCTCCGGAGGTGGAGGGCGATCCAGCCGCGCTCGAACGCTGGCGGACCGTGGTCGCGAAGTTCGAGGCCGCGCCTCCCTCGCAGCCGGGCAAGCCCGACTGGGGCCACGCGGAGGCGCTGATGCTGTTGGGGCAAAGCTACTTGAAGCGCGGGGAGATGGTCGCGGCGCGCGATGTGCTGGAAAGAGCCCTGGTGCTTGCGCCAGACTACCGGCAGGCGCAAAAGCTATTGCAGACGGCGGCCAATCGGCCCAAGTGACCGACGCCGCCGAAAGTTGAGTTGTCGTCCCGATTCATGTCCGCACAACTGCAGCTGTTCGAAGCACGTGACTCGTCCGAGCGCTGGACTGTGCGCGTGAGTCGTCGTGCGCGGCGCATGTCGGTACGAGTGTATCCAGGCGGGCGAGTCGAAGTGGTCGTGCCGCCGGGCGTCCCGTCGACCACCGTGCAACGTTTCGTCGGCACGCACAGCCAGTGGATTTCCCGGCGCGTCGAAGATTTGAGCGCGGTGGGCGTGCCGGTCACCGCCGGTCCGCCGACGACCATCGACGTGCCCGCCATCGGGCGCAGCTTCAAGGTCGAATACGAAACTACGCGCTCGACCTCGATCCGGCCGCAACTCTTCGACAACGACCTGCTGCGCATTTTCGGCCCCGTGCACGATGAAGCGGCGATCGGCACGGCCTTGCGCGAGTGGCTGTCCGACTTGGCCTACGACGAGATGGGCAAGCAGCTGGCGTTGGTGGCGCGCGAGCTGGGATTGAGTTTCAGTCGTATACAAATTCGCCGTCAGCGCACGCGCTGGGGCAGCTGCTCGGCGACCGGCACCATCAGCCTCAACGTGTGTCTGATGTTTCTGCAGCCGGCGGTGGTGCGCTATCTGTTCGTTCACGAGCTGTGCCACACGCGTCACATGAATCATTCGCCTCGGTTCTGGGCGCTGGTCGAGCATCACGAGCCCGACTACCGGAGGCTGGACAGAGAGCTGCTGCGAGGCTGGCAGTCGGTGCCGGCCTGGATGTTCGAGTAGCGCTGCCCGATCGAGTAGAATCGGGGTCATGGCCAATTCCGACAATCCCCCCCGCGACCTGACCAGTCGCCCGGTCGACTTCTCCGACGAACAGGTCCACTGGGATCTGGGCGAATCGCAGAGCTATGGCGAATACCTCGGCTTGAGCCAGATCCTGAGCGCGCAACGGCCGGTCTCCTTCGAGCACGATGAGATGTTGTTCATCATCATCCATCAGGCCTCGGAGCTGTGGATGAAGCTGTGCCTGCACGAGCTGACGGCGGCGCGCGAGCACATCCGGCGCGACGATCTCGGGCCGTCGTTCAAAATGTTGGCGCGGGTGTCGAGAATCCAGCAGCAGCTGGTGCAGTCGTGGGACGTGCTGGCGACCATGACGCCGGCGGAATATTCGCTGTTTCGCAATCAGCTCGGGCGGGCGTCGGGATTCCAGTCGGTCCAGTACCGGATGCTGGAGTTCATCATCGGCAACAAGAACGCGGACACCATCGAGGTGCATCGTCGCGACGCGAAGGCATACGAAGATCTGCAGCGGGCGCTGCAGAGCCCGAGCATCTACGACGAAACATTGCGACTGCTGAGTCGTCGCGGCTTCGAGATTCCGCAGGAATATCTGGACCGCGACTGGTCACAGCCGTACCAACCGAGCAAACAAGTCGCCGCCGCGTGGCTCGCGGTGTATCACAGTGTCGAGGACAACTGGGATCTGTACGACCTGGCGGAGAAGCTGGTCGACCTCGATCACAAGTTCCAGCTCTGGCGCTTCAGCCACATGAAAACGGTCGAGCGCATCATCGGCTACAAGCGCGGCACGGGCGGCACGGGCGGTGTCTCGTATCTGAATAAGGCGCTGGAGCTGCGGTTCTTTCCGGAGCTGTGGACGATTCGGACGTCGATGTAACGGGCCTGGCCCTAATGCCGAAGCGTTGCGACGGAGAGGCATTCGGGGCCGAGCCCTACGGCGCCTAGCGCGTGGCGGATGCCGGCGATGCCGGCTTCGACGAGGTTGCCTTTCTTGAGCGACCTTCCGATTCGCAACCGGTTGTACGGATCGGTGGTGGAGAAGTGCTCCACGTGCAGGCCGGCGGAGCTGAGCATCTTGGTGATGGCCCGGCGATCGAAATAAAACAAGTGCTGGTTCTGGAAGCCTGCGATGGTGAACCCGGTGCGCTTGCCGCGTTTCAACAGACGGCGGTGCATGAAGTACTTCGGTACCTCCACACACAGCCAATAGGGCTTGAAGAAAAACAAATCCGAATTCGGATGCCGTAACAACAACACCCCCTCAGGCTTCAGCATGCGTCGGATTTTCACCAGCACCGCCTGCGGATCCGAAAGGTGCTCGATCACATTGAGTAACAACACCACGTCGTAAGACGCTTCGGGCAACTCGATATCTTCCATCCGCCCCACGTGCAGCGGCCCATTGTATTTGACGCGATTGGCCGAGTCGGCGAACTCGACGCCTTCGACGTTGGGAATGCCTTTGCTCTGCAGCCAGGCGAGGAAATCTCCCGTGCCACAGCCAATTTCGATCAGGCGCTGCGGCTTGGGAACATACTGAGTGAGGGTGCGATAGAAATGTTCCATCAGCACCGGATTGTTATTGGTCGAATCCTCGTACACATCGTAGTTATAGATGTGGCCCAGGTCCCGCACGTCGGGCGTGGGATTGAGATAACGCAGGCCGCACTTGACGCATTCCACGATGCGTAGCTTGCCGCCAAAGACCTGGTTCTCGGGCAAGGTGCGAATCAGCTTGTCCGCCAGGATTTTTTCTGGCGTGGCGGTGCAGCACTGAATGCAGTGGGTCTCGACGACACGCAGCATGCCGGACTCCCATTGTTTGTTTTTGGGAGTCTAACTCTCGGGAATTCGCGGTTCCGTAAGTAGGCACCGCGTGTCGGAAGGCTTGGCAATCCGCTCAAGGATTGTCGGGAAGATTCTCGCCAAGAGATTTAGGGGCCGGGCGGCTGACGACGGTTCGCTGGGGTCGCATCCGGGCTTGCCACCCACGCCAGCCGAGCAGCACCAGCACGATGCCGAGATAGATGAGCGGCTCGGTGGTGTCCGCCTTCACTTGCCAGTAGTAATGCCACACGGCCAGCAAGCTGATGACGTAGACGAGTCGATGCAGCGACTTCCAGCGTTTGCCGAGTCTTCTCATCATCTTGTTGGTCGAGGTCACCGCCAATGGAATGAGCAGCAGCAGCGCCGTGAAGCCGATGGTGATGAAAGGGCGCTTGGAGATGTCTTCGAGAATGCCCGACCAGTACAGGCCCTGGTCGAGCAACAGCCAAGTGAGAAAGTGCATCAGCACGTAGAAAAAAGCATACAGCCCCAACATGCGGCGCAGTTGTACGAGCCAGGGTTGGCCGAACCAGTCGCGCACCGGTGTCACCGCTAAAGTAATCACCAGGAAACGCAGACCCCACTGACCGAACGTGTCTTGAACTTTCTCGACCGGATTCGTGCCCAGCGTGGCGCCGCCGATCTCGAACGCCGCCCACACGATCGACAGGAACGGCAGCGCGCACAGAACGAACAGCGCAGGCTTGATGACGCGGCGGATGACGGTCGGGGAGGGCATCGACGGGGCGGGGCTCAGTAGTACTTCTTCAAGTTCATGCCTTGGTACAGCGACGCGACTTCCTGCTCATAACCGTTGAACATCAGCGTCGGTACGCGCGAGCCGAACAAGCCGGCGCCGATCTTGCGCTCGCGCGCCTGGCTCCAGCGCGGATGATCGACTTTCGGATTGACGTTGGCATAGAAGCCGTACTCATGCGGCGCTGAGATATTCCACGTCGTCGGCGGTTGCCTCTCGGTGAAGTTGATCTCGACGATGGACTTGATGCCTTTGAAGCCGTACTTCCATGGCGTGATCAGGCGCAGCGGCGCACCGTTCTGATTCGGCAAGGTCTTGCCGTACAGGCCGACCGCCAGCAACGACAGAGGATGCATGGCCTCGTCGATGCGCAGGCCCTCGACGTAGGGCCAGTCGAGCGAGCGGCCGCGTTGACCCGGCATTTCCTCCGGTCGCAGCACCGTTTTGAAAGCGACGTACTTCGCCTTCGAGGTCGGCTTGAACGTCTTGAGCACGTCGGCGAGCGGCACGCCGTCCCACGGAATAATCATCGACCACGCTTCCACACAGCGCAATCGATAGACGCGCTCCTCGATGGTGTGGCCCTTGAGAATGTCTTCGAGGGCGAAGGTGCCTTTGTTCTCGGCTTCGCCTTTGACGGTGACCGTCCACGGCGCGGGTTTGAATCGGCCCGAGTTCGCGGCGGGATCGCCTTTGTCCAGGCCGAATTCGTAGAAGTTGTTGTAGCTGGTGATGTCTTCGTAACTGTTGGGCGGATCGCTCAGGCTGTATTTGGCGTTGCGCTGAGCTTTCAGATCCGTGACTGCGGCGGCCTCGGGCGTCCACCCCGAGCCGATGCCCGCGACGCCTGCCGCCAGGGCCGCCTGCAGCAGCCGACGACGGTTCAAATACACGCTCTCCGAAGTGATCTCGGAAGGACGAATGGCGGCGCTGTCGCCGGGACGGGGTCGACGGATCAACATGAGTTGCCTCGCGGCCGGCCCAAGCCGGCGGATTCACTTAAGACTCGTAGCATCAGACCGGAGTTTCGCGTCGGTCATTACATTGCCGCCACAATTCGCCCGAATTGCGTCGGCGGATTGCCCGCCCGCCGCGCCACCCTTCCCGCCAGTGTAAGCAGTGAAGCAATCACATGGGAGAGAAGGCGATGCGAATCATGGGGTCGGTAACGGCCAAGGCAGTGTTGATCGGCGTCATCGTGCTGGTGCTGTTGATTCCACTGGCGATGCTCAGGGGCGTGGTCACCGAGCGCGCAGGGCTGCGGCAGCAGGCGTATCAGCGGGTGGCTGAAGGGTGGGGAGGCGAGCTCACGGTCGGCGGGCCCATGCTGATCGTTCCCACCGAGCGCACGGTCATCGTCGACGACGAAGAGCGCGTCGTGCGCAATTACGTCTATCTGTTGCCGGCCCGGCTCGATGCCGATCTGGACGTGAAGCTCGAGCAAGAGCCGCGTTACGTTGGCATATACGCAGTGCCGGTGTACCTGTCGACAATGCGCCTGCAGGGCGAATTCGACTTCACCACATTGGAGCCGCTGAAGTCGGAATCGGGCGTCACCTATCTCTGGTCGCAGAGCCGGCTGCGATTGCCGCTCTCGAGCGTGGCGAGCCTGCGTGAGATCAAGCAAGCGAACTTTGCCGATCGAGCGGTGAAGCTTGGCCCCGCTGGTTCGGGCTCGTATTCCGGCATCGAAGCGCGAGTGGATCTGACCGAGCTGCATCAGAAGCCGGCGGCGACGTTCGACTTTGGCGCGGTGATCGCTGGCAGTCGCGCCGTGTCCATGATGCCCCTTGGCAGTGTCACCACGGTGAACATGAGCTCCAACTGGCCGCATCCCTCGTTCCAGGGCGCGTTCCTGCCGGTCGAGCGCAACATCACCGACCAGGGATTTCAGGCGCGCTGGCAAGTGCTCGAGCTGAATCGATCTTACGGTCAGTTTTGGCACGATGGAGAAGTGAGCGAGGGCGCGCTCGCGTCTTCGGCGCTCGGTGTGAGTCTGTTTCAACCGGTGGACATTTATCAACGCGGCGAGCGCGCGGTGAAATACGCCGTGCTGTTCATCGCGCTGACGTTCCTCACGTTCTTCGCGTGGGAGCAAGTGACGCGCAATCGATTGCATCCGCTGCAGTACCTGCTCGTGGGTCTCGCGCTCAGCATGTTTTATCTGCTGCTAATCGCGTTGTCCGAGCACATCGCGTTTGCCCTTGCCTATGTAGTGGCTGCCGCCGCGCTGGTGCTCTTGATCGGCGCATATCTGTCGGGTGCGCTACGTAGTGCGTGGCGCGGCGTGATCGCAGGCGGCGCGATGAGCCTGGTCTACGGGCTTCTCTACATGCTGGTGCTGTCCGAAGACTACAGCTTGTTGCTCGGCTCGATCATCCTGTTCGTCGCGCTGGCGGCGGTGATGCTCGCCACGCGCCGCCTCGACTGGTATCAGCTCAAACCGGAGGACCCGACTGATACTGAGGAATAGAGTCGGTGATCTCGAACCAGCAGGCTTTATCACCGACGAAGATGTGCATCGACGGTTGGACCCCTGGATCCGTATCCAGGGGTCCGAACGCCACGACCACGGCGCCGCGCTCCTTGGAAATACGGGGCACGTTGCCTCCGCACTTGGTGCAAAAGGAGATACCGAAATATTTTGCGTCGGGCACGCGATAGTCGCGGATGGGAGCGTCCTGACGCGTGAAGCGGAAGTCATCGAGTTTGTAGAACGCATTCGAAGCGTGCGCGGCGCTTCGTCCACGACGGCAGCGAGAGCAGTGACAGTTGGCCGTGCGCAGCGGCTTGCCCGTGATCTCATATTGGATGCTGTTACAAAGACAGCTGCCGAGAACCACGCCCTCGCGCGCCTGGACCACCGGACGCGTGATGCCGCCAACGCCGAACTCAGGTGGAAATTCTTCGTGCTGGGGCAAGTCGTCGGTGATCGTGTACCAGGGCGCCTTGGAGCCGACGAACACGTGACTCTGCGGCCGAATGCCGGGATCGCCCTCGAGATTGCCAGCGGGAATCAGCGCCAGATCCATCTCTTTGATCAAAGTCGGCGTGACCGAGCCGCAGTGACGACAGAAGCAGCGTCGGCCTTTTTCCGAGGACGCATAACAGTCGATCTGGTCCTCGCCGCTCAACCACTTGAAGCCCATCAACGGCGCCCCGACAAAGGTGGCGAACGCGGAACCATGATGCTTGCGGCACATCGAACAATGGCAATGCACCATCATGTTGAACGGGCCGCTCACTTGATAAGTGACCGCGCCGCATAGACAACTTCCCTGCAGATGAATCGACGCCTGCGTCATGACGGGTCCTGGACTGGTCCTGGGTAAAAAACTTTGTGGTAAAAGGGGTCGCTGTGACCGCCACCGTACCTGAAAAATCGGATAGACGCAGCCTGCGGGAGCAGGTGGAGGACTTGCTGCCCACGTGGCGCAGCTGGTATCCGAGCCTGTTCGACGCCGCCGCGGACCTGGGATTGATCCGGGCGCGGGTTTGCGCGCCTTCCTCGCTGATGCTGTCGAATCGACACGCAGCCGTGCAGAGCGAGGCGTTACAGATGTTCAAGGAGAAATGGTCGGTGGAGGACGAGCCGGAGGAGCCGCAGCTGCCGTTTCGTTTGCAGCGTCATCCGACGCCGAAAAAGCCGTTCAAGAAAAAGCCGAAACCGAGTTATTGATTACATGACCCCTTCGGGGCATGTGAAAGCTGGGCGGAACCGCGGGCCGCGCTTTTAGCCCGAGAATTTAGAAAAGTCGGGCGCGCGTTTCTCGGCGAACGCACGCAGCGCCTCGGCCGTTTCCGGCGACTTCAGTCTCTGACCGAAAATTTCACTTTCCTTCGCCATCAGCGCGGCGATCGCCGCACCATCTCGCATCAGTTGTTTGGTGGCTTGCAGCGCGCCCATGGGCTTGGTTGCAAGCACCTTGGCGGCGGCCAACGCCTTGGCGCGCACTTCGCTCGCAGGCAGCGCTGCGTTCGCGAGGCCGATTGATGCAGCCGTGCGGCCATCGATGGGCTCACCCAACGCAAACATCGCATAGGCGCGCGCATAACCGATACGAGCCTGGAGCAGGGCGCTCGACGCCGCCTCCGGCACCAACGCCAGATTGACGAAGGGTGTGGACAATTTGGCATCGTCGGCGACGAACACCAGATCACAATGCAACAGCATGGTGACGCCGATACCCACCGCCAATCCTTGAACCGCTGCCACGAGCGGCTTGCGTGCCTTGGCGAGCGCATCCAGGAACAGATGCGTCGTCATGTCCTCTCGATCGAGCTTGCCGGCCGCGACCGCGGCGAAATCGCCGAGGTCGTTGCCCGCGGTGAAGGCATCACCGTCCGCTTCGAGCAGCACGGCCCGAACCGATGGATCGGTCTCGGCTCGGGCCAGTGCATTACCGAGCGCCGCATACATCGCCTGTGTCAACGCGTTCTTTTTATCGGCTCGCGCGAGCGTGAGCCGGAGAACACCATCTTCCAGGGCAATGCGTACGTGCTCGGTCATGTTCGTTCCTTAAAAAACTCGGGATCGGGCATCCTGCCACGACCCTCGGGCGATCGGCAAAAGGCGTGACTTTTGCCAATCGCTCGCCGCCTATGGCGGCGGGGTACATCCATGTACCCGGTTGCGTTGAGTTAAGCAGCCTTGCTCGAAGACGCCAGCTGACGCAGCACGTAGTGCAGGATGCCGCCGTGCTGGAAGTACTCGCGCTCCTTCGGCGTGTCGATACGCACACGCACTTCGAACTTGATCGGCGCGCCGGTGGCCGGTGTGGCGACCACGGTCACCATCTTCGCGGCGCCGCCGTTCAGGCCGATGATCTCGAAGCTCTCCTTGCCGGTGAGGCCCAGCGAGGCCGCGTTCTGACCTTCCTTGAACATCAGCGGCAGCACGCCCATGCCGATCAGGTTGGAGCGGTGAATACGCTCGAAGCTCTCGGCGATCACGGCCTTCACGCCCAACAGCATGGTGCCCTTGGCGGCCCAGTCACGCGACGAGCCGGTGCCGTACTCCTTGCCGGCCAGGATGACCAGCGGAGTGTTTTCCTGCTTGTAGCGCATGGCGGCGTCGTAAATGCTCATCTGCTCGCCGCTTGGCACGTGGACGGTCACGCCGCCTTCGGTGCCCGGCGCCAGCAGGTTGCGCAGACGAATGTTTGCAAACGTGCCGCGCATCATCACTTCATGGTTGCCACGACGCGCGCCGTAGGAGTTGAAGTCCTTCGGCTGCACGCCCTGCGCCACGAGATACTTCGCGGCCGGGCTCGTCTTGGAAATATCGCCGGCGGGCGAGATGTGATCCGTGGTGACGGAATCGCCGAGGATGGCGAGGGCGCGAGCGCCACGCACGTCGGTGACAGCGCCTGGCTTCATGGTCATGCCTACGAAGTACGGCGGATTCTTCACGTAGGTCGACTTGTCGTCCCACGAGTAGATCTTGCCGCTCGGCAGGCGGATGGCGTTCCAGTTCTCATCGCCCGAGAACACGCTGGAGTAGCTCTTCTTGAACATCGCCGCGTCGACCGACTTCGCGATGAACTCCTGAATCTCGGCTGGCGTCGGCCAGATGTCCTTGAGATAAACCGGCTTGCCGTCGCTGCCCGTGGCCAGCGGCTCGGTGGTCAGGTCGATGGTCATGGAGCCGGCGAGCGCGTAGGCGACCACCAGCGGCGGGGAGGCGAGGAAGTTCATCTTCACTTCCGGATGCACGCGGCCTTCGAAGTTACGATTGCCGGAGAGCACCGACGCGGCGATCACGTCGCCCGCCTTCACGGCGTCGCTGATTTCCTGCTTCAGCGGACCGGAGTTGCCGATACAGGTCGTGCAGCCGTAGCCGACGGTGTAGAAGCCCAGCGCATCGAGGTCGTCGCTCAGGCCAGCCTTGTTGAGATAGTCCGTCACGACGCGCGAGCCCGGCGCGAGCGACGTCTTCACCCAAGGCTTGGAAGTCAGGCCACGCTTGCGAGCGTTGCGAGCGAGCAGGCCGGCCGCGATCAGCACCGCGGGGTTCGACGTGTTCGTGCAGCTGGTGATCGCGGCGATCAGCACCGCGCCATCGGCGACTTCGAACGACTTGCCATCCACGGAAGTAGTAGCAGCTCCCTTGGCGCTCGGATTCTTCGTAGCGCGCTCTTCGGCCATCTTCTTGTGAGCGGCCGTATAGACCTGTTTCGCGGTACGCAGCGGCACGCGATCCTGCGGACGCTTCGGGCCGGCGAGCGACGGCTCGACCGTGCTCAGATCCAGTTCCAGCACGTCGGTGTAGTCGGCCTGCGGATCGCCGTTGTTACGCCACATGCCCTGGTGCTGCGCGTAAGCCTTGACCATTGCGATGTGCTCGGGGCTGCGGCCCGTGAGCTCGAGATAACGCAATGTTTCTTCGTCGATCGGGAAGATGCCGCAGGTGCTGCCGAATTCCGGCGCCATGTTGCCGATGGTGGCGCGATCGGCGAGCGGCAGGTTGGCGAGGCCGTCGCCGAAAAACTCGACGAACTTATCGACCACGCCCTTCTTGCGCAGCATCTCGGTGACGGTGAGCACGAGGTCGGTGGCGGTGGAGCCAGCAGGCAAAGTGCCCGTGAGCTTGAAGCCGATGACGTGCGGAATGAGCATGGTGACCGGCTGACCGAGCATGGCGGCTTCGGCTTCGATGCCGCCGACGCCCCAGCCCAGCACGCCCAGGCCGTTGACCATCGTGGTGTGCGAGTCGGTGCCGACCAGCGTGTCCGGATAGGCCCAGCGCACGCCTTCCTTCTCGGTGTCGAACACGACGCGAGCCAGATGCTCGACGTTCACCTGGTGCACGATGCCGGTGTTCGGCGGCACCACTTTGAAATTCTGGAACGCCGTCTGGCCCCAGCGCAGGAACGCATAGCGCTCGGTATTACGGCTGAAGTCGATGCGGTTGTTTTCGGCCTGCGCCTGCGCCGTGCCGTAGGCGTCGACTTGCACCGAGTGGTCGATCACGAGCTCGGCGGGCGACAGCGGATTGATCTCGTCGGGGTTGCCGCCGAGCTTGATCATGGCTTCGCGCATCGCGGCCAGATCGACGATGGCGGGCACGCCGGTGAAGTCCTGCATGATCACGCGGCTGGGCGTGAAAGAAATCTCGTAGGAAGGCGCGGCCTTCGGGTCCCACTTCAGCAGCGCTTCGATGTCGTCGCGCGTCACGTTGACGCCGTCTTCGAACCGCAGCAGATTCTCGAGCAGGATTTTCAGGGAGTAGGGCAGGCGCGCGACGTTGCGGTCTTTCAGTGCTGCAAGGCTGGCGATTTCAAAATTCTGATTGCCGCAAGCGAGCGTGGTGCGCGCCTTAAACGAGTCTTTCATGCGTCCTCCGCGAGGATAGGGAGTGGCGCGGCTGGCTCGAGCGCTGGCAGCGCCAGGGGCGCCACCTCGACAAGGGCGGCCCCATATGCTTTTTGACCCGTGGCGCGAAGGGTGCCCCTCATACCCCCGGGACAAATCGGCGGGATTATAGCGGTCGGAAGCTCTTTATGGGGATTCCGGCGTGGGATTCACGTGCGGTCTGGGTGAATTCGGGGGAGGTCTTCGCGGGCCGAATAAGGTGCCTTCGCGAAAGCTTCACGCAGTCCGGTCGACGACGCCGCCGCCGAGGCAGACTTCGCCGACATAAAACACCACGTACTGGCCGGGAGTGACGGCGCGTTGCGGCTGGTGGAATCGGACATGACAGCGTCCGTCAGCCAGAACCTCGACGTGGCATGACTGATCCGCCTGGCGATATCGCACCTTGGCAGTGCATTCGAAGCTCGACGCCGGCGCTTCACCTGCGACCCACGCCAGTTGCGAGGCCCAGGCTTCGTTTCGCTGCATCGCTGGATGATCGTGGCCCTGAACCACGACGAGCACATTGCGCGCCAGATCCTTGTCGGCCACGTACCAGGGCTCTTCGTTCGCATCGTTGCGCCCGCCGATGCCGAGGCCCTGGCGCTGGCCCAGCGTGTAATACATCAGGCCGCGATGCTGACCGAGCCGGCGTCCATCGAGCGTCTCGATGTCGCCGGGCTGCGCGGGCAGATACGTTTCGAGGAACTGCGCGAAAGGCCTTTCACCTATGAAACAGATGCCGGTGCTGTCTTTCTTGTCGAACACCGGCAAGGTGAGCTCGCGCGCCAGACGTCGCACTTCGCTCTTCTGCAAATCGCCGATGGGGAACAGCGTGCGCGCCAGTGCATCGCCCGGCATCGCGTGCAGGAAATAACTTTGATCCTTGTTCGGATCGAGACCGCGCAACAGCTTCGCATGCGTTTGTGAAGCGTCGCGTTCGACGCGCGCGTAGTGACCGGTCGCGACCCACTCGGCGCCGAGTCGGCGTGCGTAGTCGTAACAAACACCGAATTTGATCTCACGATTGCACAGCACGTCCGGATTCGGCGTGCGGCCATGACGATACTCGTCGAGGAAATAACTGAAGACGCGCTCACGATACTCGCCGGCGAAGCTCACCTTGTGCAAAGGGATGCCGAGCTGCTCGCAGACGTGACGGGCGTCCTGATAATCCTCGGCAGCGGTGCAGTAGCCGTCTTCGTCCTCGTCCCAGTTACTCATGAAGAGTCCCTGCACTTCGTAGCCCTGTTGTTGCAACAGGTGCGCGGCGACGGACGAGTCGACGCCGCCGGACATGCCGACGATCACGAGCGGTGCGGTCACGGGATGAAACGAATCAGATCAGACGATTGATGGCCGGATGTTCCAAAGTGCGCGTGCGCACTTCAGGTGAAAGCAGCCCATCTTTGAGGACGTGTTTGGCGACATCAAGGGGATAGCGGGCGCCGTCCAGGTAATCGTCGATGCATCGGAGCACCATCGGGCTGCGCAGGCGGGCGGAGCGGGCGACGATCTGGTCCCGGTCCAGCCACACGGCGCGTTCGATGCCTCGATCCAGCGGCCGGTCGGGGTCGTGGTGAATCACTTCACCCGAATAGGCCACGCGCAGGAAGCTGCGCTGTTTTTCGGGATGTTCCCACAGGTAGATGCCGATCAGCGCGTGCGGCCGGAAGGTCCAGGCGGTTTCCTCGAGAGTCTCGCGAACCACGGCGTCGATGAACTGTTCGCCTCGTTCCACGTGCCCCGCGGGCTGGTTGAACACCATGCGATTGCCGACGCGTTCCTCGACGAGCAGGAATTGGCCGTCGCGTTCGACGACGGCGGCTACGGTGAGGTCGGGGCGCAAGGTCATAACGGCAGTATAACCACCCTCGATGAACGAATCCTGATGATTTTCAGGCGATTGGACAAAGGTAGTGATGCCGATTCGTCGTATTCGACGTACCTGTCGGAATGGCTTACACCTGCTTCGCCAATTGCTCTGCATAGCCAACGTAACGTGCCGGGGATAGTTCCAGCAAAGCCTGCTTGGCGGATTCAGGCAGAGCGAGATTTGTTATGAACTGTCGCAGGGAAGCGGCATCGACTCGCTGTCCACGGGTGAGCGATTTGAGCTGTTCGTACGCGTTCTCGACGCCGTACCGGCGCATCACGGTCTGAATCGGTTCGGCCAGCAATTCCCAATTCGCATCGAGATCTTCGGCGAGGCGATTCGCGTCCACGTCGACACGCTCCAGACCGCGTTCGATGGAGCGCCAGGCAATCAACGCATGACTGACAGCCACGCCGACATTTCGCAGCACCGTGGAGTCGGTGAGATCGCGCTGCCAGCGCGACACAGGCAACTTGTCCGAGAGATAGCGGAGCATCGAGTTCGACAACGTGAGATTGCCTTCGCCGTTCTCGAAGTCGATGGGATTCACTTTGTGCGGCATGGTCGAGGAGCCGGTTTCGCCGGCGACCACGCGCTGCCTGAAATAACCGAGCGAGATGTACCCCCACATGTCGCGGCACAGAGCCACCAGCACCGTGTTCATGCGGGCCACGGCGTCGAAGTATTCCGCCATCCAGTCGTGCGGCTCGATCTGGGTCGTATATGGATTCCAGCTCAGGCCCAGCGATTCGACGAAGCGCTGCCCGAGACGCGGCCAGTCGACCTGCGGATACGCGACGATGTGGGCGTTGAAATTGCCCACCGCGCCGTTGATCTTGCCGCTGATGGTCACGGCCGCGAGCCGAGTGCGTTGTTCGCGCAAGCGATAAGTGAAATTCGCGATTTCCTTGCCGAGGGTCGTCGGCGTGGCAGGCTGGCCATGCGTGCGGGACATCATCGGAGTCGCGGCATGCAGGTGAGCCAGCGCCCGCAGGCGCGCAATGAGCGCATCGACCCGGGGCAGCAGCACCAGGTCCCGCGCTTCCCTCAGCATCAAGGCATAGCTGAGGTTGTTGATATCTTCCGAGGTACAGGCGAAGTGGACGAACTCCCGACGGGTGCGCCACCATGGAACTGACTCTAGCCTGCGCTTGACGAAGTACTCGACCGCCTTCACATCGTGATTGGTCTCGCGCTCCAGCTTCTTGACCTCGGCCGCTTCGGCGTCGGTGAGCTCGGCAGCCAGGGCGTCCAGCACCGTGAGCGCCGCGGCCGGCAGACCGCGCAGTTCGTCGATACCGGGCTCGGCCGCCAGCGCTTTGAGCCACAGCGCCTCGACACGGACGCGCTGACGGATCAGGCCGCGCTCGCTAAATAACGGTCGCAGCTCCGCGGCCTTGTCGGCATAGCGGCCGTCGATTGGAGAGATTGCGTTGAGTGGGGCGTTCAAGGGGCTGGTGTTCATCGTAGAATCATAACGCGAGCGCGGACGATCGGCGCTGTCGAGAGGTGTTTGTGGCGAACGACGACTTTCGCATCGAGCGGGATAGCTTGGGCGAGCTGAAAGTCCCGGGCGATGCGCTGTGGGGCGCGCAGACGCAGCGTGCGGTGGACAATTTTCCGATCAGCAACCTGCGGATGCCGCGCGATTTCATTCGCGCGCTCGGCCTGATCAAGTGGGCGGCCGCGACCGCCAATCTCGAGCTCGACGGCTTGGACGCCAAGCGCGCCGCCGCGATCCAGAAGGCGTCGCTCGAAGTGGCCGACGGCCGGCATGACCGCCACTTCCCCGTGGACGTGTTCCAGACGGGCTCGGGCACCAGTAGCAATATGAATGCCAACGAGGTCATCGCGCGGCTGGCCTCGCAGTTCGCCGGTATCCCCGTGCACCCGAACGATCACGTCAACATGAGCCAGAGCTCCAACGACGTGATACCCACCGCCATCCACGTCAGCGCGCTGCTCGGGGTGGAGCAGCACCTGCTGCCAGCACTGGCGTACCTGTCCGCCATCATCAGCCGTCGCATCGGTGACATTGGCGACATCGTGAAGACCGGCCGCACTCATTTGATGGATGCCATGCCGGTCACCTTCGGTCAGGAGATGAGCGGCTGGCGCACGCAGATCGATCATGGCAGTGCTCGCATCATGGAGTCACGCATGCGACTGCAGGCCATCGCGCTCGGCGGCACGGCGGTGGGCACTGGCGTCAATGCGCATCCGCGCTTTGCGTTACGAGCCTCGCGATATCTGTCTGTCAAAAGCGGCCTAGAGCTCAAGCCCAGCACGAATTATTTCGAAGCCATGGGCTCGCAGGATGCGGCGGTCGAGCTGTCCGGCCAGCTGCGAACGCTGGCGGTGTCGATGATGAAAATCGCCAACGATCTGCGCTGGATGAATAGCGGTCCGCTCGCGGGCCTCGGTGAAATCTCGCTGCCGGCGTTGCAGCCGGGCAGCAGCATCATGCCCGGCAAGGTGAATCCGGTGATTCCCGAAGCCGTGACCATGGTCGCCGCGCAAGTGATGGGGAACGATGCGACCATCGCCATCGCCGGTCAGTCCGGCAATTTCCAGCTCAACGTGATGTTGCCCGTGATCGCGTACAACCTGTTACAGAGTATCGATCTGCTGTCGAATGCGGCGCGTGTGCTGGGTGACTCGGCGCTGGCTGGATTCAAAGTCAACGAGCCGCGCATCGAGGAGGCGTTGAATCGCAATCCGATTCTGGTGACGGCGCTCAACCCCATCATCGGTTACGAGGCCGGCGCCAAGATCGCCAAGGAAGCCTATGCCACAGGGCGGCCGATCAAAGAAGTGGCCGCCGAGCACACTCAGCTGTCCGCCGAGGAGCTGGCGAAACATCTGGACCCGCGCGAGCTGACCAAGCCCGGCGGCAAGGTGGAAGGCGGCGGCGGTTGATGTTGAACGATCGCATCGCCTTGCGGCGGCTCATCGAAGAGCGGCTGAAGGATTCGCGCGCGGTACCCGATCCCACCAACGCAGTTCCGGCTGGGTTTTCGGCGCACGACATCGAATCGATTCGCGCCTACTTTCCCGCCGCGCCCATCGCGGCCGCGGTGCTCATACCCATCGTGGATCACGACACCGGGCTGACCGTGCTGCTGACCCAGCGTGCCTCGCATTTGAAGAATCACGCCGGACAGATCAGCTTTCCGGGCGGGCGCATCGAGCCGACCGATCTCAATCCCGTGGAGGCCGCCTTGCGCGAAACGCAGGAGGAGATCGGCATCACGCGCGAGCACATCACGTTCGCCGGTTATCTCGAGCCGCAGCTGGTGCTGTCAGGCTATTGGGTGACTCCGGTCGTGTCATTCGTGCAGCCGGGCTTCGAGTTGCGACTCGACCGTCGCGAAGTGGAGTCCGCGTTCGAGGTGCCGCTGGCACACATTCTCGATCCAGTGAATCATCGCTCGCGCCAGCGCGAGCTCGGCGCGGTGAGCGTGCAGGTGTACGACATTCCTTATCAGGATCGCAACATCTGGGGCGCGACGGCCGGCATGCTGATGAGCCTTTATCGTTTGCTACGAACCGAGTAACGACATGTCCAGCATTCAACGTCTGCTCGACATCATGGCCCGGCTGCGCGATCCCAAGCGCGGCTGTCCGTGGGATCTGCAACAGAGCTTCAAGACGATCGCGCCCTACACGGTCGAAGAAGCTTATGAAGTGGCGGATGCCATCGATCGCGGCGACCTCGCGTCGTTACGCGACGAGTTGGGCGATCTGCTGTTCCAGGTCGTGTTTCATTCGCAGATGGCGCAAGAGCAGGGCGCGTTCAACTTCGACGACGTGGCGAACGCGATCTGCGACAAGATGGAGCGGCGGCATCCGCATGTGTTTGGCGATGCGTCCATCGAGACGGCCGATGCGCAGACCGTCGCATGGGAAGAACAGAAACGTCGTGAGCGCGCGGAAAAGAGTGGCGGCAGGGAACATGCGAGTGTGCTCGACGATGTGCCCGTGGCCTTGCCGGCGCTGACGCGCGCCAACAAGCTCGGTAAGCGCGCGGCGCAGGTCGGCTTCGAATGGTCGGACGTGCACGGCGCCATCGACAAGCTCGATGAGGAGATCGCCGAGTTCAAAGCAGAAGTCCGGCAGCACGTTTGTCTGCAAGCCGATGCGGGGGACGCGCAGCGGGCGCACGAGAGCCGACAGCACGAAAGGCTCGCGGCCGAAATCGGCGACGTGCTGTTCTGTGTGGTCAACGTCTGCCGCTATCTCAAGATCGACCCCGAACTGGCGTTGAAGCGCACCAATGCCAGTTTCGAACGGCGTTTCCGTTATGTCGAACAGGGCCTGGCGGCCCGGGGCAAGACGCCCCAACAGGCCACCCTGGAGGAGATGGACCAGCTCTGGGACGAAGGCAAGACCAAAGAGCGCCAATAGGTGTTGCTCCCGCCACACAGTTCGTAACAAGTTGGCCGACGGGATTCAGGGTTCATTCATGGCTTGAGTCCTAATTTGACTCCCACGCCCGGGGAAAGACGCCGGGTTCCTGGAGAGATCAGAAATGACTGCCGCTCGGGTTTCGATCGCCGTGATGGGTGTCCTGCTGGCTGGTGTCGCTTCGGCCACGCCGCCGCATTACACCCGCTACGAGCGCGGCTCCTCGGCCGAATACGACTACGCTCCCGTGACTCACGTGGAGCCCATCGTCCGGCAGGTGCGCGTCGAAACCCCGACTCGCGAGTGCTACGACGACGTGCGGTATGTCGAGTCCCGCCCGGATATTTCCGATCCGGGGGTGGGCGGTCGGACCTTGGTGGGCGCCATCATCGGTGGCGTGGTCGGACACCAGTTCGGCCATGGCCGGAGCCAGGATGCGGCCACCGTGGCCGGCGCCACGATCGGCGCGGCAGTGGGCTACGGCGCCGCCGCCCGCCGTTCAGCTTCGGTGCGTGAAGAAATAGTTCAGCGTTGCGAAACCCGATATGAGAAACGGTACGAAGAGCGTGTTGACGGGTACCGGGTGACTTACGAGTACCACGGTCGTGAATATACGACCCGCCTGCCGTATGACCCCGGTGAACGCATTCGGGTCAGGGTGGCCGTCGCCGTGGCCGAATGAGGTGGGGACCGGTCACACGATTTCCATCTTCGACAGGAGTTTCTTCAAAGGTTGTGCGGCGGGACGTGAACATACGTCTCGCCGTGCGTACACTTAGACCCCATGCGCACTTCCTGGCACCTTGCATTGGTTCTGTTACTGCCGCTGATCGCGGCGGTTCCGAGTGCCAACGCTCAGGAACTGATCGATCGCCGGCAGCGGCGCGAGTACCACATCGAGCCCTCGGGCATGTCGCTCGACCAGGCCGTGGAAATGGTACAGCGGCGTTATCGGGCCAAGGCGGTCAGAGCCGAGACCGTTCGTAACGGCGACAAGCGGGTGCATCGCATCCGTCTGCTCAGCGCCGACGGCAAGGTGTGGAACGTGAGCGTGGATGCAGAATCGGGAGCAATGAACTGATCCATGCGCGTTCTAATTGTGGAAGACGAACAGACCCTGCGTGAATCCATCGTCGAACAGCTGCAGCAGCACGGCTTCACGGTCGATGCCGCTGCCGATGGCGAGGAAGGACTTTACTGCGGGCGGGAATATGCCCTGGACCTGGCGATCGTCGATCTCGGGCTGCCCAAGCTGCCTGGCCTCGAGCTGATCAAGACGCTCCGCGGCGAGGGCAAGAGCTTTCCCATCCTGATCCTGACGGCGCGCGATCGCTGGCAGGACAAGGTGGAAGGCCTGCAAGCCGGCGCCGACGATTACGTCGCCAAGCCGTTTCATTTCGAGGAGCTGCTGGCGCGCGTGCAGGCGCTGCTGCGTCGCTCGGGCGGTTGGGCACAGCCGGTGCTGCGTTGTGGGCCGGTCTCGCTCGACCCTCGTACTCAGGAAGTCATGGTCAACGGCCGCAAGGTCGATCTGACCAGCTTCGAATACCGCATCCTGGATCACCTGATCCACCGGGCGGGCGAAGTGATTTCCAAGAGCGAGCTGACCGAGCGGCTGTACGCCCAGGATTTCGACCGGGACAGCAACACCATCGAGGTGTTCATCGGCCGTCTGCGCCGCAAGCTCGATCCGGACGAGACCATCAAGCCGATCGAGACGCTGCGCGGCCGGGGTTACCGCTTCGCCCTTCAGCGCGACACTGCAGCCGCCTAAAGAGAACCGCTCGCGAGGACGATGCAGCCGCGTTCGTTAAGCACACGACTGCTCGTCTCGGTCAGCATCCTGCTGATCCTGTTCTTTGGCGTCACCATCCTGGCCCTGGACTTCGTGTTCCAGGACCTGGCCCGTCGCGCCATCCAGGATCGGCTGGAGGTCCAGGTGGTGGCGTTGCTGTCGGCCTCGGAAGAGGACTCGAGCGGCGGGCTGCGGCCCGACCAGCTCGCCGAGCCGCGTTTCGACAACCCGGGCTCCGGGTTGTACGGCGAGATTCTGCGCAGTGACGGACTGCCCAGCTGGCGCTCGAAATCGGTGATCGGCACCGGCATCGTGTTTCCTCGCGTGGCTGTCGGCGAGCGCCGCTTCGGCGAGCTGCAACGGGCCGATGGCTCGACCGTGCTGTCGCTCAGCATGGGCATCGAGTGGCAGTTCCGAAACGGCGTCGCGCGGCCGTTCGTTTACAGCGTCGCCGAAAGTCTCGATCCTTATTACGCGCAGTTGAATCGACTGCGCGGCCGGCTGTTCGGCTGGTTCGGCGCATTGATGGTGATGCTGCTCGCCGCTTTCACAGTGATGCTGCGACGGTTGCTCGCGCCGTTGCGGCGAGTGGAGCACGAGATCGAAGCCATCGAGGTCGGCGATCTCACCGAGCTTGGCACCGGCTACCCGCGCGAGCTGTTGGGCATCACCACCAACTTGAACGCGCTGCTTCGAAGCGAGCGTGAGCGACTCGCGCGTTATCGAAACACCCTCGGCAATCTCGCCCACAGCTTCAAAACGCCGTTGGCGGTAATGCGCAATCTGCTCAGCGGGCAGGGGCGGGAGTTGCCCGTCGCTCGCCAGCTCGATGAGCAGGTCGGGCGCATGGACGATATCGTCAAATATCAGCTCCGTCGCGCGGCTGCGTCCGGCGGCACCGGCTTGGGAACAGCGCCGGTCGATGTTCGTGACGCGTTGGAGGCGTTACGAGGCGCACTGCTGAAGGTGTATGTGGAGCGCCGTCTCACGTGTGAGCTCAGCGTCGGCGAAGGTTGCGTCTTCATGGGCGACCGCGAGGATCTCACCGAGATCGCGGGCAATCTGCTGGACAACTCATTCAAGTGGGCTCGCACGACAGTTCGTATCACCGCCGACCGGGTCGTGAGTCCGGCGGCCCGTCGCGATGGTCTGCGGCTCGTCATCGAGGACGACGGTCCTGGCATTCCGGTCGAGTCCCGAGCCAAGGTGCTGGAGCGTGGCGCGCGGCTGGATGAGCGCGTGGCCGGGCAGGGAATTGGCTTGTCGGTGGTTCGAGAACTGGTCAATCTCAACGGCGGCGTCATCGATATCGACCAGTCGGCGCTGGGCGGAGCGCGGATCGAGGTGAAAATCGCGCCCGTGTGACTTGAAACATGGCGGTCGGATCGCATACAAACCGGCTGCCCAATGAGTACCCCGACGAGTCCCTACAACGCGGCGCTGCTGGCGCTGCGCGATCAGCTTCCGAACACGCGATTTGCCGACAGGCCGCGTCTGGCGCGGGAGCTGGATCGGCTGTTCGCGCGCCGTAATCCGCCGACCGAGGCGGATGGCGCCATTGCGAACCTGCGCCAGTCCGTTGAAGCGTCCGTCGCTAACGTCGAGCGCTTGAAAGCGCTGCCGTTGCGGATCGAGTACGACGCCGCGCTGCCGATCAGCGCACATCGCGAAGAGATTGCGAAGGCGTTACAAACAAACCAGGTCGTCGTGGTCTGCGGCGCGACCGGCTCGGGCAAGACCACACAGCTGCCCAAGATCTGCATGGAGGCGGGCCGCGGGGCCTTCGGCATCATCGGTCACACCCAGCCTCGTCGTATCGCTGCGCGCGCCATTGCGAATCGTCTTGCCGAGGAGTTGCAGACGACCGTCGGTGGCGCCGTCGGTTATCAAGTACGCTTCAACGATCGCACCGGCCCTGACTGTCGCATCAAGCTGATGACCGACGGCATCCTGCTGCGAGAGTTGGAGAACGATCGGCTGCTGCGTCGTTATGACACGCTGATCATCGACGAAGCGCACGAGCGCAGCCTCAACATCGATTTCCTGTTAGGCGTGCTCAAGCGCCTGCTGCCGCAGCGGCCCGACCTGCGCGTGGTGATCACCTCGGCGACCATCGATCCGCAACGCTTCGCGGAGTTCTTCGGTGGCGCGCCCATCATCGAAGTGTCCGGTCGCAGTTATCCGGTCGAGGTCCGCTATCGGCCCTTGAGCGGTACGGACGAGGACGATTACGAGCTGTCGTTGGACGAGGGCATCGTCGCGGCCGTCCAGGAGCTGGATAAGGTCGATCGCGGCGACGTGCTGGTGTTCCTGCCTGGCGAGAAACAAATCCGCGACGCGGCCGATGCGTTGTCCAAGGCCAGGCTGCACAACACCGAAGTTCTGCCGCTGTATGCGCGATTGTCGACCCGCGATCAGGAAAAGATTTTCGAGAAGCACGGCTCGCGACGCGTGGTGCTCGCGACGAACGTTGCGGAGACGTCGCTCACGGTGCCCGGTATTCGGAACGTGGTCGACTCGGGCCTTGCGCGCATCAGTCGTTACAGCGTGCGCGGTAAGGTTCAGCGGCTGCCCATCGAGCCGATCTCGCAAGCGAGCGCCGATCAGCGCAAAGGTCGCTCGGGCCGCGAGGCGCCGGGTATCTGTATTCGTTTGTATGCCGAGGACGAGTTCAATCTGCGGCCGGCGTTCACGCCGCCGGAAATCCTGCGCACCAACCTCGCGAGCGTCATTCTGCAAATGGCGGCCCTGGAGTTGGGCGAGCCGGAGGACTTTCCGTTCGTCGATCCGCCCGACACGCGCTTGATCAACGACGGTTATCGGCTGCTGCAGGAGTTGAAAGCGGTCGATGATGATCGTCGTGTCACGAGCCTGGGACGGCAGTTGTCATCGCTGCCCGTTGATCCGAGATTGGGTCGCATGCTGCTGGCCGCGAGCCATCATGGGTGTTTGGCGGAGATGCTCGTCATCGCGGCTTTCCTGGCTGCACAGGATCCGCGTGAGCGTCCGTCGGATGCGCAACAGCAGGCGGATCAGAAGCACGCGGCGTTTGCCGATCCGCGGTCCGATTTCATTGCCATTGTGAATTTGTGGAACGCGTACACGACGCAGGCCACGACGGGATCGGGCAGTCAGTTGCGCAAGTGGTGTCGCGAGAACTTCATCGCGTTCATGCGAGCTCATGAGTGGCAGGAGTTGCATCGGCAGCTGAGCGAGACGGTGAAAGAACTCGAGCTCAAGCCGAACACTGCGCCTGCCGACTACGCCAATCTGCACCAGGCCATTCTCACGGGATTCCTCGGCAACATCGGTGCGCTGGATGAGAAGCGGGAGTATGACGGTGCTCGTGGTACACGCTTCGTCGTGGCGCCGGGCACGCCGTTGGCGAGCAAACCGCCGAAATGGGTGGTTGCTGCCAATTTGATGGAAACGACGCGTCTGTACGCACGCACGGTTGCTGCTGTCGAGCCGCAGTGGATCGAGTCTGCCGGCGCGCATCTCATCAAGCGAAGCTATAGCGAGCCGCACTGGGTGGAAGATCGCGGCTTTGTCGCGGCGTTCGAGTCGGTCGCGTTGTATGGCCTCACGTTGTCCTCGCGCCGCCGGATCAATCTCGGCAATGTTTCGCCACGCGAGGCGCAGGAGATCTTCGTTCGCGAGGCGCTGGTCGAGGGGCATTCGCGGGTCAAAGCGGACTTCCTGAAGAACAATCGTCGCTTGCGTCAGCAAGTCGAGGTCATGGAAGCGAAGGTTCGTCGCCGTGACATCCTGGCCGATGAGCAGGCGCTTTGTGACTTTTATCTGTCGCGGCTGCCGCAGCAGGTGAACTCGGTGTCGGCGCTGGAGAAGTGGTTGAAGACGCCGGGCCATGCACAGCAGTTGCAGATGACCATGGCCGATATCACTCGCCGCGATGCTTCGGAAATCACTCCGCAGGAGTTTCCGCCGGTTCTGGCGGTGACGGGGAATGAGTTGCCGCTGGAGTATCGCTTCGAGCCCGGCACGGCAAGCGACGGCGTGACGGTCGTTCTGCCCAAGCCGTTGTTGAGCGGCGCCGTCATCGGCGATTTCTCTCGTCCGATTCCTGGCTGGCGTGTCGAAACGATCACGCAACTGCTGCGCAGTCTGCCCAAGCAGATTCGTAAAGCCTTCGTCCCCGTGCCCGAGCACGCCGCTCGCGCGGCGGCTGAGATCGACGAGTCGAAGGAATTCAACGCTGCGGTCGCTGAGTGGATCACTCGCGTCGGCGGCACGGCGGTGTCGGCGGAGGAGGTTGCTGCGTTACCTCTGCCAGATCATCTACGTGTGAATTTCCGGGTGGCGGATCTGGATGGCAGGACGCTCGCCGAGGGGCGCGACCTTGCGGCTTTGAAACGTGCCGTTCGTGAAGGGGAGGCGCAAAGCCAGTCCAAATCGGGCGAACAGAAGCCGGCTCGGCAGGGCGGTATCCATCGGCGTTGGGATTTCGGCGATCTCGCCGTCGAAGAATCGGTGCAGCGCCGCGGCCTGCGTTTCTCTGTTTATCCCACGCTGCGCGATCGCGCTGATGGCGTGGAAGTCGCTGAGGCGGCCACGTTGGTCGATGCCGAGGGAATGCTTCGCGCGGGCGTTCTGCGGCTTGCCATCCTGGCGCTGCCGGAACAGTTCAAATACGCCCGCAAGCGGTGTTCCGAGCGCAGCGAGCTGATGCTGCTGGCTCAGGGGCTGAACAATTCGCGTCCTATTGCCGATGCGTTGGCGGAGAAATGCTTCGTCGAATGTTTCCTGAGCGAAGAGGGCGGCCTGCCTCGCTCTTCGGCGCAGTTCGATGCACTGCTCGATCGTCATCGCGCACGCTTCGGTGAAGTCACTGACCGGGTGATCGAACATACCACCGCGGCTCTTCGTGAGTTGCGTAACGCACGGTTGAAACTCGCGGCTCTGGAAGGACCGACATTCCAGCCCCTTCGCACCGACGTTCAATCGCAGCTGCAGATGCTCGTCCCTGGCGATTTCCCCGCCAGCGTGCCGACTGCACTCTGGCCGCATCTGCCCAAGTACTTCCGCGCCCTGACACGCCGCCTGGACAAAGCCCCCGGCAATCAAAAGCGCGACGCCGACCTGATGCGCCAGGTCTCGCCCGCCACCCAGGCCTATCAACGTTTGCTTTCTCTAGCCCCTCGCGGCGAAACCCATCCGGAGTTGGATCGCCTGCAATGGATGATCGAAGAGTTCCGCGTCTCTTTGTTCGCCCAGGATCTCAAGACCGCTCTGCCTGTGTCGGACAAACGCCTCGCCGACCAAATCGAACGCGCCCGCGTCGAAGTCCAGCGTGCGGCGTGAGCCCCTCATCAACGGTCTGGTTTCAGCGCGCCGGTTGTCTTCGCTGGATTCTGACGGCAATCCAGCACGCGCCACACGATGCAAACGTCTCCTTCCACTTTGTAGTAGACGGCAAAGGGAAACCGTTTAGCGAGCAGTCGGTGATAGCCAAAGAACTGGGCGTGTACGCCTGCGTACAGTTCCAGCGAGTCGATATCGGAGAAGAGAGAATCGAGAAAGTAGTCGCCCAGAGTGTAGCTCTGCCGGGCATAGAATTCCCGGCCGCGATCGAGATCCTGGATGGCCGAGGGAAGTATCCGCAGTTTCATTTGCGGCGTTCGCGAAGCTCCTGCTTGGCGATGGACCAGTCCACGGGCGCTTCGTGCCCGTCCTCATAGCGCTGCTCAGTTTCGCGTAGAGCGTCGCCGTGCCACGCTGGAGATTCCAGCCGGGATGCCTCCTTACTGAGCGATTCCCACAGCTCTTCCATGGCGCGGAGTTTCTCCTGCCACGACATCTGCTGAATGGGTAGGCTGCTCATGCAAGAAAGCTTACGCGCCTGCTTCGCGGGCGGCAACCGCGGAAGCTGACTCGGGCCAGTAATATCGGCTACATCGATCCGGCTCAGGCCGCGTTTGTCGACCAACGTGTTGAGTTGGAGCGCGAGCCTGGTCTTGAGCGAGAGTTCTTCAGCGTCCTCGAAACCGAGATCCACAAGCACGTTGTCAGTGCCCTTGGGGATCGTGCCCTCATGACTCATTGCGTTCTCCTGCTCACCGCTTACTGGCCGAGCACATCGCCGTTAGACCTGCCTACGCCTTTTGACGGCTCCGTACTTTATGAAATTCAGGGAATTCCCGTCGGATACTTTTTGACGCGGTGGCTCGACAAGGCGAGAACTGAGGCGCTGTAGCAAACGTTGCTAGGCGGTGGCGGCGTAGTCGGGCGGCGAGGATTGAAGTAACTTCCGAGGAGGCGCAGTTACACCGGGGAGAAGTCATGACGGATCATGTCTGGATCGCGTTGCTCGTGCTCGCCGCGGTGGGGAGCGGGCTCATCGGCGGGCTGTTTTTTGTTTTCTCCAACACGATCATGCGCGCGTTCGATCGGCTGCCCGCGGCGGGTGCAGTTGCGGCGATGAATAGTATCAATCGCGTGATCCTGAATCCGGGGTTCTTCCTGGTTTTCTTCGGGACGGCGCTGCTGTGCGTGGTGATATTGATTGGCGTGGCGGCGAGGCCGGATGGGAGGAATGAGGCGCTGGCGATTGCGGGCGCCGTGTTTTATCTCGTGGGATCGATTGGAGTCACGATGGTGTTCAACGTGCCGCTCAACAACAAGTTAGCAGCCGTCTCGCCATCGGCGAATGATATGGAAACGCAGTGGCGCAACTACCGAGCGCCGTGGACGCGATGGAATCACGTCCGGACCGTGGCGTGTTTGCTTGCGGCCGCGGCGTTCGCGCACGCCCTTGTGGGTTAATGGCGAGTGCGATCGATCGCGCTCACGAGCGCATAGAAGCTAGTCAGCAGCGGCATAGAAAGATTCAGGTCGCGCGCCTTACGCACCACGTAGCCGAGCGTTTCGTGAATTTCGAGAGGGCGGCCGGCAAGGAGGTCCTGGAGGGATGACATGCGGTGCTCGGGCGCCTTCGCCTGATATTCCGCGCCGACTTTGCGAACGGCTGCGACAGCCTCGGCGTCGGTGCCGCTGAGGACGGTTCCAATGGGCAGCAAAGCCCGGTCGTCGGTCAATGGAATGCCAAGCGCTTTGGCCAGCGAGGCGACCTCGCGTGTGAGACGCACCATGAGCAGCGCCGAATCGGGATCAGAAGCAAAGCGCCAAGTAATCGCGCGCGTAGTGAGCGACAAACTCACGAATCCGACCCAGCACACAAACTTGCTCCACTCGCGCGAGACGATGTCAGGCACGAGCGTGGCGCGCACACCGGCATCGTCAATGGCTTTGACGACACGACGCGTCTCGTCGCTCATGGTGCCGTCCAGCTCGCCGACGAATAAATTCACATTGCGAGTGAACAGGACCTCACCCGAGGCCAGCAACTCACCGCTCGTGTCGGCGAGCGCGCCGAGCGTCCGATGGCGGCCATATGTTTGCGCCAGCAGTTCGTCTTTCATGACGCCGTTCTGAATCGAGAGCGCTCGATCGACTTGCACGTGACGTAGCTGTGCAAGCGTTTGCTCGGACCCAGGAGTTTTTGTCGCAATGATGAGCGTGTCCGCTTCGCGCAGCTGCGCAGGATCCGTGAGCACTTCCACGGGCGTCGCGATCTCGCTCAAGCCTTTGATGCGAAGTCCCTGTTCTTGAACTTGCTTTGCACGCTGGCCGCGTGCGAGGAGGGTGACCGAACGGCCAGCACGGATCAAATGCGCAGCCAGGATGGAGCCGAGCGCGCCGGCCCCGACAATCGCGAACTCACTACGTGACACTGAAATCTCCGAAAATCGCCGCATCGAAGGCAACAGATGACCACAAAGCCCTGCTGCCGAGGCGTGAGCTTAACCCATCACCTTGAAATCGATGCCCTGAGCCAGCGGCAATTCACGGCTCCAGTTGATCGTGTTGGTCTGCCGGCGCATGTAAGCCTTCCAGCTATCCGAGCCGGACTCGCGGCCGCCGCCAGTGTCCTTCTCGCCGCCGAACGCGCCGCCGATCTCCGCGCCCGAGGTGCCGATGTTGACGTTGGCGATACCACAGTCGCTACCCACCGCCGACAGGAATTTTTCGGCGTGACGCAAGTTGTCGGTGAAGATGGCCGACGACAGGCCGTGATGCGACGAGTTATGCATGGCGATGGCGTCATCGAGCGACTGATATTCGATGAGATACAGAATGGGCGCGAACGTTTCCGTCTGCACGATTCCCCAATCGTGACGGGCTCGAATGATGGTGGGCTCCACGAAATTGCCCGGCGAGCGCGCCTTGCCACCACAAAGCACCGTACCACCAGCGCGCTGCGCCTTCTCGACGGCTTGTAAATAACGCTGCACTGACCCTGAGTCGATCAGCGGCCCCATCAACGTCTCGGGTTTCAACGGATCGCCGATGCGCACCTGCGAATAGGCGCGCAACAGCCGTTGCTCCAATTCTTTGGAGCGCGACTCATGCACGAAGACACGGCGCGTGCTCGTGCATCGCTGGCCAGCCGTTCCCACCGCGCCAAAGACGATGGACGGCACCGCGAGATCCAGATTCGCGAACTCATCGACGATGATGCCGTTGTTGCCGCCGAGCTCCAGCAGACTCTTGCCGAGGCGAGCCGCGACGCGCTCGCCGACCTTGCGTCCGACGGGCGTGGAGCCGGTGAACGAAATCAGATCGACGCGACGATCGTCGACCAGCTTCTCCGCCAGCTCGTTACCGCCGATGAGCAACTGAAAGATGGCCGGATACCCATGGCGCTCGAGCACTCGATTGACGAGCTTCTGAACGGCGATCGCGCAGAGCGGCGCTTTGAGCGAGGGCTTCCAGATACTCACATCGCCGCAGATCGCGGCCAGAAACGAATTCCACGACCACACGGCGACGGGAAAGTTGAAAGCGCTGATGATTCCAACCACGCCGAGCGGATGCCACTGCTCGTACATGCGATGCAGCGGCCGCTCCGAGTGCATGGTTTGTCCGTACAACATGCGCGACTGACCGACGGCGAAATCGCCGATATCGATCATCTCCTGCACTTCGCCGTCGCCCTCGGCTTTGATCTTGCCGACCTCGAGCGTGACCAGGCTGCCAAGCGCATCCTTGTGTTTGCGAAGCTCGTCAGCGACGAGGCGAATGGCTTCACCGCGCTTGGGCGCTGGCACGATCTTCCACTGATCGGACACGCGGCGTGAGGAGACGAGGATGCGCTCGTAATCCGCCGCAGTCGCGCTGTGCACGCGGCCTAGCAACTCGCCGGTCGTGGGATTCACGGATTCGATCACGGGACCGGAGGTGTCATTCGACCAGCCACCGTCGCCGGACCAGGCGCCGGAATTGATGTCCTTCAGATCGAGGGCTGCAAATAGTTCGCGCATGATGTTCACTTACTCGAGTTCCGGCGTTGATGTCCGGCCTGGCCGCTCACGACGATGTGGGCGGACACTTCCTTGCCACCAGTGGCGGCGTAGTGCTTGCCGAAGCGATTCAGCAGCACGTCCTGCAAACGAAAGTCTTCCTGTCGCACGAAGCCGTGATGCTTGCCACGGCTGTTGATGACGAGATCCACGACGGCGCAAATGCCCGATGCCGTGGTCACTTGAATCGCCGACCACAGCCGGCCCGCGATGACCTGAGGATAGACCTTGTTGACGTAGTTTTCCTCGCGCAGCTCGCCGTCTTGTTTGCCAGTGACCGCCACATAGATCACCACTACATCCTGCAAGGTCTGCGGCACGGCGTTTTCAAGGATGCGTTTGAGCGTGCCGCGATCGTGATTGAGCTTCAGATCGTTCATCAGCAACCGCATCTGCTCGCAGTGTCCCGGATAACGCATGGTCTTGTAATCCATGCTCTGCACCCGCGCGCCATAGGTATCGGCTAGCGAGCCTAAGCCGCCCGAGGTGTTGAAAGCCTCATACAGCGTGCCGTCGATCTCGATCTCCTCGAGACCTTCCAGCGGCGCGGCTTCGATGCGGCGGCCATCGACGATCGCTTCGCAAGGGTTGCCGTATTCGTTGATCAGTCCTTCAGTCGACCAGGTCAACGAGTACTTCAACACGTTGTTCGGATGCTGGGGCAGGGCGCCGACGCGCAGCTTCACCGCGCGCAGCTCGTCGAAGTGACCGATCAATTCATTGGCCGCGATGGAGATGAATCCCGGCGCGAGACCGCACTGGGGAACGAAGGCCTGGGAGGCGCCTTCGGAGATCTTGCGAACGTCCTTGGTGACTTCGACGTCTTCGGTGAGATCGAAATAGTGCGCCCCCGCCGCTCGCGCGGCTTCGGCGACGCCGGGATTGCAGTAGTAGGGCAGGCTCGATATGACCGCGTCCACCGGCTGCTTCTGCAGTTGGGCGCGCAGGGCGCCGGCATCGGTCGCATCGACGTGGTGCGCATGCAGATTACCAAATCGATGTGCACTGACTACGGCGTTGGCCGCCTCGGCGCTGACATCGCCGAGATGCACCTCGTAAGAGCCGGACTCCGCCAGCAGCCCGGAAATCAGCGCGCCGATCTTGCCGGCGCCGAGGATCAGAACCTTGGCCATGCTCGCTCCCGGTGCAAAGAGGGGTTCATTAAAAGGCCGGAACCCCGAAACTGTAAACTTCAGCGGCGGTCGGGAGGCGATTTCTGCTCCGACTGTATGCAATTTGGCGCCGAGTCCGTTTGCTTCGCACCGATCGAGTGCTAGTCTCCGTGCCGCTATGACGCGAAATCCCGATCTCCTTCAGTGGCATCCCTCCAGCTGGCAGTCCAAACAGGCGCAACAGCAGGCCACCTATCCCGACCAGGCGGCGCTCGATCACGTGGTGAGCGAGCTGTCCCGGCTGCCGCCGCTGGTGGTTTCCTGGGAGGTCGAAGCGCTGAAAGAGCAGATCGCGGCCGCGCAGCGCGGTGAGCGCTTCCTGCTCCAGGGAGGCGACTGCGCCGAGACCTTCGAGGACTGCGAGTCCGACAAGATCGCCAAGAAGCTCAAGATCCTGCTGCAGATGAGCCTGGTGCTGGTCTATGGCTTGAAGAAGCCGGTGATCCGCGTCGGCCGCATGGCCGGACAGTATGCAAAGCCGCGCTCGGCGGACACCGAGACCCGCGACGGCGTGACGCTGCCGAGCTACCGGGGCGCGAACGTCAACCGTCCCGGATTTACAGCCGAGGAGCGTGTGCCCGATCCGCAGCTGCTGCTGCGTGGCTATGAGCGTTCGGCCCTGACGCTGAATTTCGTCCGCTCGCTGATCGACGGCGGCTTCGCCGATCTGCATCACCCCGAATACTGGGATCTGGATTTCGTGCGGCACTCGCCGTTGAAGGACGCGTACGAGCGCATCGTGCAATCCATCTCCGAGTCGCTCGATTTCTTCGAGTCCACCTCGGGCCGGCCGATCCACGAGAGCACGGTCACCAAGTTCTACACCAGCCACGAGGCACTGCACCTGCTGCTGGAACAGGCGCAGACGCGATTCATCCCGCGTTCGCAGCGCTGGTACAACTTGTCGACACACATGCCCTGGATCGGCATGCGCACAGCCGCGCTCGATGGCGCGCACGTGGAGTTCTTCCGTGGCATTTCCAATCCGATGGGCATCAAGGTTGGCCCGTCGATGAGCGCGGAGTGGGTGCAGGGGCTGATCGCAGCCCTCAATCCGAACAACGAGCCCGGCCGGATCGTGTTGATCCATCGCATGGGCGCGAAGGACATCGACAAGCGTCTGCCGCCGCTGATTCAGGCGGTACGCGCCACGGGCAGCCCAGTGCTGTGGATCTGCGATCCCATGCACGGCAACACCGAGACGGCCACGTCGGGCCTGAAGACGCGGCGCTTCGAAAACATCTTGAGCGAGACGGAGGCGGCGTTCCGCATCCATCGCGAACTGGGTTCTTGGCTCGGGGGAGTGCATTTCGAGCTGACGGGCGAAGACGTCACCGAATGCACAGGCGGCGCACGGGGTCTGACGGACGCGGACCTCGCGCGTGCTTATAAATCGCAGGTCGATCCACGCCTGAATTACGAACAGGCGCTGGAGCTGGCCATGCGTATCGCCGGTTTGCACGCGAAAAAAGGCGCGCAGAAGAGCGCCGTGATTAATATATAAATGGGCGAAAGCGGCCGAGGTCCTTTCGCCTCCAATAACTTGCCTTGCGTTCGGCGGCGGCCTCTACAATAGAGGCCGCCGCTATCATCTCGTCGCCACGTTCATCGCAGCTGATTCACTCATGGCCACCAGGAAAAAATCCGCTTCCAACGGCAAGACCGCCGTCAATTTCCGTCGTTATTCCAGCGAAGTCGTCGATGGTCTGAAGCAGGCGCCGAGCCGCGCCATGCTGCGGGCGGTAGGCTACAAGGACGCGGACTTCAAGAAGCCGGCGATCGGCATTGCCTCCACCTGGAGCAATCTCACGCCGTGCAATATGCACATCGACAAGCTCGCCAAGGCAGCCGCGGCCGCGGTCGACGCCTCGGGCGGCAAGAGCACGACGTTCGGCACGATCACCGTGTCCGACGGTATTTCCAACGGCGCGCCCGGTATGCGCTATTCGCTCGTGTCGCGCGAAGTGATCGCCGACTCCATCGAGACGGTGACCGGTGCGCAGGGCTTTGACGGCGTGGTCGCGATCGGCGGCTGCGACAAGAACATGCCAGGCTGCATGATGGCGCTGGCGCGGCTGGATCGTCCCGCGGTGTTCGTCTACGGCGGCACCATTCGACCGGGGCCGGGTCATCTCGACGTGATCTCAGTGTTCGAAGCACGTGGCGCGCTCACCAGCGGCAAGATCACCCAGAAGCAGATGGACGAGATCGAGCGCAAGGCCATCCCGGGGCCCGGCAGCTGCGCCGGCATGTACACGGCGAACACCATGGCCTCGGCCATCGAAGCGATGGGCATGAGCCTGCCGAACAGCTCGGCGCAGGACGCCGTGTCGAAGCAAAAGATCGAGGACTGCAAGAACGCTGGCAAGGCGGTCGTGAAGCTCGCCAAGCTGGGCATCACACCGTCGCAGATCATGACGCGCGAAGCGTTCGAGAATGCGATCACCACGGTCATCGCGCTCGGCGGCTCGACCAACGCGGTCCTGCATCTGCTGGCGATCGCGCACTCCGCGAACATTCCGCTCGAGCTGGATGATTTCACTCGCATCGGCAAGAAAGTGCCGGTGCTCGCGGATCTGCGCCCGAGCGGCAAATACATGATGTCGGAGCTGGTGCGCATCGGCGGCATCCAGCCGCTGATGAAGATCCTATTGAAGGAAGGCTTGCTGCACGGGGACTGCTTGACGGTCACCGGCAAGACGCTGGCTCAGAACCTGAAGAGCGTGAAGCCGTATCCGAAGAATCAGGACATCGTTTACGCCTTCAAGAATCCCATCAAGCCGGAAAGCCATCTGGTGGTGCTCTATGGCAACCTCGCGCCGGAAGGCTCGGTCGCCAAGATCACGGGCAAGGAAGGCCTGTCGTTCACCGGCCGCGCGCGAGTGTTCGATGGCGAGGAGGCTTCGGTGCAGGCCATTCTCGATGGCAAGGTCCAAGCGGGAGATGTGGTTGTGATTCGCTACGAGGGCCCCAAGGGTGGTCCTGGCATGCGCGAAATGTTGAGCCCGACCAGCGCCATCGCCGGCGCGGGCCTGGCCGACAAAGTCGCGTTGATCACCGACGGCCGCTTCTCGGGCGGCAGCCGCGGTTTCGTGGTGGGACACATTGCGCCGGAAGCGGCGGTGGGCGGTCCCATCGGCCTGATTCGCGATGGCGACTCGATCACCATCGATGCGCAGTCACGTGAAATTCAGGTCGCGGTGAGCGAGGAAGAATTGTCCAAGCGTCGGGCGCAGTGGAAGGCGCCTGAGCCTTACACGCGTCGCGGCGTGCTTGCGAAGTACGCTCGTTCCGTCAGCAGCGCGTCGTTGGGCGCGATCACGGACGGCGATGTCTGCGAGAGTCACTGAAGTAGAGAATCGATCATGGCGCGAGCGATTGAAATCGTCGAAGTGGGGCCGCGCGATGGATTGCAGAGTGAGCCCGAGATTCTGTCGACGGCGACCAAGCTGGAGCTGATCGGGCGCCTGGTGGCGACGGGGCTCCGACGCATCGAGGTCGCGAGCTTCGTCAATCCGAAGCGCGTGCCCCAGATGGCGGATGCCGAGGCTGTGATGGCCGGGCTGCCCAAAGTGCCGGGCGTGCAGTACGTCGGCTTGGTGCTCAACAAGAAAGGTTTCGACCGTGCCCTCGCCGCCGGTTGTACCGAGGTTGGCTTGGTCGCGGCCGCGACCAACAGCGTCAGCGAACGCAACCAGGGCGCAACCACGGAAGAACTCATTCGCACCATCGAAGAGATCGCGCCGCTCGCGCGCGAAGCGGGCGTGCGGATGCAGGTGACGCTGTCGACGGCGTTCGGTTGCCCGTTCGAGGGCGAAGTGCCGACATCTCGCGTCGTCGAGATTTGCCGGCGTCTCGCCGCGACCCAGCCGCTCGAAATCGCGCTCGCCGACACCATCGGTGTTGCGGTTCCGAGTCAAGTCACATCGCTGGTCGAACAGGTGCGCGCCGTGGTCGGCGATGTCGCCATCCGCTGTCACTTTCACAATACTCGGAATACAGCGGTGGCGAATGCCTACGCGGCCGTGCTCGCTGGCGTGAACACGCTGGACGCGAGCGTCGGTGGCGTCGGCGGCTGTCCGTTCGCACCGAATGCGACCGGCAACGTGGGCACGGAAGATTTGGTGTACATGTTGTCCCGGGCGGGATACGACACGGGCATCGATCTGAACCGGCTGATCGAGACTGCCCTCTGGTTGCAAGAGCAGCGTGGCAAGCCGGTACCCAGCATGGTGTCCAAGGCCGGCGGCTTCCCGGTCAGAACCGTAAGCGCATCAGGCTGATAGCTCACTTTTCTGGCCGCTGCCTTGAAACGTCCGACAATCCTGTCGGACGTTAGCTAACCACCCCTAACCTAAGTTAGTCCCTCGGAATTTTGCCTTCCGGGACGGCGCATATTGCTGTATTCACATGACGGGGCGCGTATACACTGGCGTTATACGAGGCCCGTTCATACCCATTCCTATGCAGCGGCGCATTGCGGGCCTCCATCAACGAATCTATGAAGGAGCACCATGGCCAAAGCAGTGGACAAGGCGTATCACACCGTACGTGAACGCATCGTGCGTGGCGTGTATCCAGCTTCATCACGTATCACCGAGCAGGAAGTGGCGGCCGTCGCCGGAGTGAGTCGCACCCCGGTTCGGGAGGCGTTGCGAAAACTCCACGCCGAAGGGCTGCTGGAGTTCGTCCCTCACCAGGGCGCGATCGTCACCGAGTGGACCGTCGAGGATCGCGACGACGTGTATGAATTGCGGGCGATGCTCGAGTCCTATGGAGCGGGGCGGGCGGCGCGTCGGATCACCGTCGAGGGCATCGCCGAGTTGCGGCAACTCGCCGAGGATCAATATCACGAAACGCTCGCGAAGCCGGAGGGCTATCTCGAACGGGTCGGCGTGCTCAATAGTCAGTTTCACCGACGCATTCACGAGTTCGCCGGCAGCCCGCGGCTGGTGACGGCGCTGGCGTCGTTGATCGAAGCGCCGATGATGTTGAGAACATTCGCGACGTATCAGGACGAGGACCTGATCCGCAGCGCGTCGCATCACCTGGAGATCGTGCGTGCGCTGGAAGCGCGTGATGGAGATTGGAGCTCGGCACTGATGCGATCCCATATTCTCGGAGCCAGGGGCACGTTGCAGATCTGATTCCCTCTACATCTTATCTGACTCGGGATCGGGCATCCTGCCACGACCCTCGTGCGAGGCGGCAAAAGGCGCGACTTTTGCCGCTCGCTCGCCACTTGCGTGGCGGGGTACATCCCTGTACCCCAAGGGTGCCCGATGTCTAGAATGTCGGGTTCCAGGTTCAGGTCATCAGCGAGGGGATTGTCATGATCAAAGTCGGCGACAAGATGCCTGCGGGCACATTCACTCAGATCACCAAGGACGGGCCGCAGAAGGTCAGTGCCGAGGAGTTCTTCAAAGGCCGCAAGGTCGTGCTGTTCTCGGTGCCAGGCGCATTCACGCCCACCTGCGACGCCAAGCATTTGCCGGGCTTCGTGGAAAAGGCCGGCGACATCCGCGGCAAGGGCATCGACACGATCGCTTGCATGGCCGTGAACGACGCGTTCGTCATGAAGGCGTGGGGCAAATCCCAGAACACCGAAGGCAAAGTGGAAATGCTGGCCGACGGCAACGCCGAATACACCAAGGCGCTGGGTCTCGATATGGACGCTACCGGCTACGGCATGGGCATTCGCGGGCAGCGGTTTTCGCTGGTCGTGGATAACGGCGTGGTGAAACAGGTGAATGTCGAGCAGAAGGGCGAGTTCAAAGTCTCCAGCGCGGAGCACGTGCTGACGCAGCTCTAAGCCGCGCGAGACGCAAATGAAAAAGGCCGCCGCGATTATCGTCGCGGCGGCCTTTTTGTTTCCTAACGTCAGCGCTCAGCCGAGCGCTTTTTCCAACTCCGGCAGGACCGTGAACAAATCGCCGACCAGACCGATGTCGGCCACTTCGAAGATCGGCGCTTCGGCGTCCTTGTTGATCGCCACGATGGTGCGAGCGTCCTTGATGCCGGTCAGATGCTGGATCGCACCCGAGATGCCGACCGCGACGTACAGCTCCGGCGCGATGATCTTGCCAGTCTGGCCGACCTGCAGATCGTTCGCTGCGTAGCCCGCGTCCACCGCCGCACGCGACGCGCCGACAGCGGCGCCGAGCTTGTCGGCGAGGCTGAAGATGATCTTGAAATTATCCGAGCTGCCGAGCGCACGACCACCCGACACGACGCGCGGCGCGGTCTGCAGATCCGGGCGGCCGGTGGCTGCAGCGGAGCGCGACACGAAGCGAGTGTGAGAGGGCAGCGAAGCCGAAACATTCGCAGCTTCGACACCAGCGCTGCCACCTTGCGGAGCCGCCTGGAACGAAGCGGTACGCACGGTCGCGACCAGCTTCTTATCTTGCGGCGCTTCGACAGTGATGATGGCGTTGCCCGCATACACCGGGCGACGGAACTTATAAGCACCTTCGGCCGCCATGATGTCGCTGAGCTGACCGACGCCGAGCAGCGCGGCGACTCGCGGCATCAAATCTTTGCCGAAGGTGGTCGAAGGACCGAACACGTGCGTGTAGTTCGCGGCGACAGCGGCGACCTGAGGCGCGAGCACTGCGGCGAGCGGCTCGGCATTCGCGGCGTTATCGACCTTCAACACGGTCTTCACACCCTGGATCTTCGCGGCTTCGGCGGCGACGGCGGAGCCGTCGGTCGCGAACACGGCGACATCGATCTGCGCGCCCGAGATCGTGCTGGCGCAGGCGACGCACTTGGCGGTGGAAGGATTGAGCTTGCCGCCAGCGTGTTCGGCGACGATGAGAATCTTGGCGGACATTAGACGAGCCCCTTTTGCTTCAGAGCGGCGACGAGCTCGCCCACATCTTTCACCATGACGCCTTTGGAACGGGCCGCGGGCGGCTCGTACTTGGCGGTCTTGAACTGCGGCGCCGTGTCCACGCCAAGCGAGGCGATGGCGACGGTGTCGAGCGGCTTTTTCTTGGCCTTCATGATGTCGGGCAGCTTCACGTAGCGCGGCTCGTTCAGACGCAGGTCGGTGGTGAGCACGGCGGGCAGGTCGACTTCGATGGTCTCGAGGCCGGCGTCGACTTCACGCGTGACCTTGGCCTTGGAGCCTTCGAGCTCGACCTTGGAGGCGAAGGTCGCCTGCGGGCGGTCCCACAGCGCGGCCAGCATCTGGCCGGTCTGGTTGTTGTCGTCGTCGATGCCTTGCTTGCCGAGCAGGACGATCTGCGGGCTCTCTTTCTCGATGAGCTTGAGGAAAATCTTCGCGGCGGCGAGCGGCTCGACCGGCGCGTCGGCCTGCACGAGGATGGCGCGGTCGGCGCCCATGGCGAGACCGGTGCGCAGCTGCTGCTGGGTGTCGGCGGGACCGATGCTGACCACCACGACTTCGGTGGCGCCACCTTTCTCCTTGATGCGCAGCGCCTCTTCCAGCGCGATCTCATCGAAGGGATTGATGCTCATTTTGACGCCGTCGGTCACGACACCCGTGCCGTCGGGTTTGACGCGGACGCGGACGTTGTAGTCCACCACGCGCTTCAGTCCCACCAGAATCTTGCTCAACGTCGACTCCGATTTAATTGATCGCTTAATTCGCTGCCGCAGGCCGCAGCAGCGGCCCGGCACGCTACTGGAAGCAGGCCGGCGAGTCAATCAACATGAGGTCGCGTTCGGCCGCGTTCTGCACAGGAAAAACATGGGTTTGTCCGACATCGGGCCGCCCGGCGCAGGTCGGGTGTCTGCCCGGTGCGTATTGTGTCGCCAGAAGTGGAATGCGGTCACCGCTCGGCTTCGGCACGACCGGCTAAACTCCGCTCCCATTCCAAGCACAACGACCGCTCACCATGCCCGATGCTCTTGCTCCGCGCCTGAAGTTTGGTGTGATTGCCCCGGCCACCAACACCATCGTGCAGCCGGAATACGACGCCATGCGCCCGCGCGGGGTCACCAATCAGATGGCCCGCGTTGTCATTCCCGACTCGCCGGTGGGCACCGAAAGCGAGTTCGCGGCCATGATGGGGCAGGTGCGCAATTCGATTGAGGCCGCCATGGATGCGGTCATGGCTTGTTCACCGTCCGCGGTCATTTTCGGCATGTCGGCCGAGACCTTCTGGGAAGGCGTGCTCGACGCTAACGCCCTGCAGGCCCACCTGGAAGCGCGAGCGGGGGTGAAGGCGATCCTGGGCGTGCTGGCGTGCCAGGCCGCGATTCAGCGGTACGGCGGCATTCGCCGGATCAGCGTCATCACGCCGTACATGCCCTCGGGCGACGCGCAGGTGCGCCGCTCGTTCACGGACAGTGGCTTCGAAGTGGTCAACCTGCTGGGGTTGAAGTCGAATAGCCCGCTGCTCATGGCCCACGAGGCGCCCGAACGCCTGCGCCGGGCAGTGAGGGAGGTGGACGACAGTAGCGTCGAGCTGATCCTGCAGGTAGGCACCAACTTGGCATTTGCGCAGGTAGCGGCCGAGGCCGAGCGCTGGCTCGGCAAGCCGGTACTGGCTGTGAACACCTGCACCTACTGGCACGCGCTCCGCAGCACGGGGATCGAGGACAAGATCGAAGGGTTCGGGTCGCTGCTGAGTGAACACTGAGGCGGATCTGTAGTGGCCGCGGACCCTTGAACCTGTGCGCACTTCTGCGCACGGGATTCTGTTATCTTGCGGCACCAGTCAATCCCCAACAGCCGCTTCGAGTCCTATGCGTACCATCCGCCCCAGTGCCGGCCTCGCCAACGTGAAGTATGAAATTCGCGGCGATCTGGCGCGGCGAGCGCACGAGATGGAGCGCCGGGGCTATGACATCATCCCGCTGAACATCGGCAATCCCGGCGTGTTCGGTTTTCGCACGCCCGAGACCATGCGGCTGGCGATGATCGAAAACCTGAAGGCGAGCGAAGCCTACAGCCACCAGAAAGGCATCTTCCCGGCTCGCGAAGCCGTGGTCATGCAACAGCAGAGCCGCGGCGTGCGTGGCGTGAGCGCCGATGAGGTGTTCATGGGCAACGGCGTCAGCGAGCTGATCGACCTGGTGCTGCGTGCGCTGCTGTCGACGGACGACGAAGTACTGGTGCCGATGCCGAACTATCCGTTGTGGACGGCGGCGGTGAACCTGAATCGCGGCCGGGCCGTGCATTATCCCTGTCATGCCGCGAACGGTTTCGAGCCCGATCCGAAAGAGATCGAGGCGCTGATCACCAGCCGCACCCGTGCCATCGTCGTCATCAATCCAAACAATCCGACGGGCGCCGTGTACTCGCGCGCCACGCTGGAAGCCATCGCTCGCATCGCCGAGAAACATCACCTGGTGGTGTTCTCCGACGAGATCTACGACCAGATCGTTTATGACGACGCCAAGTTCGTGCCGATGGCCACACTCGTGCACGGCACGCTGTGCGCCACCATGTCGGGCCTGTCGAAGGTCTATCGCGCCTGCGGTTATCGCGTCGGCTGGGTGTCGTTCTCCGGTGAGGTCGAAGCGGCTCGCGAATATCTGAGCGCCCTCGATAAGCTGTCGTCGCTGCGTTTGTGCAGCAACGTGCCCGGCCAGTGGGCCGTGCAGACCGCGCTCGGCGGCTATCAGAGCATTCAGGAGCTGGTCCGTCCGGGCGGTCGTTTGTTTGAATCGCGGCAGGCGATTCTCGATGGCGTGGCCAAGAGCAAATACCTGGAAGTGCATGCGCCTCGCGGCGCCATCTACGCGTTCATCGGCGTGAAGGACGGCGTGTTGCCGGGCTTCGACGATCAGCGCTTCGCCATGGACCTGCTGGAGCACAAGCACGTGCTGCTGGCGCCGGGCACCAGCTTCAACACGCCTTACAAGACGCACTTCCGCATCACCAATCTGCCGCGGCCCGAAGTGCTGGCCGACGTGTTCCGCCGGATGGAGGAACTGTTGGACAGCTATGCCGATGGGGCCGAGCCTGTGTCACGCGCGGCGCCGGATCTGAAGGTCGTCCGCAAGTCATGAGATAAGGGGCATTGCAGCTCCATTCTCTCCTCGATGAAGGTGTGACGGTGCTCAGCGCGAGCCGCAGGCTCGCGCACGCGCTGCGGCTTGGCTATGCCCAACACGCGCAGAGTCGTGGGCAGACTGTCTGGCGTACTCCACGCATTCTTCCCTGGTCGACATGGCTCGCTCAGCAATGGCTGGAAGCGCGCGCCATCGGCGTCCACACGCATCACGCTCGCTTGCTGACCAATGCGCAGGCGCGAATCCTTTGGGACAGCCTGGTGAACGACAGCGAGTGGGGCGATCACCTGCTGAATCCATCCAATGCCGCCCGGCTTGCCGCGCGCAGCTGGCGACGCATGCAGGAATATTTGATTCCGCTCTCAGCGCTGCACGATAGCGACAGCAGCGAAGGCCGGGCCCTGCATGCCTGGTGCACCGAGTTCCTGAAACGTTGCGAGAAACTGCAGGCTATCGACGAGACGCGTCTGCCGCACTGGGCACACGATGCGAACTTCGTTCCCGAAGACACGATCGCCTTTGCGGGCTTCGACAGCATTCCGCCGTCGATCTCACGACTGATCGAACGTTGGCGGGCCAAAGGCAAGGTCGTCGACATTGAGGTCGAGAAACAAACATCGCGCTCCGTCGTGGCCGTCGCGGCGCGCGATGCCGATGACGAACTGGAACTCGCTGCTCGCTGGGCGCGGGCGCAGATCGCAACAGGCAAGAGCACCGTCGGCGTGGTGGTCGCCGACTTGCAGTCGCGGCGCGCTGAAGTGCAGCGAGTGTTCGAAGATGTTTTTGCGCCGGGCCAAAGAAACATTCACGCCGAGCCGACGCGGATTCCCGTGGTCATCGCCGCACCAGCGCCGCTGGCCTCGTATCCGGTCGTCGACGCGGCGTTGCAGGTGTTGCAATTCGCCTTGCATGACCGTCCCGCGACGCATGCGGGGCGCTTGTTACGCACGCCTTTCATCGCGGGCGGCGAATCTGAAAAGGATCGGCGCGCCATGGCGGATTTCCGTCTGCGCGAGGATCAGCGAGATCGGTGGGATTGGTTCGAGCTGGAACGCTGGGCGGGCGCCACGGGCTGCGATCAACTTGCGCTCGCCGCGCGACGCATCGGTGAGCTGATCCGAGGCAACACGAGCTCGACGGGCGCGAGCGCCTGGGCGGAACGCTTTCATACCTGGCTGCGTGCGGTGGGCTGGCCGGGCGAACGTTCGTTGAGCAGCGTCGAACATCAGACGGTGCTGAAGTTTCATGCCGCGCTGGCGGAGTTCGGCACGCTGGATGCCGTGACGCCGCCGCTCTCCGCGTCGGCCGCTTTGTCTCGGTTGCAGGAACTGCTGCGTGATACGCCCTTCGAGCCGGAGACGCAGGCCACATCGATCACCGTGATCGATCCGGCCACGGTCGCGGGAATGACCTTCGATGCGACGTGGGTGATGGGTCTCGATGCCGCGCGGTTGCCCGAGCCGGTCAATCCGGATCCGTTGTTGCCTGTGCCTTTGCAACGTGCCGCCAAGGTGCCCGAGGCCACGGCGGAGGGCGTGATGCAGCTGTCACGTGCACGCCTTGCGCGCTGGACCAGCAGTGCACCCGATGTGGTGTTGAGCTGGCCGCGCCAGGAAGGCGAGGCCGAGCTGCAGCCGAGTCCGATGCTTTCCTCATGGCCGACCATCAAAGGCAGCGACATCGCCATCGCCGCCGTGCGGCCGCTGCGAAGAACGTTGTTCGATCAGCGTCCCTTGCTCGAACAGATGAGAGATGAAGCCGCGCCTCGGCTGACGGTGCGAACGGCGCGCGGTGGCGCGATGACCCTGGAGTTGCAATCGCGCTGTCCGTTTCGTGCGCAAGCGCAGATCCGTTTGGGCGCGGAAGAGTTGCCGACGGTGAGTCTCGGCGTCGAGCCCATCGATCGCGGCATCATTCTGCATCGGGTGCTCGAAGAGATCTGGGGCGGGTTGCGCAGCCATGCGGGCTTGATGGCGATCGACGAACAAACATTGGCCCAACGCGTTCGCGACAGCGCCGAGCGACACACCCTTAAGGCTTTGCAGCCGACCGTTCGTTATCGCGAGCGACTGGCGGCGCTCGAAGCGAGCAACATCGCCCGGCAGGTGTTGTTGCTGTTATCGGTGGAGAAGCAGCGGCCGCCGTTTTCCCTGCGTTTCACCGAAACCTCCGAGCCGTATGCGATTGGCGGGCTGTCCATCACCTTGCAGCCGGATCGCATCGATGCACTGAGCAACGGCGGCCATCTGCTGATCGATTACAAGCTCGGCGACTCTCACACGCCGAGACAGTGGCTGGATACGTTCCCTGGTCGACCGCGGCGACCACAGCTGCCGTTGTATGGACTCGCGCACGCAGAAACATTGCGCGGTCTGGCTTACGTCGTGCTGAGCGCCGGCGCCGTTGAATATCGCGGCTGGAGCGATGGCACCTTTATCGGTGAGGGCGTTCTGCACTATCCGGAGGGTGTACGTCTACGGGTTGAGCATCCGGCCGATTGGCCATCGCTGGTGGAACATTGGCGCAAGACGCTGACCCATCTGGCGGAAAGTTTCGTCGAGGGCCAGGCCGTGGTCGATCCGCTGCCGCAAGAGTGCTCGACATGTCATCTCAGCGCGTTCTGCCGGATCAGCGAGCAGACCCAGGATGAGGACCTGGAGCATCACGATGAGTAGCGACGCCGCGGCCCGCAAGCGCGCGCTCGATCCGACGCGCTCGTTCATCGTCCAGGCGCCAGCAGGCTCGGGCAAGACCGAGCTGCTCACGCAGCGTTATCTGCGGTTGCTCGCGACGGTCGAGCATCCGGAGCAGATCCTCGCGATCACGTTTACGCGCAAGGCCGCGGCCGAAATGCGCAATCGCATCTTGCTTTCGATCGAAGCCGCAGGCGGCGCGGCGCCGGAGTCGGCTCACAAGCTGACGACGTGGGAACTGGCCCGCGCAGTGCGAGCGGCCGATATCGAGCGCAACTGGAAGCTCGCCGAGCATCCTTCGCGTCTGCGCATCCAGACCATCGATGCGCTCAACTCGACGCTGGCGCGTCGCTTGCCGATTCTGGCCGGCACGGGCTCTGCGTTGGAGCCGGCCGAAGACCCCTGGCCTTTGTATGGAACCGCGGTGCGCCGGCTCATCGAGCGGCTCGGGGAAGGTTCGGCGGTCGCGCAGCATCTGGAATCCTTGATCGTGCACCTGGGCAATCGCACCGACATGCTCGCGGAGCTGTTCTGCGAGTTGCTCGCGAAGCGTGATCAGTGGCTGCATCAGATCGTCAGTGCCGGCGCACACGAAAATCTGCGCGCCGTGCTCGAACAAACATTGCAGGGTGTGATCAAGCGTCATCTCTCGACGCTGTGCGCACAGCTCGATCACGTGCGCCGGCGGGAGCTCTGGGAGCTGACCGTGTTCGCGGCATCGAATCTGCGCGAAGGGGCCGGCCTCAGCGAAGAGCGACGGCTGCTGCTCGATGCCTGCACCAATGCCGACGCGGTGCCCGGACCGGAAAGTGACAGTCTGGATGCGTGGCTCGCGCTCGCGAGTGTGTTCCTGAAGCGCGACGGCACGCCGTATCTGACCGTCAACAAGAAGAGCGGCTTTCCCACCACGCATCCCGAAGAGAAAGAGCGCATGCTCGGCGCGCTCGCTGAACTGGCGCAGCAGACCGATCTGGTCGCGCAGCTCGTCGCACTTCGAACGTTGCCGCGAGCGTCGTACTCGCAAGAGCAATGGGCGATTCTGGAAGCGTTGCTGGCGGTGCTGCCCGTGGCGGTGGCCGAGTTGCAGCTCGTGTTCCAGGCGCAAGGGCAGGCCGACTACATCGAAGCCGCCTTGCGCGCACTGCAGGCACTGGGCACCAGTGACGAGCCGACCGATCTCGCGCTGGCGTTCGACTATCGCTTGCAACATCTGCTGGTCGATGAATTTCAGGACACCTCGTTCGGGCAACTCGATCTGCTCGAGCGGCTGACCGCAGGCTGGACGGAAGGCGACGGTCGCACGTTGTTCTGCGTGGGCGATCCCATGCAGTCCATCTATCGGTTCCGCCAGGCCGAGGTCGGATTGTTCCTGCAGTTACAGCGACAGGGCCTGCGCAACGTGCCGCTCGAACCGTTGCAGCTCACGTCCAACTTTCGCTCGACGCGGCCGATCATCGAGTGGGTCAATCGAGTGTTTCCGAATGTGCTGTCGCCGACCGACAATGCCGAGCACGGCGCGGTTCGTTACAGCCCCAGCGTCGCGGCGCTGCCGAGCACTCGCGGCGGTGTGAAAGTGCATGCATCGTACGAGAACGACGAGATGGCGGAGGCGCGCCAGGTCGTGAAGCTGGTGCGCAAGAGTCTCGCCGAGGATCCAGAAACCACCGTCGCCGTGCTCGTGACCGCTCGCTCTCACGTCGGATTGATTGCGAGCGAGCTGCACGCGGCGTCCATTGATTTTCAGGCCATCGAGATCGAGGCGCTGTTGGATCGACCGGTCGTGCAGGACCTCACTGCGTTGACGCGTGCACTCCTGCATCTCGCGGATAGAACGTCGTGGCTTGCGGTACTGCGCGCTCCGTGGTGCGGCCTGACGCTGCATGATCTGCACGCGATCATCGATAACAACCGTGCGTCGACGGTCAACGAGCTGCTGAGCAAGGCGTTGGAGTCGAGCGAGGCACTGAGCAGTGAAGGGCGTGAGCGCGTTGCTCGCGTGCACTCGATCCTGCAGACCGCGCTGCCGGAGCGGGGCCGATTGTCACTGCGCGACTGGGTTGAGCGCACGTGGAATGCACTGGGCGGCCCGGCCACGCTGCATCGGCCGCAGGATCTGGACGATGCGGACGCCTATCTGCGCCGCCTCGATCAGATCGAAATCGCGGGCGATCTCGAAGACGTGGCGCGCCTGGAAGATCAGCTCGATCGATTGTTTGCCCGCCCGAGGCCCGAGAATCGCGCGCGCGTGGAAGTGATGACGGTCCACAAGGCGAAGGGTCTGGAGTTCGATGTCGTCATCCTGCCGGCGTTGAATCGTTGGATTCGAGGCGAAGGCCGTGAGCTGATGCGCTGGACGCGCATTCCAGGGGATGATGGTGGCATCGTCTTCGCGCCCATCAAAGCCGAAGGCGCCGATGCCGATCCGATGTATCGCTGGATCGAGTTGCTGGAGCGCGAACGCAGCGCTCGCGAACGCGGCCGATTGCTGTATGTGGCCGCGACACGAGCCAAGCGCGTCCTGCACTTGCTCGGCACCGTGCGAGTCAAAGAAACAGAGGGCGGCACGGTGATGCAGGAGCCGCGCAACGGCTCGATGCTGCGTTTGTTGTGGTCCGAAGTGAAATCGCATTTCGAATCGGTCGTGCACACCAAGCCGCAGCAGGATTTGTTTGCATCCGCGCCGCAGCCGCATCTGCGCGTGCGTCGCTTGCCGCTGCAGTGGCAGCCGCCGGCCGCGGACTCCGCGGTGACCGCGAAGGCCGTGAACGTCAGCGACCTCGAAGCGAAGATCGAGTTCGACTGGGCATCGCAGACCGCTCGACACATCGGCACCTTGGTTCACCGCGAGCTCGATCGTCTGGTGCGGGCAGGGCGCCCGGAAGCATCGCCCAATCGTGCCCGGCTGTGCGCGGAGCTCGCTGAGTTGGGTGTGCCGCCGGATCGCTGTGAAGCTGCCGCCGAGCGCGTCGTCGCCGCCATGGCTCAGACGCTCGCCGATGAGCGCGGTCGCTGGCTGCTCGGCTTGTCCTCGCAGTTGAGCGAAGCGGAGTCCGAGCTGGCGTTGAGCGGCGTGTTCCAGGGCGAGATCGTTTCGGGTGTGATCGATCGCACGTTCGTCGACGAGCACGGTGTCCGCTGGATCGTGGATTTCAAAACCGGCACGCACGAAGGTGGCGGCCTGGAACAGTTCCTCGCCGAGGAAGTCCAGCGTTACCGCGAGCAGTTACTACGCTACGCCCGGCTGATGCGCCTGTTCCGCCCTGGCCAGCCCGTCCGCGCCGCGCTCTACTTTCCCCTGATGAAACAGTGGCGGGAAGTCCCGGTAGCCTGACCAGAAAAACGGCAAGAGGGGACCTAGCTCACAGTTGCCAGTAGCAAACGTCGCTTCCGCGGCGCGCCGCTGGCTACACTAACGGCCTCATCATCAGGGTCGGTGCCGGCAGGAGCTTTCGTGCACATCATCATCGCGGCGATCACCGCGGTCGCGGGTTTGATTTGGGCGCTCAATAACCTGCAGCGATCGGGATTCGATCTGAATTCCCTGAACCCTTTCCTCGCTTACCGCCGCTGGAAGTGGCGCAGCACTTATGGCAACAAGCCCATCTATAAGCTGGAGCGACCCATGGACGTCGCGGCCGTGCTGTTGCTCGGCGTCGCCAAGGCTGACGGCGACATCACCTCGGACCAGAAACGCGAGCTGCAGTCGATGTTTCAGAGCGAGTTCGAGATCTCGCGCGACGAGGCGGCCGATCTGTTGCTGGCCAGCTCGCATCTGATCCGCGACGAAATTTATATCGTGGATCGTCTCGATAAGATTCTGGAGAGGAGCGCGCCCCATTTCGAGCCCACGGCCGTGGCTTCGTTGCTCGGCATGATGCGCAAACTGGCTGCGATGGACGGCTCGATCAACGGCGAGCAGCAGAAACTGATCGACGCGACCGAACGCTTCTTCGCATCCCGCAAGAAGGGGCCGAACGGCAAGTGGAGCTAGCCTCGCGGCAAGCTCACAGCGAACCCTCCGTTGCGAACTGACGTCGGCCCTGTGCGTCCGGCGGACCGAGAAACTCCAGCGCCTGGACCAGATTGCGAGGCGCATTCGGGCGGGCAGAGATCAAGGCGTCGAGCTTATAGCTGCGGTCGGGCCGGAGCTCCAGCGTGCCCGCCACTTGTAACGGACCGTCGCCGCCGTCGGAGATCGCGCCTTTGAGCACCTCGGCGTTGGAGGCTGCCGGATCCAACACCAGACGATAGCTGCCGGCATTCGCAGGCTTACGCGCCGGTCCGGTCAGATCGACGATATCCAGCGTGCCGTCCACCTGCGTCGGCCAACCTTTCTCCAGCGTGAGCTGCGCGAACTTGCCGTTGAGCGTGCCGGCCCAGCCACCGGGAATCACGTTCGGCGGCAGAGCGCTGAGCGGCAGCGACGCGGTCAAATCCTTCAAACGAATCGTGCCCGCGGGAGTTGCGCTCACTTGTGTCGTGGCGAAGCCATCGATGCGCGTGACTTTCACATCGGCGCTGAGTCGCCCCGTGAGCAACGCCAGGGCGTGCAAATCCCATTCGACGCCGCCGATGTTGACGCCCTGGATTTGCAGCACTTGCGCGCGCCCATTCCAGATGGTGCCGGAGACGCCGCCGGCGCTGACGCCAGAGGAACCGAGCCATGAGAACACGACGCCGGCGGGCAGCGTGGTCACGGCGAAGAGAATGAATGCGCCCACGCCGAGCGCAATCAGCGGCCAAAGTCGCTTCATAGGTTTGTTATGCGCCGACGCGCGTCAGCACCAGGTTGGCGTTCACGAGGCCGGGCTTGGCGGTGCGATCGATGGTGGCGGATTCGACGTCGATCGAATGCACCTGCTGAAGCGTGCCCAGGCACACCATCAGCTTGTCGAATTCGGCGGCTTCCAGCCGCACGCGAATGCCGCGCTCGCCATTGGGGGTCTGGCCGGTCAGCGAATTGCTCAGGCCACATTCGCGAGCCGCGCGATCGATGAGCACCACGAGGGATTCATTGCTGGGTCCGGGACGGCTGGGCGCCGCCGCGCTCAGCACCGCAACTTCGCCAGCGACGCTGCGCATCCACGCGAGATCGCCTTCCTTTTGCGCGACCCGTTTCTCTTGTGCCGCGACGGCGCTGTACAGCGGCGCGAGCGCGAGCACATAAACGAGCGCCACGAACACCAGGATGGCGCCGCCCATGACGACGATGCGCTCGCGCGGCTGCAGCGTGTTGAATTTGTCTTTGATCTGTTGCATCACGCGCCCGCCTTCTTGAACTGCAGTCGGCCTTCGACCTTGGAGTCGCGCGGATTGGTGGATTGGATCTCCGCGGTCACGCCACGCTCACCGGCCACCTGCCGGATGCGATCGAGCGCGTCCACCGACGGACTGAGCACGCGCAGATCGGTGACGTTGTCGCGATAGGAGAGGGCTTCGATATCCGTGTTCGGCGCTTGCGACATCGCTTCGCTCAGCATGGCGAGCGTGGTCAGCATCCCGCTGGTCGGGCCGGTGCCGCGCAGCTGACCCAGAATCTGTTCGATTTGACCGCGCGCTTCCAGCGGATTGGGCACTGGCGCGCCCGGCAGCGCTTGCTGGAACGTCTCGGCGATCTGTGCATCGAGCTGACTTTCGACCTTCTTGTAATGCACGTACTGCCAGCCTTTCAGGCCGATGTGCGCGGCCACGAACACGGCCGCGAGCACGGCGGCATAGCGCCACGGCGCGAAAGAAACATTCAGCTTGGTCTTGGCCGCATACGGTCCCTGTAGCAAGTTGACCGCGGTGCCCTTGAGGCCGGTAGGAATGTTCGAAGCCAGCAGGGGCAGGGGACCGTCGGGCAGCAGCTTCAGCTGCAGGCTCGCGGTGTACTCGCGCAACTCCTCGAGCATCTCACGCTCGCGCTCGTAGTCCTCTTCGGAAACGAAGATGGTGACGTGCTCGCGCGACTCATCGCCGCTGCCCAACGCCAGCTGCAACGCTTCGAACAGCGGCTCGACCTCGATGACCGTGCCGGGTTGATTCTCGCGATGCACGTACAGACGCTTGCCATCGATGAGCACGGCGACTGCGCCCGCGACGGTCGGCAACACGCTGGTCTCGGTGTACACGGTGTCGGTGGACAAGCCAGCCGCCTGGAGCGTCGCGACCCACTCATCCATGCGGGCGCGTGACACAGCGGCAACGGGTGTGCCGGGTGTCGTGCCGCGCTTGCCGACGGCGAAGTGCAGATCTTCCACGTCCGCCGCCAACTGTTCTTCGAGCGCGAAGGGGACGACCTGCGCCAGCTTCGCGCCGCTCTTGAGCGGCAGCACTGGCTCGGCCAGCAAAACATCGGTGCCAGGCACGAGCACGATGGTCTTGCGACCGCTCGCTTGCGCGGCGGCATCGCTGAGCGAGCCCCACGAAACATTGCCGCGGCGTGTGCCATTGGCGTCGACGACGAGCCATTCGGCTTGAGGCGCAGGCTGCGCGCCGCCATTGGGGGCAGCGGCGACAGGATGCAATCGGACGACTTGGAGTTCCGGCATCAGAGCGTTCCGTAGCTTCTTAGAATGGGGCGGACCTGGTTGGTGTCGCCGCGATACAACAGACTGTACAGCGTGAACCGTTGAGTGCCAAGCGTGACCCAGATGGTGGCGAGAAAGTAATCGCTGCTTTCATCGATGATGTCTTCGACGGCCTGTTTCTGATCCGGGGTCAGTCCGCTCAGGCCGGCTTGGAAATCTTGTTTGCTCGGGAAGCAGCGCTGCATGCGTGACTGCTTGGTGCTGTCGCGCGCGAGTGTGAACTGTCGGGTGCCTCCGACCAGCGCATCCAGCAATTCAGGCGAAGCCGTGCACAGGTTGATCTTGGCATCCGAGGGCAGGGCGGTGACGAACGGTGCGAGCCTGCGGTAACGCTCGATGCCGAACTCCGGCAGCGCCAACAGTTCGCTCGCCCGTGTGACTGGCATATTCGCGGTGCGATATGCCGGCTGCAGATTGGTGTACACGGGGTCCTCGGCGCCATCGGGAAATCCGGGATTGTTGTCCGAGTCGATCCAGTCCGCGATCAGGCTCGCCCACTTCGGCTCCAGCTCCAGAATTTCCAGCAATCGTTGGAAGCGCTCCACCGCCGGCTGGTTGACCTGGCTGACGCCGGCCTGGTTGAACGTCACCAGGCTGTTCAGATTGAACCGGCCGCTCAGATCTTCGAGCTGACCTTCGAACTCGCCGCCCACATCCTCGAGCGGAATCGGCGGAATGGGCGTCGCCCACTCCTCGGTGAAGTCGTCCTGCTGGGCGCTTTGCATCTTGTCGCGACGGAGTGCATCCGAGGCCCAGGCTTCGCCGCCGAGCGCGATCTCGAATGACTGATCCAGCGTGAACATATTCACGGTGCGACGCTGATCGAGATAACCGCTGAAGCCGACCTCGGCCGCCAGCATGGTGGCCAGCGCCACGATGAGCACGGCCATGATGAGCGCGACACCGCGTTGACGGGACTTCATCCTGACACCTCGATGAGGCGTTTCAGCTCGCCCCAGTCTTCGAGCTCGAGCGTGATCTCAACCGCGATCGGACGCAGGCGCGGCCCATCCGGAGCCGAGTAGCCCAGCGGCGGCCATTGCTGGTGCCAGGTGCGATTGTTATCCATGAAGCGCAGTTCCATGCGCTTCACGCGTTCGAGCAGCACGGCGGTCTCGGGCTCGCTGTCCATGGTGCGATCGAGCGCGAGCCAGTATTCGCGAATGAGCTTCGTGTCTTCGAGGCGATACGCCACGCGTTGCAAAGTGGAGCGGGGTACGCCGGCGGGATTGCTCCAGCTGGAATGGGTGAGCTCGGCGATCTGTTCTTTGCGCGCATCGGAACGAAGCGCGGGCTGCAACGCATCGCCCAAAGGCTCGCGTACGGGACGCGGCTCGAGCGAGGTGAAATCGAGATTCAAACGTTGCATCGCCGATTGAATCTCACGCGTGCGCCCGGCGCCCCGCTTGACGATGTCGCTTTGTTTCATCATCTCGTTGTAGCCGCCCATGGCGATGGCGGCCACGATGGCGAAGATGAAAATCGCGACCAGCAGCTCTACGAGAGTGATACCGCGCTCTTTCATGAGTCGGGATTCCCCGATTCTTGCTCCGGCGTGGGCACCGGTTCGCCGGGCTCGAGCTCCGGCTGCGGCGGCGGATTGGTTTCCGAATCCTGTTGATCGCCTTGATCGCCACCGCGCTGATTCTGACCGCCCGGGCCTTGACCGCTTTGAGACGTCGCCGACCAATTCAGCGACACCGTGCCCGCTGGCGCCACGGCCGTGCCATAGAAGCCGGTGACGAACGCGAGTGAGCTGGTTTCCGGCGCTTCTGAAGGTCGCACTCGGACTTCGATGCGACGGATCGATTCCACGGGCGTCTGCGTCACCACCATGGTCCAGCGCCAGTCGCGGCCAGCCATCTCGACTTCATCGGAGGACTTGTCGATGGCCGGCGCACTGGGCTGCAGGCGCACCTGCGTGAGCTGGTTCATCGCGATCCAGTGCGCGATGGTCTTCTCTCGCATGTAGGAGCTGTTGTTCGCGGTCTGGCTCACCGTCTGAATGACCGCGAGCATGCCGAGGCCGACGACGACCAGCGCCACCAGCACTTCGATCAATGTGAAACCGCTGCCCTGGTTGGGATATTTATGGGCGCGCACTGGACACCCGCGTCGGTCGTTGCCGATCGTTTTCCGGCGGTGGCTTGGTCTGCAGCAGCGGACCCCATTCATTACGCTCATCGCGATTCTCGACGCGCAGATCGTTGTTCGCGAGCCCCGTCACGCGCCACAAGGCAGGCTGACCTTCGCGCTCGATCTCCAACTCGAATGGCATCACCTCGCCGCTGGACAACACCATCACGTGAGGAGGAAATTTCTGGTCGTCGTCGAGATCTTTCAGACCGCTGCGCTCGTCCTTCTCGTCCTCGTCCTCGTCGCCGTCCTTCTTTTCCTCGACGACGGCGCGCTCGGGCAGGCCCGGCTTCAACACGATCTCGCGGGACTCGAGCCGCAGCCTGAAGCGCAGTCCCGCGGGCAATTCACGCTGCGCGAACAGCTCGTCGTACTCGATGAGCTCCCAGCGGTTCTTGCGCGAGTCGAAGCGGAGAAATTCATAAGCGTCCTGCCCGATGTAGATGCCGAGATCCTCGACCTGCAGCTCCGCTTCTTCGCGGGCCTGCTGCAACACCACCCAGAAGCGCCGCGCTTCTTCTTCGGCCTGACTGTCGCGTCCGAGCACGCCGAAGGACAGCACCGCCATCGACACCATGACGCCGATGACCACCAGCACCACGAGCAACTCCAGCAGCGTAAAGCCGCTGTGCTTCCGGCCAGGCGGGGGGCAGGTGTGGATAATAAGAGGACTACCGTTATGCGTAAGGCGCCGGATCATAACAAAGCGAATCGTACCAATGAGTGACGGCTTGTCCCGGCCCGCAACGTCGAGTTCGCCGCCGTTCCGCCAATGGATGCCGAAGCGCGGACCAGGATTCTGGCTGCTTGGACTCGCGCTGCTCGCGCTGGTTCTGTTGTCGCTGCTTGGCGAAAGCGGACGGCTCGCTCTGCGCTACGAGCGCGAGGCCGTGCTGCAGGGAGAATACTGGCGGCTCGTGACAGGCCATCTGGTGCATGGGACGTCGCTGCATCTGTTGCTGAACGCCGCGGGTCTGGGCTTGATCGCCGCGCTTTTCACGCATGACTACTCGTGGCGCGCCTGGCTGCTGATCGCGCTGTTCAGCGTGCTCGCCATCGACGCTGGATTTGTGTTCTGGGAGCCACAACTGGTGTGGTACGTGGGCCTGTCCGGGGTTCTGCATGGCGCACTCGCGGCCGGGACGGTGGCCTGGTGGCGCTTTGAATCGAAGCTGCTGGCGCTGGTGTTGAGCGCTATTTTTGCCGGAAAGCTGGCCTGGGAGCAGTGGCACGGCGCATTGCCGCTGTCCGGCGACCTGCCGGTCGTTGTAGATGCGCACCTGTATGGCGCGATTGGGGGGTTGGTCGCCGGGCTGCTGCTGTGGGCATTCACCCACAGACAAGTTGCCGAAAAGTCAAGGAGCTAGCCGTCCCGACGCACATCGTTATAATCGCGCGCCGCATGAGGTTGGTCATGTAGGTATCGGGACCGTAAGTGGTCTGAAGGTCAGTCAGGAGCTCAATGAGTTTTGCCTTTGTATTTCCCGGGCAGGGATCGCAGTCGGTCGGCATGCTGGCCGCGCTGGCGAGCGCCGAACCGGTGGTGCAGGAGACCTTCGCCGAAGCGTCGTCCGTGCTCGGCTATGACCTGTGGCAGCTGTGCCAGCAGGGGCCCGAAGAGCAGTTGGGCGCGACCGAACGCACGCAGCCGGCGATGTTGACGGCCGGGGTCGCGACCTGGCGTGTCTGGCGCAAGCATGGCGGTCCGTTGCCATCGGCGATGGCTGGGCACAGCCTCGGTGAGTATTCGGCGCTGGTGTGCTCGGGCGCGTTGGACTTCAAGACCGCCGTGGCGCTGGTGCAGTTTCGTGGCCAGGCCATGCAAGCGGCCGTGCCCGCGGGACAAGGCGCGATGGCGGCCATCCTCGGCGTGGATGATGCCGAAGTCGAAGCTTCGTGCGCTGAAGCCACGAAGAGCGGTCCCGCTGGCGAAATCGTGCAGGCCGCGAATTTCAATTCTCCCGGACAGGTCGTGATCGCCGGCAGCGCCGCCGCGGTCGATCGCGCCATCGAGTTGTTGAAGGCCAAAGGCGCCAAGCGCGCCATCAAGCTGCCGGTGAGCGTGCCTTCTCACACCGCGCTGATGCAGCCAGCGGCTGATCGGCTCGCGGAGAAGTTACAAAGCATTACTTTCGCGCAGCCCGAAGTGCGCGATATCTACACTGTCGACGTGAAGACCCATCAAGGGCCGGACAGCATCCGCCAGGCGTTGGTGCAACAGTTGGTCAAGCCGGTGCGCTGGACCGAAACTGTGCGCGCGATTCTGGGTGGCGGCGCCAAGGTGCTGGTCGAGTGTGGCCCGGGCAAGGTGCTGACAGGGCTCAATCGCCGCGTCGACAAGAACAAGGACATCGGCATGCTCGCCATCGAGGATCCCGAGTCGTTGCAACAGGCGCTCGCCGCCTGCCGGAGTCAGTCATGAGCGAGTCGCCAGATATCGCCCTGGTCACGGGCGCATCGCGTGGCATTGGTCGAGCAATTGCTGAACAGTTGGCGCGCAACGGCGCAACAGTGGTTGGAACGGCGACCACCGAAGCCGGCGCCCGAGGCATCACCGAGTGGCTCGCGGCCGGCAACTACAAAGGTCGCGGCGTGGTGCTGAACGTGGCCGACGCGGCTTCGACCGAGGCGGCGCTCAAGGACATCGAAGCGAAGGAAGGCGCCGTCACCATCCTGGTGAACAATGCAGGAATTACCCGTGACAACCTGCTGCTGCGAATGAAGCAGGAGGAATGGGACGACATCATGAATACCAACCTCGCGTCGGTGTTCCGGCTGTCGAAAGCCGTCCTGCGCGGCATGATGAAGGCGCGCCGGGGCCGCATCGTCAACATCGCTTCCGTGGTCGGTGTGATGGGCAACGCCGGGCAGACCAACTACGCCGCGGCCAAGGCCGGCATCATCGGCTTTTCCAAGTCTCTGGCACGCGAGGTCGGCTCGCGCGGCATCACCGTGAACGTGGTGGCGCCGGGCTTCATCGCCACCGACATGACCGCCAAGCTGCCGGCCGAACAGCAACAACAGCTCAGCGCTCAAGTTGCGTTGGGGCGACTGGGTTCTGTCGAGGATATTGCCCATGCTGTGGCGTTTCTTGCGTCGCCACAGGCCGGCTATATCACCGGCGAAACGCTGCACGTCAACGGCGGCATGTACATGGTCTGATTGGGACTACGTCAGACAATTTTTCGCAAATGTTGGCCCTAACAGGCTTCTAACTTAGAATACGCCCCCCGTGCGACCCCACCCATGAACAAAAAGGGTCGGTCTCGAGCGAAGGGTTTAAGCACCTCATAGAGGACTCGTAATCAAATGAGCAGTATTGAACAGCAGGTCAAAGCCATCGTCGCCGAACAACTGGGGGTGAAAGAGGAAGAAGTCACCAACGACGCTTCCTTCGTCGACGACCTGGGCGCAGACTCGCTCGATACGGTCGAGCTGGTGATGGCGCTGGAGGAGGAGTTCGAAACCGAGATCCCGGACGAGGATGCGGAGAAGATCACCACCGTGCAGCAGGCGATCGATTACATCACCGAACGTCGCAACCAGGCCTGAGGGCCTCGCTCGCGAGCTGCCGGCGCTTCCTCGACATAGACGTGAGCGCCAACGCTGAAGCATAAGGAAGGCCGCACATCCACGGTCTTCCGCCAATCGCCCCCCATGTTCCAAACCAATCGTCGTGGCCCGTCAATCGAAGTCACGCTTCGTGTGAGGTAACCGCTTGTCCAAGCGACGCGTCGTCATCACTGGTCTGGGCATCGTTTCTCCCGTCGGCAGCAGCATCGATTCGGCGTGGCGCAACGTGCTCGAAGGCAAGAGCGGCATCGTGCCGATCGCCCGTTTCGATGTCAGCGCATTTCCGGTGCGCTTCCACGGCGCAGTGGCGGACTTCGATGCAGAGAAATATCTGCCGGCGAAGCGGTTGCGGAACATGGATCCGTTCATGCACTACGGCTACGCGGCGGCGGCCGATGCGATCAAGGATTCGGGCCTGCAGGTCACGCCCGAGAACGATCAGCGCATCGGTGTGGCGATGGGCGCCGGCATCGGCGGCCTCGACACCATCGAAGAGAACTATCGCAAGTACGCCGAGACCAACAGTCCGAAGCGCATCTCGCCGTTCTTCGTGCCCGGCAGCATCATCAACATGATCTCCGGCCACGTGTCCATCGATTTCAAACTCAAGGGACCGAACATCGCGACGGTCACCGCGTGCACGACCTCGACGCATTCGATCGGTCTGGCGATGCGCTTGATCCAGTACGGCGACGCCGATGTGATGATCGCCGGCGCCGGTGAAATGGCGACCACGCCGCTCGGTCTCGGCAGCTTCTGTCAGGCGCGCGCGTTGTCGACTCGCAATGACAACCCGCAGGCGGCCAGCCGTCCGTGGGATAAAGATCGTGACGGCTTCGTGCTGTCCGACGGCGCAGGCTCGGTGGTGCTCGAAGAGTACGAGCATGCGAAGAAGCGCGGCGCTCGCATTTACGCAGAGCTGGTCGGCTTCGGCATGAGCGGCGATGCGCATCACATGACGGCGCCGCCGGAAGACGGCGAGGGCGCGCGTTTGGCGATGGCCAATGCATTGAAGGACGCGCAGCTCAATCCGAACGAGGTGCAGTACATCAATGCGCACGCGACGTCGACTGAGCTCGGCGACCTCGCTGAAACATTCGCGATGAAGCGTGCTTTCGGCGACCACGCCTCCAAGCTCGCGGTGAGCTCGACCAAGTCGATGACGGGCCATCTGCTCGGCGCGGCCGGTGCGGTGGAAGCCATCTTCTCGATTCTGGCCATTCGCGATCAGGTCGCGCCGCCGACCATCAACCTGGACAACCCTGGCGAGGGTTGCGATCTCGACTACGTGCCGAAGGTCGCACGCCAGATGCCGATCAAGGTCGCATTGTCGAACTCGTTCGGCTTCGGCGGCACCAACGGCAGCCTGATCTTCAAGAAGCTCGACTGATTTGCTAGTGCGCGGCCAGGAGTCGCCCACGTCCATCTCGATCGACCGACCGCCGTTGCTTCAAGCCGTGAGCGCCGATTCGTCGGCGCTGCTGGCCCTGCACGCCGCGTTTCCCGATCGTTACCCCGCATTGTTCGAAAGCGCCGCGGCTGGCAATGCCGCCACGCGCTTCGACATCCTGTTCGCGTATCCGCAAGCGCGATTGTCGCTGCTTCGTGATGGCACCTTGAGCGAACGCACCGGCGGTTCCGACGCGCGTTTTCTTTCGAGCCTCGATCGTTGGTGGCAGAGCGAGCGCAGCTCCTGCGCGAGTCACGAGCTGCCATTCAGTGGCGGCTGGCTGCTGTATCTCGGCTATGAACTGGCCGGAGAGATCGAGCCTAAGTTGAAGCTGCCGCGGCCTGGCGCCGGGCCGATCGCCTCGGCCATTCGCATTCCTGCCGCCATCATTCACGAGCGTAACAGCGGCAAGTCGTGGGCCGTGGCGGAGGCGGCGTTCGAGCCACTGCTGGCTCGCATGGCCAACGACATCGCTCACGCGCCGGCATTGATCGCACCGGACGTACCGCTCGTCATGGGCGGCGTGAAAGAAGACGAGCCGGCCAGATTCTTGCGCAGTGTCGAGCGGGCGTTGGAGTACATCGCGGCCGGCGACATCTACCAAGCGAATCTGTCGCGCGCGTGGCAGGCGCGTTTAGCGGCGGGTATCACTCCTCAGCACCTGTATCAACGTCTGCGTGAGACCAATCCCGCGCCGTTCAGTGGCATCGTGCGACTCGATGGAATCACCATCGTGAGCTCATCCCCGGAGCGTCTGGTTTCAGTGCGCGATGGTCGGGCGTCGACGCGGCCCATTGCGGGTACGCGTCCGCGGGGCCAGACTGCCGCGGACGACGTCGATCTCGCGCGCGAGCTGCATGCTCATCCCAAGGAGCGTGCCGAGCACGTGATGTTGATCGACCTGGAACGCAATGACCTCGGGCGAATCTGCGAAGCGGGCACCGTGAAGGTCGACGAGCTCATGACCATCGAGTCGTATGCGCACGTCCATCACATCGTATCCAATGTGAGCGGTCAGCTGCGCGCCAACGCGACGCCAGGCGAGGTGCTGAGCGCCGTGTTTCCAGGCGGCACCATCACGGGCTGTCCGAAGGTCCGCTGCATGGAGATCATCGCCGAGCTCGAAGGCACGGCGCGGGGCGCGTACACCGGCTCGTTCGGTTATCTCAACCGTGACGGCAGCATGGATATGAACATCCTCATCCGCTCGCTCGAGATCGCTGGCGATCAGCTGACCTTGCGTGCAGGGGCGGGCATCGTTGCGGATTCCGTGCCCGAGCGTGAGTTGGCGGAGACGCGCGCCAAGGCTCGCGGCGTGCTACGTGCCTTGGGTCATGACACGGGTGCAAGCCCATGACGCTTGCGATGCTCGTCAATGGGGAGACTTCGCAGCTGATCGCAGCAGACGATCGAGGCTTTCAGTACGGCGACGGATTGTTCGAAACCGCGTTGCTCGTCGGCGGCAGCGTACGTTTTCTCGACGATCATCTGGAACGCTTGTTCACAGGCTGCGATCGCCTCGGCATCACGCCGCCCGAAGAGCAAACATTGCGAAGCGAGATCGCCCAGGTCACGGCCGGAGCCGAGCGCGGCGTGCTCAAAGTCATCGTGACGCGCGGATCGGGCGGTCGCGGTTATCGACCGAGCCATGTCATGTCGAGCACGCGCGTGGTTGCGCTCCATCCGCTCAATCCAGCGCCCAAAGGATCGCTGCGTTTGCGATGGTGTGACATCCGTCTCGGTCGTAACGCTCGTCTGGCAGGTATCAAGCATCTGAACCGTCTCGAGCAGGTGCTCGCTCAAAGCGAGTGGCGAGAAGGCGAGGCCGACGAAGGATTGATGCTGGACACCGAGGGCGAAGTGGTCTGCGCCACCTCCGCCAACGTGTTCGCCGTGCGCGATGGCGCGTTGATCACGCCCGATCTGCGCTTCTGTGGCGTGCACGGGGTGATGCGTGCTCAGGTCCTCAAAGCCGCCGGCAAGCTTCGGCTCGCCGTCAGCGAGGAGCCGCTGTGGCCGCACGACATCGAGACGGCGAACGAAGTTTTCATCACCAACGCGGTGCGCGGCATCCGATCGGTGGCTTCGCTCGATTCGTTGCAATGGAGCGAGACCAGCGTGGCGACACGCCTCGCCAACGCCCTGTCGCTCAGCGACACGTAAAAGGACTTAGGTTGTAATGCGAACGCTGTTGCGTCTGTTCGGTGTTTTGTTCGTGTTGGGTGTCGTCGCCGTCGGAGCGCTGGCCTGGTGGGGCCATCGCTGGCTGCAGACGCCGATTGCGACGCTCACCGCGCCGACGGTGTTCGAAGTGCCCAAAGGCGCTTCGCTGCGCACCGTCGCGAGCAGTCTCAACGATCAGAACCTGCTCGATCAGCCGCAGATCTGGACGGCGTGGGCGCGCATCACCAAGCGGGCGCATTCGCTCAAGGCCGGCGAATATCAGCTTTCGCCCGGGCTCACGCCCAGCGGCTTGCTCGAGCTGCTCAACTCGGGCCAGGTGCTCCTGCACAGCATTACCTTCATCGAAGGCTCGACCTTCGCCGATATGCGCAAGGCGCTCGCGCAATCCCCCTCGGTTCGTAACGAATACGCCGCCCGCACCCCCGAAGAAATCATGCGTGCGCTGGGTCAGCCGGATCTGCATCCCGAAGGGCAGTTCTTCCCGGATACGTATCGCTTCCCACGCAACACCACGGATATCGAGCTGCTCGGCATGGCGTTCAGGCGCATGCAGCAGGAGATCAAGACTGCGTGGGACTCGCGGGCCAAGGATCTGCCGTTGGCCGGCCCATACGAGGCCCTGATCTTGGCGTCCATCGTGGAGAAGGAAACTGCGCTCGATTCCGAGCGGCCGCAGATCGCGGGCGTGTTCGTGGAACGACTGCGTCGGGGCATGCGCTTGCAGACCGATCCCACGGTGATCTATGGCATGATGGCCTCGTACGATGGCAACATCCGACGCAAAGACTTGCTGCGCGATACGCCGTACAACACGTACACACGCGCGGGCTTGCCGCCCACGCCCATTGCATTGCCGGGCCTCGATTCGATCCGGGCGGCCGTGCGGCCCGAGACCACCGGCGCATTGTTCTTCGTGGCGACGGGCAATGGCGATGGCAGCCATTACTTTTCGCGCACGCTGTCGGAGCACAATGCGGCGGTGAAACGTTACTTGCAGAAACTGCGAACGTCGAAACCGCCGACCAAGGCCAAATGACTCTGGAATTCAACTGATTCTCGACCGATGACCGCGGGCAAGTTCATCACCATCGAAGGCGGCGAGGGCGTGGGCAAATCCACGCAGATCGGGCGTCTGCGCGATTTCATCGCCGGGCAGGGCGTCGAAGTCGTCGTCACTCGCGAGCCCGGTGGCACGCGACGCGCCGAGCGCATTCGCGAATTGCTGTTGGAGCATAGCGATGAGGCGATGCCGAGCACGTGCGAGTTGCTGCTGATGTTCGCCGCTCGCTCGACGCACATCGAGAACGTCATCCACCCAGCGCTCGGGCGGGGCGCCTTTGTCATCTGTGACCGTTTCACCGATGCCACCTACGCCTATCAGGGCGGTGGCCGCCACCTGCCGATCGAGCAGATCGCGACGCTCGAAACCATGGTGCAGGGAACGTTGCGGCCCGATCTGACTCTATTGCTCGACGCGCCGCTGGAAGTCAGTGCGGCGCGAGCCAGTGCTCGAAACGCAGCCGCTGGAACGAGCGATCGGTTCGAGCAGGAACGTCGCGATTTCTTCGAACGCGTGCGTGCGGCCTATCTGAATCGTGCACGCCAGGAGCCGAAACGTTTTGTCGTGATCGACGCCACGCAGAGTATGGATGCAGTGACAGGGGCGATTCAGCAGGCGCTCCGCGAGCGCGTGCTCACAAATATCACTTGATTCGAGTCATGGCAAAGAAAGACGAGCAAACCGAACCGCAGCCGTTGCCGAGCCCGCGCTTGTTGCCGTGGCATTCGGCGGCGGTATCACAGCTGCGGCAGGCGTGGTCTGCCAATCGCTTGCCGCACGCCATTCTTGTGCAGGGCGCGGAAGGTTTGGGCAAGAGCTCGTTCGCTGCATGGTTGGCGGCGGCGGTGCTGTGCGAAAAATCTACGCCCGAGTCGCTGGATGTTTGTGGCTCGTGCGCGAGTTGCGCGCTCATCAAGGCCGGATCGCATCCTGACCTGCACTGGGTCGCGCCGGAAGAAGACAAGACGCAGCTCTCGGTCGATCTGGTGCGAGCGGCGTGCGAGAAGCTGTCGAAGACCAGTTTTCGTCAGGGCTACAAAGTCGCCGTCATCGAGCCTGCGCACCAGATGACGCCCGGTGCTGCGAACAGTGTGCTCAAGACGTTGGAAGAGCCGTCACGGGGCAGCCTGCTCGTGTTGCTTACGTCGCGACCGTCCGGCCTGTTGCCCACGGTGCGCAGCCGCTGTCAGAAACTGACGATCGCGCGGCCTACCGAGGCCGAGGCCATGGCGTGGCTCCAGCAGGTGTCTGGCAAGTCGGTGTCGCCGGCACTGCTCGCGTTCAGCGGCGGCGCGCCGCTTCGCGCTCTGGCATACGCCGACGGCCAGTTCGAAGCGCTGAATCAGCACATGCTGAAGTCCCTCCGGGATTTGCTGAGCGGCGACGCGGATGTGACCCAGGTCGCCGCCGAATGGGAAAAAGACGCTCTGATCGACCGGCTGGTGTGGCTCGACCTGTGGCTGTCCTCGCTCGCCCGGGCAGGGATTGCCGGAACTGACGAACGGGTCACGTTCCCAGGGGGACCTGCGCACTTGCCAAGCCCGTCGCGCCCGTTGAACATAAGCGCGCTGTACAGCATGGTGGATCGCACACGGGCTTTGAAGGCGCAACTGGCTCGCACCGCGCTTCAACGCGAACTGGCCGTAGAATCCTGGCTGATCGCGTTACTGGAAGCGCTGGCTCCTTCCTACAAGGGCGGAGCGCCCATGGCACGCGCCAGCTGAGCACAACTCTATAGTCGTCGGAATACGCCGTCGGAATATCGCATGGTAATGCGCCAACCTAGCAGCAAGCCCGGCTTGCTGACGCTGACAATCAAGGACAAGAGCGCCTTGTACCTGGCGTACATGCCGTTCGTGAAAAACGGCGGCTTGTTCATTCCGACCAACAGCAACTACCGGCTCGGCGACGAAGTGTTCATGTTGCTGAACCTGATGGGCGAGGACGAGAAGCTGCCGGTCGCCGGCCGCGTGATCTGGATGACGCCCAAAGGCGCGCAGGGCAAACGCACCGCCGGCATCGGCGTACAGTTCAGCGAGCAGGATCGCGGTAATACTCAGCGCAAGATCGAGAGCTATCTGGCCGGCGCGCTAGGCGGAGACAAGCCGACCCACACGATGTAAGTCGCGTCAGCGCTTCACGTCGGCCGCGCTCATGCCGCCTTTCAATACCGACGCATTCAAATCCCGCTCGGCGAGAATATAAGCCGCGGCGGAGCTGCGACGGCCGGTGTCGCAGACCACGACGTAGTTCGTGTTCGGATCCAGCGACTTCAACTTCAGCCGGATGAAATACAGCGGCAGGTTGATCGCGCCTTCCATGTGAAAGTTTTCGAATTCGCTGGGCAGGCGCACGTCCAGCCATTTGCCGCCCTTGGCGACGATCTGTCTGGCCTGCTCGAAGCTCACCCATTGCAGCATGGGCTCGTTAAGCAGTTTACGGAAATCGTCCTTCGCCAGGCGCATCAGGGCGCCGTCGGTGATCATGCTGATGGTGGCGTTGCGCTTGGCCTCGGCGATCAAGGCTTCCTCACCGAAGGTGTCGCCCATGCCGAGCTCGGCGAGTTTGATGCCGGTGCGGTTCAGCGGCGTCTCGCGCGTGACAAGGCATTTGCCTTTGACGATCACGTAGAAGTAATCGCCGTCGTCGCCTTGTTTGATGATGATGTCGCCCGCCTTGGCGTCGACGCGCTGCATGCGCATGAAAATGGCCTGGATGTTGGCCGGCGGAATGCGATGAAACGCCTTGGTCTGCAGCAGCGTGGTCATCCAGTCGTCGTTGCTGGCGGGCGGCTGATCGCCGCTCGAGCTCAGCTCGCCCACTTCGTAGGAGCCGGTCTGATCCCAGGTCAGCATCATGTCGAGCATGTCGCTGTCCATGGCCATGAACTCGACGCGATCGGAAATGGCGCGCGCGCTGTAGCGACGCGGCGTGAAAGGAGCGAGGGGGTTGCGAGCTTCAGGCGAGCCGCCGCGCACCACGGTGATGGTGCGATCGTCGTGAATCAGCTCGAGGGCGCCGCTCACCAGGTAGAACGTGCGCTTGTCGCTTTCGCCTTCCTTGAAAAGGAAGCGTCCCATGGGCAGCTCGCGCAGTACGGTCTTACGCGCCAGCGACTGCAGATTCTCGGGCTTCAATCCGTCGAGCGGGGAAAATGACCGAAGCAGGCCAATGTCGAGCGGCTTGCTCTCCATGTGTCTCCAGTGTCGGAAGGAATCGGTTGCGCTGACAACGCGACCCATGACGCGACGGCCGCGTCGCGGGTCTCGACAGTGCTTTTTAGGATGGTAGCACAGCCGTTTTAGCGGCAAGGCGGTGCTACCGGCAGCGTTTAGCGCAGTAAATCCCACCCTTCGTCCGGCGCAAATCGGTCACCATGCGCCGTTTGTAATTCTTGTAAGCGGGCGATGACGGCGTCGACGCCACGAGTGCGGGCATATTCCAGCGGACCGCCACGGAAGGGCGCGAAGCCGGCTCCGAAAATCACACCGGCGTCGATCAGATCCGGATCGTCCACGATGCGTTGCCGCAGCACGGCCACGGCTTCGTTGACCAGCGGCAGCAACAGCCGATCCTGCAGATCGTCCGGCGCGGACTGGCCCGTGTACGGCGGCTTCACCGGCTTGTCGTTCTGCCAGACATAAAAGCCTTCGCCGGTCTTTTTGCCAAATTTCTTTTGGGCGAAACGGGTCGCCAGCACCGGCGGCACTTCCTGGCCCGTTTCGAAAAACACTTTGCCCACGCTCATGACCACGTCGAGACCGACCACGTCGGCGAGCTCGATCGGTCCCATGGGCATGCCGAATTCCTCGGCGGCACGATCGATCAACGCGAGCGGCACGCCTTCTTGCGCGGCGCGCACGGCCTCGCTGAGGTAGGGCATCAGCACGCGATTCACCAGAAAGCCCGGCGCGCTCCGGCACGGGATCGCCAGCTTGTCGATCTGACGAGCGAAGCCGAGGCCGGACTGCACCTGTTTCTGATCGGTGTTCGCGGCCTGAATCACTTCGACCAGCGGCATGCGCGCCACCGGATTGAAGAAGTGCAGGCCGATGAGTCGCTCGGGTTGCGCGAGCTTCTCCGCCAGTTGCTCGAGCACGATGCTGGAGGTGTTGGTCGCGAGCATGGCGTTTGGTTTCAATTGCGGCTCGACGCGGGCATACAGCTCGCGCTTGGCGTCGAGATTTTCGAAGATCGCCTCGATCACCAGATCCGCCCGCGGCACGCCTTCGCCCGCGACGTCCGCTTTCAGCCGGCCCAGCACTTCATTGCGCTTGGCCTCGTCGGGATAACGTTTCTCGAAAAACTTGCGCGCGCGTTCCATGGCTGGCGCGACGTATTTTTCTTCGCGATCCTGCAAGGTCACGGTCAGGCCACGGGCCGCACACCAACTCGCGATATCGCCACCCATCACGCCGGCGCCGATGACGTGCACATGTTTGATCGGCTCGCCGCCGCTCTTGCCGGTGGACTTGAGTCGTTCCTGCAAGAAGAACACACGCACCAGATTGCGCGAGGTCGGCGTGCACAGCAGGTTTCCCATCGAACGAGCTTCGGCTTCGTAAGCACGGTCGCCCGAAGCGCCGTACTCCTGCCACAGCTCGATCAACTTGTAGGGAGCAGGGTAGTGATCCGGCCGGACGCGGCGCGCGACCTGCGAGCGCATCTGTCCCGCGAGAATCGGGCGGACCAGCCCCAGGTTCAGCAGGCGGTTCTTCAGCGATGGCGACTTCGCAGGCGGCGGATTCAGTGCCACCTGGCGGGCCACTGCGTGCAGCTGGGCTGGGGGCGCGAGCTTGTCGACGAGGTTCATTTGCAGCGCCTGCTTGGGACGGATGTGCCGGCCCGTGAGCATCAGATCCATCGCGGCGATGGGACCCGCCAGCTGCACGGCTCGCACGGTTCCGCCCAGACCCGGATGCACGCCGAGTTGGACTTCAGGGAATCCGAGCGTCACGGAAGGATCGTCGGCCGCCACTCGATAACGACACGCGAGCGCGACTTCGAGTCCGCCGCCGAGCGCGAAGCCGTTGATCGCCGCGACGGTCACGCAGCGGAGCGCGGCGAGCTTGTCGATCACCAGCTGCCCCTGGCGGATCATCTGATACGCCTGGTCCGGCGACTCGATACCGACGAAGCCCTTGATGTCGGCGCCGGCGATGAAGCCGTTCTTCGCCGAGCTGACGATCAGCGCTTTGGGCGGCGTGCGCGTCAGCGACGTGAGGATGCCGTCGAGCTCCTCCATCACTTCGCGCGACAGGCTGTTCACCGCGGCGTTGGCCTTGTCGATGATCAACCAGGCGACGCCGTCGGCTTCGGTCTGCAAACGCCAGTGCGTGGCAGAGGTGGCTTCCGTCATGACTCGACTCCCGCAGTTGTTTTTTAAGTTCGCGGTCGGATGTTGAAATCGCAGATCAGCGGCCGGTGGTCGGAGAACCGCACGTCCGGCACGTCGAACTGGGTCACCTCGATGCCGTTGGAGTACAGCACGAAGTCCAGCTCCTTGCGTGGCTTGTGGCTGGGGTAGGAGGGCAACCCGAGCCGGTTGGCGCTCTTCAGCCCCGAGGCTTCCATGAACAGGTAGATCTCGTGGTCGCCCCAGAACGTATTGAAGTCGCCCGCGACGATCACCGGCTTGCTGGCGCGCTTGACCAGCTCGTGCAGGTGACGCAGCTGGTCGTGACGATGGCGGAACTTCAGCGACAGGTGCACCAGGAAGATGGCGCACTCCTCGAGCTCCAGCTCGATGATCAGCCGCTTGATGCCGGTCTCGAAGTAATGGAAGCGCTCGCCCTCGACGCGCGGCGCGGCCAGGAACGCGTTGCCCTGCTTGCGCACGATGGGCATGAGCTGATTGATCGAGGCCGTGCCGTACTTGCACTGGTAGGTGGAGTAGTGGCCTAGCGAGTCCGCGATCTGCTTGGCCTGGTTGACCAGCCCGGAGCGGATCGAGCCGGTGTCGATCTCGATCAGCCCGACCAGGTCGGGATCGAGCGATTTGAGCCACTGGGTAATGCTGTTCAGGACCTTGCTGTTGCTCCGGAGGTAGCCCGCGCCGGGCACCGGCAGGTGGAAGGCCGGGCCGAAACCGGTGGCGTACCGGATGTTGTACAGAACGAAGCGCATCGTGTTCGCGGGGCACTCAACTCGTCAGCCGGAGCGGCGGCCCGCCGGGCAGGGGCGTCGACAGCGCCGCCGGCGGGGGGCCGCATTCTACAGCAGCATTATGGATTAGAATGGCCCCTCCATCGCGGCAGGAGCGAGCTTTGTGGGCAGTATTTCTCAACACAATCCGGTGCGGCTGTTCGTCAGTCATGCGTTCGAGCCCTCGGACGATTATCACCGCGTGTTCGAGTACCTGGAGAGTTCGCACAACTTCTACTACCGCAACTGTAGCAATCCGGAGTTCGCCACCAGTTCGCGCGAGGTCATGAAGGAAGAATTGCGCAAGCAGATCGGCCTGGCCGAGGTGGTGATCGTGCCGGCGGCGCTGTACGTGCGGCATCGGGAGCTGATCGACTTCCAGCTGAACTGCGCCAAGGGGCTGGAAAAGCCGGTGATCGTGCTGGAGAAGTTCGGCGTCAAGGAGAAGGTGCCGGTGCAGCTGGAAGCGCTCGGCGATGAGATCATCGAGTGGAACGAGCGCACCATCACGGACGCCATCCGACGCCAGGCCCGTCACGAGGACACGGCCCGGTGGGACACGATCGAGTTCAAGCTCGACTGATTCTTTTACGATCGCGGCCTTTCCCCAAGGCCGCGGCCTGCTGTCCCGCTAATCTTCGCCCACCGCGCGCAGTTTCGGTGCGCGTTGTGCCGCCTGCAGACGCGCCAGCACTCCGAGCATGCCGACGATGCGAACCGCGCAGCCGCCGGCTTCCGAATCGGACATTTTGCGGACCGTCGCCTGAACGGCGGTCTCGCCCCGCATCGGGCGGACACAGGACAGGGTGGAGGACAAGGACGTGAATTCGTCGCGGATCTCCCGCGGCAGCTCGTCTTCTTCAAGATCCGCCAGGTGCTCTCGGAAAGCCTCGGCAAGACGATGCTTGATCGGCCCGGCGGAGGCGAGCACCAGCGTGGCGGCGAAAAAATTCTCCCAGGCGCTGCTCATTCAACTGACTCCCGGATGGGTTAGCCGCTGAGCGCCAAGGATCACTTCGATCGTTCGAGCAACAACAACGGCGAGCGATAGCTGAGAAGTTACTTTAAGTCGCCGCGGCGGCATTTCTTCCATCCGCTCAAGCGACTAGGCCCGGAATATACTCCTGCGACTTCGAAAGGCAACGGGCCCGTGACGGTTTTTTGGCGATGCGATTGATATTGCCGGTAATTGTGGTCGCTTTGCTTAGGTAGTGCGCCCCGAGAGGTCAGCACGATGCGCAGTCCGCTCCGCGCCGATGCGGTGTCGCGTGTCTCTGCCATGAACTCGCGGCGGGCTTGAGCGATTTACACTCCGCCCCAATTGTTTCAGTGTTTTAACGCATGCGAGGTGACCATGGCGACGGGTTGGGCCGGTGACGGCGCCGTGCAGGACCAGATCGACGCGACGGTGAAAGACGCCGTGGAGCGCGCCAAGAGCCAGTTGGCCAACGGCCCCGGGCTCACTCACTGCGCCCATTGTGGAGCCGAGATTCCGGAGGCCCGCCGCAGGGCGCTACCGGGCGTTCGCCTATGCATCCCGTGCCAGGAAGCCGAAGACAAAGAGAGCGCCGCCTTCAGCGGCTACAACCGCCGCGGCAGCAAGGACAGTCAGCTGCGCTGACCGGTTTCCGTCGGTTTCATATTTCACATTGACCTCGCGCGCACGCGTGCGAGGTTCGATCGTGCATTAACGATTCATGACAAGCCGGTGCGGTCCGCGAAAAGGAAACGAACTTGCACGCATCGAGTGGCAAACTTTTTGTCACATTCAGGGCTCGACCCCCGTTGATCAAACGGAAAACAAACCTGATCTGGCGCAGGAGAATGACGATGGCCCACTCGATTGGCAGAGGCTTGTTTCGATCCGCACGAGCGAGCCGCAAAGTCGCGGCAGTCACCACTTCGACGCTGCTGGTATTTGGCGCGGCGAACGCTCAAGAGACCGCTGCCGGCGAAGGCGGCGAGTCCATGCAACTGCAGGAAATCGTCGTCACGGGCTCTCGCATTCGTCGTTCCGACACGGCCACTGCAGCGCCGATCACCGTGGTCGATCAGCAGGCGCTGGCGGATCGCGGCTTCACCCAGGTCGGTCAGGCGCTCAACGAAACGACCGCCAACGTGCCTTCGCGGCCGCTCTCGCCGCTCAATGGCGACAGCAGTGGCGGTGGTGAGCAGTATCCCGCGCTGTTCGGTCTCGGCGCGGGCCGCACGCTGACCTTGGTCAACGGACGTCGCTACGTCACATCGGCGGGCAGCTTCAGCAGCGGCTTCGGCAGCAGCACCAACGACAGCGTCGTCGACACGAACATGATTCCGATCGGCCTGCTCAAGAGCGTGGAGATCGTGCAGGGTGGCGGCGCCGCCGTGTATGGCTCCGATGCGATGGGCGGCGTCGTCAACTACATCTTCCGCGACGACTTCGAAGGCTTGGAATTCGACGCGCAGTACGGTCAGTCCACGCGCGGCGATTACGAGACGCCGAGCGCTCGTGTCACGTGGGGCACGAACTTCGCGGATCGTGGCAACGTGGCGGTCAATGTCGAGTGGTCGCGTACCGATCCGTTGTTGCCTACGGATCGACAGAAAGGAACGCGCATTCTCGTTTCATCGTCGAATCCCGCGAACACCGGACCGAACGACGGGCGGCCGTCGGTGCTGCCGGTGTCCGATGCGCATTTCTGGGAATTCAACGAGGCGGGCGTGCTGTTCGCGCCGCCCAATCCGACGTGCTTCCCCAATCGTTGTTTCATCACGACCGACGGCCGTTCGTATGCCTCCGGCGGCATCCCGGCGCAGTTCAACGCCGACGGCACTGCGCTCGTCGGTTACAACCCGGGCAGCTTTCCGAGCGCCGGACCTTCCATCCCATTCTCGAGCGGCGGCGACGGCTTCGAGTACAAGGATCTGACGGCGCTCTACAGCGGGGTCGAGCGCACGGCTGCGAATATCATCGGGCATTACGATCTGACCGACACCGTGAAGCTGTCGACCGAGCTGATGTATGCGACCGTCGAAGGCGAGGATCCGCGCGCAGAGATTCCCTCCAACACGATTTTGAATAGCGCCGATACAGGATCGGGCGCCATTCCCATCCGGGCGTCGAATGCGTTCCTGACGCCGGAAGCGCGCGCTTCCATCGTCAACTATCTGAATTCGAATCCGGCGCTGTTCGGCCCGAACTCGGGCTTTGCCTGGGCCGCGGGCGCGCCGATTCCGGTCACGTTGTCGAAGAGCTGGGCCGACTTGACCCCGTCGCCGGTGGGCGAGCGCGAAGTCGACACGGTGCGTGCATTGGTCGCCCTGCAGGGCGATTTCACATTCGCCGATCGCGAGATGTATTGGGAAGTGTCCGCGAGTCACGCCGAAGTGGATGGCAGCATCCGCACCTGGGGCGTGTGGCAGGCGCGCTATAACAACGCGATCAACTCGGTGCTGGACGCCGGCGGCGCTCCGGCGTGCGCCATCAACGTCGATGCAGATCCCAACAACAACGATGCGTCCTGCTCGCCCATCAATCCGTTCGGCGTCGGCACGGTCAGCGATGCGGCTCGTAACTATGTGAGCACGCGCTTCGGTCAGGATTATCAGAACACTCAGCGCGATTACCTGGCCACCTTGGGCGGCGATGCGTTCACCATTCCAGGGGGCGTCGTGCGCTTCAGCGTCGGCTTCGAGCATCGCGAGGAAGAAGCGGAGTTCGATCCGCTGCCGGCCGAGCAGGCAGGTCTCGGGCGTTTGGGGGTGCCGACGCCGGCCCAGCGCGGTGAATACGACACGAACGAATTCTCGGCGGAGCTGCTGATTCCGATCGTCGGCGCGGACTTCACTTTTCCTGGCGCTGAAGCGGTCGAGCTCACCGGCGCCTTCCGCACAGTCGATCATTCGCTCGCTGGTTCCGAGAACGTGTGGAGCACGGGCCTGCGTTGGACCATCGTTCCGGACATCACACTGCGTGGATCACGCAGCCGCAACTTCCGCGCGCCGAATCTCACTCAGTTGTTTGCACCGGCGCAGGTGCAGTTAGGCGCCATCTCCCGCGACCCTTGCGACGCCGACCGTATCAACGACGGCACCAACCCGGCCGTGCGACTGGCCAACTGCCAGGCCTTGTTCGCGGCCAATCCGGGCTACGGGTCGCTCGCGACGTTCCAGGATCCGAACGAGAACTTCGCGGGCGCGTTGATCACCTCCGGGGGCAATCCGGATCTGGAGAACGAAATCTCCGACACCTGGAGCTACGGCTTCATTTTCCAGCCGCGCTTCGTCGAGGGGCTGACGCTCATCGTCGACCGCGTCGAGATCGAGCTGGAGAACGGCCTGTCGTTCTTCCAGCCGCTGGACTTCCTGGCCACCTGTTTCGATTCCTCGCCGCAGCCGGCGGACATCTGCGCGATCTCGACTCGTAACGAGCAGGGCCATGTGATCGCAAGCTCGGCGATCACCTTCAACGCGGGCTCCATCCGCTTCCGGGGCGAAACATACAACTTGAGCTATGTCTTGCCGGTCGGACCGGGAGACCTGTCGCTCGCGATCGAAGCCACGCACGTCAGCCTGCTCGAAACCTCGGTCACGGGCGTCGATCTGACGCGCACCGATGGCACCGCGGCGCAGCCCGACTGGCGCTCGCGCTTCGATGTTCGTTATACGGTGGGGCCGGTGCGGTTGGCTTACTCGCTGAATTATCTGCCATCGGTGAGAAGCACCAACACGTCCACCGTCGAGACGACGCTGTATCCGGTGCTGGACGACAACTATCGTCACAACGTCTCGGCGCAGTACGATCTCACCGAAGCGCTGACGCTGCGCGCCGGCGTTGAGAACCTGACCGACGAAATGCCCTCGTTCCCGAGCACGCAGTACGGCGACATTCTCGGACGTCAGTACTACATGGGTATCAACGCGAAGTTCTAAACAAACGAGAGACGGGTTTTCTCGCGATCAGCCGTGGAGGGCGAGTATCTCGTCGAACTGCGTGCGTACCTGTGTGAGCGGGATGTGCTCGACTTCCGCATTTGGCACGCCTGAGGGCAGGGCGACCCACAACACGCCGTCAGGATGATGCTTGGCGCTGGTCGTCGTCGGCATCCGCACGAAATGCTCGTGGAAGCTCTCCGACAGGCCGTTCACCGACGTGAATCGGGTGTGCGGCCTGACTTCGCCCGAGAACACGCCGCACCCGACGATAAATGCCTCACCGTCGAAGCTGCGCAGCTTGAACAGGCGGTGACCTTCGCTGGTCGTCACGTCTTTCAGGACGGCGTGCGCCAGCTCCGCGTCCGCCGGGTTGCTGTAGTGGAGGCGGGCTTCCTCGGCCATGATCTGCTCGACACGCGCATTGGGCGGTGCGCCCAGCGCGTCCAGCAGCCGCTTGAAGTCCTTCGGCAGGTACATGGCTTTACCGCCGCGCGCCTCGTAGTCGCGCATGGGCTGCTGACTCAGCGCCGTGCATAGAACAATGGCTGTATCGGAGCCGGCCATCGCGAGCGCATTACCGATCAGCTCATCCAGCCCTCGATAGCCGTAGCGAATCGCATCGCCGTAGCTGCGCAGCTCGTTTGCGTCCGGCTTCAACGAAAACGCGTCGGGGTCGTGATGCCTCCAGTACTTGTGCTGGTAGTGAGCTGTCGAGTTGGAAAAGAACACGCCAATGCGCGGCCGACGTTGGCTCCGCCAGAAATGCGCAAAAACATCCCAACAGAGCTTGTCCAACACAGTGGCGCGGCGCCATTTCACATCGTGACTGCCGAGTCGTTCGGACAGCAATTGCCGCGCCAGCATGAAGAACGTGCTGGCGGTCATGCCGTGGCTCGTCAGATAACGCAGAGCGTCCAGCGCGACTTTCTTCTCGAAGCCCGATGAGCGCGCGTGCGTGTTTACGGCGCTGCGTACAAATCGATAGAACGGCTCGATGTCACGCGACGGCGTTTGTGAGGCAGCCCACGGGTCCGGCATGAAAATGGAGCCGTCGGTGCGATTGAAGCGCACGTTCATCGGACACATCAGCAACACGTTATCCGACGACAGTCGATCCCAGAAAGCTTCGTGCCGCAGCTTGCCGGCTTCGTCCAGATCGAGAATGCCGTGCTGATCGAGCGGCACGCCGGTGTGCACCGTGACCCATTGGATCCACGGCTCGAGCACCGATTCATCGGTGTGAGTGATGAAGGCGCGAGAGCGCTGTCGCAAACGTTTGAAGTTGGGAAGCGCGCCCTCGGCCATGAATCTGTCGATGAGGCTCGGGCACAGCTCGTTGAGCTCGAGCAATAGCAAACGACGGGCGGACGCTGCCATGTAGACCCTCCAGACCAGTGGACGGAACCTGACGTTTGCTCCCACACTCCTCGGCGCGAGCATACATACTACGATGTGCCGCGTAACTGCAACGGCATAATGCGCCTTGTAAGGCCTACACGCGCGAGCGTTTGTTACTGAAACAGCACGAGCGATTTGCTCAAGGTGATCCACACGCCCCACGCGAGAGGGATCGCTACGGCCGTCCAGGCAGCGACGAGCAGGGCGGGATTGCTCGTTGCGACGGCCGTGTCGTTGGAAATCGCCGGGGATTGCTGCGCCACCGTTTGATCGTGCGCCTTGGCTCGCTCGGCCGCGAGTTGCTCATCGGTCATGTAGTGATGTTCCTTGACCGGTCGCACCAGCAGATTGCAGATCAATCCGCCCAGCAGCATGGCGGCGAGCACATACATGGTGATGTTGTATGCCTGGTCCGGCGGCACGCCGCGCGCCAGTTGGAACTCGCGGATGTAGTTCACGACCACTGGCCCGACGATGCCTGCGACCGACCACGCCGTGAGCAGTCGCCCATGGATCGCTCCCACATGTTGCGTGCCGAACAGATCGGCGAGATAGGCGGGGATGGTGGCGAAGCCGCCGCCATACATCGTGAGGATGACGCAGAAGAGCGTGACGAACACCGCGACGCGGCCCGCCTCGCCGGCCAGAGGCGCGCTGATGTACAGCGCGATGCCGAGCAGGAAAAAAATCAGGTAGGTGATCTTGCGACCGATCACATCGGAAAACGATGCCCACAGAATGCGGCCTGCGATGTTGAACAGCGACAACAGACCCGCGAAGGCCGCCGCGATCGTGGCCACTTGAGCGCGCTCGCCCGCGGCCAGTTCCCCGAGCCGCGCTGAAACGCCGATGAGTTTGCCGCCGAAGACTTCCTGAAGCATGGGGGAGGCCATGCCGATCACGCCAATGCCGGCGCTCACGTTCAGACACAACACACCCCACAGCAGCCAGAACTGCGGCGTCTTGATAGCTTCGTTGACATGCACGTGGCGCGAAGTCATCAAGCTTTTGTTGTTGGCGACCGGAACGTAACCGGCCGGCTGCCAGCCTGGCGGTGGCAGGCGATAGCCGAAGGCGCCGAGCATCATGGCGGTGAAATAAATGATCCCCATGACGACGAAGGTCTGCCACACGCCCACGGTCGTGGGGCCAGCAAACAAATTCATCAGGCGATCCGCGAGCGGCGCGCCGATCATGGCGCCACCGCCGAAGCCCATGATCGCCAGGCCAGTCGCCATGCCGCGGCGATCCGGAAACCATTTGATGAGCGTGGAGACCGGGGAGATGTAGCCCAAGCCCAGGCCGATGCCGCCGATCACGCCCGAGCCCAGCCAGATCAGCCAGATCTGATGGGAATAGACGCCGAGTGCGGCCACGAATAGACCGCCGCTCCAGCACAGTGCCGCGACGACGCCGGCCCGGCGTGGCCCGGCTCGTTCCAGCCAATGTCCGAATAACGCCGCGGACGAACCGAGCAGGACGAAGAAGAGTGTGTAAGTCCAACCGAGCATGGAGACCGGCCAGTCGCAGCGGGTGGAGGTGATGAGCTCGATGAAGCCCACGTTGTCGCAGGTCGCTGGCTGCTCGATGCCCACGGCGCGCGCCAGCGGCAACCAGAACACGCTGAAGCCGTAGGCCATGCCAATCGATAAATGAATCGCCAGCGCCGCGGGCGGCACCAGCCAGCGATTGAAGCCCGGCCTCGCGATGGTCCGTTGCTTGTCGAGCAGATGAAGGGCGGGGCTCGATGAGCCAGCCAGAGTGTCGGTGCCGACGGTCGTGGCCATGCATTCCCCCGTACTGCTTATTCCTGCGCGATGTCTGAACGTCCGCTGTCCGGCGCGGGCAAGGAGGGTACATGTTGTCGCTGTGAGTGCGGATCGGCAAGTGCCGGCGCCGAGCTGCGATCGCGCTCGGGGTCGTCCGTTGTGCTCGAACAGCCCGCCGTTGGCCGGCGGCTTGGCGCCGAAGCCGCAGCGAAAAATCCCAGCCCCACCGCGCATCGCTCTCCAGGCGGATGAACGGCAGGCCGCCGCTGAAGCCGACGCGCGGCGCGCTCAGCCGCCTGCTTGTAAAAAGGAAGAGGCGGGGAGTCGCGGCCAGCGGCCGCTGGTGATGGAGGAGCGCCGTTCGGAAGGTAGCGCCCATCCCGCCCAATGCCTGACGCAGCCTCTCAGGACCGCGCAGTAGCGCCGGAAATCGCAAGGTTGAGTGAGATAGGCGTCGGCGTCGAATCCATCGTGGCGCCGGTACTTGCGGATGTCGGCTTCGAGTCCCAGCAGCACCACCGGGATTTCTCGTGTCGAGGGATGCGCCCGCATCAGGTCGAGCACGCACAGCCCGCTCACGCCTTTCAGCTCGAGTGACAACAACACGAGGTCGGGTTGCCCCGGCGGGCGTCCAAAAAACTCACCTGTCACAAACAAATATTCCAACGCTTCGCGACCGGACTCGAGCGATAACACGCGCGCTCGTGGCGCGACCTGCTCCAGCGCGACCAAGGTCATCTGCGTGTCCAGCGGGCGGTCGTTGACGACCAGGATGTCAGGTCGAGAGTGCATCGTTCTTCCCAAAGTCGTGATGAAGTCGTGCTCCAGGAATCGCCTCGCTCGCGACGAAGTTCCTGCTTCGAATCAGTCTTTGTCGTCGCGGATCGACGACGAATTCCACCCATCCAGTAGAGACACGAGCGATCGCGAAAAAAGGTTCCTCGCGCGGCTGGTCGCGATTAAACAGGGATCGTTTGAAGTTGTGATGACAATGCTCATGAGGTGTCGGCTGCAAAACAGCTTTCACGCAAGGCGGGCGCGCCCCAACGATCGGTGTAACTTCTATCGCATGCTCGTGTTCTGGGGCAGGAAGTCGAAATTGACAAACATCTTGCCGCTGGAGAATCCCAATGAATCACGCGATTGCGATTGCATGGGCCGCGATGGTCCTCGCCTGTTCGCCGCTCAGTGCAGCCAATGCATTGCCCGACTGCGAGGCCTGGCTCAACAACCAGGTTCCGGTCGGCCCCGGCAAGTTCCTCGTGCCCACGCCGGGCAGACTCGTCACCGCCGATATGGATCAGGTGAAGGCCGCCGGCGCGACCATCGAGCCGAGTCGACGGATGCGGGCGAAAGACTATCCCTGGGAGCACGAGATCCAGATCGCTTTACCGCCTTCCTATGGGAAAACCGACCAGCGCTTTCCGGTGCTTTGGGTCACTGACGGCAGCCTGTTGTTTCAGCTGGCGACCGCACTGGTCACCAGCTGCGCACGCCAGCACATGCCCGAGATGATTGTCGTCGGCATTGGCGCGCCCGCCGAGGCGCTGGAAGAAACTCAGATGCGACGAAACTTCGACTTCAGCCCCACGGAGACGGCGGGTTACAAGGGCTTTGGCAGCGCTGCGCATGCCGAGCGTGAAAAGGCCGGAGAGAAAAAGCGCAAGGCAGAGGGGAAAACGCCCATCGATCGATTCGGCGGGGCTCCGCGTTTCCTGCCGTTTGTTACAGACGATGTACGCCAGAAGCTCAGCCACGATTACCGTATGGCGAACGACCACGCTTTGTTCGGGCATTCGGGTGGGGGGCTGTTTTGCACCTATGCGCTGCTGACGCAGCCTCAGGCATTCAACCGATACGTCTGTGGCAGTGCTGCCCTCGCCGCAGGCGATTACGAGGTGTTCCGGATCGAAGAGCGCTACGCCCAGCAGCATACGGATCTTCCGGCGACGGTGTTCTTCGGCGCGGGCGATAAAGAAGTGCTCGACGGAAATACCCTCGGCATCTTCAGTAGCACGGCACGATTTCCCGAGATCCTGAAAACGCGCGGCTATCCATCACTGAAGCTGCACTTCCGCGCCTTCGCGGGGGAGAGTCACGCCAGTGTTATACCGCCGCTGCTCGCGTGGGGCTTACGCTCGGTATGGGACGGCGACTTTCTCATGCGCAGTGCATCTAAAAAATAGGGCAGACGCGCTGCGCTTTGATCGGATAGACCGCACTGGCGGCCAGCCGCAGTATTTCCGTATGGAGGATTACTACAGATCTGCATAGAACGGCGACCACGCTCTTCCGATCGAACAGCACAACAAAGCGATGCACCATGAAGGCTGAACGGCAAGGGGTCGTGTCATCCGGTCCCACTCGCGCGCTGAAACTGGCCCTGGGTCTCACGGCGCTGGCGCTGCTCTGTCTCGCCTGGAATGCGCTCTCTTCCATGAGACAGGTGGATGAATTGCGCCGCCACCACCTGCGCATCGAAGAACTGCGTGGACAGATCGTCCATCTCGGTGAGGTGTTGACCATGTCGGCGCACATGGCGGCGTTCACCGGAGATCCCGAGTGGGAGCTGCGCTACCGAAAGTTCGAGCCGGTATTGACGGCGGCGATCGAGGAGGCCGTGTCTCTGGCGCGGGATACCGGCGCCGCTGAAGTCATCGCGCGCACCGACGCAGCCAACATTGCGCTCGTGCAGATGGAGAATCGAGTATTCGAGTACGTCCGCGAGCAGCTCTTGGTTCAGGCACGGACCATCCTTTCCAACAAAAGATATCTGCGGCAGAAGGAGATTTACGCGGCCGGGATGGATGAGTTCGACACCGCGCTCGAGCGCTCGGTGCTCTGGGCGGTCGAGCGCGACACTCGCAGGGTCCGTGTCGTCGTGAGCATTTGTGCGGTGGCCTTGCCGATGATCTTCATCTGCTGGCTCATCGCTCTGCGGGCGATGAATCGATGGCGGACCGCGCTGATCGAAAACCAACGAGCCGCGGAGCAGGCGAATCGCGCCAAGAGCGAGTTCCTCGCCAATATGAGTCATGAGATCCGCACGCCGATGAACGGTGTGATCGGCATGAGCGAGCTGCTGCTCGAAACATCGATGACGCCGGCGCAGCGGGACTGCGCTGAAACGATCCGAGACAGCGCCGCGGCGTTGTTGACCGTCATCAATGACATTCTGGATTTCTCCAAAATCGAGGCGGGCAAGATCGCGCTCGAACAGATCGACATGGATTTGCGGGATACGGTGCAGGACGTGGCGCGCCTGCTCGCCATTCAAGCGCACGCGAAGGGACTGGAGATCACCGCGCATGTCGATTCATCGATCCCCGAACTGGTGAAGGGCGACCCCGGGCGGGTCCGGCAGATGCTGCTGAATCTGTGCGGAAACGCCGTCAAGTTTACTCAGCAGGGGGAAGTATCGATCGACGTGAAGCCCCTAAGCATGGACGCTGAGGGGATCCGGGTGCGATGTGAAGTTCGCGATACCGGCATCGGTATTCCCGCCGATCGTCTGGACGCATTGTTCCAACCGTTTTCTCAGCTCGATGCCTCGACGACACGCAGGTTTGGAGGCACCGGTCTCGGGCTGACGATTGTCCGGCGCTTCGCCGAGCTCATGCAAGGCGACGCCGGAGTCGAGAGCACTGAAGGGGTCGGCTCCATCTTCTGGTTCACTGCCTGCTTCGGTAAAGCGTCGAACGCCGCCGCGCCGCTGCGAGTAATGCCAGCAAACCTGAAGGGCCAGCGTGTGCTGCTCGTGGACGACAACGCCACCAACCGCAAGATTTTGACGGGCCAGCTGAAGCTATGTGGGATGGAGCCCGTGGGCGCGAGATCTGCGAGCGAGGCGCTGACTTTGATGAGCGATGCCTGCGAAGCAGGCCGTCCCTTCGCAGTGGCGTTTCTCGATCATCAGATGCCGGATTGCGATGGCGCCGAGCTCGGTCGCATCATCATCGCCGACGAACGACTGAAATCCACGCGGCTGGTGCTGCTCACATCCTCCGGGCAGCGGGGCGACGGGCATCAGTTTGCCGAATTGGGGTTCGCCGGATATCTCCTCAAGCCGGTGTCACAACGCGACCTGGTCGATTGCCTGCTCATCGTGCTGGCCGCGGACGCGGAGGAATGGCATACGCAGACCCAGACGATCGTCACTCGACATGATTTGCGGGCCCGGCGCGGGCGGGAGAAACGATGTGTGCTCATCGCCGATGACAATGCCGTGAATCAGAAAGTGGCGCGCCGAATGCTGGAGAAGCTGGGCTATCGCGCCGAGGCGGTGAACAACGGCAAAGAAGCGCTCGCCGCCTGGGAGACTGGCCGGTTCGATCTCATCCTCATGGACTGCCAGATGCCGATACTCGACGGCTACGAGACGACTCGTGAGATCCGCCGTCGCGAAGGCGGCGGGCAGCACATTCCCATCGTCGCGCTGACTGCTGACGCAATGAAGGGAGCAGACGAGGAATGCCGGGCGGCGGGTATGGACGATTACATTCCCAAGCCGATCAATCGCGAGCGACTCGATGCCTGCCTCGATCGGCTCCTTGCCGACAAGGCAGCGGCACGACGCGATCAAGCTGAGGCATCCCGCGCGTTCGATGGAGAAGCGCCCATCGACCTGGTGGCCCTCGCAGTTCTGGCCGACGGCGACCGGGAATTCGAGCGGGAGCTCGTCGACACATTCATGAGCCATGGCGCCAGCACCCTCGATGCCATTCTCCAGGCGCTGGCCGACAATGACATCGCCGCTGTTCAACGCAGCGCACACACCCTGCGGGGCGCCAGCGCCAATATGCAGGCAGCCGCCGTCCATCTCGCGGCCGAGCGTCTGGAAAGCGCCGCTCGCGCCGGCGACAGCGGGTCGCTTGCAAGATTGACGGAGGCGTTACGCCATGAAATGCAGCACGCGATTGCGTATCTTCGCGCCCGGGGAGCGTGAGGTGAGCTGCTCAGGGCGATGACTCGGGCGCTACGCGGATTCCACCGCCTCTGATGTTTGGAAATGGGCAAACTCCCGATGCCTCGCAAGAACGACTGGAGAATTCCAGATGCATCGGTTCGCGTTTCTCGCTGCAATCGCGGTGGTTGGACTGTCATGCGGATGCACCGCGACCCCACCGAAGAGTCAACAGGTATCCAGCGATCCGGTGTTGAGCCGACAAGGCGGCGTGCTACTGCTGGTCGACGTCTGCGTGCAACGCGACCAGGTTGGCAATGACGACTATTTCCTGATCGACGAGTCGGCGTCGGGCGGCCAGGCGGCGCTCGAAGCGCTCCACAAATATCTTGCGCCCAGCGACCTTCATGTGCGCTCGCAAGTTACCGCTGTATGCGCCGCTCGCCTCAACGCGGATGGTTCGCTCATCAGCGTTGCTGACAATGTCGACGCCGAGAAGCGTCAGGCCCCACAGCCGCTCCGTATTTCTGGAAGCCACACTGAAGATCCTCAGTATGTCCGGGCGCTCGGCGTGATCAGCACGTATGCTTTCGAGCGTGCCGCGGTGGACAAGAAGGACGCGGATGAAGCGGAACCGGCGGCCTCCATCGACATGAGCGAGTTCCGCGCCGCTGCGGGCGTCATCCAGGAGAGAGCTCGTGTGTCGAGTGTTCTCTTCCTGGGCGCCTTGGGCACCAGTCGTTCGGCCGCCAAGCGTGTAGCTCAAAAGGTCTTCAGCACGACAGTGGGCGTGTTCACGGGTGTTGCAACGGCGGGCTTGGGAACTGGGTACGCCCTCATTTTCATGCCAGGCTATCAAACGGACGGCGTGGTGATGGAAGGCGCCCTGGTCGATCTGCAGTCCGGCGAGCTGACCTGGTCCAACGCAGTGCGAACTGGCGGCGACCCGGTGCATCCCGAGGTCATTGCCAATCGTCCGATCCTGGAGCTGCTGTTTCGCGACGTCATGTTCAAGCCCCTTGCCGGGCCATCCGCCGTGTCCTCGAATGAATAAATAAAGGAAACCGCCGACATGCAGACCCATGCGAAGAAACGTTTGTCGATCCTGTTGGCGATCCCGCTCGCGATCTGCGGCTGCGCCTCGCTCAAGCCGGCGCGAATGGCCCCGCAACCCACGGCAATGTCATCGTCGAAAATCGACGCCAGTGTTCGAGTCATGGATGTCAGTGGCGGTCGAAAATCGCAATTCGGCGGCCCGCAGATGATCGAGGACGACCAATACAAAGAGGCATTGATCCTCGCGCTTCAGCAATCCGGCTTGTTCAGGGAAGTGAGCAGCGATCGTGGGGACCTGGCGCTCCACGCGACGATCCGATCGCAGGACCAGAAAGTCAGCCGAGGCTTGCAGTACACCGCAACGATGGTAGTGACCTACAGGTTCACCGATAGCGCCGGCAATCTCGTCTGGTCGGCATCCTACGATTCCGAGTTCAGCTCCACGGCGTTTGCCGGCGCTACCAGAACCGTGCGAGCGCGCGAGGGCAGTGCCAGAGAAAATCTGACTTCGTTGGTCCGTGGCATTCGGGAAGAGTGGCGAAACAAGTGAGCCCGGCCTGCAAGCGCTAGGCTCTGTCATCTGGCGTCATCAACGCCGCATGGACGCATTCGCTCGTACACACGAGCTCGATCGCATCTTCCGTGCGCACGTTTGTATAGATCGCTCGGTTGGCGAAGTTCCGGACGATGTGTGCAGACGTGTAGCCACGGCGCGCGAACACTTCGCGTCCTGGTTCGACGTCGGCGTCGCGGGGCGAGCCGTGTTGAAAGTCGGAGATCAGCTGCTCGAATCTGTATCCATGCACACGGCAGAGTTCTTCGAGCGTGCCGCGCATGCCGTTAGCGGAATCGTAGAACTCTGGATGCGTCTCGAACAGGATCTTCATCCTGCGTATGTGCGCCCGGGGCAGATCGATCAGGCTCGTGAGAATCTCGACCTCGTACCCCTCCAGATCCATGCGTAACAGATCCATCGGTTCTCGATTGGCAAGATAGCTTCGCAGCGAACACGTCCGAACCGGTATCGAGCCGACGATGGTGCGTGCGTATTTCGCTTGCCAGGAAATGCTCGGGTCGGGCCGCGGTACATGCAGGCTGTGCCAGTTCGATTTCCTGGCGATCTGCAACTGTGCCTTGCCGTCCTCGAGGCCGATTGCGATGTTCTCGATCGAAACGTTGCCGAGGCCATTACGCCGCACGTTCTCCGCGAGCAAGCGAAAGCTCTGGGGAAACGGCTCGACGGCGTGGACACGCCCGCTCGCGCCGACGAGCTTCGCCATCATGACCGTGTAGTAGCCGACGTTCGCACCGAGATCGAATGCGACCATGCCAGGGCGAAGCGTGCTTTCGACGATGAATTTCTGCTCGGGCTCGCGGCCTGCGCGGCTCAGGAGCTGTCTGCCGATGCCAGGATCGTCGGCATCGAGCAGCAGCCGATAGTCGTGGATGCGCTTCTCGATGAAGCGCCGACGTAACAGATGTCTCTGCAGCGCGAGTGAGCTGGTTCGGGCGCCACGTTGCGCGAACGTCGCTAGCAACTGTAAGGCGCTGCGCTCATGAAGAGCTGCCGAAAGCCGTCGCGCTACGCTCATGACTCTGCCGTCATGTACTTTCGTCGCGTTGGTCCGTGGCCGCTCACTCGGTTCCCGTATGCACAATGACAGTTCGGGCAGTTGAGCTTGAACGCGTCGCGTGCCGCGTCGATATGCGCCTGAGTGAACAGCAGGTCCTTCAACCGCTTCTCGTGCAGATTGCCGAGCTTGAACGTCACATAGCACATCTGCACCGTGCCGTCCGCGCCGACCCAGATCAGGCGATGCCGGTCGCAGGGCACGCGCATTTTCGGTCCTTTGATCAGCCAATCGGGAATCGAGCGAATAACGGCAGGCGATGACTGCAGCAGGTGCGGCTCGCGGCTCTGAAGTCGCATGAATTCCTCGATGACGGCGTTGAGCGCCGGCCTGTCGGCTTCCGAGAACGCGAGCTCGCGATCCTGTCCTTCGGTGAAGTAGGGCAGCGAGTGGTGAATGAGATTGATGCAGATGGGTGCGTTGTATCGGGCGGCGAAGTTCCACGTCTCGCGTACGGTATCGATGCTGCAGGTGGGTTTCATCAGCAACCAGTTCAGCGTGAGTCTCACCTTGTCGCCATAGCGCTCGCGCACGTAGTCGATGTTCTCTTCGAGCTGGTCGAACCGATCCTTACGTTGCACGTATTGGTTGTAATCTTCGCCGATGCCGTACAGGCCCACCTGCACGACACGCAGCCCGGCAGCATACAAATCGTCCATCTTCTTCTTCAGCAGCAGGCCATTGGTGGTCAGATACGCGCGCAAACGCAGTTGCGTGCAGTATTCGACGATGTCGACAATCTGTTTGTGCAGCAGCGGCTCGCCACCGTAGAGGCGCACGACCTCGAAGTTCAATTCCTTGACGTCATCGAGCAGATCGCGCACCAGCGGCAGCGCCAGCTGCTGTCCGGGCATGAAATCGCGTCCATAGCGGCAGCCCTTACAGCGCAGGTTACAGTTCGCGGTGAGCACCAGATAAATATGCTCCGGATGCGGATGGATCAGCTGCGGAAAACGCTCCCAGGCGCTGCTGCGCAGGCGATTGAGCTGCGCCTGGGCCGCGCGCAACTGCTCCTTGAGGGATGGCTTGTCCCGGTATACCGGTTCGAGCAACTCCCGTAAGATCGAATGCGTGCTCATAACGTCCTCCCTCCCATCGTTCGGCACTGCCATGGCGTATGAGGATCGGATGCAAGATGCATGCGGACCCGCGGGAGTGGGCGTCCTGCGGGGAATCGGAGCAGGCGCAGCTCAACCGCGGCGAGTAACTTTCGTAGCCGCGGGCCTGCGCTGCGGCGGCATCGAGCGTGCGCTTGTGTCGCTTTCCGGTGACTTGCTGGCGCGAGGTCACCATGTGACCGTCATCACCTATGCAGCTGCGGGCACGGATTTCTTCGCGCTGCCGCCAAACGTTGCACGTATATCGCTGAATATTCGCGCCGGCGCGCCGACTCCATTTCTGCAGCTGTTGCCGATGACACGCACCAGACTGCGAGCACTGCGATCAGCGATCGAAACGAGCGAGCCAGACGTCGTGATATCGCACGCGCCCCAGATCAACGTGCCGACGTTGCTGGCGATGGGAGGCTCTCCGGTCCCGGTCATCGTCACCGAGCATGGGGATGTGCCGGTGCGACCCGCAGCGGCGAGGCCGCGCCTCTGGAAGAAATGGTTGTGGTATCGGATGCGTCGGCATTGCTATCCGCACGCGTTCAAAGTCGTGAGTGTGAGCAGGGCGATCGATCGCAGCTTCGCCTGGCTACCGGCAGAACACAGGGAGGTGATCCATAATCCTGTGCCAATAGCAGCGCAGTTGCGGTCGCAGCTGGAGCTGCCGTCCGGGCTGGATCTAAATCGTCCGTGGATCGTTAGCATTGGCCGGCTGTCGCATGCAAAGGGCCACGACGTGCTGCTCACGGCGTTTGCACGGATCGCGGCACGGTTTCCACAATGGCAGCTTGTGATCATCGGCGACGGCGAGTTGCGGGAGCAGTTACATCATCTCGCACGCGAGTTGATGGAGAAACAACAGGTGATTTTTACAGGGGCGCTTGCGTCGCCGTTCGCACTGTTGTGTCGTGCGCAGTTCTTCGTGCTTGCCTCACGCTACGAAGGCTTTCCGATGGCCGTCGCCGAAGCGCTCGTATGCGGTCAGCCGGTCATCGCCACCGATTGTCCAAGCCGCCCGCGAAAGTTCGGCGAGCGCGCCGTTGCCGGCGGCATCCGCGAGCTGGTGCGGGATGGCGTCGATGGGCTGCTGGTGCCGCCCGAGGATCCAGCGGCTCTGGCGGACGCGATGGCTCGTTGGATGGAGAATCCGCACGAACGACGCCGCCTGGCGCAGCAGACAGCCTCTGGCATGACGCGCTTCTCCCGTGAGCAAGTTGTTGAAGCCTGGGAGCGGTTGGTGGAGCAGGCGGTGGCAGTGCGCCACGAGCGATGCTCGAGGGGAGTGGTGTAGTAACTTCTACATCGCAGCGCCGGCGTGCGTTGTAATTTGTTTATTGGCGGCATCATCTGCGGAGTAGCGTCATTCGCGGACTAGGCGGCCGCGCAGCGGTCATCTCCATCACCCGGCTGCTCAATCAGGGGCTGATACTGATCAGCCCGATCGTGCTGGTTCGCCTGCTCTCGGTGCAGGATTTCGGCAGATACCGCGAGTTCCTGCTGTATACGACCGTACTGCTGAGCTTCGCCGCGCTCGGCATCAGTAACAGCCTGCTGCGCTTCATTCCCAGTCGACCGGAGCTGAAGTGGCGTTACGTTCACCATACTGTCGCGCTGACCTTCGCGAGCAGCGTGCTGGTTACCGGGGTGGCGCTGCTGGTCGACACCGCACTCGACGGCAGGGCCATGGGCGAGTTCGCACTGCCAGCGGCCATCTACGTGCTGCTGTTCGTGAACCTGGATTTCTGGGAGTTTCTGTGGCTGGCGGAGAAACGCAGTTTCGCCGTGCTCGGCTATACGACCGGGCGGCTGGTGGCGCGCCTGCTGACGGTGATCACCGCCGCGGCGCTCAGCGGGCAGGTGAGGGTGATCGTCTGGTCCCTGGTCTGCCTGGAAGCCACGCGACTCACGATTTCGTTCATCAGCTGGCGTCGGCGCGTGCAGCCCGTCACTGCCGACACGACTGGCGTGCTGCGCGAGCAGCTATGGTACTGCCTGCCGTTCGGCGGCTCGATGGTGATCGCCTCGCTCAACCGCTCCATCGGCAATCTGTTCGTCGCAAAGACGATGGGGCCGGTTGCCCTCGCGCATTATGCGATCGGCACGTATCTGCAGCCGGTGATCACCGTGCTCCGCAATTCGGTCTCCGATGTGCTTTTGCCCGAGATGGTCGCGCGTAACCGCGAAACGCACGAGGACATGCTGCTGCTGTTTCGACGTACCACGGTCGTGATCGCGATCTTGCTCATCGCGGCGGCAGTCATGCTGGCTCGCTTCGCGGAGATTCTGGTGATCACGCTGTTCTCCGAGGAGTATCGGCCCGCGGTCGGCATCCTGCAGATATATCTGCTGGTGTTCGCGCGCGAGAGCCTGGATTTCGGCGTGCCCCTGCGAGCGATCAATCGCACCACGCCGATCCTTCGTAGCAACGTGCTGGCCATCGTCATCAACGTGGTGCTGGTGTCGCTGCTGTTGCCGCTGTGGGGATTGACTGGTGCCGTGATCGCATTCGTCGTCTCGCGGCTCATTGAGGGCGTTTATCTCGGCTGGCAGACGATGCGCGCTTACGAAGTGCCGCTGAGCCAGTTGGCGCCTTGGAAGGATCTTGGCAAAGTCGTCGTCGCCGCCGGGCTCGCCGCCGCGGTGCTGTACGGCGATTTCTGGACCGAACTGTTGGGTTTTCCCGGCGTGCTGCTTGGAGCTGCAGCTTACGTCGCTGCGTTCGCCACGATGCTCTTGTTGCTACGGGTTCCGGAAGCGTCGGTGTTGCTCCAGCACGTGCGCTCGGCGCCGTCGCTGTTGTGACGGTCGGATTGATGGATTACGTGCACTCGGGGAGAATCGATGGCAAGCACTTCACCTCATGGAAGTTGTCTTCGTGCTCGCGATCATGTGGCGACTCTGTGTCATCCCAGTTGGGATAGTGCAATTGAGCTCGTTGTCGCAGAAGGCGCGCAAAATCCAAAATGTGCCGTCTCTCGACTGTTCAACCCGGCCGCGCCGTCCTGGAAGAAATTCAAGATACGAATCACCTCAGGAAGGCCGTCATAAACAGCGACCTGAAGCGCCTCGGCGCAAATATCCTGCGGAATCTGGATCTGCTCTCTCATTTGTTTCGGGTGTCCGTGAGTTTCAAGAGAGGGCGGCCGCGTTAGTTTAGCCACCACTCTGGCGTCGGGATATGATCGAAGGAATGGCCGATCCATCCAAACTCGCCTTCGCCGAATGCGCGCCGTATTACAGGTTTCGCGCCCCATACGCACCGGAAGCCTTTGCAAGCATCCAAACCACCTTTGGATTGAACCACAGCAGCCGTGTGCTGGATCTGGGCTGCGGGCCGGGTACGGTGACGATTCCTCTCGCTCGGGTCGTGGGCTCGGTGGTTGCGGTCGACCCGTGCGTGGAGATGATCGAGGAAGGTCGCAAGCTCGCTGACTCCGGCAACATCCAGTGGCGATGCATGAGAGCAGAGGATGCGACGGAGGAGGTGGGCGACTTCGACGTGGTGACGATGGGGCAGTCCTTTCATTGGATGGAGCGCGATCGGGTGCTGAGCCAAGTGGCGAAGCTGATCAAACCCGGCGGCGGCTTGGTCTTGATCAATCCGGGCCGTCGTCGGCCGCAGGAAAGTTGGGAGTCGCTTGTCTATGGCGTGATCGCTCGCTACGTCGCTCCGAACGAGCGGCACCCGAGCAAGAGTCCCGAGCTTGCGCACGAGCCGTCCTTGCTACGCTCGGCATCTTTCTCGGAGTTCACCACGACCGAGTTTGGCATGGCGTTCGACCGTGACCTCGATTCCATCGTCGGATACGTGTACTCCTCATCAACATCGCCGAGGTCGGCGTTCGGAAATCGCGCTCTAGAGTTCGAGCGCGAGCTGTCAGAGACCCTGCGAAGAATCAATCCACCCGGCGTCTTCAGGGAGCGGGTCGAAACAGAACTGATCGTGGCCAAGAAGCGCGTGTAATGATCATGAGCGCCATTAGTCAGTTGCTCGATCGCGTTCGGAACTGGTTCAAGCCTGAGCCGGCGCTACTGTTGCCGCCAGGGACATCGTTGCTGGCCATGGGCGGGTTTGTTCCTGAGGGCTTCAGCCACGGCATCGAGATTCTGAATGATGACAAGACGCCGATGGTGTTCGTTGTTTGGGTACTGGAGAAGGAGTTGGGATTCGATACGAAAGCAGCCACGCGCACGATGCTGCAGATCCATACAAAAGGCGGTGCGCTCCTGGCATTGAAAACGCGCGAGGAGGCTGAACGAGTCGCGAGTGCTATCACGTGGCACGCGCATGATCGAGGTCATCCCCTGTCGTGCAAAGCAGTCAGCGTCGATCGGGAATCGTGATTCTGTCCTCGATTGGCGCGGCGCTCACTTGGGCAGTCGATCAAGTACAGTCTTCAGCAACGCCACGATTCGCTCGCGCGGAAGGTGTGAAGGTTTCGATCCTGCGGGCGGCTTGACGCCCGAGAACACAACCAATCTGTCTCCCGACAGTACGCCTGCAGTAGTGCGGTTGTAGGAAGCAGCATCGCCTACGCGTCTAGGCATCGAACCCAGCGATGATCGACTCCAGCGCCTTTAACGAGGCCCGACCGAATTTTCGCGTGACATTCCGAAGTAGGGCGATATCGAGAGCCTCTTTATTTACGTAGTACGCCTGCTGCGCATCCCTTAAATCGACGGGCCCGCCCGCATACAGCTTCATGGCGATGAAGTCTTCTTTGCTGATTACCTGGAGTAACTGCCCGCTCATCTCAACCTGCAGCACCCGATCGAAAGCCTCACGATCGAACCCTTTTAATCCAAACAGTAAGTCCACACGATTTTTGTATCTGTCCTTGATGACGAGAACAGCTGCGATGGGATCATCGAAGGCTCCCTTCTTGAGTTCCACATTGAAGCCTGCGTCTGTGAGGTCTTTGCTGAGTGCAGGCGCCTCCAAGGCGGCCAACGACACGATCGCGTCGGCATCCAAGCTGGCTCGGACAACGCCGTGCACGGCGCCAGCCATCGCTCCGATGATCGCGTACGTTACGGACTTTGCTCGCAGTACGTCCAACACATCGATGAGGAGCAGCGCAGATTCGCCGCGCGTCGTAGCTCTCATGCTCGGCGCGACCGCAGCGCTTCGCCCGCATCCTGCAACTGAGCCATTTGACGGCTATGCCTCAGAAACATATCCAGTCTCTCAGCCGGCGACAACGCACGCTGCTCATCTAATAAGTCAAGGTCCAACTCATTTGCCAGGCGCGATTCCCTGCGTCGGCCAGCAGCTCGTTGTTGGATGCGAACTGAGAAAGGTAGGCCGCCCTTGCGGACGACATGAGTTAAAAACAGACGAATGGCATCGCTCATCTCGAGACCATTCTCCTTGAGAACGGCAATGGCCCGATCCTTCAACTCCCCGTCGATACGCGCTCTGACTAATGACTCTTTCATGACCACATTGTAGCCACATAAATATTGATGTTCAATGCTCATGAAATCGGAGAAAAATTCGTAATTTCAATGATGTATATCTATTAACGATATCACCTGTTTATCGTTAGTTGCTTGATGGAAGAGTAGGGTACGCAACACGGCAAGGAAAGCCCGGAATAACACCCGCGAGACATCGACTATGAACGCTGACGCCACCGATCTGCCCCGCCGCGCACCGCGGATCTCGGCCCAGGATGTGTTCGCGGCCGCCGATGCGCTGCTGGGCGAGGGCCACAAACCGACCATCGATCGGGTGCGTGTGCGGTTAGGGCGCGGCTCGCCCAACACCATCAATGAGCATCTGGAGGTTTGGTGGCGCGAGCTCGGCATCCGCTTTCGCGAGTCCGCCGGGCTGGCTCTGCCCGGTGTGCCCGAGGCGATTGGTCAGCACTTGGTGGAACTGTGGAACCTGGCCTTGGGCGAATCGCGGCAGAGCCTGCACGCCGCCCTGCTGGAACGAGAGTTGGCGCTCACCGAACGCAGTCAGGCGCTGGATGCGCGTGAGCAGGCCCTCACTGAGCGCGAAGCTGCGGTTCAGGCGCGCCTGGAGGCGCAGGCCGCTGCCCTGGCGCTCGCCGAGCGCCAGCTGGAGGAAGCCAATCAGCGCGCCCGGGTGCTGGAAGTCGCCCTCGCCCAACGCGATCAGGAGCTCGAGCAAGCCCGTCACCACCGCGCTGGCGTCGAGGGGGAACTCAGCCAATTACGCGAGCAGCTGTCCGCGGAGCAAGCGAGCCATACGGCCGAGCGTGAGCGGCTGAACGAACGCTACGACCTATTGCAGAACCGCTCGGCCCAAGACATCGATCGCCTTCACCAAGCCCAACGGGAGGACCAAAAACGTTTGCAGACGCTGCGTGCCGAGCGCGACCACTTGGTCAAGGAGCACGCCGAGGCGCAAGCCGAAGCGACTCGGTGGTCGGCCGAGCTACAAGCTCTAAAGACGCTCGCACGAGACGCCAGCGCCGGGGCGAAAGCGGGGACCAAAACCAAATCACGACGGCGCAAGTCCAGCCGCAAGGTCGCACGGGCACGGTCCTGATGCGTTAGCCTTGCGAACACACTGGGCTGTAGTTCGACTCCGCATGAAGCTCGTCGTCTTTCCCGACACCAATGTGTTGTTTCACTGCAAGCCGCTCGCCGACCTGCCTTGGCACGAGCACGGTGACGTCGACCTCGTGCATGTGTTGATTGGCGCGCCGGTGCAAGACGAGGTCGACCGTCACAAGCAGGATGGCAACAGTCGGCGCGCCAAGCGCGCCCGGGATGCAAACGCGCTGTTCCGACGTATGCTGGCGCAAGCCGATGAGACGCCGCTGGTGATCCGCGAACGCAACCCGACCGTGCAAATCAGTTTCGCGCCATCGTTACCTGTCACGCGGCCCCGGCTGGACACCCTCGATCTCACCCGCGCCGACGACCGGCTTCTCGAAGAAGTCATTCATTTCGGCCGTGGCGACCCGGCCGCGTGTGTCCTGACCGACGATACGGGAATGCAGCTGAAGGCCAAGCGTCATGGCGTGCGGGTCGTGCCCGTCGGTCCCAATTGGCGGCTGGCGCCAGAGACGGATGAACGTGACAAGCAAATCCAGCTGCTCACGACCGAATTGGCGCGGTTGCGAAGCGCACACCCGGTCCTCGCGCTGCGCGTCAACGATCAAGACGCCGCAACGGTCGGATCGATCGCGGCAACGCTGCCCTGTTATCCGCCGCTGGCGGAGCACACCGTGGTTGAACTTACCCGCGCGGTGAAGACGCGTTATCCGATCGCGACCGATTTCGGCGAGCAACCACCACCGCAATCAGAGTTCGATGACCTGGTGAAGAACACGATCATCGCTCAACTGCGGACTTGGGAGCCGCCGACCTCCGATAGCATCAAAGCCTATGAGACATCGTACGCGGAATGGCTCACCGCGACGTCACGGAAATTTGAGCGCTTGCATGTCCGCTTGAATGCGGCCGGCCGCGTCATCCCAGTGCGCTTTCAGCTGCGAAACGTAGGGCTCTGTCCAGCGGATGGTCTGCAGTTGAAGGTCACGGCGCATGCCGGTATCAAGATGTTGGCGAGCCACGCTGACGCCGTCCCGGCGATGATTCGGCAGCTTCGAGGACTGGACGGCGTGATCACCTTGAACAAGCCCCCCCAGGCACCGAAAGGGCAATACACCGCCGCGCGCTGGGCGCACACCCTGGAGCGGGCCACCTCGATCATTCCCGGCAACCCGATCGGCACGTCGCTGCTGCGTCCCCGCGTCGTCCCGGGTCGACATGATTTCTATCGACAAGACAAGGATTCGGTGGGATCCAGCTGCGTGTTTGGTGTGGAGGAACTCAGGCACGGTGCCGACGCCGAGAGTTTCAGCCTCTGGCTCTTTGTACCCGCTGACATCGCGCCGGCGCGGTCTCATTTGTACTTTCGCGTTTCGGCCCGCAATTTACCCGACGCGCTTCAAAAGCGTGTACGGCTCGATCTCACCTATGAGAGGCACGATACGCTCGCCATCGCCAAGCGTTGGCGCCTTCGCGATCATTGACGATACACGAGCGAGCGCTACGTCATCCTGCGATGAACTGGCGATGTATCGACCGCCGAAAGGTCACGATGGCTCGCACAACGCATCACCGCCGCGTGCTTATGAATCAACGAGCACCGATCAGAGAGCTGTGCGGGACAGTTTGAGAATCGCAATCCGGAAGCTTGTTGACACCTGCCCGAGTTCCCACCTCAGGCGGGCGTGAGTGCTCACCGGGGCCGACGAGCGGCAGAAATTCGGGCGAGCTCATCGACGGCTGAGCAATGAGATATAGCTCGCTTTGAGCGGATCGGCGGCTCGTCCGATCATGACGCTCATTGAGCCGCTACGGAGCAGTGGCAGCGCCGGGGGCAACTTAAGAGCAGACGCCCGTTCGGTCGGGCGAAAACACAACATCTTGGGGCTCGGTCCCGTCGTGGCACAAGTAATGGATCCCGACGTATTGTAGGTTTTACGCGGTAGACGTATGCTGAACGGGCTCGAGTGCCACTTCGCGCTCAGTACAGCACATCGACGGTCCGCGACACGGCTTGGCCGGTTCTCGCGGGGAGCCTGAGGGATGCCATGAGTGCGCACCGGCCCTGGAGCGCTCTCTAACCATTCATGAGGCGATGTCAGATGTCCAAGAAGACGGTTCATACCACCCCAAACCCCGGCGGCAAAGGCTGGGTCAACAAGCTCGGCGGTGAGGTCGTAAGCAAGCACCGAACGCAGGAGAATGCCGCCGACCGCGGCCGCGAGATTGCTCGCGAGCAGCGTACGAGCACTCAATTCATCGCCGCGATGGAACCATTGGCGAAAAGAACTCGTATGGGCGCGAACCCGCTACCGCCGCGAGACAAGAATAGATAGGTCAAACGACGTGGTTCGCCTTCGACGCTCGAAGGCGAACCTTTGTTGTTCAAGCATCAGAACTTGGCCGGGCCTGAACTAAATCCCCGCCTAACGGTGGGATTCAAACTGTTCGCAGTGCTCGTCAACGGCGGTCACAGTTGAATCAGATATCCAATGAACTCGGCGGGCTGGTGCAACCGATCGACAAACGTGGTCATCTGTTCCGAGCTCTCCGCGCAAAAAATACCGCCGCGATGCCTTGTTTGCGGACTCACGATACGTCGAGCTTGTCTCTAAACGAATGGAGCTACTTGTGAGTGCAACGATTGAATTCTTTCCCGTGGGTAACGGGGATATGACATTGCTGACATTGGAAAGCGGCCGTACCATCTTGGTAGACGTCAATATTCGCAAGGCTGCGGATGACGAAAGTGATGATGAAGCGATCGACGTAGCCAAGTTGCTGAAGGATCGGCTCGAGCGAGATGCTAACGGCCGCCTGTACGTTGATGCGCTCCTGCTGACGCATCCGGACAAGGATCATTGCAGCGGACTTGAACGCCACTTTCACCTCGGACCGCCGCAAGATTGGAGCAAGCAGGAAGACAAGATTCTGATTCGCGAGATGTGGTCATCACCCATCATCTTCCGACGCAAGAAGGACATCGATGGAGCACTGTGCCCAGATGCGGAAGCGTGGTGGAACGAAGCGCGTCGGCGGGTCAACCTGTACAAGGCAACCAAGCAAAAGGATTTGATCGCCGATGGCGATCGGATTCAGGTGTTGGGGGAGGACCGCGACGGTAAGACCGACGCGCTGACCGACATCCTCGTCAAGACGGACTCCGAGATCACTAAGATCTGCGGCAAGATAGACCATACATTTCGTGCATGGCTCTTGGCCCCGCAACTTGTCACCAAGGAAGAGGCAGAGACGCTCTCAGGTAAAAATCACTCGAGCACGGTCATTCGCTTCAGCATTACGGGCGATGGCCAGCAGGGCGCTGGACTGCTTCTGACCGGTGGCGATGCGGAAGTTGAAAACTGGGAACGCGTATGGTTCCGCAACAAGGCCCGCACAGATCGACTCTCCTACGACATTCTTCTCGCCCCCCATCATTGCTCGTGGCATTCACTGTCGTACGACAGCTGGTCGGAGAAGCGTGAGAAGGCGAAAGTGTCTCCCGATGCGCGCAGCGCGTTGAGTCAGGCGCGATCAAAAGCGTTCATTGTCGGAAGCTGCAACGAGATCAAGGACGACGACATCGATCCACCATGTATTCGTGCCAAGCGCGAATACGAGGACATCGTCCATAGTGTCAGCGGGTCGTTCGTATGCGTTGCGGACGAATGTATCGATGATGTGCTTCGCTTCGTCATTCGTAGCAATGGTCCCGATCGCAAATCAGGCCCCGGTTCGACTGGTGCGGGCTTTGTCAGCGTATCCGGAGGTCACAGCCCGCGCGAAGTGGAAAAAAGAGGCGGCGGGCGATATGCCCGGTGAGCTGCTCGGCTCGGCAAGCGAGTTCGATTCCGCGAAGCGCACGCTTGGCCATTGGTTACGAGATCGGATACCCGACGCAAGAGTGCTTACGCTGGACGAGCTCAAGCGATATGAGCCTAAGCAGTTTGTTGCCGGTTGGCAGGTGCGCATCGCCAAAGCTGACAATGCGCTGCTGTTCGATGCCCTCGTCGACGGTCAGTTTCCGTATTCACCCATACGAATTGCCTATCGATCGGACGAGACCTTTCTACGCTGGCCCCATGTCGAACCCGCAGGCGTCCTGTGTCTACCCCGGCGAGCGCCCCCGACTTCATCGATCGATGGGGCAATTGCGGTCGCGCTCGAGGATGCGTGTGAATTGGTCCATCAATCTAGCGAACCGGGTTTCGTCGAGGCCGAGTTTCAGCGGGAGTTCGTTTCCTATTGGCATCAAAGCGTGCAAGTTGGAGCAACGCGCGCCCGTTCTCTGCTCGATCTCACGGATCAACGATCGCGGCTGATTGCTGTATGGTTCGGGGAGAAATACATCGTCGTTGGCGAGACAGCCGATGCAGTGAATGCCTGGCTAAAAAACTGGGGACGTACCGAGCCGAATGCGATCACCAACGGTGTGTTCGGCTTTCTGGATCGGCCACCGACGCCACCTTTCCCAAAGACGCCGCGTGAAGTTCTTGCACTCCTTGACGCACGCGCGCCTTCAGTCACTCCACTCCTCGGGCGTCTTTCGATCTTAGAGAAGGCGACAATCGTATTGGCAGCAACTGCTGCGTCTCGGGTTGGATTGATCGGCATGACAATCTCGCCGCCGTCGAACTTCGACGGATTCCGAAAGAACCAGGTCGCGAAGCTCTCCACCATGCGCACGCTATGGACCATGAAGAGCACGGCGCAGCGTATGAAGGTCGAACGCGTGGATGCGCCCTGGATCCACGGACGCGGCATGAACCGTCATCAATCCAAGTTGGCAGCGGCAACGGTGGTTCTTGCCGGGTGCGGATCTTTGGGTTCGCAAGTCGGGATTCGGTTGGCACAATCGGGAGTCGGCGGAATTGTTGCACTCGACCCCGACGAACTTTCCTCTGCAAACATTGGGCGACACGCGTTGGGCATGGGCGCCGTGGGCATCAACAAAGCCGCCGCCTTGGCTAGCATCTTGCGGTCGCGTTTTCCTCATATTCGGCAGGTCCAGCATTTTCCCGTCAGTTGGCAGGAGCAATACTCGAACGATCCCACTATCTTGGAGCAGGCAACGCTGGTTGTTGCGTGTATGGGAGATTGGGGCGGCGATGGTCAACTGGGAGAGTGGCAACGTCGCCCGGGTAGGCCCCCCGTAGTCTACGGATGGTTAGATGAGCACGGATCTGCCACCCACGCCTTGGCATTGTCCAACACTGGCCCAGCCTTGAGCTGCATCCTCGACTCAGCTGGATTTTTGCGTGTGCCCGAAACACGCTGGGAAGGCGAGGGCGTAATGCAAAGCGAGCCCGCGTGCGGCACTCTTTACCAACCGTACGGGCCGATCGATGCCGCCGTCGGGGAAGTCTTGGTATCCAGGCTCTGCATCCAATTGTTGGCTGGCGAGCTCTCGCCACCACGACATCACGTCTCTGCCCGTTCCACCGCCGAACTTCAACGTGCCGGTGGCAGTTGGTCCGATGCGCATCTGAAACATCGACCACCGAACTTTCATGGCGCGTTTGAGTACGAGCGCGCCGTCACTCAATGCGGCGACTGCCCAGCATGCCAGCAAGCAACTTGATTGAGCACCCTCTTCGATATTCATTGCCCAATGGGCTAGGAAGGGTGGAGCTTTCAATCGATGTCCTCAAGCATCTCGCTGCTCACAAGCAGACGCGATGGTGGGATCGGGAGGCTGGCGGGCAGCTGTTCGCCATACTCGATCAGCCTTCATTGGTGAGGATAGTGGACATCAGTGGCCCTCGACCGACTGACCGGCGATCGCGCAATAACTATGAACCTGATCGGGCCGCTGAGAAGCGAGAGATCAAAGAGCGATATGCCATCGGGCGTCACTTTGTGGGAGACTGGCACACCCATCGCCAATGTGTACCTCATCCGTCAGGGACCGATGAGCACAGTATTCAGGAGTTAGTAAGGAACAGCTCGCATGACCTGGCGGGCTTCTTCCTCGTCATCGTCGGTCAAGCAGAATTCCCCAATGGCTTGTATCTCGCCTTCCATGGCGTATTGGGAAAAGCGGTGCTTGCCCCCGAACCCTCCGGTGCAGGTCTGTGAAGTACAGATCATCGCGCGTGCGCAAATGACGTAAAGAGTTCTACCGAATAGAGGCGCAAGAATTTCAGGTAGCGCATGAGCAGCACAAGCCCAACGACGAGCGAAACGCGTGTCCATAGCAGCTGTGCGTCATCTCCACTGCGGAGATGCGCCCATTGCAGCAAGGCCGCATCGACAAAGCAGACCAAAGATACGTTGCGGCAGAACGAGTACTGATTCAAGAAATCAGCCAATCGGGCCATTGTCCGCTCGCTGGCGCGTGCTTCGGCGAAAGCCAGCCAAAACAGGCCTTCCCCAGCTCTGGAAATACCAGCCTTTGCGGCACGATCGAAAATCGTCGTTCTGGTTTCTCCGGGGAGCAGCTCGAAATAGAACCCGAACAGTTTGCGTAACCAGGACGGCGCCCGCGAGGTCCCGAATAGAGCTTGATTGGGCCGGCCAAGTAGCCCAGCGACCAAACCGCGCTCGAGGACAAGCGATGAAATGCTGGCCACGGCGTGTCCAATCACATACGCCATCGAGATCGCTAGAATTCCTTCAACGATTGTCCAATTCTCGCGCTGTATTAGTCCGTACCCGGCGGCCAAATCCACAGCGCACAGGAGGAGGAACCCCGATGCGAGGTAACCCCAGAAATCGAAGTTTGTGAACGGCAGCTTTTCCACTTTTTTGCGCCTGAAGGTTCTTACTGTAACTTGGCAGACTCGGTATCACGGCCCAATGACACCGACCTAGCATACCAGTACAACCTGTTTCGCCACGGAACTCACGAAAGCGGCTGACGCGGTACCAAAGAGTGAAACAGCGACCTTCTGCATCGCGGGGATGCCGGTGGGCGAATACGTCCGGCTCCCGTCCACGCGGTAATGGCGTCTGCAACGCTCCGAGAGATCATGTACTTCCGCTCGGGTCCATCCGGTAATATTTCGCCCCCAAAGAACGAGACCGCTAAAGCGCGGGCAAAACATCGAATGGATACATGGCTCGAGGTCGCGGCGACACTGGAAAATGAGATCAACGAGGTCATGGATCAGGCCTACCCACATGATTGGGACGAGAACTTTCTCAGTCGGCAGCTGCTTCGCAGTATCCAGGGCTGTTTGCAAACACGCCCGTATGTTCGCGGCACCGAGCGCGTACGGATCAGCATGGAGTGCTATAAGCTTACGGGCAGGCGCGAAGCAACCTTCGGCGATATCGGGTTGCTGATCAGCGTGATCCACAAAGCGGCGAAACCGGTGACTGGCGCCGCCTATTTAGAAGCCAAGCGCCGGCGTCCGCACACGACGCAGTTTCCTGAGTTCCGGCAAGCGCAGCTCAAACGAATCCTCAAGGCCGCGCCGAAAGCGCAGCTGCTGCTGTATGACTACGAGCCCTCCACGCAGTTCGTGGGCCCGCTGGGCTACCATCCCTGGCAGTGGGGTTTATCCCCCTTGATTGCGAGTCATGTTTCAAGGCTACCGTGCGCGAATGTTCGCGTCGTTCCCATCGACACGGCGCTTGCCGCCGGCGTGAAGGACACACGCTTGTATCCCTTCGGCACCACGCTGTCCCTTCAGCTCATCGCTCGATACTTCTGCGGACTGGATCTGGAGTTCGCGCCAGCCTGCGTCGAATCGCTCAAGGGTAATGGCGCGCTGTTGCCAAAGCGGTTGGCGGTCATTCGTGTCGTTGAAGGTGGCGGCCAAGTGGACGGGCCGGAGATCAACCCGAATATCTTTGTGCGCGAGGACGACTAACAAGTCTCGCTGCTTCTGACGCCGCGCGACGGAGTCGAACTGAAGCACAGGACGGGTAGCGGCGTCGTCTGCGAACGTCGCGGTCGGAGCTCGGACGCAATCCGTCGCCCCCCAATTGCCGGTGCAATTGGACGCCAAAATGTTGGTGTACCGAGCCCAATCAAAAATGATTGCAACTCATTGAGGCATTTGGCGGTTCGTGGAAGGAATTATTGATCAGGCGGAAGGATTTAATGATCACCGACAATCGGAGTGATGGACGGGGGATCCGGCACGTCCGGTCTCCGCATCCTGACCCCGTTCATTATTTACCATAATACTGATTATGCGCCTTATGGAAGCCGAACCAGATACCCAGTCCCAGGCATGAAACCCGCCTACGGGGCCATCCATGGCTTTGCCTCCCTCCAGACCTCAGCAATTGCCTTTCTTGGCTTGCCCAGGCGGACAATGCGCTTTGTCTTGGACGACCACCGGCACCGGCACGACCACTTTGGCGCTGGGCAGCCTGGGCCGGTGATGATCGTGAACCACGCAGCCGGACAGCATCACGCACAGCGCCGTACAGATCAAAAAGAGTTTCTTCATCGATTTACCTCCGCAATAGCCAAAAAAACATTCTGGGAGCGACTCACATCGCTCCGATGATGTTGAGGAACGCGCCCTGGTGTTCGAAGCTCAAGTCCGTGAGGTCTTCGGAAAAGTCCGTGAAGTTGTAGCCGACGCCGACTTTCACGTGATTGCCGACGTACCGGTACAACGCGACCAAGGCGCCGGTGCGTTGCTCGTTCAAATCCGTCATGTCGAGCATGCGGCCCTCGATCAGGCCGGCCCAGTGTTGAGCGAACGTGAGATCGGTGCGCAGGATGTATAGCTGCGCGCAGTTATCGAAGAACTGGCGGGACTCGCGATCCAGGCTCACCTGGCCGAGGCGATAGGCGTACTTGCCGCCGACGGACCAGCGGTCGGTCAGGTCGTAGGTCACATCAAGGGCGCCGATGTGACTTTTCTGGATGAACTGCGCGGCGACGTACTGAGGCGTCACCTGCTCCGTCGTCGGCACATTGTAGAAGTAGGTGTACTTCGCCAGGGCGTTCAAGCGATCGTGCTCGACGGGCCGGAAGCCGTAGCCCATGACGGCCTCGGTATAGCCGCCGTCGTAGAACTGTCCGAGCGAGCTGGAACTGTCGGCATGATTGAACTTGCCGAGCAGCCGCCAGCTGGGCGTGAGCTGATATTTGAAGCTGTTTCGATACAACCACGTGGTCCGCTCGGCGAGTGTCTGATCCGGCTGCTGCGTCTTGTCGAGCCGATATTCGACGGCGCTGGAGAACTGAACTGAATCGAAACCATACCCGACGCGCACACCGCCCGCCTCGCGATCGATTTTCGTGCCGGTGCGCGAGTCGACCAGTGTGCCGATGTCGGTGTTGGTGCCGAAGTTCCAGCGATCGTTCGGTGCAAGCGTCATGCCGGTGGAATGCGTCAGGCCCGACGCGGAGTCCGTGTCCTGATATCGCTCTTCGACATACATGCTGCTCGAATCCGACAAGCGCCGCTTCATGCCGGAGATCAGATTGCCGCGACGGCCCTGCAAGCCGTTGTCGGTGCGCTCGTTCTCCAGCGCGTAATTCAAATACAGACTGGTGCGCTCGGAATACAGGAAGTTGGTGCCCACCTTGCCGCCGGGCCCCAGGTCGCCATCGGAGACTTCCACGTCAGCACGGAAGCGCTCGGTGAAACGATACGAGCCGCCCAGGCCGACGCGACCGTTGGCTTCGCGTTCGGCCGAGCGCGACAACGTATCCTGCGCGAAACCGTACGCACGCCAGGTCGAGCGAGAATCGAAGCCGACCTGCAAGACGCCGTCCGTGCGCTCGCCCTGCTGCAAACTCGCGGGCACGATCGCGCCGTCGTACTCGCGTGCATCCTTTCTCACGCCCGTGCTGAGGTTCCAACGATCGCTCACTTGATAACCGACGTTGAACTCTTGCGCGTCGATGGAATACCCCTGCTCCTGCGTTTTCTTGTCAGCCTTCGCGCGAACTTGTAGCTGCTCGGTCATTTGCACCCGGAGCGTGCCGCCGTGATGGGTCGTGTCCGTGAGGGTCGTCAATCCAGGCGCGGAGTAACCTTCGCCAAGGGTTTGCGTGTAGAGCGTGATGCGACCAGGAATTGCGTCGATGAGATCTTCGAAGCCGACACTCAGGTCGGCGCGATACGCGTCCGCGCTCGCCTCATCGAACGTGGTAGCGCCGTCGCTCACGAATCCGAAACCACCGTCGTCGGAGTACAGAGCGCTGGACACCAGACCTTCGCTCTTGGCCCCTTGCACCTTGAGCCAGGACTCGGAGCTCATTCGCAACGTCACATCGGCGCCATTGAGCGAGCTCTCCGAGTCGCCCTCCTCGCTCGTGCTTGCGGTCAAACCGACCTTCACGTGATCGTTGATCCAGTAGTGGCCCTGGCCACCCGTGGCGAGCGCGTCGATGTCGCTGAAGCCGGGCGTGTACTCGTAACGGACGACGAGATGGGCCTCGTCACCGCTCAGACCGCTACTGCGAATGAGCAGATTGTCATCGGCCGTGGAGTTGAGCGGCTCAGTCAAGAGAATGCGACCTTGCAGATAGTCGATATCGTAGTCGAGCACGGGCCGCAGATTCTGCACGCCAGTCACCAACCCCGAATCCTTGTCTCGTAGCTCGATGCGGACGCGCTCGGAACCGACCAGGATGTCCTGGTTGCGCAAGAAATAGAGAGAGCCACCGGTGCCCCGAAATTCTTCTCGGCTGGCCAGCGTGCCAGGCTCAGCCGCGAAGCCATCGAGCGCGAGGCGTTGCTCGCCGAAGCTCGTGGTCTCTTCGGATTGGAAGTGCAAGTTGCCGCCGTACAGGCCGCGATCGACGTGGGCGAGCTCGTTGCCCAGATAGTTGATCTTGAAATTGCCCCACAGCGCGTGGTTCTGGTCCCGATTCACCTTGACGTAGAACTTGCCGAGCGTGGGCGCCACATCTTCGACGATCGAATCGTCGCCGAACGTTGGGTAGTGATAATCGGGATCGATGCGACGAAACAGCGACTCCGGCGTCTTGTCGAGGAAGTTGCTGAAGAGATCCTCGACCGGGCCTTCGCGAGTGTCGGCACTCGCGGTCAGGCCCCAGTGCTCGCCGAATTTGCCGTTGACGTAGAACGCGAGGCGGCCGTCGAAGCTCGAATCGTAGTCGTACGGCGCGTTCTCACCTTGCAGCAGGTCGGCGGGACCGGAGGTGCGATTCTCGGACACTGTGAGATCCGCAAGACCGACGTAGAACCAATCGTTGCGCTCAAATTCGAGGTCGCGCAGATACAGCGAGCCGCTGCCGGTTTCGTCGAGCACCGCGACTTCCACGGTGTGGAGGCCGGATGGCAGCACTTCCTCAGCGACGAAGTTGCCACTGCGATCCACCGGGACTTGCTTACCCGCAACCCACACCGTGTGTGCGGCGGGAATGCCGCTGCCGCGTACTTTCACAGTGCCGCTGCCGAGGCGGATATTGCTCACTGAGAGGGCGCTCTCGCCGTAACCAGCGAGCAGTTCCTCATCGCCCTGCTTCGCCTTCTCAGCATCCGGTTCTGTACCCGCCTCGTTGCCGTATACGAGCCAGAGCGATTGCGGAGCGGTCTCATCGAAGTTGCCGCTCTTGTCGTACGCACGCAGGACGTACTTCAGCTCACGCAACGGCGCTTCGACTTGATCGGAGGTAGGCTGCCATTCGGCAAAGCCGTTGGAATCGATCGACGTGATCGCGACAGGCGTCGCCTGCAGCGACTGATCGGCGGCAAAGATACGCACTTCGGCACGGTCCAGGAACGCGGAATAGTTCGCGTACATGCGGAAACGCACGGGTGCGCCGATGAAACGCGGCGTGCGTTCAGCAGAGGCTTCGGTCGCCTCATCGAGATCGGCGTCAGTTTCATCTGTGACCAACCCTGTGTCGTCGGGAATGGACTCCGCAGCCGCGAAGTCGAACGGCTCAGCGTCATCGGTCGGCTCCGAATCCGCCGCGATTTGCTCCGCGTCCGAGCCATCCAATGATGCATCGTTTTCGGACGGCTGCGCCGAACGCACGAAATCATGGAGCACGACGGTCTTCGGTGACGCCGCCACGCTCAGTCGCCGGCTCGACTGCAGATTGTCGAACTGGAACTGAATGTCCGCGCGCTCCAGCGCCACGTCGGTGCAGCGTTGAATGTCCGCGGAGCTGCGATTCTTGTCGTCGATCGGTTCGCCGTCGACAGTAATGCGCATGAGGTTCAAACCAAACGGATTCTTCGGCGACAACTCGCGCGTGAGCTTGGTGATGTCCACGCCTTCATAGTCGTCGACAACCGCAGGTTCGTCGTAGACGACTTGCACGACGATGTGCGAGGTCTCCCCTTGCGTGAAACCGAAGTTCACCACGTCGCTCGAATGCACGAATCCCCGGCCCTCGTGCTCGGCCTGAGCTTCCGTAAGCTGCATCTGCTCGCGGATCGTATCCATCGCACGGCGTGCGCGTGCGGCGGACAACCCGATATCGTCTCCGTAGACACTGGCCGCCCGGCGATCCAGTCGCTCGTTCCTGGTGTAGCCAATGAACCGCAACCGGACATTCGTCTTATCGGCGATATCGTTCATCGCGCGACGCAGTTGGGCCGTATAGCCCGCCGGGATCGCCGCGCGTCCAGCATCGAGCTGTAACGGCTCGATGCGGCCCCACGACGGCTCGTAAACCTTGGTCACGATCTCATCGCCGCCATCGTTGGGACACATCTGCGGCTCGTCCGGCATTTCCTGCAGAGGATCGTCGTGCCAGAACTCGACCTCGATCCGTCGGTTCAGAGCGCGACCCTGGTCGGTCTCGTTGGACGCGAGCGGCAAGGTCGCTCCGCGCCCGTCGCTCGATACCGCGGCCGTCGGCAGCAGCAATCGCTCTTGAATTGCGAGCGCCACACGATGCGCGCGAGCTTTGGACAACGCGACATGCGTCCCGTAGATGCGTTCGTCGCGACCGACGAGCGGCAGGTCGTCGGTATAGCCGATGAACTTCACCATGACGTTCTGTTTGCCCTGCAGGTTGTGCAGGCCCTTGCGGATGTGCTCGACGAACGCCTCGGAGACTTCCGTCGTCTCATCCTTGAAGTGCAGCGGCGGCACGAGGTTCTTGATGCGCGCACGGCGTGAGTGGCCTTCCATGAAACGCATCTTGCAGACCGTCTCCATGCGGCACACTTTGAGGCGGCGGAAGTTCTCCTTGAGCAGTACGTCCTCTTGAGCGGCGCGCTCGCGAATCTCGTCGTACCACACCTCCACTTCCACGCGACGATTCAACGCGCGGCCCTCGGCGGTCGCGTTCGTCGCGATCGGCTGAGTATCGCCAGCCCATTCGTAGGAGATGGCTTCGGGTCGCAGATTGAGGCGTCCCTGCAGGTACTCCGCCACTTCGCCCGCGCGCTCACGCGAGAGGCCCGCGTTGTCGCCGTAGACGCGAGCAAGAGCCTCCGAGAGAGGTTGATCGTCAGCATGGCCGACCAGGTGCAATCGAACGTTGCGGCGTTCCTGCATGCCATCGAGCACTTTGCGCAGCGCTTCGATGTAGCCGGGTGGAATATCGGCAACGCCCGACTCGAAACGGATCGGCGGGATCACGTTCTGCAACTTGACAGTTTCGAGCTCCTCTTTGGTGACTTGCGTCTGAACGATCATGTCACCCGCTTCGGTATTGATCCGCTGCGGATCATGCGTCCATTGCGTGATCGCTTCATCGCTCGACAGGTGCCGCTCCACGGACCCGCCGAGCGCGGCTTCGCTAACAGGCTCCGCGCCCGCGCCGATCGCAAGCAATGTTCCGCACAAGAGCGATAGATACTTGTGATGCATCATTCGTTCACCTGCTTTGCCTGCACGGCCGCCCGTTTTGGCGGTGCGCCCCGTCGCCAGAACACTTCAGGCTCGATGGTGAGCTGGTAACAGCAGTTCAGCGCCTGCCAGGACTGCATGATTTGTTCTTTCATCGCGTCCATGCGCTTCTCGACCAGGCGCGCATCTTCCACATCTGCCAGGTATGACAGGCGCAACACCGCGGGGCCTTTCTGCAGCTCTTCGATGAGCAGGCTCAAGCGCGGCTTCCATTGCATGCGCATCTCTGTGGTACCCGGCTCGAACACCGCATCCGCGATATCGAGACCGATCACGCGATGGATGGATGCGCCGAAGTTGAAGCGCAGCGCTTTACCGCGCGTCGCGCGCTCGATTCGGATCTGATCGCTGGAGGCGCGATAGCCGCTCGGCAACGTGCGATCGTCGAGTTTGAGCACATAGTTACTGCCGCGGCCTTCTCGCGGTGTGATGGCGCAGGTGATGTGGAATCGGCCGAAGCGGTCTGTGGTCACCGTCAAGCCGCGGGCGCTCACCACACGTACGCCCGACAGGCCGCGTTCACCGGTGTCCTGAATGCCGTTGCGGTTCGCGTCATCGAAGACCTTGCCGGTCACGTCCGTGCAGTCGAAGGTCGCATCCGGAATGACCCGCACGGTTGCAGAGCCTTCGTTCGAGATCGCAGCGTTGGTGAACGACTGGATGGCCTGTGCGCGGTTGACGAACTCGCCTTCGCTCACACCGGCGCCGACGGCCAGCAGCAGTACGATCGAGTGCCGCGCGTTGCCATCGACCGATAAATCGTTCCACCTGAGCTCGCGCCCGATCAAAGTTGGCTCGACCGGTACACCGTCGATACGCGCCGAACCTTCGACGTAGCGGAAGCCCGCCGGGAAGCGATCGACGAGCGTGATGTCGAACAGCGGCACGGGCGTCACGTTCGTGTAGGTGATCGTGTACGGCACCAGTTGGCCACGCGTGACGTTGAGCATCGGCGTGACTTTCGACAGCGACAGCACGCCTTGCAGATCCGGATCGACCGGAATGTGATTGTTGAAGATCTGCGTCGAGCCGGGCACGGCGCTGTCATCGAACCTGAAGTGCTTGTGATATCGCGTGCCGTCCGTGCGAGCGCGAACCGAGGGCGGCGGCGCAAACTCGGAGATCTGCACTTCGCAGTGCTGAGCGGTCGCCGCGATCGCGTCGTCAACGCTCGCTGGACAGGTCGGCACCGAGAGCGCGGCGGTCGAAGCATCCGACGTAGGCGGAATGATTTGCGACGGCCCAGCGATGTAGCCCACCGTCGGCGCGGTCACCTCGATCAGATAACCGCCGCCGCTCGCGCACGTCGGTTCCGAGAAATTGAGATCGAAGCGGTAGTAGCCGTACGGCAGCGTGACCTGATTCTGCTGCGTGGGGTCGTAGAAGCAGCTCTCCGGCAGCGGCGCCTGGGTCGCGGCGCTGAGCATCGTCACGATGGCGCCCGGCACTGGCGTTCGCGCGATGGTGTTGTAGACGACGCCATTGGGCTCGATTGGCAGGTTCACGTTCTGAATGTTGCTGCCGGGCTGCAGAACGATTTCGGTGATCCGCTGCAGATCGTTGTTGAACTCCGAGTGCGCGCGACCGAGCTTGGCGGTGCTCGAACCCGCACCGGGCGCGACGAAGCGCAATTCATAGCGATCACCGTTGATGTAGTTGGGCGCGATGCCGCTGATTCGATAGGCGCCGCTGCCATCGGTGATGGCCGAATGCACGAGTCGATCGTTGCGATACAGATCGACGCTCCAGCCCTCGAGCAGCCGTTCAGCGGTGTCGACCGTGCGATTGAAGTTCGCGTCGTGCCACACCGTGCCATTCAGCGTACCGACGCCGACGATACCGCCAACATCGATGGATACGCTCGCGCGCGCCGTGCGCGGCGGGTTGTTCCAGGTGACGACGCCGGTGTTTGTGATCCTCGTGCCGATTGGCAGATTGGGATTGATCGCCGCGCGGAAGCGGAGGACGGCGGACTGGCCAGGTTGCAACGGGCCATACGCGGTTGAGTAATCCGCGGTGATCACCGAGTTCACGACCGTGATGCCGGTGGTCACGCCGTTCAATGTCGCCGATTGATCGACATACGCCAGGTATCCCGGCATCGGCGCATTCAGATCGTCGGTGATAACCACGTACTGCGCGGGCACGCTCGCAATGTTGGTCACGCGCACGACGTATTCGAGTGTCGAGCCCGCGACGGCCGAACCACCGCCGACCACTGCCACTTGCTTCACGATGGACAACTGCTGACCGACACCGACCACGACCACCGTCGGTTCCGGACCAGTGGCGGGATTGCCGTCGCCATCGGTCAACTGATCGGGCAGTTCGTTCGTGAGCACGCGCGCCTGGTTCGTAATGAGCGTGCCGGCAGGCACGGCGGCATTCACACGAAGGTCGAATTGGATGACTGCAGAATTGCCGGCGGTCAGCGTGCCCTGCCCCGCTCCAGGCAATGGCGGCGTCAGATCCGCGGAGCTGATGTCGATGCCGGCGACGAGCGGCGAAACGCCACCGTCCGGCTGACCGACCGCGAGTCCATTCAGATAGAGCGAGTCGGCGACATAGGTCGTATTTGCCGGCACGGCATCGCGAAGCATGGCTTCGGTCGCGGGAACGTTGCCGTTGTTGTAAACGGTGATCGTGTAGCGAAGGACATCGCCTGGATCGACGACGCCCGGCGAGCCAAGATCCACCTGCAGCGCTGCGCGCTTGTCGGCAAACAGCAAGGGCACGGCGCCGACGATGTCGCGCGTCGGATCGTTCTGAATAGAAGTCGTCGGATCGTCGGAGGGATAGTCGACGATGCCATTGGCGACCGCGCTCACGAAGCCCTGGTTCGAGATGATGGTCCCGTCGACTACGTCAGGATTGACGCGAACATCGAAAGTGATCGTCGCCACGTTGGTCGTCGTGGCCGATGCATCCGCCCGCATCGCGCCCGGCGTCGCGTTCTCTGGCGCGTGGATCGAGATGCCATTCACGAGTGGCGAAACACCTGATACGTCGGCGACCGCGACGCCGTTCAGCAGCGTGCTGCCGGCAACGTAAGTCGTGTTGACGGGAACCTGGTCTCGCAGCACTGCATCGGTCGCGTTGGCGTTGCCGATGTTTTTGACCGTGATCGTATAGCGCAGCGTCTCGCCTGCGAGCAGCAGGTTCGGATCGCCCGTCACATCCTGTGAGATCTTGTGCACGCGAAACACCGGCGCGGACTCGATGGTGATCGCGGTTGGGTCCTGCGTTCCACCGACGGCGGGATCGTCGCTGCGTTGGACTTCGGCGCCGGCGATGAACAGCTGCGCCTGGTTCAATACGAGGGTGCCGTTCGCAATGACGGGAACGAGCTGTGCGGTGAACTCGAGGATCACCGAGTCAGTCGCCGACCCCGCGACGCCCAGCGTCAAGTTGCGAATGTCGAGCAAACCCGTGCCTTTGCTGCCGCCGTTGGCATTGCTGTTGTTCGACGCGCCGCCCGGCAACGCGCTCACCAGCCACACCGTGCCCGGAACGAACATCGCGGAGCTATTCAGCATGTCGATCTCATCGAGGAGCGAGAAGCCGAACGCGGGGACATTGCTGACGTTGGTCACCTGCAGCCGATACCGCACCACATCCGCGGGATTGGCCGTTGCTCCGGAGATCGCGGTCTTGTGGAACAGCAGCGTGGGAACGGCCACGGCGACTCGCGTCGGATCTTCATCGCCCGCGAGGAGCGGGTCTGACTGGCCGTTGACGTTCGGATCGTCACTGACCATCAGCGGCGTGCCATTCACGCTCAGCTGCGATTGGTTCGCGATGATGCTGCCAGCGGCAACGCCCGCCGCGACTTGCACATCGAATTGAATGACGATCTGGCTGCCCGCCGACACATTGATATTGCCGATATCGATGACGCCGGTGCCCTTCGCACCGCCATTGGGATTGCTGTTGTTCACGGCGCCGGCGGGGAGCGCACCGACAATCGACAGGGATCCAGGAACGATGGCCGCCGGCGTATTGAGCGCGTCGATCTCGTCGTAAATCCTCGCGTTGCTCAGCGAGTTCGTGGTCGTCTGCAGACGCAACGTGTACCGCAAGGTGTCGCCCGGCGCTGCCACCGTCGCCGGGTTCTGACCGGTACGCAGATTCGTGACCGTCTTCTCGAAGAAGTTGCCCGTGAGCGCGATGGTGACAGTGTGGCTGTCCTCGTGATCGAGCGTACCCTCGGTGCCGTTGGTCAGTGTCCTGTTGAACACTGTGCGATCTGGGTTGGTGGTGCGGTCGTTCGCCCACTGAGTCGCGGCGGCAATGTTTGTGAGCGTCGCGCCGTTCTGCGTATCCGTGTCGAGCTGTGCTCGATAGGTGACGATGAGATGCTGATTGGGCGCCACAGGTCCCGCGGCATCGAGCAGCGAGAGTGTCAGCTCGCACGTCGGCGCGGCGGTGTAACTCGCGGAGTAATGAGTGCCCTGAACGAGCGGAGTGCCGCCCAGTGTCACGCTCAGCTGTGCCGGTGGGACATCGCACATGCCCCCCGTCGGACCTGTCGGCAGGCGATCCACGATAGCGAAGTTCCACGCGTCGCTCGTGCCGTTGTTCATCACATCGAGCGTGAACTGCGCGCCCGGGCCAAGATTCATCGTGGCAGGCCCGGACTTGGTCAGCGTGAGATTTGGCGCGCCGATGGTCATCGGCTGCGAGATGCCGTTCTCGCCGGGCAGCGGCGAGAAAAACTCGTCCGCATCGATCACGCCGTTTTCGTTCACGTCGACCGCTCGACCGAACGACCACCGTGCAATGTTCGTGAAGGTGCGACCGAGGAAATTGTTCGGCGTGTCCTCCAGCACCAGCGTGATATCGATGGCGATCTGTGTGTCGGCGGGAATGATCGGCGTGATGTTGAATGTGAGCACGCCGCTCGCGTCGGTGAACGTGTGCGGCACCGGTGTGCCGTTGCTCAACCACGTGACCGTAGGTGTGCCAACCCGCGTTACGTCGACACCCATCTCATTCAGATCGTCGACGACGCGAATCGTATGCAGATCGTTGACCGATCCGCTGTTGCGAATGACGGTGCCCGTTGCCGGATCGAATAGCACGGGAATCGTCAGCCGGTACGTGAACGGCACGCCGACTGCGGCATAGGGCGCGGGACTGCGTTTGTCGATCTTCTCGACGGGGATCAGGTAGTTCTGACAGCTGTCTTGAATGGTCGTGGACGAGCCGTTGGTGAACCAGATCTTGTGCTGAGCCACGGCATTGCACGACATGTTGCCGGTGTGGACCACGTTGTCGAACACGACCAGATAAGGCGTGGGATCGTTGTTGTCGAACGTGAAGTTGGTGCTCATGCCCCCTGGGTAATTGAGGATGGTGCAGTGAGTGTCGATCTTCACGTTGGTCGGCGGCACGGGCCGCACGTTGCCGTCGATCGTGCCGTTATAGGGCGCCGCCGAGCAGTCGACCTGCGTCTGCGCGCTCACGTCGAAAGAGATCGTCATCAACAGGGCAAAGAGCAGCAATGGCAACAATGTGGCGATGCCACTGCGCCCTGCTCTCACATAGTTGCTTACCCTGGAGCTCATACACCCTCGTTCCATTTGCCCGCGTTGGACATTCACGCGAGTCACGAACGGACCGAGGGATCGCCCTTGAAACGGGCTGGATTCCGGCGGTCCCGCTGTCGTGGAGCGCCGCCGCTGCGGCGCTCTTTAGACCGGTGACTTTGCGTCGCCACCTTTCGGTGGCTTTGCCTTTGTCGGACTGTTGCGAAAGACTCTGACTACGACCTCAGGCGGCCGGGAGGAAGTCGATCGGATACAAAATCGTGATGGCCGGCACGCCTTCCTTGGGGCCGAAGTTGATCGTCCTGACGCGGTCCACCACCTGCGCCGACAGTTCGGGCGCATTCATGTCCGAAGACTGCAAGGCGCACATCGACACGCTGCCGTCCGCCTCGATGGTCAGATGCAATACCATCTGTCCGCGCAACGTCGGGTCCTTGCGCAGTTCCTTGTTATAGAGTCGATAGAGCGAAGCCTTATAGCGATCGAACACGATCTGAATTTCTTCGTCGGTGCGTGACGGGCCAACACCGTCGCCACTGAGCGGCCGATCCGCACCCGGCTTGCCGATGCCGCCGATGCCACTGGTCACGCGGGTGACCTGGACATTCGCCATGCCGCCGTTACCGCCAGTGCCGCCCACGCCGCGACTCAACGACGCGAGATTGATTCCGCCGCTGGAGCCTGGCGCGTTCGTGGTGAGCATCGCGCGTTGGACCGGTCCGGAGTCGCTCGCATTGTTGATCTGCGCCTGCGAGCCGAGTCGTGCGAGCGCTTGATCCTGCTGCATGCCTGCGAACTTCTCGCGGAACGCGAGAATGCCCTGCTCCGCCGCCACTTTCGGACCTTCGCCAGCGGCAGGCTCTGGCACCTCTTTCTCGGGCTTTGCCGCAAGCTTCGGAGCTTCCTTGGTCGGCTTTTGCTCGACGGGCTTCTCCTGCGGTTTCGGCTTCGGTTGTTCGCGCGCCTGCACGGGTGGCTTCGGCCGCGATTCGATCAACAGACGAACGATGCGTTCCGGCACTTCCGCCTCGGGCTTGAGAATGCGCGTCGGCAAAGGAATGTGCGGAACGATGAGCGCGAAGATCAAACATAGCAGCAGCGCCGTCGCGGCGGACTTGCGAAAGCGCTTGTCCTCTTCTCCGCCACGCGTCCAAGGCATGGACGCTTTGTACGCGGGCAGCTTGCTGATCTCCCGCTCGACGATCCATTCCTGTTTGCGCCGCTCCTCCTCTTCGAGCGCTTCGAAGAGGATGTCTTCCATCAGCTCGGCATGACCCTGTTGCTGATTGATGCGATCGACGACGGCCGCGCGGCGATCCTCGATCTCTTTGATCCGCTCGTCGAACTGTGCGACGCGGCTCCGCACGCGACGGACGTAATTCGCGCTCGCGTTGCCGTCGGCGTTCTCGCCCCAGAACAACGCGGCGCCGCCCATCTTGTCGAGCTTGTCGAGGGCGTTGCAGGCATCCTGGAGCACGCCATACTGGGCGCGCTCGATTGCAAGATCTCCGAGCTCGAGATCGACCGCGTGGAGCTCGACCGCCAGTTCATCGAGTGCCTGGCGCGCTTGAGCGAGCCCGGCTGCGAGCGCCTGCTGAATGTCTTGGTCCGCGTCGACAACAGTCGTGTCGACGGCCTCGGACAATACAGGGATCTCCTCCGCCTCGAGTCGTGCTTTAGCTGGCTGCATTGGCGGGCTTCTCCTTCTGCAGGACGGCCAGCGAGATCTTCCCGTAGGAGGAAGAGCTGCAGGTGGCCATCACTCGTTTCACAACGTCGAACGGCAGGCTCTTGTCCGCGATCACCGTGACTTCGCGCGACGACGCTTCGTCAGCGCCGGTCGCGATGCCGGTGAGCATCGGCCGTTCGAGAACGTCGCGCAGCGGTTCGATGAGTGGGGTCTGCGTGCTCTGCACTTCGGCGATCGTCGCAACCGCTTCGCCCTGCACGAACACCTGCTCTTTGGTGATCATCACGACCACCGCGTTCTGCGGCTTCACCTCGGCGGTGGACTGTGGAATCTCGATGCCCTTCGAGTTCTGCACGACTTCCACTTCGGTGGAGTAGATGAGCAGGAACGCGACCATGACCGACATGATGTCGATCAGTGGGATCAGGTTGAGCTCCGCGTCCGAACGGGGCTGCGAGCGATTCAATAGACTCATAAGTGGGTTCCTCGACTCGGCGATGCCGTGGCGATCACGGCGCCTCGCCGACGGCGATGTTGGCGAACAACTCCTGTTTGGTCGTCGTCGCATCGGGCTGCGTGACTTCAGCGGTGCGGATCGCATCCATCGCCTGGATCAGATAGTCGTACTGCACGTCGCGCTCCAACAGCACGGACGCATCGTTCGCCTTCGGATACTCCTGCTTCAGCGACAGCGCCATCTGGGTCAGCGTGTCGAAATCGTACCGATCGTTCACTTTCGGAATCGTCGCGATCAGCTTGGTACCGTTGGTGAGCTCGAAGCCCTGGTGACGAACGATCACTTCCAGACGGAACTCCGGCGGCGTGCCCGCGCTCGCCGAATCCGAGCTCGGCAGATCGAGCTGCAGAATCGTGATGCGCGAGAACACGGCCGTCATCAGCAGGAACGTGACCAGCACCGTGAAGATGTCGATCATCGGCACCAGCATCAGCTCGACCGGTTTACGCATTCGAGTCGTGTAACTCGACTGCATCAGCGGACCGTCGTAGGCGAACGAACGCGTGTAGTTGGACGGCATGATCGATCCTCAGGCCGCGGCCTTCGCGTGATCCTTCGGCAACTGAGCGAGCTCGAGGCGGTTCTGCATCCGGGCCGATTGCTTGTCGCCGACCAAGGTGAGGAACTTCATCGCTGCCGTTTCCAGGCTGCCGATCAGCTCGCCGGTCTTGGTTTGCAGGAACGCGTGGATGAACAGCACCGGCACCGCGACCATCAGACCGAAGGCGGTACAGTTCATGGCTTCGGAGATGCTGGCGGCGAGCAGGTTCGCCTTCTCCGCCGGATTCGCGGTCGCCACGGCCGTGAACGCGTGAATCAGACCGCTGACCGTGCCGAGCAGGCCGAGCAACGTGGCGAGATTCGCGAACGTGCCGAGATAGTGAGTGCGCTTCTCGAGCCTCGGAATCAGTTCCATCAGGTTCGTGCGCATCGCCTTCTCTACGTCATCGACGCGACGCACGGCGCCCTGCCGCGCCAAGCCAACAGCGAGCAGCTGCGAGACCGCTGTTTCGTCCTTCGCAGTCGCCTCACGCGCCTTGTCGAAGTCGCCCTCGGTCAGCACCGGCTCGATGCGATTCCACGCGGCCCGGTTCTTGATGGAAAGCCGGCTCAGCGTGACATAGCGTTCGATCGCGATCGCGGCCGCCAGCGCGGCGACGAGCAGGATCGGGTACATGAACGCGCCGCCCCGGGTAAAGAAATTCGCGATTGAATAGAAAATATCCACGGTGTTACGCCTCTTCAGTGACAAAGTTACGGAGTCGAATCGCGTCGCTGCGGATTCACTTCGAGTGGGCCCGAATCTGGTAGTAGCTCAGCTGCCGCATGAACACTTCCTTGTCCACGGGCTGCCGACCATCGTCGAGGGTCTTCGCGATGCCCAGCGTGTCGCCGAGCTGTGAGCTCTTCCAGGGAACGATCACGAGCGCCTTGGGCGCTTCCTGATTTCCCAGGATCGACATGCCCGACAGCGCTTTCGGGCCGGTATCTGCTTTCGCTGCGCTCGGCGCAGGCTCATCGGCTGCGAAGGCGGCTGCCGCGAGTAACGAGCACGCTGGAATCAGAAGTCTGCGCATCATGTGGTTTCTCCTAGCGCTTGGCTCTGGCATTCAAGTCGGCAAGCCACTTCGCCGTCTCGGGATCGTCGGGCGCTGCTTGTTGATAGGCGGTGTAGTGCTGGAGCGCACAGCCGAGATCCGCGAGATAAACATCGCAGAGAATCGCGAGATTGCGTTGTGCGAAATGGAAGCTCGGGAACAACTCGAGCGCCTTCTCGTAACTGGCGCGCGCTTCGTTGAACTTGCCTTTGCGCCGATACACCACGCCGAGCTCGTTGTAGGCGATGGGGTGACGTGGATTGAGCTGCACCGCCTTCTTCAAGCTTTCCTCGGCTTTGTCCAGATCGCCCGTGCGCGCGTAGGCCATGCCGAGATCGATGTAAATGGCGGTGACGTTGGGCGCGCTCTCGGTGATCTTGAGTAGGGATGCGATTCCCTGCTCGTACTGCTGCAGCTCCAGCATGCGAACAGCGCTTTCGTACTCCGCGCGAAGGTCCGCGCTCACGCGAACATCCTCGAGGATCGTGAAGCCAGTCGCGTCCTGTTGAATATCGACCCGTGCCACGGGCGCTGCTTTCGCCAGCCCCTTCTGCACAGGTTTGTCCTGCTTGGTCGGTGTCGAGCACGCGGCCACGAACATGGCCGCAAGCAGCACGAGGCGACGCCCTGCCTTGAAACACCTGTTAACGCCCGGTCGCATTGGGAACTCCTGCGGTGGCGGCGATTGCCGGTTCCGGCGGCGGCGCCGACGGCGTGCGGTAGGCATAGCGATCCAGCGAGCCCAGAAAACCGCTGCTCAACTCCGTCTTCGCATAGCGCGCGGGCATGAGCTGGGCGAGCTTGGCCAGGCTCTTTTCGATCCACTCGTTGTAAATGCCGGAGCGGATCAGCTCGAGATTCTTCTCGTGCACGCCGATGGCTTTTTCCTCGAAGGGAAACGCATTCTCTTCCAGCGCCAGCTCGTAATCCTGCAGCTGGCTCGCCTGCAGATCCTTTGGACGCTCCGACTCCACCAGCGATCGATTGAAGCCGTAGTACACCTCGGCCATGTAGAACGTCGCGGCGGCGGTCACTTCACCAACCTGATAATCCACCAGCGCGCTCAGCGACTTCATCGCGGCGTCCATGCGCTGCTGCTTCAGTTGCAAGCTCCGCTCGAACGGTTGCATCAGCTTCACGGACGCAAACTGCGCATAAAGCTGCTCGGCGAGCACGAGCGCCGAGCCCGCCGCCAGGGTGCGAGTCCGATTGGTTCGCTCCGCTCCGGCTGCGGCATCGATGCTCACGATCTGCTGCAGCTGTTCGTGATATCGCGCGATGTCGCTCGCATTCTTATAAAGCTCGGCGATCTTGAAGCGCGTCTCCACACCGAGATCGAGGGGTTTCGGAAACTCCTTTACGTACGCCAGATAAGCGGCGAGCGCCCGCTCGGTGTTCTTGCCTTGCTCATGCAAATCACCGGCGAGAAGCAGCGCCTCGCCGCGCAGCTCCGGCTTGTCGGCTTCGGTAGCGATGCGCTCGTATTCGCTCGCCGCACGGGCAACCTGCCCGCTCTGGCGGTACACGAAGGCGATCTGCTTGGTCGCTTCGCGATTCAGTTCGTGCTCTGGATACGTGCGCCGGAATGCATCGAGTACGTCGGCCGCGGCCGTCCAGTCTTCCAGTCGAATGAGAGCGGCGCCGGCGTCGTACTCGGCAGCCGCGCGAATCTTGGATGTCGGCGCCGCTTGTTTGATGCGCAGGAAGTGGTTCGCCGCCGTGCGGTAGTCCTGTGCGGTGTTGGCGGCTTCGCCTTGCTTGTAAATGGAAGCCGCCAGATTGTCGACGAGCGCCGCACGCTTCTCGTCGTTCTCCGGCGTGAGTTCCAGGACACGCGTATACGCGAGCTCCGCTTGCGGATACTCAGCGAGCTCGACCGATGCGTGAGCAGCGACCGTCCAGGCTGAACGCAGCACCGGCAGCTCGGCGGCCGGATAACGCTCGATCAACTTCTGCGCGGCGGCCAATGCCGGCTTGAAGTCTTTCAACTCATAGAGATCGTCGGCAGCCGCGCCCAACACCTTCGCCGCGTGCTCGTGCTGTGGGAATGTGTCCGCGAACTTGAGCGAGCTTGCGATCGTGTCGCGCTTGATCGTCGGCTGTGCAATCTCGTCAGCTGCCTTCAAGTTCTCACGATGCGCGAAGATGGCGGCATAGCCGGCCGCGGCAGCCTTTTCATGCGCTGGATAATCGTACGCCGTGCGCTCGTACTCTCTCGCCGCCTCGCCGAAGTTCTTTTCTTCGAGCAGCAGGTCGGCCAGCTGATAGTTGGTCGGCGGCGAGTCCGCATCCTTCGGGAAGGAAGCGAGGAACTCCCGATACCATTGCAAGGCTTCGCGATAGTTGGCCGGCTTCTCTTCGGACAGGTCCGCACGCTGATACTGCGCGTGATAGTGGTTGGCCAGGTCCTTGAGGTTGCTCTTCAAATAGCTGAGCACCTCCGGCGCTTCGTCGATGGCGAAGTGGCGCCAGTACTCGGCGTGCACCCCGTAGGTCTTCGCAAACTCCTTCTTCGAATCCAGCACCAGTTTCTGGAAGCCGCCCTTGGTGTAGATCTCGACCACGCGCATGCTGAAATGCGGCGAGGTCCGATGCAGCGGATACAGCCCGATGAATGCCTTGTACGCCGCGGCGGCATCGTGATAACGCAGCTTGGTGAGATAGAACTCGCCGAGGTTGCTATAGATGCGGTCCTCGTAGGTGCGGCTGCCATTCGTGGCGAAGTACTCGCCCACGACTTCGGAGCCGCCGAGATTCGAAAAGCTCAAGCTGATGACGCGGAACGTATCGGCTACCCGGCGCTCGTCGCCTTCCTCATGGCGCGCGTCGAAGTCATAACCGATGGAGACCTTGTGATCGAGCAGCGCAACGTATCTATGCAGAGCCTCGTCGTAGAACTCCTGCTTGTAGAGCGTCCAGCCGAGCTTGTAGAGCGCGAGTTCGTAATATTCCGAGCGAGCCCCGAGCGCGATAATGGCCTCGTAGGCCCCCTCGGCCTCTCGAAACTTTCTGCGGGTAAAGAAGTACTCCGCGCGCCGGAACTGGACTTCGTCGATGTACCGCGATTCCGGGTGCTCGGCGATGAGACGCTCCATGGTCTGCATCGCTTCCTCGGTGCGCCCGAGCTCGTCGTACGCACGGGACTTCTGATAGAGCACCTTGTCGTTGTGCTCGTAGGTCGGATATTCCGACAGTAGCTGATCGTAGAGTGCGATCGCTTCCAGAGGGCCGGAGGCTGCCTGCGTGTCCGTCGTTCCCGGAACGGACACAGGCTCCCGGCCGCCCGAAGCGAGCTGCGCCTGGCTGGTCGCGCGACGTTCGAACTCCTGTTGCGATTCGGAGAGGTCGGCGATGCCGGCGGCCTTGGGACGCTCGGCGCCCGTCGCAGCGAGCACCATGCGTTCCGGGGCCGGCTCGGGCGCCGCCAGCTCGACCATTTTTCCGTCGCCCAGAATGCCGAACTGCTTCTCGACCTTGAGGTCCGCCAGACGCCGCATCGCCTCGGGCGTCATCGCGGTCTTCGGCGTCTCTTCGAGATAACGCCGATAACTTTCCATGGCTCGATCCAGGCCCTGATCGACGTGCACATCGGCCGTGTCCGCCGGCACGTTGCGAAGCTCCGCCAGCGTTTGTTTGTCTGGAGCCGGCGCGCAGGCCGTGACCAACACGGGCGAAAGCATCAGTGCCACACGCAGAGGACGCATCAGTTCTGCCCTCCCGCATTGGCCTGCGCACGCGTGGCGCGGTCGTAGCTGTCGGCGACGGCGTAGCGCGCCTGGCTCTCATAGGACTCCAGGCGATCGCGACGAATGCCGAGCTCATTGATGGCAACCATCTCCAGCACACGACCTTGTCGCGCCATGACGAGCGTCACCTGCTGAAGCGACTCGCTGACGCGACGGCGCAGGCGTTTGATTGAATCGTCATAGCCGACGTAGCTATGCGTGGCCGCCTGCCGGGCGCGGACGAACGCCTGGTACTGCGCAGTCATCTTTGCGATATCCGAGTTGAGCTGCTCGAGGTGCTCGTACGCTTCGGTCAGGCGCTCGTGATATTGCGTGTTCAGATGCCACGTCAGGACGCCCTGCAGACGAGCCACGCGGCGCCGCTGGTGTTCGGTCTGGGCTTCCGGCATCGTCTCGAGGGCGCGCTCGATCTGATTCAGGCGCTCGTGGACGATTCTCTCGTCTGCGGTCGCGAGGTAATCCGGTCGCGGCGCCGTCAACATGCCGTGCAACCGCTTCTCGATGTTCTTGCGCTGTTCCTGACGCAGGCGGATCTGCGAGTCGAGCTCGCGAAACTTCGCGTCGACCTCCGGCAAGAGCGGCTCGTAATTGCGACGGCGCAGCTCGATGATGTCCTCGAATGCGGCGAAGCTGCGCTGCCAGGTCTCCAGCTTCTTGCGCACGTCCTCGAGATCCAGATAGTTCTGGAGCGAGGTCTGGAAGTCGTGCGAGGACATGAGCGACGCGAGGTAATACGTCTCTGGGGTGTCCGGCAGCGTGCGCAGACGAATGACCCAGTCCTTGTCCTGGCGGATCTCCTCGCGCACCAGCGCCTTCAAGAACTTGCCTTCACGGATGCTCCTGATGGAGGCATCCACGCGCTCGCCTTCTTTGCTGAATGTTTCGAGAGCTCGGCCATACATGAGCGCGGCGCGCCCGTTGATGTTCAATTTGCCGTAGGCGTACGGCAGCGCCAGCAAGGCTTCTTGCACGGCGCCGTCGGTCACATCGCGCTCGACGAGCCGGCTCCACGGCACGATCGCTCTGTCGTACTGCTCGGCCGACATGGCGGCCCAACCCGAACGCAGCAGCGCCTGATTCGAGAACGGACCTTCGAGCCGAACCCGATCGAACGAGAGCTGCGCGCGGTCGAAGCGATTCGATTCGAACAGCAAATCCCCGAGGATCAGGTTGGACTTGTCCTTGATGGATCGGACGGCTTCGTCCCGCGCCTGGATCTTGCCCGCTTTGTCCAGTTGCTCCAGCGCCGCATCGGCTCGCTGCCCCTGTAACAATGCGATGCCGAGGTTGTATTCGGCGAAGCCCGTCAGTCCATCGGCGCCCTGCAGCCGCTGCAGAACGCTTGCGGCATCCTCGGGACGGCCGCTCGCGAGATAAACGTTCGCGCGCAGAAACTCGACTTCATCCTTGATGGGGTCCGGCACGCGGCCTTGCATGCGATCGAGCGCATGCAGCGCTTCTTCCAATTGATCCTTCTGGAAGTGAATGCGCGCCAGGCGAAACGCCGCTTCGTTGCGGACCGCTTCATCGACCGCCCCTTCGAGGACCGCTTTGATCGCGCGGCCGGCCCGATGGTGCATCCGATAGTTGAGCTCGAAGTCGCCGACCGAAAACTCCGCCTCGCCGACATGAAAGTGCAAGGTGTCGAGCTGCGGCTCGTCGAGATCGCGATACTGGCCGAGCTCTGCATCGAGTCGTTCGAGCGCCTCGAGATACTGACCTTGGTGGGCGTAATACACGGCCTCGCCGAAGTGCAGATCCTTGAGATCGCCGCCGGAACACGGACTCACGGCGCACATCGCCGTCAGGCCGAGTCCGAGCGCATTGTGAGCTGCGCGACGCATGATGCTCACCAGTCTCCGACCTGGATGGCCTGGCCCGCGCCGGCGCCTGCGAGCGTGATGCCGACCAGCTTCGGTTCGATGCCCTTGTCGATCGTGAAGGTCTCGGTGCGCGAGTAGTCCTTGCCGCCGTCGAGCTTGCCCATCACGGAGATCTCGAGCTGATGCGATCCGGTCGCGATGTTGCCCGTGTAGATCCGCTGCACGCCGCCCTTCTGCAGCGCTTCGAGCTCTTTGTAGCTGTAGATGTAATGCGCGACGAGCTTGCCGTCGAGCTGGATCTGAACCGCATCGAGGCGCATCGAATCGTCCTTGGCCAGCGCGACGAACATCGCCACGTGCGTGTTGGAGGGATACAGCAGCTTCTCCTCCAGCCGCCGCAGCTCGGCATCGATGCTCAGGACATCGGACTTGATCTCCTGCACCTGCTCATCGAGGCCCTTCATCTGCGCGCGATAGCTGTCGTCGGCGGCGCAAACCGCGGCCGACAGACAGCACCAAGCGCTGAACATCACGGTCCAGAGAATCTTCTGCATGTTGGTTCGCCCGATGGGTGGCGGATTGAGATGGAAAACCGAGAGGGTTTCGGCTTCAGGCGCTGGGGAATGCGCGCATGTCACGTACCGACGGCAAAGCCGTGTCCGCGTTCGCGATCGAGTTCCAGCGAGTCATGAGCCACCTCCATTCAACCTTGGGCACGCAGGCGCATTGGGTTCGAGGCAGCCCGATTGGATCGGACGTCGACTCCGGCGGTCCCGCCGTCATGGAGCGCGCGAGGCGCTCTTTAGACCGGTGACTTTGCGTCGCCATCTTTCGATGGCTTTGCCCTTGACGTAATTCGCGTGAGAACTATTGCTCGTGGATGGAACGAACGGGTGTGACGTGTGTCTCACAATTCAGGAAAAATGTGACGCACTTCTCACTTTTCCGTGGGCACATTTAGTTCAACACGAACCGACTTCTCAGAAGGTTTCATCTTCTTGAGAACGTCACGTTGACTCGGCAACCGCGCGAGCGACGTCTTTGACAATAATGAAGGTTGCGTCAATCCGACGTCAGCGTGTGGCGAGCAGCACGACGATGACGATCGTCAGAAGCAGCGTCAGCGTCTTCCAAAACATCGTCGGATTGCGTTCCAGCAGCGGCGGCCGAGTCCTGCGCAGGTAAGCGTCGTTGGGATGACTCAGGTCGTAAATGAATTCGGATAACTCCTGATAGCGCTTATCGGGGTCCACGTGCGTAGCCTTCTTCAGCGTTTCATCGACCCAGACCGGAATGTCCCGCTCTTCATCGAGCAGCGAGCGATAGCTCAAGCGTTTTTGCTCGGCCTTGGCTCTGGACTTGGCGACTTCGGCGCCGAACGGCAGCCGGCCAGAAAGCATCTGGTAGGCGATGACGCCGAGGGAAAACAAATCCGAGCGTGACGAGCCCGCGTGGCCCAGAAAGTACTCCGGCGCCGTGTATTGCAGAGTTCCTTGCGGCAGATGATCGACCGTGGTCGTGTTCTCGACGATGCCGGCGACGCGTGTCGAGCCGAAATCCATGATCTTCACGGTGCCGGTGGCGTCGATCATGATGTTCTCGGGCCGCAGGTCCTGGTGCAGCATCTCCAGGCGATGAAACGCCTGCAGGCCTTTGGCGATTTGTTCCACGATGCCGCGCACACTGGCCAGCTTCGGCCTGGGATTGTCGATCATCCATTGCGTCAGCGTCTGGCCGTCGATGAACTCGGTGACGGTATAGAGGTAGTTTCTTTTCCGGGTCAGCGCGACGGCGCGAACCACGTGCGGACTATCGATACGACGCGCGATCCAGTCTTCCAGCAGAAATGGCTCCAGATAAGCAGGATCGCCGCGCAGATCCACGGATGGCGTCTTGATGACGACGGGTGCTTCGGCGCCCTCGGAAGTCACATCGAGCGCCAGATAAACATGGCTGCGACTGCTGATGTGGATATCGCGAATGATGCGATAGCCATCGAATAACATCCGTGGCGAGAGCTCCGGAGGTAACGGAAGTTCGCTGAGCTTGTGATGGATTTCGGTGGCCTCGGCCTCAGGCAACTCCTCGATACGAATCAGTTGGATGCTGAGGTTGTCCTCGCTGCCGCGCTCATAGGCTTCGGCGGCGATCACCTTTGCTACAGCGTCAAGATCGTCAGGTCGCTGCGCCAGCGCGTCGGTGATGAAACGCGCGCTGACGTGCTCATGGATGCCGTCGGTGGCAAGAATGAAATGATCGCCCTGCCCCACGCTCACCGCGCAATAATCGATTTCGAGCTGTGGATTGACTCCCAGCGCGCGGCCGAGATAACTCTTGTCTTGTGAGACCCACACCCGGTGATCTTCGGTCAGCTGCTCCAGAGACTGGTCACGCAGCCGGTAGATTCTCGAATCGCCGACATGAAAGATGTGTGCGGTCGTGGACTTCAGCACCAGTGCGCTCAAGGTGCACACGTAGCCGCGGTCCTGGTCGTAGCGGTATTGGCTCTGCCGCGTTTGGGCATAGAGCCACGAGTTGATTGCGGTGAGCACGCGCTGCGCGGAGTGTTTCACCGACCATGCAGGCGACGTGCAGTAATAGTCCTCCAGGAAGCCTTTGACGGCCGCCTCGCTCGCGATCTGACTGACGTTGCTGCTGCTCACACCGTCGGCCAATGCGACGGCGATGCCTTTGGCGGTCAGTTGCGGCTCGCCTGGAATGCAGGCGCCGTGAAAGTCCTGGTTGGTTTCCTTGCGACCCCGGCCTGAATGCTGCCCAAGGGAGATTTTCAATCCAGTGGGCAGCATGCGTCAGATCAAGCAGCGCGCGGGAATGCTTTCTTCTTCGCGCCCGTACGCAGATGCGTGGAATAGAGCGTCAGCCCGGTGAAGGCAAGACCGCCGATCAGGTTGCCGACGACCGTGGGCAACTCGTTCCAGACGATGTAATCCATGATCGAGAAGTTGCCGCCCATGATCAGCGCGGACGGAAACAGGAACATGTTGACCACAGAGTGCTCGAAGGTCATTGCGAAGAACACCATGATGGGCATCCACATGGCAATGACCTTGCCGCCCACGGAAGTGGAAATCATCGCGCCGACCACGCCGGTGGAGACCATCCAGTTGCACAGCACGCCTCGGATGAACAGCGTGAGCATACCCGCCGCTCCATATTCCTTGTAACCCAGCGTGCGGGCTTCACCGATACCGGCGATGACTTTGCCGACGGCGTTCGGCTCGGTGGAAAAGCCGTTGGTGAACACGATCGACATCATGAAGGCGACCGTCACCGCGCCCGCGAGGTTACCGGTGAACACCAGTCCCCAATTCTTCAACACACCGCCTAGCGTTACGCCGGGGCGCTTGTCGATCAGGGCCAGCGGTGACAGCACGAACACGCCGGTCAGCAGATCGAAACCCAGCAGGTACAACATGCAGAAGCCCACGGGAAACAGGATCGCGCCGATGATCGGATAACCGGTCTGCTGGGAGACGGCGACGGCGAATACGGCCGCCAACGCGAGAATCGCGCCAGCCATGTACGCGCGGATCAAGGTGTCGCGCGTGGCCATGAAGACCTTGGATTCACCCGCATCGACCATCTTGGTGACAAATTCGGACGGTGCCAGATAGGACATGGTTGTTCTAACGCCTCATGAAGCGAGCAACGGTGAGTCAGTGAGAGCTTGGGTTTGTCACTCGGCGCTTGAATTGCGCGATAGCGAGTGATGAGGCGGGAAAGGAATGGCCCGCCTTTGGCTGCTGTGCCCTGTCGACCCCTCGTTGGATCGAACGCTTCATTCCAGCAAGTGGCATGCCAATGGTTGCCGGCCTCGCGGCCGCGTGGAATCTGACGTGAGCGCTTGCTTCTGCGCCGTTACGGTGCACTTCCGAGAATGTTTGCCCCGTATGAGAGCCGACGAGCTTATGGTGTTATCAAAGTTCGCGCAGCCCCGTAGCGATGGGCATACGCGCCGCTCGGATCGCCGGCGGCAATCCTCCCGCCAACCCCATCGCCAGCGCGACGCTCACGCCCTTCAGCAGAAGCTCTGGGGATACGTCGAAAGCAAACATGACCTGCCCGCCCGATCCCTGCGTCGAGGCATAAAAACCGTCGAACAATGCCCAGGCGACGCTGGCGCCGAGCAGCCCTCCTCCCAGGGCCAACAACATGGTCTCGATCAGCACCGACATGATCACCGGCACGGAGCGAAATCCAATGGCCCGCAACGTTGCGATCTCGCGAGTACGAGCCGCTACGGCGGAATACATGGTATTGAGCGCGCCAAAGATCGCGCCGAGCGCCATGATGGCGGCGATGGTGATACCGAAGACACGAGTCAACGTCGCCACTCTCGCAGACTGACGGCTGTAGTACTGCCTTGTCGTTTGAGCGTCGACTTTGAGCCGGGGATCGCTGGCGAGTTGCGCTTTGAACGCATCGACCGCGGCGGCATCGTTGAGTTGCGCCACCAGTGAGTTCTTGCCACTGCCGCGGCGGAACGCGGAGGCCAGCACGTCGGTATCAGCCCAGATCTCGGAGTTGTGAGCATCTCCAGAATCGAACAGCCCGACCACTGTCCAGGACTGACCGTTGAGGATCATCGTCGCGCCGATGTCCGTGCCCGAGAACTGTCGATGCGCATCCTGACCAACCACGAGCTCCTGCAAGCCGGGCTGAAATTTACGACCCGCGGTAATGGTCGCCTGAGGCCGCAACTCCCAAGCTCGCTCGCCGAGGCCGCGAACGGCGATGTTGGCCTCGAGGCCAGTGCTTTTCTTGCGCAGGGTCGCTGCAACCAACACCTCGGATGACACGATGGGCTGTCCTCGATCATTCTTCCGGATCTGCGGCGCTTGAGACACGATTGCGGGCGCATCGCGTGTGAGCGTCGATCCGGCCTCCGACAGAACCCCCGCCTGAAGCACGATGACTCGATCGTCCGCACCCGTCTGATGCAGCGTCTTCTCGAATCCCTCGCCCATCGCCAGCAATCCCACGAGTACGCCGACGACGCCGGCGATGCCGGCGACGACAACAGCGGAGGCGCCCAGCCGTTTGGGAATCGTGGCGATGCCGACGCTTGTGACCGAAATCATTTGTACGAGACTGCCGAGAAGTGACATGAGTCAGCCTCCGGCCAAAGCGTCTACGATGCGGAGTCGCAGGCCGCGCAGCGCGGGTAACGCCCCCACCGCCATAGCGATGAGAATCGCAACCGTCAGACCTCGAAGCCACACCGCGCCCCCCAAGGGCTGCAGTGGAAAAGGCAAGGCGCCCGCCGGCAGCGAGCTCGCAAAGGCGACCGCCAACGTCGCCAGGCTCAAGCCGAGCGTGCTGCCGAGGAGTAGCAAGAGAACGCATTCGGCGAGCACCAGGCCGAGGACGGCGCCCCCAGAGAAGCCGAGCGTTTTCAAAACACCGAACTCAGGAATGCGCTCCTGGACCGTCTGGGCGATGGTGTGGCCGGTCAACAGCAGCAAGGTGAAGAACACGGCGCTCATGATCGAGGTGACCATGACTCCGAAGTCCCCGATCTGACCGATCCATCCGGCGCTGAACGCGTTCTCGCTTTGTGTCTTGGTCTCGTGATCCGAGTTGGCGGACAGCGCATCGATCGCATGCGCGACATTGTCCACCGGGTATCCATCAGCGACCTTTACAGCAAACCACCCCACCTTGCCGCTATCGGAGGCCCGCGCCGCATCGAATCCCTCTCCGTTGACATAGACGATGCTGTTCCAGACCTTCATACCGGCTTCGGTAAATTCATAGATTCCCACCACATCGAAGGTCCAGACATTGGAGCCGTCCTTGCGGGTCACTGACGTTTCCACTGGAATTTTGTCCCCCACCTCCCAACCATATTTCGCGGCCAGCCCCACGCCGACCATGACGCCGGTGCGCGTGCGTTGGAAAGCCTCACGTCCGCCGGGCGTGACGGCTAGTTCGGGATAAAGGTCGAAGAACGTGTCGGTGTGCGTTTCCAGCGGAATCGCGTTTTTGGGATCCTGGTACGTGCCGCCGAAGTAATACGAGAAATCGACGTTGGCGACGCCCGGCACTTCCTGGATGCGAGAATACAAACTTTGCGGCAGGACCGGCGCACCCGGCCGCAGTTTCGACATCGTCAGCAGCCGGTCGTGTCCCGCGACCGATTGCCCGAAACTGGCGAAGGTGCTGCGCACCGTTTCCAGGGGCCCATACAGTAGAAAAGCGATCGTGATGGACAGCAGCATCAGGATCGTTCGCATCCTGCGACGAAACAGGCTCGCCCAGATCAGATGCAGATACTTCACGCGGCGCCAACCTGCAGAATGTCTGCGGAACGCCCGCAGCTGACGGCGTGACCGGGCTCACATGCCGGTCAGCCCCCCGTGGGCAGGTGGGACACGAGATTCATCACCGCGGCAGCGACGATGGCCACCGCGGATACGACGCGAAAACCGGAGCGGATTGGATGCTTGGTGGACATGATCGATCCTACGATGCACGAGACCAGGCTCAACCTTAATCCGCCTGCCCCCGACGCTCTAATCGATTCTGCTTCCGGGGCTGATCGAGAGCCTCTATCATGATTTGGTTCCCGGTCGCCGCAGTCTCGCCATGCCTACCCTCACCGATCATTTGCAGTTCGCTCTGGTGGCCCTCGCCATGGTGCTCACCCCCGGACCCAACATGATCTATCTGACCTCGCGCGCCATCTGTCAGGGGCGGATGGCGGGGCTGATCTCCCTTGGCGGGATTGCGCTGGGGTTCATGATCTATTTGATGTGCGCGGCGCTTGGCATCACCGCGATCTTTCTGTCGGTGCCGCTCGCCTACGACGCGCTCCGCATCGCTGGCGCGATCTATTTGTTGTATCTCGCATGGCAGGCGCTCAAGCCCGGTGGCCGTTCGCCATTCGAAGTGAAGGACCTGCCGCAGGATAGTCCCCGGCGCCTGTTCGGCATGGGGTTGTTCACCAGCCTGCTGAATCCGAAGATCGCGATCCTGTACGTGTCGCTGCTGCCGCAGTTCATTCAGCCCGAGCACGGCAGCGTGCTGCTGCAATCGCTGGTGCTGGGGCTCACTCAGATCACGATCAGCGTGAGCGTGAATGCGCTCATCGTCGTCATGGCCGGCAGCGTGGCGATCTTCTTTGCATCACGCCCCACGTGGCAGGTCGTGCAGCGCTGGCTGATGGGCACGGTGCTCGCTGGCCTTGCGGTCCGAATGGCGGTCGAATCTCGCCGTTGATCGATCACAGCTGATCCGCGTCGATTCGCGAGAAAATCACATTGTGCATGCGTGTGAGGGGCTCTCTCAGCCGGCGAGGACGTTCGCGCGAGCTCTCGGGATACGCGTAATGACGGAAACCGTGCGTCTCCGGAAGAACGTAGCTGAAGAACCCCAGGCCGCGGAGATAATCCAGCAGCCAGGCGCGCTGCGCTAGGCGCTCCGGATCGTGGGCCACCTCGACGATCAGTTCGAGGTCCTTGCTGAAACGTCCACTTTCCAAGCCGAGGCCGTGCACGGTCTCGGGCTCCACGCCCTCGACATCGACTTTTATCAGCCGTGCTCGTGCGCATTCGTCATCGGTAAGGATGTCCGATAACGTGCTCGCGGCGATGGCGACGCCGCGACTGCTACCGCTTCGGCCCATCATGCCCGTCGAGCCGATGTTGTCCGTGCTGCCCCAGAATAATTCAACTTCGCGTGGCGAGTCCGGCCCGACGGCGGCTTTGTTCACCAGTCTCGTATTGGTGAGTCCGTTGTCGCGGACATGTTTCGCAAGATGCTCGAAAATCGACGGCATCGCTTCGATGGCAACCACTTTGCCTTCGAGCCCCACGCAACGCGCGGCGAGCAGTGTGAAATAACCGACGTTTGCACCGACATCGACAAACACGTTGCCGAGTTGCAAGCGGCTTGCAATCCATGCAGTGAGGTTGGGCTCCCACAAGCCAAAGTAATACAGCGTTCGCTGAATCCAATCGCGTGTGTGACCGCTGATGCGCCAGCCGTGCGCTGTGACTACTTCGTATTCGAACTCTCGGCGCCTCAGCAGACTCCACAATAAGCGCTTCAGCGCGATTCCAGGCGCGTTACGAATCAGTTTAGGTGCAATGGCCACGACGTCCGTGAAGGGATTGCTTGTCCAATCGACGGACGCGATTGTATCACGCAGCACTGGGCCGGATAGTTGCCGGCCCAGCGCTGCAGGAAGTCAGATGCAAGTCGAATCTCGGCGCTAGTGCGTGCACACCTTCGGCCGGGCGAAGTCCACATGTTTGAAGATGAGCAGCTTGCGCTCCCAGAAGCTCGCGTGAGTGAACGCGCCCAGCGACTGCGCAGTCGCCCGCTCGTGGCGCACGCCGTTGAGCTCATAAGTGACCCAGGCTTCAGGTTTCTTCCTGAGGCGTTCCTTCAGAGAAAACATCACCAGGCCCTGGTTGCGATCGGCGAAGTGCTGCAGATCCGGATCCGACGACGCTTTGATCATGGCGACGTCGCTTTGATACGGGAACAGATACGGCGGCTGCGGCATCAGCAGATGGTTCGAGACGCCCGCCTCGGTATGCAGGTTGCTGAACATGGCGATCGACGCTTCGGTCCGCAGGCCGACGTAGGGAGCAGTACACACGATGAACAGCGCGGCAGGAAGCGCATACAGCCACAGCGCACGCCGCGGCCCGGGCGTGCCCCGCCAAGGCAAATGACTGAGCGCGGCCTCAGCGAGGAACAGCATGCTGATGCCACCGTACGCCACCCACATCAGCACCCACACCGACTGATAAGCATGCGATGGGGCGATGTGTGCCTGCCGGCTGAATAACGAAAGAACGGCGACGAGCGCCACTGCCCCGCCGATCACGATGCCAAAGGGCAATGCCTGACCGAGCGCACCGAAGCGGTCACGCAAGAGACGGAACATTCGCGCGCTGCTGTCGTAGAACCGCTGGCTCACCTCGCGAGGCACGGACAGGATGTACAGCGCGAGCACCAGGCTCGAGAAGTCCATGTACCACGAGTACACGGAGATCGGGATCACGAAATGAAACATGAGCGCCAGCAGCAGGCCCACGGCGAACCAGCGTTTCCAATACAAAGAAACGATGGCGATGGCCTCGACGATGAAAGTGCTCCAGATCGCGAGATACTTGCCGGTGAGATTGTGTTGCAGTCCGAAGCCGTCGGCCAGCGGCATGTACAAGGCCACGGCGCAGCTGACGCGCGGATCCAGAAAGTCCGTGTTGATCTTATGAAAGATGCCGTAGAAGTACATGATGGCGAGCAGCGCACGCGCCACCACCCGCATGTTCTCGTAGATGTTTTCTCGCATTTCGGCCGCATTGCTATAGCGCAGGACGGCGTGTGCGCAAATGACGAGAATGCTCGCGTTCATGAAAGCGGCGATCATCTTGTTATTGCCCGCGACCGGCATGGCCACGGCGTATCGCGTGAGCATCACGCCGGCGAGCAGGAATAGCAGCGCAGTCCAGCGTGGCCGCCAGACGAGCAGCAGCGCCACCGCGATGGCTGCCCACGTCATCAGACCGAGCAACACGCCGTCACGAAACACCAACATGCCGCGATCGCCGGCCAGGCTGAAAATCGCAGCGGCCGCCCACACGGGTGAAAACGCGATCAAGCCATCGGCCGCCACACGCTCCGTGGTCTGGCTGACGGCCGGGCGCAAGTGACGCCACCAATCGACGATGGAACGATCTGCGCGAGCGCTCATCCTCTGTTTTGCCCCTTGTTTTCTCCGTTTATCTCTCAACCCTGCGAGCGCCCCCGGATTCCGAGGTCGCCGGAGTGTGCCAGCCGCACCGGCATGGCGCCACCTGTTCCCAAGCTGCGTCATCGTGGCCCGCCACTAGTGGGAGCACGCAACTTTCGCGCATCGGCGCAAGTTGAAGCGAAAAGCGTGCCGACGCCGATGCAGATGAACCCAAGCGTACGTTTGGAGTAATATCGGCGTCACCTCGCAGGAGGAATTCACATGGTTTCACGCAGGAAATTGGCGCTTTATTTTCTCGTCGCGCTGGCGCTCGCCGGCGCATACGACGCGTTGCGTAACCTGCCCGTGCTGAGCGGTTGTAATTTCTACTCAGACTGCCCTGACAAATCTGCAACCGGCACTGCCGCCGCCCGGGATTGATGTGACCGAGAGTTCGGCGAACTGGCTGCTCTACGACGGCGAATGCCCCTTCTGCTCGCGCTATGTGGTTCACGTACGCCTGCGGGAGGCGGTTGGGCCCGTGACCTTGGCGAATGCCCGTGAGTATCCGCAGCTCGTCGATGAAGTTCGGCGGCTCGGTTACGACGTGGACGCCGGCATGGTTCTGAAATTGAACGGGCGCTACTATCATGGCGCGGATTGCATTCACGCGCTGGCGCTGTTGACGACGCCGGCTGGCTGGTTCAATCGCATCAACTCGCTCGTCTTCCGCTCGCGAGCCTTCTCCCGGTTCGCCTACCCTATTCTGCGCGCGGGACGAAATCTCACGTTGAAGCTGCTCGGGCGCTCGCGCCTGGATCAGCGCAGCGCCGCTGCCAACTCCAGTCCGGGCACATGATGGAGTTTGCCGATCTCCTGATTGGTGATATCGACGAACTCACGCGCGGCCGGCGACAGGTGTTGCCAATGCCGGAACGCCCAGCCGATGGATACGGACGGCAGGTCGACGATCGGCACAGCTTTCACCGAGCCGCTCTTTTCGAAATTGTAGGCATGGACCGCCGGCACGATGGCCTGACCCAACCCGAGCTCGACGAACAGTTTCGCCGTATCGAAATCGTCGAACACCACTTCGGCCTTCAGCTCCACGCCCCGGTGTAGCGCTGCCTGCTCGATGGCGCTGTGATGAGTGGTGCCGCCCGCGAGCCCCAGGTAGCGAATGTCTTTGAGATCCTGCAGCCGCAGTTTGCGACGTCGTGACAGTTCGTCGCTCTTGGTGGTGAGCAGGAACAGCCGTTGTTTGGCGATGGTTTTCTCGTTGATGCCGCGCGCCGGCTCGCCGGTGGTGACGAAACCCAGGTCCGCCTGACTCAGACGCAGGATCTCGAAGCACCGACGCGTCGAGCTCGCCGGCAGGAAACGCAGATTGACGCCGGGATGCTCCTTGCGAAAGCGAACCACGGCCTGTCGCATGAAATGCCGCACAGTGGTGCCGCCGGTCGTGATGGTGACCGTGTCCGACTCGCCATGCTGTAGAGCCCGCACCCGCTGCAGGCCGATCTCGATCGCATCCAGCCCTTCGAGCGCGAAGTCCTTCAGCACTTTGCCCGCCGCCGTCGGTTGAATGCCGCGCGCATGGCGTTCGAACAGCCGGATCCCCAGCTCTGCTTCGAGTCGCGCGATGTGCTGACTGACGGAGGACTGTGTCCGCTGCAGCTCGCGCGCCAGGGAGCTCATGCTGCCGGCTTCGCAGGCCGCGACCAGGATCCGAAGGTCTTCGAGTGTCATGACGGCATATAAGCATTTACTTGGATCAATGCAGAGTACCTTAGCGTTGACTAATAGCCACGTAAATGGAATCGTCACACCGACAACCGGGGGACATTGCGTGAAGGGTCAACGACTTTCGACGATGGACATCGTCGCCATGAAGCGCCGTGGCGAGCGGATTGCGGCGCTGACCGCATACGACTACACGTCGGCGCAGATGATCGACGCCGCCGGCGTTCCGTTTATTTTGATCGGCGATACCTTGGGCATGGTCGTGCAGGGTCAAGACACCACCCTGCCGGTGACGCTCGAGCAGATCATTTATCACTCACAGATGGTTGCGAGGGGCAGTCGGCGCGCCCTGCTCGTCGGCGACATGCCGTTCATGAGCTACCAGGTGTCCGTGGAGGATGCGTTACGTAACTCGGCGCGTCTGATGACCGAAGGCAAAGTCGGTGCGGTGAAAATCGAAGGTGGCATTGCCATCGCGCCGACCATCGAACGGCTGGTGAGCGTCGGCATCCCGGTCTGCGGTCACCTCGGCTTCACGCCACAATCCGTCCATGCAATGGGCGGTCCACGCATCCAGGGTAAAGAACCATCGGCGGCCGCGTCGCTCGTTGCCGATGCCAAGGCGCTCGAAGCTGCCGGAGCGTTTGCGATCGTCCTGGAGCTCGTGCCTGCAACGGTGGCTCAAGAGATTTCCCGGCGAGTATCGATTCCCACCATCGGCATCGGCGCCGGGCCGTACTGCGACGGCGAAGTGCAGGTGTTTCACGACCTGTTCGGCCTGTACACCGACTTCAAGCCGAAGCACACACGTCGTTATCTGAACGTGGCGCAGGAGATCGTGGGCGCCACTCGTCAGTTCGTCAGGGACGTTTCGGAAGGAACGTTTCCGGGCGCAGAGCAAACATCGGATCTGGGCGCGGAAGCTAAAGAGCACTTCCGCGCCTTGCTGACCGCCTGAGCCGTTACCGGACGAGTTCCTTGCCTTCCCACACCTTGCGCTCGGGTGCGCGCAGGTCGTTCACCACCATCGACTTCGTGTCGAACACCATGGTGGCGCGATTCTGAGCATCGTAGGTCGGCCACGACGGCAGGCCCTGGTGATTGGGATTGCCAGTACGGGCGAAGGCGATCCACGCCTCGCTCATCGCGTCCTCGACGGCCTTCGCACCCTGGCGCGCGTCCTTGCTCGTGGTCGCGTTACTGAAGACAAACGCGATCTCGGAACCGTGTGCCGCCTTCAGAGGTGACGCTTCGAAGTCGAAGCTGTAGACATACACCGGTGCGACTTTGGCGGCCGCCTCCGCGAGGCGGATGGTGCCGATGTGAAAGCGATTGCTGCGAATCGCGACCATGAGGTCCCACGGTGTCGCCTCGGGCCGCGACTCTTCGTAGGCGGCGATCAGCGCATCGGTGTTCTCACCGAAACTGGGCAATAGATCCTCGCGTAGCTGAGCCGCCGTCATCTTGCCCATCAAAGGATGTTCGCGAGCGTAGATGGCATGCTCGTCTTTGTTCGACCCAACCATGATGGGAATGCCACGCGCGGTCGCCGCAGCCACCGGCTCGAACATGTCCCTGGGCAAGTAAGTCTCGTCCACGACGGGGCCGAACTCCGGATCGGTGCGACCGGTTGTCGTGACCGCGGCAAGCAGCTTCTCCATCGGTACGGCCTGCAGATCGGCGGTGCTCGTGACGCCCAGCTTCGCCATCACGGTCTGTGCGTTCGACAACGCGGTCTTGGCCGGCATGCCTCGCGTCCGCGCGCCGCTTTGGATGATGGCGCGATGGAACAAACCTTTCGCCGCGGGCACGCCAAGCAGCGTGGATACTTTCACGCCGCCGCCGGACTCACCGAAGATCGTCACGTTCTGCGGATTGCCGCCGAAGGCCGCGATGTTGTCGCGTACCCACTCCAGCGCGAGCTGCATGTCCTGCACGCCGACGTTGCCGGAGCTGGCGAATTGCTTGCCGCCGAGATGGACCAGATGCAGGTAGCCGAACACGTTCAGGCGGTGATTGATGGTGACGACGACGGCATCGCCCCGCCTCGCCAGGCGCGCGCCGTCATAGAGCGGCTCGGAGCCCGCGCCGGCATAGAAGCCGCGGCCATGCAGCCACACCATGACGGGACGGTTGCCGCCGGCCTCGATCGATGGCGTCCAGACGTTGAGCACCAGGCAATCTTCACTGATGGGCAACTGCTCGCCCGCCGTGGTCGTGCGCCGTCCGGGCTCGCCGGCCTGTGGACAGACCGGGCCGAACTTCAATGCGTCTTTGACTGCCGACCATCTTGGGACCCGGGTCGACGGTTTGAAGCGCGCCGCGCCTTCGGTCGAGCGACCGTAGTGGATGCCCTTGAATACATACACAGCCGGATCCTGCAGTTGGGCGCCACGCAGCTGCCCTTCCGCCGTTCGAACGATTGGCTCATCGGCACGTGCGGCCGCGAAGCACAGCAACGCACTCACGAACACGGGAAACCAGCGCCCCCGCCGACACACAGTCCTCATGTGCAGTCCCTCGATTTCCAAACGGATCAGAGCTTCATTGCCGCCTGCATGGCCGCGCGTCGCGGCCCCAGCGGGTCGTCTACGATCACACTCGAATCGTTCAGCACCAGCGTGGCACGTTGTGTCGCCGTGTACGGTGTCCACTTTGGCAGCTTGGCTGTGTTGGGGTCGCCCGAGCGGGCAAATGCAATCCATGCATCGCTCATCTTGTCGGCTAGCGCGGCGGCTCGGGGGCCGCCGCCCGTGAAGTTGGCCGACTGCTCGGTGCGATCGAAGACGAACGAAATCTCCAGCGCGTGCGGGGATTTCAGCCGGCCACCCTGCACCGGCGTCTCCCAGGTGAAGTAATAGCAGTGCACCGGCGCTTTGCCGAGCGCGGCACGGCGATCGGCGATGGTCATGATGGGCGCGCAGTATCGCTGGTCGCTGATCATCAGGAAGAACAATTCGGAGGGCGTCGCCTTGGGCTCGGCCTTGCGATAAGCGGCGAGCACGGTCTGCGCCTGGTCGCCCAGCAGACCTCTGGCGCGCGTCTGCAAACCTGCTTCGTCGAGCTTGAACGCCGCCAGATCGCCGGCGAGCTGCAAGGTCATTTCGGTGCGGTTCGTGCCGATGATCAACGGCACATCGGCCATCAACGCCGACGCCTGCGGATGGAACGGATGCTGAGGCAGCACCTTGCCCTCCACGACCGGCGCGAAACCGTTCGTGGTGTGGGCCAGCTGATGCCTGCGGCTGATGACGTGATAAGCGCGCATCAACTGATCGATGGGCATTTCCTGCAGCTTGCGGACGTCGGTGCGAGCGATCTGCAGCTCATCGAGCAGCAATTCGGCGATACGAGTCGCATCTTCCTGCGAGACGACTTTAATCGTCGGCCCGCTCTGGATCACGGCACGATGGAACAGACCTTTGGCGTCGGGCATGGCGAGCAAGGTGCCGACCTTACGGCCGCCGCCGGACTCGCCAAAGATCATCACGCGATTGGGATCGCCGCCGAAGTTCTCGATGTTCTCGCGGACCCAGCGCAACGCCTGAACGATATCCAGCATGCCGACGTTGCCCGTGCTCGCGTAGTCGGCGCCACCGACGCCGCCCAGATAAGCGAAGCCCGCGACATTCAAGCGGTGATTGATGCTGACCACCACCACGTCCCCACGTTTGCAAAGTTGGGTTCCATCGTAGCCGGGCGAGGATCCCGAACCTGCGGTGAATCCGCCGCCGTGAATCCAGAACATCACGGGCCGCTTGCCGCCATCGCGCAGGCCGCGCGTCCATACGTTGAGCACCAGGCAATCTTCGCTCTCGGGCCGGTCGCTCAGCTCGCCGATGAGCGCTGCGACGGCGCTGCCGCCTCGTGGAGCCGCGGGATCCCTTTGTGGCGTGCTGGGCCCGTAGTCGAACGCGTCACGCACGCCGGTCCATGGCGACGGCGGCTGCGGTGGCATGAAACGATTGCGGCCGCCGGTGGGTGCGCCATAGGGCACGCCTTTGAATACGTGCACGCCTTCGCTCGTCACTCCTCTGACCTTGCCAGCGCGGGTCTCGGCGACGGGCGCCGAGTTGGCGAAAGCTCTCGAGGTTGGCAGCGCCCCCGCGACGAGCGCCGTGCTCAGAGTCAATCCGTTCGCGATGATGTGCCGCCGCGATACCTTGCCGATCATGGTCCCCCCTCGATCCGGCGTTTCTTGATATGCGAGCATAGTAACCCTGGCGCCAGCGCGAGGACGCGCCGACAATGTCAAGAAAGGTGTCCGCCTCTTCCCGGTCGAAAACTAACGTTCCAACATGACCCTGCCCAAACGCGCCATCGCCGCCCGCTTTTTGCCGGACCGATATCGTTACTGGTATTCGCTGAGCAAACTTGCGATGGATCCGCTGTACGACGCGGTGCCTGGCGCCTTTCGCAATCAGTCGGAGCCGGTGCTGGATCTGGGCTGCGGAATTGGCTTGCTGCTGCACTGTCTGCGCGCCAGCGGGCGTCAACTGCCCTATATCGGCGTGGATACGGACGCCGTGAAAATCGAAGCAGCGCGCGCCGCTTCGGCCGTTGGCTGTCACGACGATGCGAAGTTCCAGGTCTGTGACTTGAGCGTCCAGTTCCCGGAGCATCGGGGCAGCGTCGCTCTGCTGGATGTCCTGCAATACCTGCCACGACAGGCGCAGGGAACATTGCTGTCGCAGGCGGCGGAATGTGTCAGCAAGGAAGGCCAGCTGGTGATTCGCACCGGACTCGCCGACGGCACCTGGCGCAGCGCCATGACCCGGGTGACCGACCGCTTCGGGCATTGGGTGGGCTGGATGAAAACATCGTTCAAAGCTCAGCCCAGCGCGCAGGAGTTGCGCGCCGGGCTTCGCCGTCATGGCCTGCAGGCCGAGTTCCAGCCGCTTTGGGGCCGGACGCCCTTCAACAATTGGCTGGTGGTCGCGCGCCGCGCGTGACTGCAATCACGGGTAGATCTCGAATTCCTTGAGCCCGTAGTTGCGCGTCGTCGTGCCCCACTTGAGCGCAAACACGCGGACATGTCGGCTCACGCCACTCAGCCCGCGAATATCGTCCACACCGCCGTCGCCACTCGTCGTCCGATAGATCGTGGCCCAGTTGTTCGGGCTCACCTGGGTCTGAATCATGTATTCCGACGCATGGGCGCCATCCCAGGTCAGCCGCACGCGAGAGATCGCATAGTTCTGCCCGAGGTCGACGTAGATCCATTGTTTCTCCGTGCCAACGGCGCTGCGCCAGCTGGTCGCAGTGCTGCCGTCCGTGACTTGCGCGGCGCTATAGGTGCTGCTGTACGTCGAGCTCGGATAGGCCCGCCTGCCCTTCGCGAGGTTGATGGGAGATTCGGCGACGGCGAGTATCCTGCCGAAGTCTTTCCAGCCATTCGCCTCGAGGGGGCGCTCGCCACTCAGGAACGTGAGTCGATCGCTGCCGCTGGCCTGCGGCCAGATCTCGATCACTTCGAGCTCCAGACCGCGGTTCACGCCGGCGGCAAGGCGCTCGCCGAGATACAACGGGTAGTCCCCTTCATCGACTGGACCGCCGCCGTTGCGTGTCACGCCGAAGTTGCCAGTGCCCGTTTCGGACAGTGCAAAACGTTTGCTCCGGGCCATCGCGAACTCGATGGCAGCCGGCAGGCCCCACCCTCGCTTCGGATTCCAGTAGTCGGCCGCTGGATAATCCCAGATGACACGACGATTGGCCGCATTGGCGAGCCAGTCGGCGAGCGTCACATTCTGGCCGCTGCTCCAATCGTGATACGCCGTCTTGTCGCGCGAGCGGGTCGGATTCCAGATGGGGCTGTAATGAGTCGGTGCGACGATGTCGACGTACGCATCGCCCGGATAACTGCTCTCCTCGCTCACACCATAGTTGGCATAGGAAGCCGTGGGACTCCACATGGTTTCGATGACCATGCCGTGAGCATTCGCGTAAGCATGCGCCAGATCGGCGACGTGCCGCCACGCGGCGATATAAGCCGCACGTGTTGCTTCGTTACGCACGCGCCAGCCATACCAGTTGCCGTTCTGTTCCCAACCGATGCGCAAATAGATTTTGCGAAAGCCCTGGTTCTTGAAGGCGTCGAGAATGGCCGGCCACACGCGATAGCGGCCGGCGGCGGGATTTTCGACATCGTATTTGCCGGCGGCGACGTCGTTCATCATCGCGACCGCGGCCGATTCGCTGTACACGCCGCGATTCGGATCGCCTTCGGGCAGGTTCAGTTGAAACACCGTGGGGTCGTCGGTCAGACCGACGCTGACGATGGGAATCAGATTGGGCCGCCCCTCGGCGTCGAGGCGGTTCAGATGCTCGACCGAGCACAGCTCGGCCAGATTGCCCGCCGCCCACGCGGCGTTGTTACGCCACTTCGGATCGTAAGTGCCGGGGCTCCAGATGGGCTCGCGATAATCGACGAACACATTGGTGGAGTTCGGGATCTGCTGAACCTTCTCGACGAAGGATCGATACTGAGGCGCCGCGATCGCGGGCGTCGCCTCGCCAACAAAAAAGCCGAGCTTGTCGAACTGCTGCGCCTGGGCCGCCACCGCGCCCGTCAACATCCACAACCCCAGCAACCGTGCTGCTGCTCTCAAGGTGATCTCCTTCAGGTGCTGGCCCGCGAGTCATTCACGGGCTCCTTACGCGAATCGACTGTTCGCGTGCACAGGATCGGCCCGGCGAGGCAGGTTGTTGATGAGCCCGACTTCCAAATTCAGACCGGCAAAGCGGGCGATGGCGCTTCAGTGTTTTCCTTGAGTGCCCTACGTGAGTTGCCCAACTCGTGCTCGATCAAACGCAGCACCGCGGCTTCGTGCGGACGAAGATAGAAATGTCCGCCGCTGAACCAATGTAGTGCAAAGCTTGCGAGGGTTTCGTTGCGCCAGGTGACGAGTTGGTCCAGTCGGATCTCGTCATCGCGTCCCGCCAGCACTCGCAACGGAACAGGCAGGCGTGCTGGAGCGCGATAGTGGAAGCTGTTGATCACGACGTAGTCGGCCGCGAGCGTATCCAGCGCCGGACGCAGCATCTCCGGACATTCGAACACTTCTTCGGGGACGCCGCCGTAATGACGCAGGTCACGTATCAGGGCGTCGTCGTTGTCACGCCCGGTAAAGCGCCAGCGGTCACTGGCCGGACTCGGACTTGCGGATACAAACATCATCGATGGCGGCGGTCGATGACATCGATGTAACAATGCGGCCATCCCATACGCGAGCAGCCCGCCCATGCTATGCCCGAACAAGGCGTAGGGACTTTCGAGCACGCGCGCATGCTCCAAACAGAGCTGCTCCACTAACGCGTCGAAGTCCCTGCTGAACGGTTCGAAGGCGCGCGCGCCACGACCGGGCAGTTCGACCGGAACCACTCGAATCCAGCTCGGCGCACGCAAGCGCCAGCGCTCATACATCGTGGCGCTGGCGCCTCCGCAGGGAAGACACAGCAATGCAACCTTGCTGTCGAGGTTCATGCCCCAGGGGACGACCCGGCCGTGGCCGCCTCGTTCGACTGAGCCTCCGCCGCGGTCTTCTTCGCGTGTTCTTCCATCCAGATCCGCAGCGATTTGGGACGCATGTCCGTCCAAACTTTGCCGACATAGTCGAGGCAGGTCTTTTTATCGCCAGCGACGCCCGTATCGGTCCAGCCGCGCGGGACCTCCATGCCGTCCAGCCACAGCGAATATTGTTCTTCCTCGTTCACCAGCACGCGGAACTTGCCATTCTCATCGTCGAACCCACCAGCCATGGTGCACCCCTCCGGATTGGCTACGTCGATAACCGCGCGATGCTAGCGGGGGAAGCACAAGGAGGTTCGGTTGGTTCGATGGCGGCGTTGCCTTCCGGGAGGCGCAGGAACGCGCAGCTCCAGGATTTGCCGTGTGGAAACGGCTATGAGGCGCGCCAGGACCGCATCACCCGGGTGATGGCTCTGGCACGGATTGTTGGTTGGTTCAGTCGCGCTGCGCGTGCAAACAACTACGCACGATCATTCGAAACCCAGGGATCATTTGATGCCGGCGATGCCCAGATTGATCCAGCCGTGATCGTGCCCGCGGACCTGCGAGTGCTGCAGACGTTCGACGTTGCGACAGCCCGCATTCTTCAGCGCCTGCTCGAGGTAGCGGTACGAGAACACGGCCAGGTGCCAGTTGGGATGGCCAAGCGTGCCCACGCCGTCTCCGTACGAGAAAATGCGCCCGGACGCCCAGCGGCACGCGTCCTTCTGCTCGTTGAAGCGATACCAGCCATCCTGCTCGTAGTCGCGTGAGTGCCGCTCTTCCGCCTCGACGAAGGCTTTGCAGATCTTGAGCCCGTCGGGCACCCAGATCTCCAGCCGTCCGCCCGGCGCGACGATGCGCACCCATTCGGCCAGCACCTCTTCGGTGTTGTACCAGGGGATGTGCTCCAGGATGTGGCTCGCATACACCACTTCGAAGGCGCCGTCCGCAAACGGCAGTCGCTTGGCGGCGTCCCACAGATAATCGACGTTGGACGCGGGAATGACGTTGAGCGTCTCGAAGCCGTCGATGCGTTGATCGCCGGGACCGATCTCGAGTTTGCGGTGCTGTCGGGAGCGACGGCTGACGAGGTGCGCCGGGGTCAACACCAGCTTGTGAAGCAGGGTGAGCGGCAGATTGACGATGCGTTGACCGGCGAAGAACGCGCGCTTGGCGGCGGGACGAAAGCGGGACGGGACCAGGGACTGGAGTGCGTTCAAACAGCTTCCTCCGATAATGCAGCGACACGGTCGCGGCCGGCCGACGCGGCCCGCCATTGATGTGTCCACTCTCTTAAGGTGGAAGAACGCGACCTCGTCTGCATAAATTGCACGACGCTGCCGCGCTCACGGCTAGTGTACAGCAATCGGTCACATTAGAAATAAAGTACGTATCATTGCCGCGAACGCGACAATTTATTTTGCCCGTGTGACCGCTGCGTGACGGCGGCTGGCGACAGCGGAGTTTTCAGCAAGGTCGTGGGCAATTCTTTACTGTCGCCCTGGCAATCTTCCTAGGGCGGTGCGCTACGATAGTCGCCCCAATCTCGACGTTCGGTCGGTGCCCGAGCTCATGCGAACAACAACTATGGCGGTGCTGCTCGCCTGCTTCGTACTGCATGCCGGTTGCAGCGACCCGTCCCCCGCTCCCGCTGCAACTGCTACAGCAGCCGGCTTCGACACCTCCATCGATACCCGACAGCTGATGAGCTGGGTGATCGATCCGAGCGCCAAAGTGGTGTTCGGCGCGGTCGCCACCATCGTGACCGAGGACGGCGAGGAACACGTGCAGCCGCGCACCGATGAGGAATGGAACAACATTCGTAGTCATGCGGCCATGGTGCTCGAGTCGGGCAACCTGCTGCTGCTCGAAGGGCGAGCGCACGCCTCGCAGATTCAAGATCCGCAGGACTGGACCGCCAAAGCTCGCGCCATGAGCGCAGCGGCGCGTACTGCGATCGAGGCTACGGATGTCAAAGATCCAGAGGCGTTGTTTGCGGCCGCTGGCGAGATCTACCAGACCTGCACGGACTGTCATTCCAAGTTCATCTTCACGCCCGAGCCCACGGGCGAGTAACGAGCATGCGTCGGCTGATCTCACTGTTGCTGTTTGTGACCTGCTGCGCGCTCGGCGGCCATGCGCTGGCCCACGGAATCCCGCCCGAAGACCAGGCGTTGCTGCAAAACGCGACAGGTGTGCAGCTGTTGCCGTTCATCTATCTCGGCGCGAAGCACATGGTCACGGGCTATGACCATCTGCTGTTTCTGGTGGGTGTCATTTTCTTTTTGTATCGGCCACGCGAGGTGGTGGCGTATGTCACATTGTTCGCCATCGGTCACAGCGTCACGCTGCTATATGGCGTGCTCAGCGGGCTCGCGGTCGATCCCTACCTGATCGACGCCATCATCGGCTTTTCGGTGGTCTATAAGGCGCTCGACAACCTGGGCGCGTTCCAGCGCTGGTTCGGCGTGCAGCCCAACACCAAGGCGGCGGTGCTGATCTTCGGGTTCTGTCACGGCTTCGGGCTCGCCACCAAGCTGCAGGATTTCAGTCTGTCGGCCGACGCACTGGTGCCGAACATGCTCGCCTTCAACGTGGGTGTGGAGATCGGTCAGGTGCTCGCGCTGAGCGCCATCCTGATCGTGATGACCTACTGGCGAGCCGCGCCCTCATTCAAGCGTCATGCGACGGCGGCCAATGTTTTGTTGATGGCGGCGGGCTTCGTGCTCGTGGCCTATCAGCTCACGGGTTATTTCGGAGCCCAGGGCGAACGGCTCGCCAACGACATCATGCATGCCCATCCGCGCAAGCATCGTTCGGCGCGCATCGAGATCGAAGTCAAGCCGCGTGAGGAGCTCGAGTACAAAGCGAAGCTCGCGGCTGGCGAGCCGATGCTGTACTCGTGGGGCACTGAAGGCGGCGCCGTTTATTACGAATTTCACGGCGAGCCCACCGAGGGCGCATGGCCCGAGGGCTACTTTCGCAGCTACGAGACGGTCCAGAGCAGCCAGACCGCGCACGGTTCCTTCGTGGCGCCGTTCACCGGCATGCACGGCTGGTACTGGCGCAATCTCGGCGACACGCCGCTGACCATCGTCTTGGAGGTCAGCGGCTACTACACCAAGCTGGGGCGGATCGAGGGCGGCGCTACGCCTTAGCCGGCGTCGTCCAGGGCAACGTGTCCAGATCGAGGTTGCCGCCGGTGAGAATGATGCCGATGCGTCGCCCGGGAAGATCGAGCTGACCATCCACGAGCGCGCCGTAGCCCACCGCGCCGGACGGCTCGACGATGATCTTCAGCACTTCCCAGATCGCGCGCATGGCATGGAGGATCTCATTCTCCGAGACCGTCACGATGCCATCGACGTGGAGTTGGATCTGTTCGAAGGTGAGCTCGCCCAGCGACGAGCGCAGACCATCGGCAATCGTGTTCGGCGATGTGCTTGGAATGATGTGGCCCGCGGCCAGCGATCGTGCAGCGTCATCCGCACCCTGAGGCTCGACGCCGAGCACGCGAATTTCTGGATTGATGCTCTTGACGGCGACGGAGACGCCGCTGATCAATCCGCCGCCGCCCACCGGACAAAGAATGTCCGTGAGATCGGGCACGTCTTCCAGCAACTCCAGCGCGGTCGTGCCCTGCCCGGCCATGACACGGACATCGTTGTACGGATGGACGAACGTCGCGCCGGTGCGCTCCACGACGCTTTGGGCGGTGCTCTCTCGCGCCGTCATGGTCGGCTCGCACTGGATCACTTCGGCGCCATAGCGACGCACCGAGGCAAGCTTGGCCTGCGGTGAATTCGAAGGCATCACGATATAGGCCGGAATGCCGCGCAGTTTGGCCGCACGGGCCAGGGCCGCGGCATGATTGCCGGAGGAATGCGTCACCACGCCGCGTCGGGCTTGCTCATCTGAAAGCAGAGCGACCGCGTTGGTCGCGCCACGCGCCTTGAACGCGCCGATCTTCTGCAGGTTCTCACATTTGAAGAACAGCTGGGCGCCGGCCTTCTCGTTGAGCGCGGCGCTGGTCATGACCGGCGTGCGATGAATGCGATCCTTGATGCGCGTGTGCGCGGCGCGGATATCCGCCAGGGTCAGAGTCATTGGCATCCCCATCCGATGGCGCAAGTTCAAAAGAAGGCGCCGGTGCGTGCCATTATAAGCCGATGGCGCATCAGCGCAGCAGGTTCACCGACAGCGTGATGATCAGCGCATTGGTGAAGTCGATGAAGAAGCCGCCGACGATGGGCACCACGAGAAACGCGCGCGGCGCGATTCCATAGCGTTCGACCACCGAGCGCATGACCGCCATGGCGTTCGCGGTCGTGCCGAGCATGACGCCCGCGAAACCGCCGCTCATCACCGCCGCGTCGTAATCCTTGCCCATGAGCCGGAAGATCGGCCCGATGCAGATCAGCGCGACCAGCGCCGTTTGCAGAATCAGGTTGATCAGCAAGGGCCAGGCGAGATTCACTAGCTTCAGCAGATCGAGCGTCATCAACGCCATCGCCAGAAACAACGACAGCGCCACCGCGCCGATCGTGTCGATGGCTCGATGCGGCAGCTTCAGCCAGCCGGTCGCGTCATCGAGATTCCTCAAAATCGCGCCCACGACGAGCGCGCCGATGTAGGCCGGCATCGTGACATCGGCTCGCTCGATGAGATGGCTGACGCCCGAGCCCAACCACATGGCCACGAGCACGAAGGCGAGGCTCTTCAGGGCGGCATAGCTCCTGTCGGCAGGTGGCTCGGGGTCAGCGACGACCGCCATCGACGACACGTTCTCCGCGCTCGATTCGCTACCGGTACGAAGTTTGTGGCGCTCCACCAGAAATGTCGCGAGCGGCGCGCCCAAGACGCTCCCCAGCACGATGCCGCCCATGGCTGTGGCGAGCGCAATCGAGCCTGCCCCTGCAACGCCTGCTTCCTCGAACAACGGTGCGAACGCCATGCCCGTGGCTGGGCCGCCGGCCAGCGTGACTGCGCCCGTCAACGTTCCAAACAGCGGCGGCAGACCGAACATCGTCGCAACGCCCGCGCCCAGAATGTTTTGCAGCACTGCCAGCACCGAGCAAGCGAGCAGAAATGACAACACCTGCGGCCCGCCCACGCGCAATAGCCGATAGCTCGCGGCGAAGCCGATGCTGGTGAAGAACGCGATCATTAACGGTCGCTGCAAGGTGGTGTCGAACTCGAGCGGCTCGGGCGCAAGCGCACGATGCGCGAGCACGACGATGGACATGGCGAGGCCGCCGATGACCGGTGCGGGAATGTTCAGTCGATACAGGATGGGAACGGCAGCGCGGGCTCGATAGCCCAGAAATAACAGCAGGCTGGCCAGCGCGGTGGTTTCAATGAGGCCCAGCTTCATGGTGGGCGAATACTGCCATCGCAACGGCCGGCTCACAAAAAAAGAAGGCCGCTCACCAGGAGCGGCCCTTTCAACGACCGGCAACGCGACCGGGTTTTAAAGCTTGCACTCAGTCTCTGGCACGCCGCTTACGCGCTCCCACTTGTAAGCGGTGGCGGGTTCGCCTCGGGGCGAATATTCGATGCGCAGCTGCTCGCCGTTCCGGCGCACGGTCATCGCCATATTCTTGGTGCGCTCACGCTGCAGATCCAACGGATCGACGAATTCGAGCACTTCATCGCCATCGCGCAAACCGGCGGCTGCGGCGGCGCTGCCCTTGACCAGCCCTTTCACGATCTTCGGCTGGCCGTTGAGCGAGGCATTATCGAAACCCAGGACGTACGGCCGCTCCGGATGCTTCACGACCTTGAAGCAAGGAGCGAAGCTGCCCTTCGGCGGCACGACGATCTTGCCCGCGACCATATCGTCATAGTCGCGCTTGGCCTGGGGACCGATCTCGGCGGTCAGCCGCTGCACCCATTCGTCGATCGACGGCGGCGCGCCCGCTTTCTTGGTTTCGAACATCGGCACCGCCAGGTCGTCCAGGCTGCGCTTGCCGCCCGACTTGGCGCGGATCTGAGCATCGACCTTCGCGAGATACATGAAGCCGCGGCCATAGGGCACGCGTTGCGCGCCCCAGTCGCTCCAGAAGATTTTCGCTGCTTCCCGATTGGTCAGCCGCACATAAGGATTGGTGTAATAGCCGGCTGCGCGGTCGTTCACTTCTTTCTGGAACTGCTCGAGCGTGGTGACGCCGGCGCGATGTGACAGCAGGATGGAGTAATACTCCGCCGCGCCTTCCGAATACCACGCGGTGTCCCCGTGGTCGCCCGACATCGCGGGCCAGTTGTGCGTCATCTCGTGAGCCAGCAACGATTGCAGACTGTCGAGCGTCGGCGCGGTCGATTCGCTCCAACCGAACGTAAATGAGCGCGCGAGCGCCGTGCCGCCATTGCCGTGATTGAAGTTCTTGCGGATGAAGACGCGATACGGCTGGCCCTCGTCATGGAAGAACTTGGACATGTAGCCGTACAGATGTTGAATGCCGCGCGCCAGTTGATCGGTGTCGACCGGAGGCTGCACCAGCCAATACATGCCGAATTCAGGCGTAGGTTGTGCGGGGAAGCTGTTCAGCGGACCCGCGGCGTAGAAGCTGAAAGCCACGGTCGCGGCGGGAACGGTCGCCTCGACATCGCCCTCGCCCAGGCTCCATACCCCGCGTGAGCCCGGCGCCACCGCCGATAGATCCCACTTCAGGCTGACGCGATAGGGAAAGGTCGTGTCCGGCACCGGAATGAATGTGACGCCGGCGCCCGTCATGCCGCCGCCATTGGCGCGCAGATCGAACAACGGACCATTGCGGGTCGTCGGTGTGATCTCCCGAGGCGGCGCGCGGAATGTGATGACGACATCGCCCTGAGTGGCGCGCGTAGCAAGCCAGCGTCGCTCGTTCATCGTCGGTGTGGGCGGATCGTCTTTGATGGTGAGCGGCAGATCGCCGGCATCGTCGCGCGCCTCGAGTGCGTCGCCGTCGTAGCGAGCCGTCGGTATCGAAACGACCAGGACAGGCATCTTCACCAGCGTCTCGCCGGCGGCAACCTTGGGCGCTTCGAGGGTCATCCGGCCTTCGACGTAGTCGAAGTCGCCCTCGGTGGCGTGCGGCTTGAGCTCGAGCTTCAATGCGGGAGGCGGCGTTTCGCTTTGAGCCCCCGTCAGGCCCGGCAGCAGACCGCCCATCAATGCGAGCGACCAGCTGAGCCACCGGCCGTGTCCCGTGAACCGCATGCGTTTCCTCCCTTTGCGTGGCTCGACATTTTGCGGAACCACCGCGGAATTATCCTTTCGAAATCGCCGACCGCGGCGCACGCGGATGAATTGTTCATGCAGCCGCGATCCGGGCTGCCTGTTTTCTCAAGGCGATGGTGGGCGGACGCTGCTGGCCGCCTCAGTCATTTGCCTAACCAACGCCCAACTCGTGACGCATCCCGCGAGCCGAGCGCCTGGCGCTCAAGATTCCGTCAAACAAGCCGTCCTCCGGGTCATGAAGAATCGATGGGCGGCGGCGGCAGCGTGCCTCATTGCCAGCATGCTCCTGAGCGCCTGTGGAGCGCCGACAGCATCGCCGCCGCTGTCCTCCGAACCCATCCGCATCGCGACCTACCTGTGGCCGGGCAGCTACTGGGTGGACATCGCCTGGGACAAGGGCTGGTTTCGTGACGCGGGCCTGACCGTCGAACGCGTCGACGTGAACGGCAGATACTTCGAATCCATGCACGCCGTGAACGCCGGCGAGCTGCATGGCATGGGCTTCACGCAGTATGACCTGGTCCGCCACGTGGCCGCCGGCAACGATCTCGCGGGCATCATTGCCATCGATTATTCCGAAGCCGCCGAAGGATTGATCGCCAGGCCTGGCATCCGCCGACTGCGCGACTTGCGCGGCAAAAAGCTCGCGCTGCATCGGGGCACCTATCTGGAATATTTACTCTCGGTGGTCGCTGAGCGCGAGCGTGTGAAGCTCGACGACATCACGCTCATCGAGCGCTTTGGCGATGAGGCCATTCAGGACTTCATCGCGGGGCGCGTCGATGCGGTGCTGATGTGGGAGCCCTTCGTTTCCGAAGCCAAAGCGGCGGGCGGCGTGCAGATCCTGTCGGCCGCGGATGTCCCCGGACTCACCTACTCCGTCTTCACGATGCGACGTGACTTCATCGAATCTCACCCGCGCGAAGTCGAAGCGCTGGTGCAGGTCTGGCACCGGGCGGAACGCTTCATTCGCGATCACCCGATCGATGCCTGCGAAATCGTGGCCCGGCTCTCCAAGGAAACCGAACCCTATGTTCAGGAGCTGCTGCGTACCGATCGGGTGCTCGACGTAGCTGACAACGGACGCGCATTTTCGTATGCGGCCGGCTTCGAGTCGCTGCATGGCTCGTGGCGGCGGATGAACGACTTCATGATCGATCGCGGTCTGGCCGCGCGCCGCGTCGACAGTCCCGCCCATCTGGACTCGCGGTTCATTCGAGCGCTGCAGTGAGCGGGCGGCCGCCGTGACTCTCACCCGAAAAATACTCGCTGCACTGCTCGGCATGACGGCTGTGTCGCTGGCCGTCGCCGTCGGTGCGCTTTATCCCATGATGAAGCTGCATACCGAACAGCTGGTCGCAGCCCGCTTCGAGGACAGCCTCGTTCCCACCGCTCGCGCCATCGACAACCTCCTGCTCGATGCCGTGCGCGGCATGTACGTGCATGTCGACGATCATGCCGTCCGCGAAGGCTCGCCAGCGGAGATCGGCGCACGGCTGCGAAACTTCACTTACATCTACCCGTACATGCGGCGCATCTACCTCGCCGATCCGCACGGCAAAGTGATGTTCTCCTCGGATGTCAGCGACGTGGGCCAGTCGGTGTACGAGCTTTCTCCGGGGCTGCGTGCCAACTTCACGAGCGTTCAGCAGCGGCCCGTCGGCATGGCCGAGTTGGTGAGCCTGAGGCACGAACGCGAGCGGGACGATGCGACGTTTCATCTCTTGATCACGGTGCCCGACGACAAGCATCGTCCGGGCGGCGTGCTGATCGCTGAACTGCTCGACGCCCCCTTCGAAGAGATGTTGCGCGATATCAGCAAACGCATCCGAGGCACGCAGCGCGCCTATTTGATCGAGCCGAATGGCGACAAGCTGCTGAGCTCGGATCCGATGGATCGCGGGCAGCAGTTACGGCTGGTGATGCAAGCCGATCCCACCCTGCTGGAGCGCATGAGCCGCAACGAAGCCGGCTGGACGCTGGTGGAGCGTGAAGGCGAATTCGTGCTGGTGGCGTTCACTCGCCTGCCGACCTATGGCGTCAATCGTGCCGGCGGCTGGCGCGTGGTGACGATCGCTCACTACGCGGACGTGATTGCACCGGTGCGGCACATGTTCTTCCAAGCAGCGTGGATCGTACTCATCGCGCTGATCCTGAGCGCCGTTGCAGCCTTTCTCATTGCACGACGGATGGCGCGCCCCATCGTCACTCTCACCGATGTCGTACGCAGAATCGCTGCAGGGGAAACTTCGGCACGTGCAGTCATCGTCGGTCACGACGAGTCGAGCGAACTGTCGCGCGCCTTCAACGAGATGGCCGACACCGTCGAGAGCAAGACCGTCGCGCTCGAGGCGGAAATGTCGGAGCGCGCCAAACAAGCCGAGGAGCTGCGGCGAGCGAGCGTGCTGGAAGCGGAAATCGCCGAGCGTGCGCGCCAGGCGGAAGATCTGCAGCAGGCGCGTATCGCCGCGGAGGCCGCGAGCCGCGCGAAGAGCGAATTCCTCGCGAACATGAGTCACGAGATCCGCACGCCGATGAACGGCGTGCTTGGCTTCACCAATCTGCTGCTGGATACCCCCCTCGACAAGGAACAGCGCGAGCACGTGCAGGTCATCCGCCATTCGGCGGAATCGCTGCTGCATGTCATCAACGACATTCTGGATTTCTCCAAGGTCGAGGCCGGCAAGCTGCAGGTGGAGAAGATCCCGTTCGATCTGGCGCGCGCCGCCGAGGAAGTCACCGACCTGCTGGCGCATCAGGCGCAGGCCAAAGGTCTGGAGATCGGCATTCACGTCGCGCCCGATGTGCCGTCGGTGCTCGATGGCGATCCGGGTCGCGTCCGGCAGGTGTTGCTCAATCTGGTGGGGAACGCGATCAAGTTCACGCGAATGGGTCACGTGCGCGTCGAAGTCGAGCGCATCGCGGCCGACGCTGACGCGCCGTTCGTTCGCTGTACGGTTACCGACACGGGCGTCGGCATTCCGGTTGAAAAGCAGCCGCTGCTGTTCCAGCAGTTCTCGCAGGCCGACTCCTCCACCACACGCGAGTTTGGCGGCACCGGCCTCGGGCTCGCCATCGGCAAGCGTCTGGTCGAGCTGATGGGCGGTCAGATTGGATTCAGCAGTGTGCTCGGGCGCGGCTCGCAGTTCTGGTTCACATTGCCGGCGCCCGCGTCATCGAGCTCCACAGTCGATCTGGAAAGTACCGCGAAGCTGCCGGTCATCGACGAATCGCCGGATGAGCATGCCGCGGCCCGCGTGCTGGTCGCCGAAGACAACGCGGTGAATCGACTGCTCGTGAAGCGCATGTTCGAGAAGCTCGGCTGTCGCATCGATCTGGCGGGCAATGGCCGGGAGGCGGTCGAGATGGCGAGCCAGCTGCGTTACGACATCATCTTCATGGATTGTTTGATGCCGGAGCTCGACGGCTACAGCGCCACCCAGGCGCTGCGACAGACCGAGAGACCCGAGCGACGCGTGCCCATCATTGCTCTCACCGCCAACGCCATGGCGGACGACCGCGCCAAGTGCCTCGCCGCCGGCATGGATGATCATTTGAGCAAGCCGGTGAGCCGGGAAGAGATTCGCAAGACGCTGCAGCGCTGGGTGTATGACCGGCGCTCGCCGCGGGCTGACGAACAGCCCTCGGCGGCTTGAAGCTCAAACGCGTTTGATCTCGATCGGCGCTTCCACGAGCGGCCCCGCCGATGTCACGGTGCCGAGATAAACGATGCCGACGATGTGATCTTCCGGGGCAAGGCCGCAGAGTTCCTTGACTGCCGGGTCATAAGCCGCGGCTCCCGTCTTCCACATCGCGCCGTAGCCGAGCGCGTGCGCGGCCAGCAGCATGTTCTGGATCGCGGCGCTCACTGCGGACACCTGCTCGATCTCCGGGATCTTGCCCTTGCTGATCTTCGCACCGACGACCATGACGAGCGGCGCGCGCATGGCTTTGCCTCGCTCGGCATCCAGATGCTCTGGCAGCGAGTTCGGCACGCGCGAGCGCAGACAGTTCGCCATCGCATCGCCAAGCTTCTCGCGGGCAGCGCCCTCGAACACCGTAAACCGCCACGGGCGCAAGCGGCCATGATCCGGCGCACGTGTTCCGGCACGAACGATCTGCTCCAGATGAGCAGCGCTCGGGGCCGGCGCATCGAGCTTCTTCGCGGAGGTCCGCGACTGAATGCCTTCCAGCAAATCCATCTCGAATCCTCTACAGCGTCCGGACCTGCATGGCCAGATGCAACCGGTCGCCCTTCATCGTGCACATCGAAATTTCCGCGCCCCCCGGCACTTCCCAGGTACGGGCCAGGGCCTGCGAGGGGATATAGACCGGCAGTTTGAACTGCGTGTCGATCTGAATCTTCACGTTGGGAATGCGCGGCGAAGCGGACGCGAGGCAACGCCCCATGGACCACATGCCGTGCGCCACCGCTTGTTTGAAGCCGAACATCTGCGCGGTGCGCGCCGTGAGATGAATCGGATTGAAATCGCCGGAGACGCGCGCGTATCGCCACCCGGTGTTGTCGGCGACGTCGAGCGTATCCGTCAGCACGCCGTTCTCAGGATGATTGGAGCGCTCGATGACCGGTCGCTTGTTGCCCTCTTTCGGCCCCGAGGTGCCGCGAGCAAACATCGTGCTGACCTCTTCCCAGACCACGGAGCCGTTCTGCTCGAAGCTGGTGGTGAAGTCGTATTCCTGGCCGAAGTCGGTCACGCGCATGGTGTCGAAGAACACCCGCAAGCGCAGCGGCTCCCGCTCCTCGACCGGCGCAAGCACCCGAATGGTGTTACGCAGGTGAATCAGGCCCAGCACCTTCACCGGAAAGTTCTTCACCACGAACAACTGCATGTGTAGCGGCATCGCGAGCACGTGCAGATAGGCTGGCGGCAGGCCCTGCGCCGAGGGCGGCACTGCGCAGACCTCGCGATACTTCCGGATGTGCGCCGCTGACAGCACCACCTTGCGCGCTTCGAGCTCGACCGGCTCGATCCGAGTGCCGTCCGGTGCACTGTAGGGCTTGCGGCCGAGCAGCACGCGCGCATAGGCCGGGACCATCGAGGGGCGGCGGGCAAAAGAGATCTTGGTCGGTGATGACATCAATGAGCGGCTGCAGGTCAGGGACAGTGGCGCGGCACGATTAGATCACGGCGAGGCTCAAGGTACGACGCGGTCGATAACGATCGTCAACGGACCGCTGTTCTTGCCGAATTCGTATTCGGCCTCGCCGTAGAGATCTCCGCTTTGCTGCTGGGGCGCGCCGGAGCGCGACAACCGTGCAACAACTACCACCTTCGGCACGGTGGCAATGGAGCGGGCCGGGATCATCGCATCACTTTCCGTGAGTGTCACATTCAACGGCAGATTGTCGGAGCTGTGACGCTGTACGGCCAGGGGCGGGCCGCCGGCGCTCGGGTCACGCGCCAGGATGAACAGCGGCAATGGCCCAGACACCTGCTGGCGCAGTTGCGGCGACAAGGAGACCGCGACCGGGATGGCGCGCGAACTCGCCGCCGCTGGTCGCTCTGAGCCCGCGGGTGCAGAGGGCGTCGTGCCCACCTGCCCGCCTTCGCCGAGTTGCTGATCCAGGTCCTGGATCTGTCGTTCCAGAACGCCGCGCAATTCTTCAGGCGGATTCTGCGCCATGAGCAGTTGGAGCCGATCGCGGCCACGACGCAGGTCGCCCGCTCGCAGCGCTGCGATGCTGCCGTACCAGAGCGCCTTTGGGTGATTCGGCGCCATGGTCAGCGCGGTATCGAACAGCTTGCCCGCACGGCCCGCGAGCGAAGCCTCATCGGTGAGCGCAAGCGCTTCGCCGAGGCCGATCAGTGCGTCTACGTTCTGACCTTGCGTCAGGTCATAGGCTTGCTGAAACGCGTCGGCCGCGCGGGGATAGCGCCCCGTTCGGGTGTATGTGTTGCCCAACAGAAGCCAGCCTTCCAGATTCTTCGGATCCTCCTTGAGCTTCGCTTCCAGACTGTCGATGGCCTGTTCCATGTCCATCGCCTGGCTGGCCGCGATCTGCGCGCCCTTCCAGTCCCAGTTGCTCAAGCCCGCGTACATGAGGATGGCCAGCACCGGCACCAGCAACGCCAGCGCCAATCCCGAAAAACGACGCTCGGAGCGGTAGGTGGTGATGTCGGCGGAGTCGCTCGACGCGCTGGATTTCGGGGCGCGCAGCAGCGGCAGCACCATCCACAACAACGCCGCCACGAGCATGGCGACGCAGACGATGATGAAGGTGGTCACGAGGCACCCAGGCCGGGATCGGCAGGATCGGTGTCGGGCAGTTTCGATTTGCGCGAGATGACGATCGCGGCGGCGATGCCCCCGCCGATGACCAGCAGTACCGGCGCGGCCCACAACAACCAGGTGCGAGGCGCGACCGGCGGCTTGTACAGCACATAGTCGCCGTAACGATCCGTCATGTATTGCAGGATTTCCTGATCGCTCTTGCCGGCCGCCATGAGCTCGCGCAACTGCCGACGCAGATCTACGGCGAGCTGAGCGTTGGAATCGGCGATGGTTTCGCTGCGGCACACGAGGCACCGCAGTTCGCGCGCCAGGCGCTCGTATCGCGCCTGTTGCACCGGATCCTCGAACGCCGGCGCCTTGTCGATGGCAAACGCCTGCAGGCCGAACAGCGTGACGATCACTGCTAACAACAACTGTTTCATGGTGACACCGCCCTCGCCTGTGGCAACAGCGGCACGAACTCCTGTTCCCAGATCTCCACCGTGATGGGCGCGATATGTTTCTTGATGACCTTACCGTTCGCGTCGATCAGGAACGTTTCCGGCGCGCCATACACGCCCCAATCGATGGCGACGCGCCCTTCACCGTCGAACGCGCTCACCACGTACGGATCGCCGAGCTGCTGCAGCCAGCTCAATGCCTGCTGCCGGTCGTCGTTCCAATTCAAACCGACGATGGGCGCCTCGCCCCGGCGCGCGATCTCGAGCAAGGCGCCGTGCTCCTGCCGGCAACCGACGCACCAGGTGCCCCATACGTTCAGCACATACGGTTTGCCTGCGAACTCGATGTTGGAAAAGGTCTTGGCCGGATCTTCCAGCCGTGTGAGCTCGAAAATGGGCGCGGTCTTGCCGATCAGCGGCGACGGCAACGTCTCCTTGTCCCGACCCAGGCCGTAATACAGGAAGCCGACGAGTGCAGCGAACAGCCCGACAGGAAGCAGGTACTTGAACATGCGAAAGCGAGGCTCAGGCTGTCTTCGCGCCGGCGGCGGCAGCGGCGCCTTCGTCAACGGTCACACGCTTGCGATAGCGTCGATCGCAGGCCGCGATCAAGCCACCCAACGCCATGATGGCCGCGCCCAACCAGATGAAGCGCACCATGGGCTTGTACTGCAGCCGCAGGCTCCAGGCGCCCTCGCCCAGCGGCTCGCCCATGGCGACGAACAAGTCGCGATTCCAATGGGCATCGATGCCTGCTTCGGTCATCGCGTTCTTCTGCACGCGATAAACGCGCTTCTGCGGATGAACCACGGCCACCTGCTCGCCGTCGCGCGTGATGATCACTTCGCTCTGCACGGCTTCGTAATTCGGGCCGGCCACGTCTTCGATCTTGGTCATGGTGAACTCGAAGCCCGCATGTTCGGCGGTCTGGCCGGGCTTGAGGCTGAGATCCGCTTCTTCCTTGTACGACTCCACCGTGGTCGCGCCGATGATGAACAGCGCAAGACCCAAGTGCGCAACGCTCATGCCGATGATGCTCGCCGGCAGCGAATGCTGGTTGCGCCAGCGGCTGATCGGATCGACGAGGGCTGCGCCTGCGACCCATAGCGCGGCCGTGAGGCCGATGACTGTCATGACGGACTTCCAGCCGTACACGCCGGCTGAAATCGCAAGAGCGAGCACGACCGCCGCACCGAGCAGGATGCCCAGAATCTTCTTGGTGGATTCGAACGACGCTCTCTTCCAGGCTGCGTGCATGCCAGGCGCGAGCAAAAACACCATCGGCAGCATCGGAACGAGGAACATCGCCTCGAAGTACGGCGGGCCGACCGAGACCTTATCGAGTCCAAAGGCGTCCATGAACATCGGATAGGTCGTGCCGATGAGAATCAGCGCGGTCGCCGCCACCAGCAGCACGTTGTTCATCAGCAGGAACGACTCGCGAGACACCGGTGCGAAACCGGCATTGGAGCGAAACAGCGGCGCACGCCAGGCGTAGAGCCCCAACGCTCCGCCGACACAGACGCCGAGGAACGACAGAATGAACAAGCCGCGGCCCGGATCGCTCGCGAACGCGTGCACCGACTCGATGACGCCCGAACGGACCAGGAACGTGCCGAGCAACGACAGAGAGAATGCGGTGATCGACAGCAGCAGCGTCCAGCTCTTGAACAGGCCGCGCTTCTCCGTCACTGCCAACGAGTGGATCAACGCCGTGCCGATCAGCCACGGCATGAAGGAGGCGTTCTCCACCGGATCCCAGAACCACCAGCCGCCCCAGCCGAGCTCGTAGTACGCCCACCAGCTGCCGAGCGCGATACCGCAGGTCAGAAACATCCAGGCGACCGTCGCCCAGGGGCGAACCCATCGCGCCCACAACGAATCGAGCTTGCCTTCCAGCATCGCCGCCACGGCGAAGGCGAACGGCACGGAGAACCCCACATAACCGATGTAGAGCATCGGCGGATGAATCGCCAGCGCCGGATCCTGCAGCAGCGGGTTCAGATCGCGACCGTCGGGCGCGGCCGGCCACAGGCGCAGGAAGGGATTCGAGGTCATCAGAATGAACAAGGCGAAACCGGCACTGATCAGCCCCAGAACGCCGAGCACACGACTGGTCATCTGTTCGGGCATGTTGCCGCTGAAAGCTGCCACGGCTAGCGACCAGGTCGCCTGCACCAGCAGCCACAACAGCAGCGATCCTTCATGCGCGCCCCACACGGCGGCGAAGCGATAGAACGTCGGCAACTCCGAGTTGGAGTTCTGCGCGACGTACAGCACCGAGAAATCGTTCTGATTGAAAACGTACGCGAGGCAGGCGAACGAGAACAGCGTGAACACCCATTGTCCGGCGACCGCGCGATTGGCGAGCGCGATCCAATGAGGCCGACGCCACTGCGCGCCGGCGAGGCCGAAGAAGGCCTGCGGCAGCGACAGGCAGAACGCCAGGATCAGCGCGAAGTGTCCGAGTTCGGCGGCCATGTCGCTTCCTATGTGGTGGGCAGCGGCCCGGTTTCCGTGGGCTTTTCGTGCTGCTTTTTCAGCGTCTTCGCGACTTCGGGCGGCATGTAGTTCTCATCGTGCTTGGCGAGCACTTCCTCGGCGACGAACACGCCGTCGGCGCCCATGCGACCACGCGCGATCACGCCCTGCCCCTCACGAAACAAATCCGGCAGCACGCCCGTGTAACTCACCTTCACGTTGTGTGCGTAATCGGTGAGCACGAAGTGCGCCTTCAAGCTGCCCGGCTCGCGAGTGAAGCTGCCTTCCGGAACCATGCCGCCGACGCGGAACACGCGATCTTTCGGCGCCTTGCCAGCGCTCACGTCCGAAGGCGAATAGAAATACAGCAGATTGTCCTGGAACGCGGTCAGGGCGAACGCAGCGGCTCCGCCCACGCCCAGCACGATCAGCGCGACCAGCCCCATGCGGCGGCGACGAGGTGTCATGACGACGACTCCCCCTGTAATGAATCAGCCGAGGACGCCATCTGCACGCGGCGCTTCGCGTGCAGCACCTGCTCGGCCAGCGCGCGCCGCCCGAGCCACACGTTCAGCACCAGCACGGCCAGCACCAGCCCATAGCAGGACCAGACGTAAACGCCGTAATCCCCCATGTCAAGTACGTCTTTCAAGTTCATGATCGGGCAAGGCTTTCGGTTAACCAGCTCGCATTGCGCTCACGCCGGAGGATTTCCCCGCGCAGGCGGTCGCACAGCACCGCTCCGAAGTACAGCACGAAGGCCAGCATCATGATCAATAACGGCCAGAGCATGGACCCTTCGATGGAGGGGGCGGCAAGTTTCGAGATACTGGGGCCCTGGTGCAAGCTGTTCCACCAGACCACCGAGTATTTGACGATGGGCACATTGACCACGCCGACGATGGCCAGAATGGCGCTGGCCCGGTCGGCCCGCTGCGTGTCATCAAATGACGCTCGCAGGGCCATGTAGCCCAGATATAAGAAGAGAAGGATGAGCTCCGAGGTGAGCCGCGGATCCCATTCCCACCAGGTGCCCCACATCGGCTTGCCATAGATCGAGCCGGTAACCAGCGTCGCAACCGTAAACCAGGCGCCGATCGGGGCGCAGGCCGCGGCCACCGCGTGGGCGAGCTTGATGCGCCAGATAATGCCGACACCGGCCGCCACCGCCATCACGGTGTAGATCATCAAGGACAGCGAGGCGCTCGGCACGTGGACATAGATGATGCGGAAGGCGTCTTTCTGCTGATAATCCTCAGGCGCGAGCACGAGCCCGCCGACCGCGCCGATCGCCATCAACAGCACCGCCGGCCAGAACAGCCACGGGCGCACCAGCCCGGCCGTGCGGTAGGCGTAAGGCGGCGAGCTGAGCTTGTGAAACCACAGCCACATAGCTTTCTTAGGACTCCACACTGATTCGCATGGCGGCAGCCATGGCGAAGGGCCCGAGGCTGACGAAAAACAATAAAAGCGCTGCCAGCAAGTTTAGCGGACCGGCCACCGGTTCGCCGTGCATCGCTAGATCCACGGCGCGGGCGCCGAAGATCAGCACCGGCATCTCCAGCGGCAGCACCAGTAACGCCAGCAGCACGCTGCCGCGCCGGACACTGACTGTGAGCGCCGCTCCGATGGCGCCCAGGACGGATAGCGATCCGGTTCCCAGCGCCAGCGTTCCGGCCAGCACCGGCCATACAGACTGCGGCATTCCCAAAGCAGTTCCCACGATCGGCGCCATCAATACCAAAGGCAGGCCGGTCAGCAGCCAATGGGTGGCGGTTTTGGCCAGCAGCAGCAGCGACAGCGGCTGGCCCGACAGGACCCATTGCTCCATGGTTCCGTCTTCGACGTCCGGCCTGAATAACGATTCAAGCGCGAGCAGCGACGCCAGCATGGCCGCGACCCACAGCACGCCCGGCGAGATCTTGCGCAACTCGTCCAGCGCCGGACTGATGGCCAGCGGGAACAGCGTCGTGACGATCACGAAAAAAATCAGTGGCTGCAGCACCTGATCCCAGTGCCGCACGGCCAGCCGCAAGTCGCGGGCCATCACCAGCATCAGTATTTTGCTCAAGCCCGGCGTCGTCTGAACGGACGACTGCATCACTGCAACTCCAGCGTGCGCACGCCCGGCTGGCCCTGCAGCAGCAGCTGATGCGCGGCCGTCAGGATCATGCCGCCGGTGCGCATGTGCTCGGCGATGCGCGCTTCGAACAGCGCGATACCCGCCTTGTCGAGGTTGGTAATGGGCTCGTCCAGGATCCACAGCGACGCACGCGTCAGCATCACTCGAGCCAGCGCGACTCGTCGCTTCTGCCCCGCCGACAATGCGCGCACCGGCAAGTCGGAGCATGACTCGATCCGCAGCAGTTTGAGAGTGTCGCGCAATTCCTCCGTCGTCACGTCGCGACGGATCGAGACACCGTAGCGCAGGTTTTCCAGCGCCGTCAGATCCGACTTGAGCCCGTTGACGTGCGCGAGATACGCCAGCTCGCCGTGAAAGTCATCGCGGCCCTCCGGCAACTGCTGTCCCCGCCAGAAGATCTCGCCCGCCTCCACCGGCAGCAGCCCCGCCACCGAGCGCAACAGGCTGGTCTTCCCCACGCCATTCGGCCCCACGACCTGCAATAGCTCGCCGCTGTAAAGCGCGAACGATACGCCGCGTAACAGGTGTTTTTCGCCGCGCCAGAGATGGACGGCGCGAGCTTCGAGTTGCGGCTGCGGTGAGGTCGCAGCGACCTGGGCGAGCATGCTGGGTGGCTTGTGGGCTTGTAGTGGCGCTTCCTTAGCGCGCGCAAGTTTAGCAGACTGTGTTCAAGTGGCTTACAATCCACGCCCCGCCCTGCCCGGGTGGCGAAATTGGTAGACGCAAGGGACTTAAAATGTTGAGCACCCGGCTCGGAAACGGCCGGCGTGAATGGGGTCAAATTCGGGGAACCAGCCTCACGCTGCGCTTCGGCGTCCGCGTGCCTGCAATCCCGAGCTAAGCCTGGTTCGCCAGGAAAGTGTAGAGACTTGACGGCCCCTGTCTAACTCTCGCGGCGCTGGGTCGCTCTCGAGACACGACAAAGAGAAAGTCCAGACTCCAAACGAGCAACGGATTTCGAGTCCGTCGCTCGGCAGCGAAAGCTGTAGCGAGTACGAAAATCCCTCGGAGGCAACTCCGTACCGGTTCGAGTCCGGTCCCGGGCACCATCACCTCTTCCGGTAGCGTTCGGTACCGTCCGCACGTCTTGTCAATTCCCGGCGTTTTCCTGCATAAACGATCCGTCACCGTTCGGTTGGTTCCGGTAGGAGCCAGCGCAAAACGGGGACCAAATTGGGGGCCCATCGCTCGATCATGAGTTTCATGGGGCCCCCACCAATAACTAGGGGAAATCGTTGTGCCGCTCACCGATGCTGAAGTTCGGGCCGCTGTGCCCAAAGAAAAAGAGTGGAAGCTGTTCGATGGAGAAGGGTTGTATCTGCTCATCCATCCCAAGGGCGGCCGATACTGGAAGCTGAAGTATCGGTTTGCCGGAAAGGAGGACAAGTGCTCCTTCGGTGTCTATCCCAAGGTCGGGCTCAAAGCTGCACGACTCCTCCGGAACAAAGCCAAGCAATATCTTGATGAGGGCAAAGACCCAAAGATCGAGATGCAGCGGGAGAAGAACGATGGACTGAAGCTATTCGAGGACATCGCGAAGGAATGGTTGGCGACACTTGAGAACCCGGATACAGAGGAAGCTGACGACGAGGGCGCGGAAAAACCGAAGGGATCGAAGGACTCCCGCAATGACGAAAGCGAAATCCAGAAGAAGAAGCCGCTCGCCCCTAAGACCATCGCGAAGAAGAAGTTCTGGCTAGAGGAATATGTCTACCCTTTTATCGGCAGAAGGCTGCCGGACCAAGTGGAGCCGCCAGAGATCCTGAGCCTGCTCCGCCGGATCGAGAAGCGAGGCTTCAATGAGACGACGCATCGCGTGTATTGGATGATCAACAAGATATATCGATTCGCTAAAGCGTCGAGCTATTGCAAGTCAAATCCATCGTCTGATCTGAGTGAAGCGCTGGTGCCAGTCGTCACAACCAATCACGCAGCGATCATTGATCCTGTCGCCGTTGGCGGGTTGTTGCGCGCCATCGATGACTACAACGGTGAGCCTGTCACACAGCTGTTGTTACGGCTCCTGCCCTATGTGTTCCTCCGTAACTCTGAGATCCGCTGTGGACAGTGGAGCGAGATCAACTTCCAAGCCAAGGAGTGGCGCGTTCCGGGCCCACGCATGAAAATGCCCGACTATCACATTGTTCCTCTGCCTGACCAGGCAATCGAGATCCTCAAGAAACTGCATCAACTCACGGGCCATCGACGGCTGATGTTTCCTGGGCAAAGATCGAAGGACCGCCCTATCAGCAACAACACAGTCAACGCAGCATTGCGCCGGATGGGGTACTCCACGGTCGATCAGATGACCGGCCACGGATTCCGAACTGTCGCCGACACCTTCCTGAACGAATTGGGCTGGAACGCCGACGCAATCGAGCTGCAACTCGCTCACAAGGAGCGCAAGAAGACCCGCAGGGTGTATAACAAAGCGCAAAAGCTCGCCGAGCGCCGAAAGATGATGCAGGCGTATGCGGACTACCTTGACACGCTTCGCGCGGGCGGCAACGTCGTCTCCATCTTTGCGAAGAGCGCGTAGAGGCTAGCCCATGCCCACGTCACCCGATCGCGAAAAACTGTCCGAAAACCTTCGCGACGCAGTGCGCGAGTATGTTGAGGCGCACGGTGGCCATGCCTGGAAAGTCGGCGAGGTGAAGATCAGCGTGCATAAGGCAACCTCGTTTGATGTTGTGATCGAGGTCGTTGGTGAGCCGCCGAAGCCTGGGCGATCTGGAATTGAGCAACGATGAGCGTTGTAACCAATGTCGTACTATTGATTCCGTGCATGGAATCGAACGACGCCGACACCGAATATGGCTGGGACATCCCGGGCCTAAACGCGGTCAATGATTGGCTGTCGGCGCAGCAAATGGGCAGCTTGCACCCAGTTGACCAGCACGGGACCAATATCAAGGCGATGGAGTGCCATGTCGCGATCGGAGCGTTCAACTACCTCGACGTTGCCGGTCTTGAAAAGGCCTTCCGTGAGGCGCCGTGGGACTATCCAGAGAATGTCCAATTGCTGATCCTGGAACAGGACGACGAACGGTTCCGGCTTGCCTGGCGGGTTCAGGAGAGCGCGAGTCAAGTGGGTTAACGTGAGGTTTCGCCCAGAAATGGGCGAACTTTGGCCAGGGATGCGCATTTACGCTGTGGTCATGAACACAGAGAACCCCGCCGCAGGGATCCGCGGCCGCCCGCTCGACGTTGAGCCTACGGACGAGCTCGAATTTTACGAACTCTGCCCCGAGTGCGGTCAGGCGTTCGATCTGAGGAACCTGTCCGAGGTCCTCTATCATGACGAACAAGGACACGATCCCCTCCCCACGCACTGAGACCTGCCCCACGTGCCGAGGCGAGCGCTGGGTGTGTGAGGCGCATCCGTTGACGCCGTGGGGCGACTGTTGTGGTGAGCCTGGCGTGCCCTGCCACTGCAATCGCCTGGGCCAGATGCCGCCTGGCTTCTGTGAAATCTACTCTGTCCATGACGAAGACTGAACGACTCGCTACACCGATGCCCTCTTTCATCGAGCCCATGTTGTGCGCGAGACGTAGGCTCGTCTGCGACTCACAGCCAATCCGAGCAACCCAATGCCGAACAGCGCCAGCACACCAGGCTCCGGGACCGACGCTATCGGCCCCACGTAGTTCGGATCGCGCACGTTGAAGAACCGCGAGCCGTTCGCGGTCTCTGCAAGCGCTGAGCCAATGAACTCGTTGGGGATTTGCACGAGTGAGGATTCGAAATCTTCCTCTGTATAGAGGCGTGGACCCAGAATCTGGGCCGGATCTAAACCGACCCTCGACGTGAACTGCGGCAGATAGTAGAGCCATTCCTGTCCGGTCACGTCAGAACTCCAAGGCGTATCCAGTGTCGATGTGGCCTGCCCTTCCATGAAGAGCCGGGTCGCTCCAATGAAATCCACACCCACATATTTGGGCCGTCCGAGTTGATCTTCGTGGTAGTACGTGTTGAGAGTGATCGGGCCTGTCGTTCTCCAGACCAGATCACCCACCGTAATGGTCAGTCCAGCGTGCTCGGCGCCGAACGTGTGTACGACGGACCACTGATTCTGATACGTCAATTGCGCATAGAGTGGGTCATAAAACGCGCTGATGTGCACAGTGTCGCCGGATGTAACGCCGGTGGCTCCGCTGCTCGTTCCGATCTCATATTCCCCGGTGAGAATGACGATCGCGTGCGCAGGTAAAGCAAAAGCCAACGCGACTGCAGAAACGCAGGCGCGCCACGATCCCTTGTTCATCATGGGCTGATCCCGTCCCCGAATTGTTGTTTGATGATCCTCAACGCCGCAATGTGCATCGTGCGTGCCAGTGCGTCGAAATCAGAATTGACGCAGACACTTGCCGGAACCATCGGCGCAGCGTCCTCCAACGGATGTAAGCGGGTCCGACGTGAATTCAGGGGGTCAAATAATCTATTGACGATGTATCGATATTTAATTTATTATTGACCCCATCAACAATTAAGAGGTAGCCTCGATGCCCGACCAGAAAGACATTCGCAAGCTGATCGCCGAGGCACAAAAATGGGCGGGCTGGCGGGTCGTGGAGGTCAAGAAGGGCTGGATGATCTATCCCCCCGACAAAAACCTCCCACCCATCAACGTCCACAAGACGCCATCTGACCACCGAGCTTGGCAGAACACGATCAGCAGGCTACGTCGAGCAGGTGCCCCGGTTTGACCGGGGTTTGGAGGACAGATGGAATACACAGCAGATATCACGTTGCAGACGAAGCGCCCTCTCACTGAGGACGCGCTCTTCGATGTCGCCGAGATCGGCGGCGTCGCCGTTGGCCAGGTTGGCGGGCGGCACGTCGAGATTACATTCACGGTCCAGGCACCCGATCCCGCGGAGGCCTCAGCACGCGCGATCAGGACAGCAACCGAGCGCCTCGCGGGCACGGTGGTGGCGATCGAGGTCATGACGACGGCCGAAGCCGATAGGCGCGCGTCGGAGCGCCCGCAACTCGCCGGCGTGGCTGAGGTCGCGGAGATGCTCGGAGTCAGCAAGCAGCGCGCGTCGGCGCTCAGCAAACGCGAAGATTTCCCCGCGCCCATTGAGCGCCTCTCCACAGGCCCAGTGTGGCGGAAAGGCGATCTGTCAACGTTCGCCCTGGGGTGGCAGCGCAGGCCGGGCCGGCCGAGGAAGCCGACGCAAGCGACATCTCACGCTGGGGATTGAGAGCCACCGGTCTGAACGGAGCTGAGCAATGAGTGACCCAGCCTACAGCAGCAACCCAGAGGCGGCAGAATGCTGGCCACCGGCCTACATCATTGCCGAGTTGATGAGCCGTAAGACCTCGACCGGCGAATACATCGCGGATGGACCCTACGAGTGGTCACGCCAAGCGGTGCTATACGTGCGAGAGGCCTACAAGCGCGGGGAAACCCTGTGCGCTTATGCGGCCAAGTGGTGTCAGCCCGGAGATCCGTACTATGAGGCATTCAATGAGCGATGGGAGCGGTACGGTAGACCCGTTCTTCAGGAGCGAGGGAGTCGTGGATAGGCAAGCGATGTATCGGGAGGCCATGGCGGCTGCTGAGAGAGGCGCAGCGTATTCTCCTGCTTGCTCGACGAGCGTCCGCAAATCGGATCCGCCACGTGGAGGCTCAACGCTTCTTCTTGGGCTTGGGCTTCGGCTTGGTCTTCTTGCTCGTCGGCTCCGCCGCTGAGACCACGATCGGCTCAATCTTGGGCGGCGGCTTGTCGTAATTGAGCACGCGGTCGAGCAGCTCGAAGGGATCAACACCCAGTGCCTCGCACACATCGAACGCCTCAAGGTAATCGAGCGTGCGCTCGCCAATCTCGACGCGGTGGATGTAGCTGTGGCTGCGCTTGATTTTGAGCGACAATTCGCGCTGGGTGAGCCGTGCGCTCTCCCTCAATTCCCTAAGCACATCCATCAATGCTTGGTGACGGCTGGAAAACTGGTGTTTCACGAGGAGGTTCGCGCGTTGGCCTACGTCCATTTGGGCCGCTACGAATAAGGGACGAGTGCCCCGGTATCCGAATCGGTGGCACTTGTCCGCTTTTCGTGGCGCTGTACACTCCCAGAAAAATCGGAAACAAAGGGGGAAGTACAATGCAACTGTTGCGAAGCATCATACAGTCGGTTTGTGGGCGGGAACGGGCGCGGGTCACAGCGCCGGCGGCGAGCGCCGACTCTGTTGGGCCGGACTGTACTCAGCGTCGAGACGTGGCCAGCCGCGCGATGGCGAACATGCAGCGAGCGGCCGAGAGCAACGCGGATCTACGCCTGGTCGTCAACGACTTCAGCAGTAAGCTAACGGACAGAGATCTCTCCGCTGCCGAAATCGAACTCGTGAATCGGTTTCTGGAGCGGCTTCCGCCGTCGGACCGCGAGATGTTGAATCACTACTGGGATGGGGTCGGGTTTTCCGAGATCGCCGGGTTGCTGGGGCTGGAAGTGGACACGGTGCGGACGTCCTTGATGCGCATTCAGACATCGATGAGCCTGTGGATGCTTGGGATTCCGGATCCGGACGGTGGCGGGAGCGGACGGCAGTTACCGCCCGAGATAGCAAGGAAGGTCGCTTCGGGTTGAAGCGGTTTGGAGGGGTTTATCTATTTGGTGAGGTCATCGATCGATGATCGCGGTGGCTGGAAGCAAATGGATGTCATTGAAGCGGCGGGAATGGAGCGAATCTGAAGACCAAGTGCTTAGAAGGCTGGCGCCGAAGACATCGGTCGCAGAAGCCGCCATCACACTGGGTAGATCACATGCCTCGGTACTAATGCGCGCGAGGAAACTGCAGGTTACGTGGCGCAACAGCTGGCCCAGGTACACCGAGGCGGATCTGCAACGGATGCGAAGGCTGGCCGAGCAGCACACCACGAGAGAGGTTGCGGCGATCCTGGGGCGCACTCCCGAAGGACTGCGAAACCGTGCTGCCGATGAGGGACTAAGGTTCAAAAAGGGGCAAGTAGCCCGAGTCGGGCCCGCCGGCAAGGGCCCCGGAAATCGGCACGCGAGACCCTATTCGCTGCGATCCCCGGAGGGGGAACACTACAGTGGACGCAATATCCTCCACTTCATTCGTCAGCATGCCAGCTTGTTCGACCAGCGTGATTTACAGTGGAAGAACGGCAATTGTCATGCGGGCAGGAAGCTGCGCCAGCTCAGGCCCGGCAGGAAATACTCGCTCCGCACATGGAAAGGATGGTCGTGGTGGCGGCCGAACAGCCCAAATTAGTTTGCGGACTTGGTTCGTGATCGCATGGCTTGCTTCACGGCCGCACGCACTGGCGACGGTGGCGGCGGCATTACTTCTACCAGTGTCGATACTGACTCGCCTGCCGGATCGCTGATCATCTTCCCGTCTTTGATCTGACCGGACCACTGCTCACGCAGCAGAATTCGCCGACCGATCGTCGGCTTGGCGACAGAGCCGTTCCATGGCCAAGAGAACGGTACATGCGCAGGTGTCGGCTCTAGGTTGAACGCGCCGACGAACCCAGAGGGCAGATGCACCCACATTCGCTTGAATGTGGCATCGCCCTCGGTGACGACCTCGAAGGCAAACGCGCCGGGCTTGCCGGCGCGCACGGCCGCTTCGTTGGCGACCTTCTTCATTGAGCAGGAGTCGTGGTTCAATTGAGCCTCCATCGATGTACAACGGTGAATTATGGGCTGGCGGAAGACCGGGCAGTTTCACAAGCCGAGAGAGATAGTCGTCCACACCTGCGACCAATGCAGTAAAGACATCGGAACGCCTGACGGCTTCGGATCCAAGCACCCCTACTTCGAAATCACTGTGAAGCACTCACAAGGTTCCTCCGAGGAATCAGGCATGACAACGTATTCGCTTTGCTCGCTGCCCTGCCTCAAGTCTATGGCCGTCCGGCTCGCGTCCGGCGAGCGTGTTCCGGATTCCGATCTCTAGGATGACTGAATCCGCGCCCCACGCGCCTCAATGCGCTCAGCAACGGCGAGTAAGTCGGCAGCCGTCGTCGGCGTATCGCTAGCGACTTCGAGTTCGTACCGCGCCTTGAGCTCGGTCAGGTCTTCGTCGGTGATGGCGGCCAGCGTCGCGGCATTCGTGAGTAGTTGCAGATAGGCAAGCTCACGCGGCGCCCTACCGCTCTGCTGAGCGACGATGGTTGCTAGGCTGGTGGCGAATTGGAACCAGAGTTGGAAGTTCATGGATTGGTCCTCGGTTGCGAACAGAACGAATCAGCGTCCGAGCTTGCGCCCGAAGCTCTGGACCAACGGCAGCGCCTTCGCGACCCATGCCTCCAGGTTGGCGTTGGCGATCGTGAGCCTCTCGGCCTCTGTGGTGCCCGCGGCGACCTGCTGCTTGATCTCGGCATACTCCGCTCCCGCCAAAAGCGTGTCCCTCACCACGGGGCGGCTCGCTGCCTCGGCCTGCTGCACGCCGCGTTTCACGTCGGCCGGCGTCAGCGGATCGGCGACGATGACCTCGGCGCGGATCTGGTAGACCTCCCACGTTTCTCCGATGCCTTTCACGCAGCGCTCGACGCTGTACTTCGTGCCAGGCGTACAGGCGACTTCAATCACCTTGTGAGGTGGCGTCTGGCAGGCGCCCAGCGCAAGCATCGTGAGAACGGCCAGAGTGACGAGCAGACTGATCCGTGCGAATCCTTTCTGTTTGTTGCCGGCGATATCATTCGGACCAATAGAGAACGAGCGACCCTCTTTCGTATACGCATCCGCTGCATCGTTTGCGATGTATCCGAGTCCAATGGCCGCTGCAGGATTCAACGTGTCCGTGAAGATCAGCATCACGAACGCAAGAATGTTGTGACCAATCATTGCCAACGTTTCCGGCCAGTTGTCTAGGAAGTAGGACGCCACGCTGACTCCGGTACCGCTGCGACGTGAGACCAGCATTTGCTTCCAAGCGGAGCCGAACGACGCCAGCAGCATCAGTACGAACAACGCCGCAGGCGTCGACAGTAAAGCCTTCAGTTCTTCAGCGCTCATCGCCTTCTCCTATGTGAACACGGTTCAAAATCCAACCAAACACAAACGTTTCATCTTTCTCCCGCCTCTCGGCGAGTTCGATGTAGTGGGCAGCCTGCAATCCGTTCAGCGCGCGCAGCATCCAGCGCTCGCCGTCGCGACCACGCTTGTTCAAGAATTGCCGGAGTGTGGAGATGGACAGCGGCCCCATCAGGCCGTCGACGAGGATGTCGGGGTAGTCGCGCTGCTGCCGGTTCGCGACGTTGAGGCATCGCTGCAAAAACCTGACGACGGTGGCCTGGCCGGCGTTGAAGCCTGTGTCGAACATCTCCTCGGCGATTGATACTGAGATCGCCGCGACCGCATCCAGGCGCATCAGATCCCAGTACTGAGATTTCGCAATCATGCGGGCACTTGCCTGTGTGAGTTCGCGCATCGGGCCCGGGTAGCCATGCGCTCGAGCGACGCGCTCGGTGATGCCCCAGTTCGTCTCGCCACCGGAGTCCCGTGGATCGTCGACGTAGCCGCCCTCCTCCCGGCCCGTCTTGAGCCAAGCTGCGAGGAATGCACTCATTGGAGGACTACCGGCCGCCGTTGCGGAAGCGGAACTCTTCGTCGATGCGCCGATGGATGCCGGTGACGCTTTCCTTCAGCTCGCGCATCGCGTCTCGGTTCTCCTGGTGATACTGCTGCCGCTGTTCGACCATGTCGTCGACAGCGTCCCGGAAGGTGCGCTCGACGCGCTCAAGGGTGTCCTTGCTCACGTGGTTCTCCCGGAGCCATTTGATGGCTGCGTCGTGCTCGTCGTGCCTCCGCTCGAGGTGGCGATAGATGATGCCAACGAGTGTTGCCAGGAGTGCGAGCAGTCCGCCGAGCACCCAAATCGACAGTTCGAACGCATGTTCTGCCGGGACTCCATTCATCACACCTCCAATCTGAGCGTGGCGAGCTCGTTCTCGATCTCTTCGAGCGTCATGGCGCCCGCGGCGCGATCTTCTTCGGTAGGAACGATGCCGAGCAGGAACTCTCGGGTTGCGCGTTCGGTCTTGCGTCCCAGTTCAGCGATGCGGGCCGTTGCTGCCGCCTTTCGAGTCTGGCGCTCGACGGCTTCGGCCTTGAGCACCCAGCGGTGGCGACGGTTGCCGTGCTCGTCCTCGATCACCCATTCGTGATCATCATCAGGCGCTGGGGGCTGGTAGTCGACAAGATCACCGGTCTGCGGATCGACGCGCTGAGAGAGAGGATCGGCTTGACCAACAAACGCTCGCTGTCCTGGTTGCGTGTTGGCCGCGACCATCCTTACAACGCTGGGTGTTGATACAGTGATCGTGCTGCCAGTAAAGATCCCAGTAATCTCATCGTAGAAATGGATATCGACTAGGTCGCTCATCGCTTGATGTACTCGATGTTCACACTGAGGGGCTCACGCCACTCCTCGAGATTGATAGCCGAAGCAAGCTTCTTGACGCCGATCTCATAGGACTGCCCCGCGGTCAGGATGAACTGGCCCTGCACTGTTGCTGGTACAAGCGACGGCGTGAGTTGTCGGAATCCATATTGCGATCCGGTGCTCACAACCCCAGTTCCGAGATTCCTCAAGTACGGATAGACCGTAACGCTTCCGAGAGACGCGCTCGCTGTGAAATTCGCCGTAACGATGGCAATGCAGTTGAATGGGATTGGGCCTGTGAAAATTGCTGACCCGCCGCCGCTCGTAAGCAGATCACCTCCAGCACGAACTAAGTTGAGGCTCCAATAGTTCGTGGTGTCCGGCGAGTTCCCGCTGATCTGCTGTGCGCTCGTGAACGCCAATTCCGTCGCCGCGTTCGGCGCGATCTCTCCCGTGCTGATACTCTCGAACTCTGTGCCCGGCCCGAATCGAACGTTGTTGGCCTGCGACCCAGGCGAATAGAACGCAGAGTCGAGACCATACGGAACGGCGGCACACGCCACGGTCCGAATCAGAGTGCGATCTTTGTAATAGCGGATGAACGAACCATCGCCGGTCATTCCAATCTCAGTGTCAAGCGTACAGGCCCCGAAGTCGCCAACCAACAGACCGCTTTCATATATTTGTAGCCCGCCTGGATGCCGATACGGCGCGAAATCGATAGACGCGTAGCTGGCGTCCGCTCCTGGGTCAGAGTTGGCGCCCACCATATAGTGGGCGTTGAGCGTTCCCGGTTTCCATTGCAGGTGGAATGTGCGATAGCTGAGCGCGCTGTGAACGGCGTCCTGCCCCCATACCTCGGTGCCGCCGATCTTGAAGAAGCTAGTCGTGCTCGCATAGCAGTTGCCGGTTTCGATCCACGGCGTCGAGCGCTGGAAGGCGAGCAGCGCGTCGATGGACGGTTCGCTGCCGTTCACTTCCTCGAAGCGCGGCTTCGGCATCCACTGGCGCGTCGAGGCGTTCGCGTTGTAGAAGTGATAGCAGCGATGCGTCTGTGCCGTTGATGTCGTGGCGTTCTTGTACTCAGTGCCCTGGATGACTCGTCGTCCGGTCTCCGGGTCATAGATGCCGGCGACGCCACTATATCCGCCGGTGTAGCCCGAACCGTGGATGATGCCAACCGAGAGATACCACCTATTCGGGCGAATTTCGTTTTGCGCTCCAGGCAGGAAAACTGCGGTGAAGTACGGGTTTGAGTTGACCGTTCCGTCGAGGTTAAGCGTGTCGCTATTACCGAAAAGAGAGCAGCCGTGATAGAAGCTGCCGGAGGACTGATTGATGCGGAACCATACGGTCGACCGGTATGTGCGACGATGATCGATGCTGACGGTCACATTCCAGCCGCCATCACCATCGTTGGCGCCGTCCGGTCGACATTCCCAAAGTACCTCACTTGTGCCGAATGGACCGAGCGGCGCTATACCGGCGCCGCCGAGGACGATCGCACTCTCGGCCGCAGTGCCATTCGCTGACCATCGCCCGCCGGGGCCCTGGCTGCCCGTCGTGCCCACGACCCAATCGCCGATTGGCAGCATGTTCTGCCCATCACCGGGCTGCCCTTCCCTTGCCCTCGTCAGCGTCAGCGGCAGATCGCGAGTGATCGAGCCATACACCGCACGTAGAACCGCCTGCGCTTGATCCGCAGTGATGGCGGTCACGCGATAAAAGCCCTTGGGCTGACCGCTGACCGGCGTGTTAGCCGCCGTGTTGATCTGGACAGTGCAACCGGTCTGCGACTGGATCGAGAGCGTCGCTCCAGCTGTAACGTCGGTCGTTCCCTCGTAAACAAACAATCGTCCGTTCGCGTTGGCGTAGCTGCCCACCACTCCATCCGGGTTCGCGGCGAGCGTGTGATTCTGGTTCGTGAGGAACGCCTGGATCGCGTTGGCACCGTTCGCGCCCTGCGTGAGTCGCACGACGGTGATCTCATCGAAAAATCCACCGGCCTCGGCACGCACTCTCGCCCACGACCGCGTGCCGAAGTTCGCCAGGGTGAGCGTCCGCGTATCACCTGATCCGGTGAGCGTCACCGGCAAGCCATCGGGGCCGACGGCAGTCCACACCGCGGCTGCCGCGATATTCTGGCGCACGACCGTGAACGTAATGGACTGCCCGCCTGGCGATGCCGCGCCGCTGCCGTCATACGTGAACGCTTGCGACGAAGCGCTGAGTCGCACGGCTTGCGCGTTGGCGCCCGGCAGGCCCTGCGGACCGATGCCGCCCATGGGACCAAATGCGATGTCGACTAGCGTCGCAGCGACCTCGTAGAGCGAGGTGTCCATGAAGAAACGGCGGTTCGCGCCGGCCGCAACTGTCCTGATGGGCGTGCCGTCTTTCTCGTAGACGATGTCAGCGTTGTTGTACTTGATGGTGACGAGCGTCTGTTCCGTGATCGCCCCGTGACTGCTCACCAGCAGCCCGCTCTCGTACACCTGCAGGATGTTTGTGAGATGCGTATGCAGCGCGTAGTCGAGCCCGAGATAGCCGGCATCAACGGCCGGATCGCTGTTCAGCGCGATCATGCGCCTGGCGCTGAGCTGGCCGACGCGCGCGCTTACGAAACATCCGCCTGTGTAGGACTGCAGGGAATGAGCACCAGCGTCCCACGCTGCCGACGTAGTGGTCTTCGTGATCGAGCTCGAGGTGGTATCCACGCCGACCGGGTTGGCCCAAGTAAAAATACCCGGGCCAGCGACACCGACGGCAAGCTCGATGCCCTCGACCTCGACCCACACTTGTGTCCAGCTTCGGCTGGTCGCGCCGATGCTGTTGACGAGCCGCACTTGGAACACATAGTTGGATTCCTCGACGAGGCTCGCTGTGATCGTCGTCCCCGTGGAGTCGCCTGGCACAGGAGCGACGTAGATCCATTGGCCGCCGGCCTCGGCGTAGCGGATCTCGATGCGTCCACCGGCCCCGATGTAGAGAGCCGTCACAGCATCCCAAGTCAACTCGACCTGAGTGATGGCATTCCCGTCGGGGAGGATTTGCGGCTCGCCAAGCTCAACAGCCAATCCCGTGATCGGGGGCACGTCCCATAGATAACTCAGATCTGGCGGTACCACCGGATTGCGTGGCGTGAATCGCGTGGCATCGAGAGCCCAGGTCTGCGGGCGGATCTCGGCCAACGTGAGGCGGAATTTTCCGTTCCAACGATCGAGCGTGTTCAGGACCTCGTAAGTTTTGCCTGCGTAGGTGGGCCGGTCTGGCAAGTCGATGGCGAGTGTGTCGAATATGGCGATGTCTTCGCCGATGCCACCGACCGCGAGACTTACGCCAAAGGCTGGCCGCTTGGTCTCCAGCATTACGCCCTGCAGATAGTTCGCCTGACGCGCGTCGGTCGTCGCGGGTAACTTCACGTCGAGCGGAATCTCGGCACCGTCCGCGGTGATGTATGCGTCGTTGCGCACCGCTTGCGGGCTCGTCTCCGCCCAGTTTTTGGCCGCGTCGGCGAACTGCGCCGTCACCAAGTTGGGAGGATCATCCTCGCTGCTGACGGTGATGATCTGCATCTCCTCATCGCCAGCGATGTCATCCATCGTGAGCGTGCGTGTCGCCGCCCGGAACGCACCCGCGACGATGCGATACTCACCGGCCGTAAAGGCGTAGCGACCATTCATCGCGCTCAAAATCTGTTGGAGGTTCTGCAGCGGATCACGCGCAGTGCTGATCACGGTGTGGCACTGATAGCGCTTCACGAATTCATTCGGCCCGCCTGGCGTGAGGGAGCGGACCTCGATCAACTCATCGCAAACGTTTGCCGCCGCCGAGACCCACGACCAGTTGATCCACGACGCCGGGATACCGCAGCCACCCAGCGATCGCGGCATCGTCATGTACCACGCCGCGAGGATTGCAGGATTGTCCGTGTAGACGGGGCCAGTGCCAGTACGCGGGTCGTAGAACGGGTGGCCTTCCACAGCGAGACCGCGAAACACACCGCTGATCGGCGGAGCGCCGTTCGCGTAGATGGTTTCATCCCAGAGCATCAACGTGCGGATATATGTGACACCTCGCAGTCGATGCTCCGCTGTCCAGCCCGGCGTCGTGGCGACATCCCAATTTGTCACGGTCTGGCCTGAGCTGCCGCTCTTGTACTGGATGCGAAGCTTTTCGCCGCTGTTGGCGCGATAGCGAATGAAGATGAGAGAGCCGTTGCCGAGAATCCCCGCGACGGTGACTTCGTTATTCACGACGGACGTCACATCGCGTCTATGATCCCCCCTCGCAGTGCGCTCGAAAGCCTCGACAGATTCGGGGATTGGATTCAGCGCCAGCGAAAAGACACGCGTGCCGGAACCACCGGAGGTGAATCGCTCCTCATTGTCCTGCACTTCCGCGCGGCCATATTTTTCGCCGGGGAACTGAGCCGGCGTGAGAAAGTCGTCCCCAATGTAGTAAGCGACGAGTTCCGTGTTGTTGCAGCAGATCGCGGTGACCGAATCCAGCGAGGTGCTATCTGGACCCACGGTTTCCGCATAGACGAGCGTGCCGCCCTTGCGCAGGGTGCCGAGCAGATACTCCCGTGGCGCTATGGCCGACCGTACCGTGAGGATGCGATCTTGCAGGCTCTCGTTGTAGGCATTACGGGCGTCGCGCGCCTTGCTCTTTGCTCTATCGTACTCGTAAATGCCGACTGCGATCGTGGATGCGAGCGTGAGTCCTACAACCGACGCGCCTGTTATATAGGCGCCAATGCCTTGGATGATCAGCGGAATGACTTGCGGCACTGACTACACCTCGAATGCCGCGATCACGTCGTCGCTGATCGGCCGGAAGAGCAAACTGTCTTCGCCGGGTCCGCACCACATCGCATTTCCCGCTACGACGCCGAACGTTTCGCGACCTTCGAGCACAGCGAGCACGCCATCGCCGCGTTGAGCCATGCCGACAGCCTTCTCTGCGAGCCCCGCGTTGAGCGCGAGCCGACGCATGCCGCCGTTGCGCTTGACGATAGCGGCCGCGCCGCTTGCGGTTTTGTAGCGCCGCCATCTCTTCGCGTGATCGACGCCTGTGGCGGTGACGATCCAGTCGGCGAGAAACAAGGCACAGTCGTTGGAGCCCCATTCGAACGGCCGCGTACGGCGGCTCTCGACGTATTCGGCGAGCAACTCGGGCCAATTTGGAACGCGCGTCATCGCATCAGAGCCTCTCGCGCGGGCCACACGATGTTTCTCTCCGTCATCGCCTCGACCCACTCACAGCCGCGGTCACCGGGGTACATGCGCTGCTGATCGGCGTCGTTCAACCGCAGCGGTGACGGCCGTCCCAGCGCCGCCTCATAGTGCTCGGCTACGACGGTCACCGTGCACGAATTGTTTGTCTCTGTGATCACCATTGATTTCATGCGGCCTAAAAACCACGTGCGCGGGTTCGCTATGAGCGTGTTGGTGGCGGTGTTGAAGATGCCTTTCTGGAGCCGGATGACTCGACCGCGATAGGGTTCCTGCGTGGCAATCGTCAGAATGGCGGGGTCCAGGCCGGTAAGCGAAAATTCCAGCCCCTCGACGCTGCCCGTAGCTTCTCGCGCCTCACGCACATTGATGAGCGCGCCGGCGGCGATATAGGTGTTACCGCCGAATGTGAGATCCCACGGAGCCAATGTCAGGCGCAGTGCGCCTGAATCGAACAGAGCCTCGATGCATGGAGCAATGGCGCGATGTGATGCGGTGACCGCAGATAGTTCTTGCGCAGCGAGTCCGCGGCTCATGCCCAGGCCTCGATAAACCGATACGAGAAGCCCGGCCGCGATCGCGCTTGGCTGTACGGAAAAGGTCCGGCGATGTTCGTGTCAGGGATCCACAGCGTCGTCGGGCGATTCCACGTGACGGCCGTACCGGAGTTGTGCGCCGAGCGAATCGCCGGCTTGACCTGCACGTTGTTAAGATTTGTGAGGGTCGGATTGATGTCCGCCATCACCATCACGAGTTGGCCGGGCAAGCCGATGATGTCCCCCGCTTTCAAACCGCCGTTGGCGTTGACGATGGTGAGACTAGTAGCGCCGCGAGCAACAGCTGAGCCAAGCGTGGGATTGCCGCGAAGTGAGCCGTTCGGGATCGGCCGCCCCCAGTGGCCGAAGGATAGGCGATGGGCGCCGCCTTCCAGATTGATGAGCATCGCCTCGAGCGCCGGACGGAATCGCTGCTCGAGATCGTTCTCGAAGCGGATTGAGCACGTCCAGCGCGCCCCCGGCAGTCCGTATGTGAATATCTTTCCGGAGCGCGCAATCGTCAGTTGGACATCAAACTCGACGGCATAGTCGACCGGGCCCACCTTGATTGCAGTGGGCCAGTTATAGACAGCCATGATTAGGACACCACTCCGGCCCAGCGGCCTGCGCGCAGGTTCTCCAGCACCTCTGCGACTGCCTCGTCCTTGGCCTGTTTCTGCACGGCGCGGACCTGCGCCACGTCATTGCCCGGTGCGGGGTAGAGATTCTGCGTGATGTTGATGTTGGGACCGCCGAAGCCGCGGCCACCGGCGAAGGGATTCATGCGTGCCGGAATGACGGCTTCATCTTTGTGCAAGATCGCGACTTGGTTGTCGCGTGGCACGCGCCGGATACCTACATCGGCAGTGAGTGCAGGCTGCGTGGCGGTGAGCGAACCTGCATTGCTGGCGCTGGTGCTGATGCCCTTGTAGCCGAACAGCCCGCTCCACCAATTGCCACCGCCCAGGCCCTCGAAGATTTTCGCGAGCTGAGCTTGCATCTGCATTCTAAGCAGGTCCCGAATGACCGAGTCAGCAAAGTCACTGAAGCTCAATTTGCCAGTCATCGCGAAATCTACTAGCGCATCGAGACCGCCATCGAAGACGTCGGTAACCAGTCGAGAGGCTTGTTCAGATTGGTTTTTCGCAGAGTCGATGAAGTTCTGATATGCGTCCTGAGCACCGAGCAGAAAGCTGCCCTGCTTCTCGGCGAGCTGGTCATAGTACGAGTCCGTCTCGGCGAGAGCTCTCGCGTTGAACTCGTTGATGATGTCGAGTTCTCGCTGATACTGCTCCTCAGTGATGTCTCCGCGCCGACGCTCCGCCGCGAGATCTAGTCTCTGCTGCGCAAACCGATCATCGATATCGTTACGAGATGCGTCGATCTCGCGCTGCCGATCGCCTCGGCCGAATCCTTCCAGCTGGCGCTGATTGGCTCGTGTGATTGTATCGAGATACTGCTGAGCCGCATCGCGCGCGTCCAAGTAAGACTGTTCCAGCGCGCGGTTCGCCGCCTGCTGCGTGGTGTTGAGGACGTTCGTGTCGGCGATGGCCTGCTGGCGAAGCCGTGCGATCTTCGACTCGTTATCGAGGATCTTGGATTGATTCGCGATCAGTTGAGTCTGCGCCGAGGTTTCAGCTTTGACGCGCTCGGCCGGCGTCTGCGCGAGGGACGCATCCTGCCGGGCGCTTGCCTGGATGCGCGCACGCTGTTCCTCGAGCAGATGGATCTCGGACTGGAGTGCATCGATCTGCGTCGCCGTGCTTTCCTGGATGAGCTTCCGGCGCTCGGCGTAGTAGTCCGCCTCATCGATCAGGCGTGCGTCGCGCTGGGCCTCTAGCTGCGCTTCATAGGATGCGTATTGAGCCAGGGCGTCATCCAAGTCGCGCTGGACCGTGGCGGAGCGTGCGCCAGCTGTCGCCTCGGCGATCGCTCGCTGAGATTGGAGCTGCGAGGCAATCTCACGTCGCTCGCGCTCTTTGTTCCTGATCCGGCGAGCCTCTTCAGCGCGCTCCTCCGCCCGCTGTTCTGAAGCCGCGATGGCTTCCGCCAACCGCTGCTCCTCGGCGTCCAGGTTGTAGACGCGAACATCGAATCGGGCCCGGCCACCAAACAGTTCACGGTCGCCGCGAAGCTCTCGCAGTTCTGCAAGCCGATCATTCGCTGTGGTGGGCAGGAAGGCCCCCGTGATGCCGTCCCACATCTCGCGGAATGCGCTTCCAACGCCCCGTGCGGCCTCCGCCAGCAGCGGCAACTCCCCTTCGACGACGTTCGCCCGTCGCTGAAATTCTTCGATATAGGCGTTCTGAGCCAGCGCCGCCGCCTCATCCACATCGCCGCGGCGCTCCGCCGCAACGATCTGCTCATAGATGCTTTCGGTCAGAAAGTTGACGCGCTCGTTGAGCTTCACCGCGGCATCGACCGGCGAGCGTCCGAGTTGCTCGAGCAGTTTCACCGTCTCCTCGACAGGCTGATCCAAGTTCTTCGCGATCAGCTGAGCGGCGATGGCGAAGCGCTCGATGTCATCTGCTGCGACCCGGCCGCTTGAGGCGATCTGCGCCAGAGTCTCCGTCGCGGCACCCCGGGTTCCGACGATCTGATCGATAGCCTCGGCCATTTCCCGAAGCTGATCGGCAGTCTTGCCAGACGCGTCACCGCTCAATATGAGCTGCTTGGTGAGACCGAACGACTCGTTCTGAGCGTCGTTGTAAGCCTTCGCGAGCCCGAGTGCGGCGCCGGCTGTCAGTCCAAGGCCGAGGCGTGCCGGAGTAATAACGGTCGAAATCCCGCGCAAGGCCTCGCGGATGCCACCGAAGCTATCGCGAATCTGGCCGCCCTGTTGGATAGCGACCAAGTAGGCAGGCGAGCCGCTGGCAAGACTCGTGACGATATCCGTGATCTGCGCCGGCAGCAGGCGCATGGCCTGAGAGTACTGGCGTGCGGACAGCGTGGCCGCTCGCATCTGTGTGGCGGTCCCCGCAATCGCGGGCTGTGCCGCCGTGGCCTGCTGACTGACGTTCCGAAGACCAGCGCCAGCCTGTTGCGTGGCCGGCGCCAGTTGCTCGACCGCGGTGGCCGCTTGGTTGGCAGCCCCTGTGAATTCCTGCAGGTCGCTCTTGCCCTCCTTGACCTCGGCTGAATCGACTCGGATTCCGAGTGACGCAAAGTCCATGACTAGTCTTCCGAACTCGGCCGTTGTTCAGCGAACATCGAAAGCACCTCGATTTCCATGGCGCGCACGTCATCGAACAGCTGTCGCCGTTTCGATCGCTTCACGTCATGGAGTTGGAAAAGTGTAGGCAGCACCGAATACTCGAGACCGGTTGGCCCCGCGAATCCCGTGCGCCACTGAGTGCGCATCGCCTCAAACAGGACCACCGCGAGAAGGTTGTCCGGGAATATCCAGAACACCGCGATCTCGTCCGCGTAGTCCTCGCACGTTAGGCAAAGAGGGTTTGCTTCCGCCTCAAATGCCTGTTGGTTGAAATAGAGCGCGCGCGCCGCTCCAATCAGTTTTTTCTTCGAGCCCCAGCAAGTTCTTCGAAGTAGGTTGAAACCACTTTCGTAGCACTTGTCGGATAGTTGCGAAAGAACGTTTCCACGTTCTTCTTGTTGAACTCTTCCGTGAGTTCCCATCCCGCCGCCATGTCCATGATGTAACCGATCGAGTCGAAATCATCCGTCTTCTTTCTGCTGCCTTCGCCGCCCGTCCACTTGCGCTGGAACTTCAGGACCTCCTCGGCATTGCGATACCGAAAGGTCCAATTCATTTCCAGTTCGCCCTTGCCGGGCACATGAATCTTCACCGGAGCCTCGAAGGTCGGCTCCGGCTGCAATCTGACTTCGGTCATGCTGCCTCGCTATCAAGAGGCGTAGCGGACCGGGCGGCCCGACAGCGAGAACGACATGCTGAGCGCCATCACTTGATTCACCGTGGTGCTCGGCGTCTCATTCAACGTGAGAATGCCGTTGTACAAGATGAAGTTTCCGTTCTTGAGCAGCAGGCGGAGCACTGTCGCGTCGCCGCTCTCACTCGCCGCCTTTGCAGTGGCATACCAGGGCAACGAAGTGTCATCGCCGACCGAGATGTTCAGACCCTGCGCGCTTCGGTTGGTTGGTAGGCGCGTCTCGTCCTCGGCTTCGAGTTCCTGGACCGTCGTGTATTGCTGCTCGCCACCTTCGGACGCGAAGTTGATGACGCCGATGATCTGATTCCAGCCCGTAATCTCTCGAACCGTGCCGACGCCACCGCCTGACGGAAAGCGCGCCGTGCTCTGCGTATCCAGATCGGCCACCGGCACGTCGTTGGTGGCGACCGTGCCGGCTTTGAACGCTCGACCGTTGGTGCGCGACCAACCGTTGTTCACGACGAATAGTTCGCCGGTTGCGATGCCGTGCGCGGCCTCCAGTGTCATGACTCCTGGGTTTGCGTTGCTGAACGCGCTGATCGCTTTAGCCGCGCCAAGGCCGGAGGCGATATGCAGCGTCGCGCCGTTGGGAAGGCGAAAGTTTGCCATGGTCGACGATCTCCATAAGAAAGCCGCCCACTGGGCAGCGGAAACGAAAAAGGCCCGCTCGATGGCGGGCCTTCAGGGGTTGAGTCAGGTTCGTTTGTGAGCTTGATCAGCTCGGACTGGTGCGTGCTTCGTACTCGAAGCTAGTCGGCGTGGTGTCATCCACGTCGCCTTCGATGACTGCGGACTCGGTCAGCGGGCTCACGATGTTGCACTCGAAGCCGTCGGCCGCAGTGAGCAGCAGGTTCGTTGGAAACAAGTCTTCAAGTTGGGCGACGATCGCGCCAGCTTCCGCAGGGCCGCGACCTTTCGGGGTGATGACATTGATCGCGAAGACGCCGCGGTAAACCTTGTGAGTGCCTTCCAGATCCTCGGTGCCAGTGCGCGCCGGCAGTTGGAAACAACGGATGTGCCGATACTGATCTGTTTTATCGATCGGCGGCGGTGTGAACGTCTGTTTCTGATAGCCGACTTTGATGTCGTTGAGCTCAGCCCACTGCGCCAAGCGCGACTCAATGAGCTGTCGGCAGCGGATTTGGCTCATTCGGGTACGCTCGCGATCGCCTGCTGTGCGAGTCGCTCGAACTCAACAACCGTCACCGCCACCATGCCGAACGGCGCCTGCTTGCTCCAACCATTTTCGAGCCGCAACGCGTACGGAAGGTTGTTCATGATGTAGATGCTAGGCCCCGCTTCGAAGCCTGCGAGCGCGGCCGCGCCCGCCTCGATTGTTTGCGAGCCGTTCGGGTCGATGCGATCGAGGGGGCGCGACGACGGAAAGCTCACGCTCACCTGCCAGTTGCCGCGGAACCTGCCTCCCACATACTTGCCCTGCCGGAACGGGTACGTCTGCGCGAGCTGCGCCTTCGACAAGCGCTTGTTGTACGAACTGCGGACGCTGCGCTTGAGGTTTCCCTTAGCCGTGAGGTTCGCGGGGTTCGCCATCAGGTTGGCCGTGATCTGATCGACCACCTGGTTGTGCTGCGACCGTTGCAGGGCTGCCTCAGCGTTGGCTGCCCACAGTTCGGGGTTGCCGACAGGGGACATTCGAACCACGTGCGTCAGCACCTGAATGGCGATTGCGCGGCACGCATCATCCATGCGCGCGCCCGTCTTCTCCGCCCAGGCTCTGATCTGAAGGGCGAAGTGAGACGGAGGTGACGCGGCCATTACTTCCTCGCCTGGACCTCGTACATGACAGCCGTCAGCGCCGGCTTCAGGATCTTAGGTCGCACCACTCGCCAGACCTCGCCGCCTTGCTCGATCTGATTGCCTGGCTTGGGCTCCGGCAGCCCGTCGACGGCGAGATAAAAGCGAACGTCGCCGGCCAGCACATTCGTGCCGTCGATGTGTCGCGACTCGTAGTCGAGCTTGAAGCCAAAACCATCGTAGCGGCGCTTGCCGGCCACGACCTCGCTGGTTGCGGCGTCGTAGTCGCCGTCGGACTCCACGACCAAAGTAATGGGCGCGCCAACGTCCTTGATCGCCGCAGTGACTTCTGCAGCGGTCTCGATGTAGTCGAACATGGGAATGTTTCTAGGCTCGGACCGCGAAGAGTCCGTTGCGCTTCAGGATGGTCCGGAGAATGACATCGGCCTTGGCGATCGCTGGCACCTGGCTGACCCGGCCAGTGTTCGAGTACTTCGTGGTGATTGGCCCGACGGTGCGCTCCGAGATGGGGCCGGAAGTGTTCGCCGGCGTGTTGGGCAGCAAGTCGACGCGTTGCGCGGCGATCGCCAGCGCGCACTGTGCCTGCTCGACCTGGCGCGGGAGCTCGGTCGAAGCGTATGGGAAGCCCTCCACGACCACGTTGACGCGCGGCCAATCGAGCGCCTGTTCCTTGGTCGCGCGATCACCGACATATTCCTTCCCGCGCATATAGTCCATCGCTTTCATCAGCAACGCTTCGCAATCGCTGTTGCCGCCGGGCACCGTCTCGCCCCGTGCCTTGGCATACGCCCGCAGTGTTTCCACCGAAGCGTATGACTGGGCGTCGGCGCGGCCGGTGCCGTCTTCGATGACGAGGGCCATGATTTACCCGGCGCGGCGCCAGCCCCCGGCGATCCAGTTGTCGACCTCGTCCGGATGGACGTCAGCGGTCACAGGGCCGCCAGCATGGACTGGCTCACTCCGCTTCATCTTGACCAGCTTGGGTTCCTTCGCAGCTGCAGCAGCGGCGTCCGCATCGGCCTGGGCTTTTGCGGCGGCTTCCGCTTTTGCCTTGGCTTCCGCCTCGTCGGCGGGGTTAGCCGCGGGGGTTGTATCTTTCGGCTTCGACATTTCGCCTCCTAAGGGAGGGCGGCCGGCGAGCAGCCGCCCTCAGTGGCAAGGGATGTTACTCCGGTAACCGGTTAGCCCAGCAGCAGGGCGATGAAGTCGTCCTTCACAGCCTTCTGGCCCCAGGCGATGCCGATCTCGTACCGGATGCGGCGGTACAGGCGGTACAGCGCCACCTGGAATACCAGACCGGTGATGGGATCCTCGACCGTCATCACGTCATCGGCCATATCGATCGGCTGACCGTCGGCACCGACCGGCATCGCAGGCGCGCGCGTCACCAAGTGGATCGCCGAGCGGTGGAACGCTAGGTTCGGCATGTAGTTGTTGCCCACAGCCACCGTGTCGTTGTCGAGCCAGGCGACGCGGGTGCCGGGGTTGTTGAGCACCAAGCTTCCGGCCGCGAGTGCCGTCTTGACGACGTACTTGTTCGCATCTCGACCCGCCTGCGAGTTCGTGAACACGTCGCCGGCCAGAATCGTGCCGGTACCCGTGTCGACGGCGATCGTCTTCGAGCCTACCGGGTAACCGGCGACATTATTGAGCGCAAAGCCGGTGCCGGTTCCCTTCGTGTGTAGCGTGAGGCCTGCGGAGTTGCCGATGTCGAGTCCCTGCACTTGGCCGATGATGCCTCGGCGCAGGAATGCATCGGTGCCCGCCTCGTTGACCTTGAACAGCACCGACTGTTTGCCGCGCAGGTTCGCCATTGAGTTCGAATTCACAACGATGTGACGATCCGAGCCGGGGCAGCCGTTGTCCTCGAGGACCTGGAGCGGCAGCGCAAAGTCAGAGAGATCACCGGCCGTGCCGAACGGAGTCGTGCCCGCGGTGCCCACTGCGCGAGAAGCGGCCAACTTGCCAGTCAGCGCCAAGTCGATCTCGATCTCGTTGACGAGAGCGCGAATCGACTGCGCGAACTGATCGCGAACGATGTTGGTGTAAGTCCCCTTCACGCTCTTCTGTTCTTCGCCGTTCCAGCGGACCGGTGAGTACTTGGACTTCGTGATCTTCAGCGAGTCCGTGCCGAACGTCTGGTCGCCATCATCCGGCGGCGTCTGCCCCGGAGTAATGTTGCCGGTCGTGGCGGGCGGAGCGATGTGATAAGTCACATCCTGGTTTAGAGCCGCTTGCTCGGCGCTCGAGTTCCGGAAGACGTGGTTGATAAACCCAGTCATCTCGCGCGCGACGATGTCGTACGCTTCATAGATGACCGGAATCAACCCGGTAAGGGTATTGCTCATGGTATGAAAACCTCGTTAGTCAGTGACGGTGAAGCCTTCCTTCATCTTTGCTGCCTTCCCCGCGGGATCGAGCGCATCGAATTCGGATCGTTTGATTTGTTTCGCACCAGCGGCCCCGCCACCCTTTGATTGGTTTCCGCCGGCCCCGCCGCCGGAACCCTGACTGCCGGCAAGCACGGGTGCGAAAGCCGTGTTGCCTTTGAATTCGGTTTCGAGATCGGTGATCGACATCGCCGAGGCCTTGCCGTCGGCGCCCTTGATCACGGTGACGAGCTCGCCGTCGCGCTCCTCGACATCGAGTCGAGATGTGATGTGAGGGATCAGCAACGATTCACTGCCCTTCAAGCCGATGCGCGTCGCCATGTCCTTTGCGACGTTGTCGACCAGCAGCCGACGAATCGTCTTGTCCTGCTTCTGAAGTTTCGGTTCGAGTTCGCCGCGAACTTCCTTTTCCTTGTTGGCGACGCGTTCGTCGGCGCTCTTGCGGAGCCCTTCGATGTCGCCCTTCTTGGCCGCTGCCTCCTCTTTGGCCTTTCGCTCCTCCTCGCGTGCGGTTGCCTCCGCGTCTTCCTTTTCCTTGATCTTCTTTTTCAGTTCGCTGGTTTCGCCGAGCAGCGTCTCGACCTTGTTTTTGAGGCCGACCACATCGCCCTCTTCCACGCCCTCCACCTTCAGAACGTACTTGTCGCCCTTCTTCTCGTAGAGCGCCTTGGTTGCGTCGTCGAGACCGTCCAGCGAATCCAACTTGTACTTGAGAGACATTTGCTACCTCGTAGCGGGTGGAGCCGGCCGCGCCGGCGGAAACAAAAAGGCCCCGCTGCTGCCAGCGAGGCCCGGTGTTCTCGAAAGTGAGCTCGCGGTCAGTGCAGACCGGCACGCTCGAACGCCAACGGTTCGAGCCGCTTCATTTCTTCCAGCGTGAGCGGCTCCCAACGTCGATCGAGCTGCAGCGCTGCGAATCGATCAACAGACAGCCCGCCGTCGAGGAACAACTGGGCGCGCTTGCGGCCGATCGCCACCTCGATGAATGAGCGCGGCTGCAACTTGAGCCACGAGTAATAGTCGAGCGTCGCGGCCACCTGCTTGCCGCCACCGGCTCCGATGCTCGCTCGTGTCCCGGCGCGCGTGATCATGTCGAACTGCTTGCCGAGGTAGGGGATCATCGTGCAGCGGCAGAACGGATGAATCGGAGACCGCGGGCCCTTCGTACGCGGAAAGATGCGCTGGTCGAGCGATCGACACGTCTGGCAAGTCAGGCTGTCGAGTGTGCTGATCCACTGCACGCCCTTGACGATGTCGGCGTTCGATTCGAACAGCGACTGCCGCGCCTGGGTCGACGCGTGCTGAACGGCTGTGTGCACGATCGTCCGTGCATTCCGTGCCGTGATATCGAGCAATCCGTCCTGGTACCTGGCTGCCTTCGTGCCGCGAATGGCCTGGACGATCTGAGCGTTCGTCTGGCCCTGGAACACGCCGCGGCGAATCGCACCTGTCACCGATCGTCGCTCAGCGGCCGTCCAGTCCTCGACGAAGGGCTTCAGCAGCGATCCGCTCTTGATGCTGAGCGGATTTGTGAATACCGCGGCTCGGATCTGTGCCGGCGCTGGGATGTCCGTCTCGAACTCCAGGCGAGCCATAGCTCGTGAAGCGAATTCCGCTTCGTTGACTGCGATCTGCTCGACCTGCTCCAGCAATCCGGACTGAAAGTCGGCCAGCAGCGCATCGAGCATCACATCGATGGCTTTCAGTTGCCGCTCGAGGCGAGCCCGGCTGAACTCGGTGAGCTCGCCCTTGGCCAGGCGATCGCGGATCTCCGTGTACATCTCACGGAGGAACGGCAAGAACTTCTCGCGCTCGCCCTCGGCGACACGCAGCAACAGGACCTGCTGACGCAGAAACGCGTCGGCAATCTCGACCGCACTGACGGCCACTACGCCGCCTCAGTGGTCTCGATATCGTCCGTGTCGTCGTCCAGCGCGCCGCCCGTGGCCGGTGGGTTCTTCGAGATCTCCTCGCGAATCTGCTCGTCGGTTTTGTCGCTGGCGATGAGGCCGCCGCTGCGCAACTTGGCCCAGAACTCGGAAAGCGGCAGCGCGCCGGCCTGCACCGCTTGCACCATCGCGGTGAGCAACGGCGCGTCGATGTTGGCGGCGATGAATTCGGTGCCGATGCTGAAGACAACATTGTCTGGCGCGTTAGAAAACATCGCCGCCCAGGTGAGCACCTGCTGGTAACCGAGGCTCACATTGTCACAGCAGAGCGAAAGCACGCTGTGCGCTGTGGCGTCGTCGCTGTCGACTTCGGTGGCAGTCTTCCGCGCGGCGTTCGCACTGCCAGCGGTCAGCAGGCGTGCGCCGAGCGCAGCCATCTGCGCTTCCTTGTTCTTCATCGCCCCTTCGACGAGCGAATTGGGCTGCGCCTGGAGCAAGCCAGCCGAGGCACCCATCGGCAGCGGTAGATACGAGCGCGACCCGAAATAGACGCCCTCCTCCTTGAGCAGCTTCACCCAGACTTCGTCGAGCCCGGCCATCCACACCTGGGGCTGACCACAGAAATAAACGCTGTCCTCGTAGTCCGCGCTGTTTCTATAGTGCGCCATGTTGACCACGGCGAGATCACGCAGCGGCGCGGGGTCGACGCTCGCATCGTTGTCGATGCTGCCGATGAACTGGAACGGAATGCGGTCCCAGCGCTTGCCGGCGCCGGTGGTCGGGAAGGAGCGCTCCTCGATGATCTCGCGCCACTCTTCCTTGTTCGAGGCCGAATCCTTCACCTTGCGCCAGATCTCGACTTGGTATACGCCCGCCTCGGTCAGACGCAGCACGCGAAACTGAGGCTCTTGCTTCAGTTCGAAGCCGTTGTCAGTCTCGTGCGTTTCCGCCAGCACGACAAACTTCAGGAGAACTTCCGAGCCGCGCTTGAACGTGCGCCAGTTGATGATGGCGGTGGCCGGATACATCGTGATCGTCGGCTGGATGCCCCCACTCTTCTGATCGGCTCGTGAAACCGCGCCGTCCGTCTTCGGATAGTCGGCGAGCAATCCCGCTCGGCCTGTCTTCAATATCTCAGCGAGCGTCGCCTGCGCGTGCTGGACGAGCGGTACGCCCGCGCCCGTCACGTTGTTCTGGAACTCCTCCAACGATCCAGTGAGTTCGATCTCCGGCCACTTGTTGAACGCCACACCGCACAAGCCCGAAAGCGTGCGCCGTGTCGCGTTGTAGTACATGGCACGAGCAACGTACTGCTCATAGCGGGCCTGATTCTCGCGGCTCGTGTCCGCCTTGTTCGGCTTGGGCAAGTACTTCTCGCCGGCAGCCTTGACGGCGCGTTCGCCGGCGGCAGCGTCGGCAACGAGTTCCCAGTCCGGCAGCGCGGCTTTGTAGTCGGGATGCTGGAATGTGACTTCGTTCGCCATGATGGTGTCAGTGAGCCATTCCTAGTTTGATCACGGTTGCGGGTCGGCGAATTGGCCAGCGATACGAGACGTAGTAGCCGATGGCATCGGGCGGATGATCGTGTCCACTCGATTTGTCAGGCTCACCATTGCTGTCATACGCCTGCTTTTCTAGGGACTCCACGGCAATCGGGCAACGGTCCTGGCTGATGCGATACCCACGCTTGCCGTCACGGTGAATCATTGCATTGAGCGATATCACTCGATCCTTCACCGCTGGGTTGGCGGGATTCACGCAGACCTGAAACTGAGCCTGACGAAGCAGCGCAAGGTCTGACTCACTGGCATTCGTCGACTTGCGGCTCTTACCGCTCGCGTCCGGGTAGACGAGGATTGGGTGTCCTTTCCAGCGCTCCTGGAGCATTCGGATCATCGTCGTCGTGTCGAGCACCTTCATGAGTTCGTCGATCCCGTGCGGCTCGCCATCCCGCTGCACGTGAATCACGGAACTCATGTTGCCGACGTTGAAGTCCATGCCGACGTGCAGCGGTTCGCCTGGCGCCGCCACGACCTTTGTGTCGTTGAGGTCGCGGTGAAACTCCGGGTACACGCACCCCGCAGTTAGATTGACGAACAGCCCTTCGAGATACGCCTGCAGCAGGTTCGTCGGATAGCTGTCCTGCAGGGACGGAATGTAGTCCGCAGGCAGGTTGCGAGCGTTCGAAAAGGTCGATGCTCGTATCAGCCGATAACCCGGCGCCGGACTCTTGTGCCAGCGCTCATACATGAACCGGAATCCTTCCGGGGTCGACACAGCGGCTACCGTATTTAACGCGCTGTCGGGCTTCTTCTGCCTGTTGCGCGCAATGATCTTGTTCCAGACCAGCCGCGCCTTGTTCGTGGGCAGCGTGTCGAGCTCGTCGACCACGGCGTCCGCGTGCTTGTAGCCGACGATGAGTGCAGGGTCGTCCATCGACCGGAAGATGATCCGGCCGGCTCCGCGCACCTCGATCGCGTGGTCCGACTTCTTGATCGTCCCGTGCAGGGACATCAAGTCCATGACCTCCATGAAGGCCGGATAACCGACGCTCTTCACCAGATCCTTCGTCGGCAGGTAATAGCCGACGTCGAGCTTCGGGTACTTGGCCTTCAGCACCAGCGCGCGGACGACACCGCCGACGGTCTTGCCCGATCCGAATCCCGCACACAGGCAGGGGAATCGGTCGGGCGCGCTGATGAAACTATGCTGAGGGCGAGTTACGTGAAAAGGCAGCACGCGCCTCTCGCTCAGCGTCATCAGCGTCCGGGTACGGCGTGATGCTGATCACCGGTGGCGGCGCATTCAGCAAATCGAGTTCGACTTTTTCCTTGAGCAATCCGAGCAGTTTGGCGAGCTTCTCCAGCGCCTCGACCTTGTTCCATGCCTTGATCTTGAGCACGTCGCCGACTCTGGTGCGTGCTTCGCCCCGACCCTCGAAATTCGCCTCGACCTCGATCGAAGACACAAACGCTGCGACATCGTCCGGCAGCTGGTCGATGCGGACGAGCTCGCCCTTTTCATTGAACAGAGATTTGAGATTTCCGAATGCGATCAGCGACAGCTCTCGCGCAATCTGCTCGGCGCGAATCTGAGTTGCCTCGCTCAGGTTCTTGCGCCGCTCCGTGAGATACGCCCGAACTTCAGCCCGTTGCAGCATCCGATACGCGCGATGAGCGAGCTGCTGCGGCTCGCCCTTGCTGCCGATGCGGCGCATGGCCTCGGCGCCGCTGACGCCCGTCAGGTACTCATCTGCGAATCGCTGTCGGCGGCGCGTGAGCTTTGGCAGCGCTGGCGTTGCTTCGTCACTCGTCTCGGTGGTCATTCAACCCTCGGTTGAATCGTTGGAGCCGTCGCCGCGCGACAGCCAAGGAATCACTCGACTTGGTCGTCGAGAATGGTCCAGTCGATCGCGTAGTCCTCGATGGACGCGTCCGAATACGGCACGCGAGCGATCACGCGATGCTGCTCGCCCTCGGTGCCGCCGGCGTGGTGGGCCGCGATCTGCAGCACGCTACCGACGACGGCGACAGGATTCGTGACCTCCATCTCATCAGGCCCAATCCACTGGATGGCGGACGGATTGCTGATCGTGCGGAACAAGCTGACGCCGGTGATAGGTCTGCGTGTCCAGATGATCGAGCCATCGGTCACCGGATCGGCACTCCATCGCGGCTCCTTGGTTCCCGTCGTGCCTTGGGATCCACCACCAACCACGGACGCGACGAACTCATACCCATACTGCTCGGAGTTGCTCTCCCGCGGCTCGTAGCCGAGCGCCAGCGCCATCTCCGCTGGTGCCGGCCGAACGCAGAAGCCCGCCGTGATGCGCATGATCTTGCGCCAGTAGTTAGTCGAGAACGGCGTCAGATCGAAGCCACGTTGCCGCGTCTCGCCTGCGTGCTTCTCGTCTTGGATGACGATCACGGTCACGCAGCAGCCCTCGCGATCAGAACAGTTCGTGGATACACGGTGGTCATGACGGTGTACGGGATTGAGCCCGGCAGGCGATCACCGACTGCAACCGCGCTGGCAGGCGTTGCAACGGCCGTGGCGCCGCCGCCGACGGCGAACACGTCGCCCGATGCTGAAGCCTGCGCCGGTGTCGCTGTGACGCCGACCCCGTCGCCTTCGGCGATGACGATGTTCTCGCCGACGCCCGTTGCAGGGGTCGCCGTCGCTGAGGGCCCAGCACCCGACGCGGCCGCGCCCGCCTGGACCGATCCGGACGCGGGCGTCGCGGTAACCGATGGACCAGCGCCAGTCGCGATGTTTCCTGCCGCCGCTGTGCCGCTGGCCGGCGTTGGTGCGACATCCGGCGCATCACCTGCAATGTTGACGCCGCCGTACAGGCTCGCATCAGATGCACTCGCGGTCGCCGTCGCGCCACTCGGGAAGACCTGGGCGCTCGCATCGAGCGTGATGGAGCGCTGAACCTCGCCCGTGCCGTCTTGGTAGAAGTACGTGTAGGTCCCGTACTCGTTCGCTTCGACTTCACCGTTCGGCGCGATCCGAAATCCGTTGCGTGTCTCGTGGCGGATTGTGTCGCCAGGCTGAGGCGTGCCATCGAAGTTGCCCCAGGGCTGACCAAAGCCGTAGAAGATCGAGCCCGGCGCATTCAGGATCGGCGCTGCGACTGTGACGAGCGCGTAACCGAGAGCAGAGCCCGTCGCAGCTGAGGCTGCATCGGTGACGCCTGCGCCGCTCGCATTACCGGCTGTGCCAGTGAAAACAGTGGCGTTGCTCGCGCTCGCCGTGGCAGTAGCGCCAGCGCCGGCGGCATTCGCTGCGCCAGGCGGATCGAGCAGGTCATAGAGATAGTGCCCGCCGCTCGCTCCGCGCAGATCGGAAAGCAGCGGCATGCGTCAGCCCTCCGTCTCAGGCGTAGATAGGCAGCTTCTCGCCGGCCCAATAAAGATCCGTGCCGTCAGCAGCGAAGAGCGTGCAGAAGACGGTGTCGTCACTATCGAGGCTACCCAGATTGATGGCCTGCGATAGTTCGCCGTCCACGTCGGTGGCGACCGATGTGATGATCTGGTCCGGTGTGCCGACCGAGCTCGGTGGCCGCGGCGATCGCCAGACGTACAGCGTCATGCCCGAAGCCTGAACAGGGTCGCCGTTCTCGTCGAAGAAGAAGTTCACGCCCGTGAAGTCGAGCGTCGCACTCGCGATGATGCGCGACACTGCCTCGCCATCTGCATTCGACTCGTCGTCATCATTCACCACGAAGACATATAGCGTGGCGCCGAACGCGAACGAGCTGAGCACTGCCGTGAAGTCGATCGATGTGTCGCTCCACGAGGTGATTGTTTGCGCGATCGCAGCGACATCATTGACGTTGTCGGTCGGGGAGACAATGACTTGGCCGGAGCCCTGCGACGCGCCGAACCCGGTGCCAGTGATCGTGACGCCGGTCTGGCCGTGCGTGAGCGTGACATCGTCGATGCTGTCGATCGTGACGCTGCTGCCACCGGCATCGTAGGCCGTGTAGCTCGTGATGGTCGCATTCGCCGGCAACGGCTCGGCGTACAGGTCCGCGATGAAAAAGTTATCGAGGTGAAATACGGCGTCGTTTCCGTCCGTGTTGCCGATCCTCAGCCCATTCGTGTTAACCAAGTTGGCCGGCGCAGTAAACGGATTCTCGTCAAGAACGGAATCGATCAACACGCCCGAGCTGTTGTACACCTCGAGCGAGCGTAAGTCGTTCGCGTGATCCCACCGATACGCGACGGTGTACCACGTGTTCGTCGTGATGCCGGCGCCGTCAGTGGTCAGTTGACTTTCGCCTGTTCCCTCAAGGTTTGTGATGACGCGAATCTCGCCCGTCGCCAGCGCCTGGAACGTAATACTGCCGTCAGTGCCACTGATGTTGCAGATCCCTTGCACGGCACTTGGAGCCGTCGTGATTCGCAGCGAGAAGGCACACGCGCCGAGCAGGCGGTTGACCATGTCGGTCGAGGTGTCGAAGCGGTACTGATTGCCACCGCTCGCAGGAAACAAGCCGCCATTCGTGCCAACTCGGGCCGCCGTGGTGCTGAGGCTAGCACTGCCGTTCGCCGTGGCAGTGTTATCGGCGGAACCGTTGACGTGATCGTGAGTGGCGTCGAGTGTCGTGCCCTCGAAGCGCCAGAAGAAACGTACGGCCATTACGCATCACTCCGAGCGCCGACGCGCGTGGCATCGGTGATCTGCCAGCCTTGATTGATCGGCGCCGATGTGGATCCGCCCAGGAGGCCCAAGAAGTCCGTGCCCGCATTGCGCGCGGGGCTGCCGGCCTGCAGCTCAAAGTTCCTTCCCGCTGCATCGACCACCAGCGGATCACCCTGCTGGCCATTTGCATCACACGGCAGACCTTCATAGCCCGCGAGCGACTGCCACCCGGTGAACGATCGTGCCCCGCCTGAATCGTCGTAGTGCGTCGTGTGTCCGTGGTAGCGGTTGCGATCGAACTGCCCGCTCGGTGCGCCGACCGTGGCCCAGTTGCTGAACTCGATCTCGATGTTCTTCGTGTTGTGCAGGAATATGTTATTGCGCACGGCGAACAGCGGCCGGAACGGGGGAACGATGTCCGCGCCCCAACGCCACGTGAGGCCGGCAAATCCGCTGTACGCGAAGGTGTTGTTGACGATGATGACACCGCTGGTGCCGTTCGGGTTGACGGGCGGATTGATCCAGAACGCCTGTTCCTGGCAGTCGTAGACGAGGTTGCCAAACCACCAGGCCGCGTCGGTGATGTTTGTTCCCGTGTGGTGCGTGTACTGGAACATGCCGCGACGGCGAATGTTCTTTACCAAGTTCCAGCCGTAGCGCGTCGCGCGGAACGGCATACCGGACTGCTCGCCTTTCTGGAAGATTCCGATACCCCTGATCGTGTCGAGCGTGCAATGAAGGACCTGGAAATCGTCGACCTCGTAGTGTTCGATGCCGCTCCAGAGTTGCGTGCCAGACGCAGAGCCGATGTTACGAATGGTGGTGTCGAGGACTCGGCACCGGGCTGCGTTCTGGTGATACACACCTCCGCAGTTGGTGCTGGCGTCAGTGACCACACCAGCCGATTCGCCATCAATCAGCGATCGCGACAGCGTGACGCCGTCGGATTCCCAGCACGAATACTGAAAATTCTCGCTGCCCGGCGCGTTCGTCCAAGTCGGGATAGAAATCCGGTCGAACACGACGTTGTCGACGAGGTAGGTGCCAACGATGGAGCCAGCGCCGCCAACGCGACGGAATCTCGGATAGTCGGAAGCGCCTGGCGCGTTGGGGTTTTCGGCCCCTGACCAGATGACGCGATTCGCTTGTGTGCCGCCGATGCGGGGGCCCCAGTAAGCAAATTTGCTGTTGCTGGGATGATTGAGCGTCGTGTCCCAGTTACCGGCAATCAGGCGCGCGTGAAAGTGGTTGCCGTTTGCGTTGAAGTTCAGGAGGTCTGCGGGGCTGAGCGGATCCGCTTCACTGCCAGTGTGTCCGGTGCCGGTCTGCGTTGGTGATGCGACATGCGTGACCGGCCCGTAGTCGTAGTTGGAGGCACCCGATCCGCTCGCAAATCCCAGCGCAGCCGCAACCGCGACACTTACGCCGGCGCCGCTCGGCAATGGCTTGTCACCGAGCGGCCAACGCGCGTAGAAGCGCCCGTCAGCGCTGCGTTGTCGTACGCCGAAGGTGATCAGAGCGCGCGGACTGCCCATCGTCAGGCCTGCGGCGTCTCCGAACTTCCAACTGGTACGCCGTCGCTCTCGCTGGCCGAAGGCGTTTGTGTCTGCGCCGCCTGCTGCTGCTCGGCCGCGACGGCCGCCTGGTACTCGCGCTCGAGCGCGGGCATCTGCGCGTTCAGTTCCTTCTGCGTGTTGCGCCGATCCTGAATCTGGCGATCGAGTTCGACGCGCTTGCGGTTGATCGTGTCGATCTCCGCTTTGATTTCAGCCGAGGTCCTCACAGCAGCGAGCCTCAGTTCTGAATTCGCAACGGCGAGGTCACGGTCACCGCGAATGTTGCCGCTGTGGAGCTCACGTCGCTGAGGAAGTCCACGTACATCACCAACTCATCCGCGCTCGACGCCCCGCCACGATATTTGTAGACGACCATCGCCCTCGCAGTGATCGTCGCCGTGGTCCAGCTTGGGCCCGTAACGGTGATGTCGTAGCGGTGGTTCGTTGTGTCGAGCGAACCGCTGACCGTGCACGTAGTCCCGCCCGCGGTGTAGCCGGTGCCGGTGACCTCATTAGTGACATCGTCGCGCCGGTTGTGCGTGCCCTTGTTCGGCGTGTAGCTCGATGTGACGAGCATGCAGCGGAACGTGTCGCTGTTGACCGCGATGTTCCCGGAGAAAATATCTCCGAAGAACGAGTCGTAGATCAGCGAAGCTGCATTCGCGCCGGCCGACGCGAGCAGACCGATTGCAACGATCGCGGACGCGACCAGACCTCGGAACGACTTCCGCTTCATGAGAATCACCTCGGGGTTTACGTGTTAGATCAATTCGCCGGCAGCTCTGCGAGCGAGCGGCCGATCACGAAGTCGTCGATATACACCGTAGACGAGCCAGGTCCGTTGACCGTCGTCGGCAGACGAAACATCGTGTGACCGCGGCGCTGATTCTCGGGAATGGGCCAGAAGAAGTTCGCAGTCTGGCCACCGCGCCAGTCGGAAACCTTGGTCCAGGCCGACTGGCCGAGCTCGCGCACCCATGCCTCATACGTGCCCTGCGCGCCGCTGGTGTCGAAGTGCAGCCGGACCTGATACCAGCGGCCGCCAGCCAGTGGCGTCGAGACAAGGTTCTGCTTCAGCTTCGCCTTGTTGGTCGGATACTCGGAGTCGCCGCGGTTGTCGGCGTTCTGTGCTTCAACTGCGAGGAAACGTCGCGACGAGCCGTCGCCGCTGGTATTGAAGCCGCCCGAGCCCCACATGAACAGCCAGCCGAGATCCGGCCCCCAGCTGCACGCGTAGTGCCCGCTGCACGGGTAGATGGTCTTGTCTCGCGTGCTGAAGCGGCTCTCCGGCGTCGCATAGGTCCAGAACTGGATCCAAACATTCGCAGGCAGCACTTGCGCAGTCGAGCCCTCGCGGCCGAGCTGCAAGTAGTAGTCGGTCTGCGAGTACGGTATGCCCTGCATCGGCGTCGGGCCCGGAACGCTTTCCAGCACCAACACGCGGGAGCCCTTCGCCGAATTGTTCTGCGTGTAGACCCACCCGCCGCCGCGGGCCGCGCTCGCATTATTGGCTTTCACGCCGTTCCAGCCGCGCTGGCCGAACAGCGAATCGGCGTTGGTGATGTTCCTGCCAACCTCGTATTCGAAGTTGTCACGGAACAGCGGCTCGGGCCCGGACGTTGGCGTGCATGCCTCGGGGGGCCACGCGACCGGCGACCAGGTGATTTCACAACCTGGATACGGGCTGACGGTTGCTCGCTGGGTCCACGTGCCGCTGTATCCACTCGGACACTGATGGACGCGATCAGCTGGCGCAGAGTTGCAAGTCGGAGGCGTTGCCGGACAACCGTCGGGCTCTGTAGATGGGACGGTAGGACATTGGTCCATGGAGTCCGGCACGCCATCCGAATCTGTATCGACAGGTACGCAGCTCGCCGGCGGCGTGGTCGGCACCCACTCTCCCTCGACCGCGCAGGCCGGGTAAGGCGCTGCGGTCCAGGACTTCGTCTGCGTGTAGGCGCCCGTCGTCCCTGACGGGCATTGAACAACGCGGCCCTCGGGCGGTGGCAACGCCGGGCACGTCGGATTCGGCTTGAACGTGGCGAGGACGTGCAGCACATCGTGGCACTGAAAATCGTTGGCGCCGGACTCGCGAGTCTTCCCCTCCTCCTCCGCGGCGGCATCCGCACGGTCGATGCACTCCTGCTTCGAAGTCGGTGCGGGCGGAAGGTTCACTTTGCCACGCCTCACCTGGTAGGTGGTGTGGGTGCGGGTCTCGACGGCGCCGTGCACGACAGGCGCGCACAGCAACGCGATCGCCAAGGTGGCGGCGACGGATCGAAACATTGCGAGGACCTCGCGGAAAAGAAAAAGGCCCGCATGGTTAGCGGGCCGGAGTGTCTGACGGCCCCCAGCCGAGGCCATCAGAAGGGGGATCGTTACAGGCTGTCTTTGTCCGTCTCGGTGATGTCGAGATAGACGAACTTGCCGGGCAGCAGCTTGCCGAACGCGGCCGGATTGGTCACCGAGAAGCGGAGATTCCCGGTCGGCGTCCACTTCGACCATTGCTTGTTTGCGCTGCCTTCCTTGTCGCTGTAGACCGCGCTCAAGGTGATTTCCTCGGCGCTGATGTCACCGTTGTGGTCCGCGGAGCGCGAAACCGTGTTGACGACCATCTTCATTCGCAGCATGGAATAGACCTCGTTGGTTGACTCGATTGCGGACACCGAGCCATTTCCATCTTTGGGATTTCCATGGCTGCAGAAACAAGAAACCCCGCTCGGAGCGGGGCTTATCAAGTGCTGTAACGGCCGCCCCCGAACCCGGAGCACCGGGTTGGGGTTGGCTATTGCAGCGTCGCTTGAAGTGTGAGGTGAGTTACACGGCTTTGCCTTTCGATTGGGCAGGCATTACCACTCTTGGCGCGAAAACTACCCCGATTTCGGGGGTCTTGCAAATATTCCCAAAGACTAGGCGATCGCGCGGTACTCCAAAAGCGCTCTGCGCAAGTGCGCGAGGGCCGTGGCGTGCCATCCAGTGACCAGGGTGTGGACCTGCTCGTACCGCTCATCCCATCCGTCGTTCCAGCTCTTGAGCGGGATGCCGGCGAGATCGGCGCGCGCCGCCGGCGTCAGCGAGATGTAGCCGGTGCCGCCCGGTTCGTCGCCGGGATCGTATGACTTTCGCATCGTGATGCGCAGATCAGGCATCTCCGGCTTACATGTTGGGCATGCCGTGCCGTTGCCATGCGCTCGCTTCCACCCCTGCCCTTTGCAGTCGGGGCAGATCAGCGGCCGAGGCGCGACGAATTCAAACACGGCGAGCCCGGCAAGACGGCGGCAGTACGCCTGACCGTGGTTGTCGGGCCAACGCAGGCGCTTGATGGGTCGCCCCTGGGCGTCGCGAGGATCCGCCAGCAGCAGTGTCTCGACATAGAGCCATCGCTCCAGCGGCCCGATTGACTGCGCGTCGCCACTCTCGCGCACCATGCCGGCGAGAAAGGGACCGCGCTCCAGGCCGTCGAGCATGCGTGCAATGTCCGAGGGAAGCAGATTGGGAATGCCACCACCACCCACGCCACCGATCTGCACTCCGCGTGCAGTCAAAAGCGCCCAGGCTTTGGATGGATTCATTGGTCCGCCAGATCCAGCTGCTTCAGTTCGCGGTCTGCCTCGACGTAACGGGCGAGTGCAGGTGATGCCGGCTGAACATACAGCGAGCGAAGCACATCCTCCACGTCCTCGAGGATCCGCCACGAGATGAGTTCGAGGATACGTTCGATGGTAACGGCGTCCTCGAATTCCAACTCGGCGGCGAGATCGGGCAAGCGTTCGAGATGACGACGCAGGCGACGGAACACCGGCTCGGGATCGATGCCAATCGACTTCACCTCGCGCAGAGCGAGGAATGCGCGAACGACTCTTCGACGCCGCTCCTCCGAATCGTCGGCCGCCTTCGTTAGTGCCTCGCGCTCGATATCAGTGAGCGGCTTCGCCTGTTTTGACGACCTGCGACTCAAGCTCTGTCTCGCTTCGAGCGCAGTTCGCGCCCCATATTCTGCTCTTCGAGCACGCACTTGGCGCTCGCGATCGCCCCCTCCGGCGACTGACTCAGCGCTGTAGCACCGCCGTCGACGGTTGGGCGCGCATAAGGCAGCTTCATCCTCCTGCGGCCATTGCCGCCACGGTCGAAGACCAGCTCGAATGCGTCGACCTTCGTGACGATCGGATCCTTGCGGCCAGGTCTGAAGGTGGCGAGCCACATCAAGGTGATTGTCTCCACTCGCTTTCACGACACTCAACAACGTAGCGTCGCTCGCTGACCGTGCGATAGTGCTGCACGGGAACCTTGCCGACCCATTGCGTATACCAATGCACCCGCCGGGTCCGTTCCTCATCGGTTGCAGTAGTCCAGCAATTCTCCAGAGCAAAGGCGCGTTGAAGTGGCGGTGGATCAGAACAGGCCGCCAGCGCGATGAAAGTCGCAAGGAAGAGCTGCTTCATCTCCCCTGCTCCCTCGACTCGTGCGACTCGCCCAACCAACCCGCATTCCACCGCTGCCGCCCTTTCACCTTCTGCTGATTGTCGATGCGCTCTTCCGTCGTCAGCAGCTTCGCGTCGATCAACGGCCGTGCGCACGCCGCGGCGAGCTCGAGTGCGAGATTGGCAGCCTTCTCCCGCGCACGACGACGCAACTCCGTTCGCCGCGCCAGTGCGGCATCCTCGGCACGCCGGATCTTCTCTGCCTCCGCGGCAGCAAAGCGATGTTCGAAGCTGCGCGGCACGCCCGGGCGCCCCTTCTGGCTGGGTGCGACCAGCGCATCGTCCCGCAAGCCCTTGAGCCAGCGCTTGGCGATGCACGACTGGCTGACGCCGATGCGCTTGGCGAGCTCCTCCGCACGCATCACCTCGCCCTGATACTCGACCATGACTCGCTTCGGCATGCGATGTTTCCTATGCGGCCTTGGCGCCGACTCGGTTCTGCAGGTACCAGTGTGCGATGAGCAAAGCTTCGGCCCGGCCATTGTCCTTCTGTCGATCCAAAGGCGCAGTCGGAAAGAGCAATCTCGCCTTATCGAGCGACGCACGCTTTCGCTCCGCCTGTTTCACGTCCTTTTCGAAAGTCAGGCCAAGGGCACGCTTCCACTGGCTGGAATGGATCAGGTGAAGCGGGATGCGGAGCGTCTGTACGGTCCCGAGGATTGATCCCACCGCAACGCCGAACTTGAAGGTCGATGAGACGCCTTGCTGTGGCATCGCTGAGACTCGCTCGATGACGGCAATAGCCGGCCGACCGTTGATCGAACTGAGCAGCAAGGTCTGGAGCTCGGCGCCATCGACCCACGAGAGCGACTGATCACTCACGACTGGCATGTCATTGACGTGCACGTATGCCCCCGACGCCGCATCGATCAGCGCGAAAGCACCCGTAACGCCAGGATCGATTCCGAGAATGAGTTTGCTCACAAAGTTTCCCCTTGTCGTTTGTTGATTGCTGAGAGCGAGACTGCGCGCCGATGCTGGCGCTTGTACCAATGCAGTGGATGAACGGTGGCCTCGGCCGGGATCTCAGCTTCCGGCCACCGCAGGCAGTTGAGATGGACGCGATAGTCGCGCTTGCGGTCGCGACGAACCGATTGGACGGCATACGCGGAGCCCGCCGGCGTGCGCAGGAAGTGGCCGACCTCGACCGCGGCGTTGCCGTCGTAGTAGAGCTTGCACGGGGTGTATGGGGGCTTGCGGAGCACGCTACTCCCACCAGTCCGCTTTGCGCATCTTCGTGGTGATGCCGTCCTGCGTGATGAGGCACGTGCCGTAGTCGTGGCACACGATGCGCTTGCCGAGCCGGCCCCAGTTGCCCACCTTCAAGTCGGTGAAGAACATCGGCACGCGCGGCAGTTCCTTGCGCAGCTCGACGATCGTCACCGGCTTCGTGCGCCGCTGGATGAGCCACTTACCCATCCCGCTGATGTGATTGCAGGGAGCGAACCAGCTGGCGATTCCGCTCACTTCCTTGACGTGGTTCCACACCAGCCATTCCTTGGTGTTCTGGAAGTAGCCCTCGCCGTATTCGAACTTCAGCACCCAGTCATCGTTGATGCCGTAGGAATACACGTTGCGTGTGATGCCGCTGCCGATCAGCTTTCCGGCGAACAACGTTGCCATGTCCTGCAGCATGATGGTGGGCACGTCCTGGATGGCGGTCACGGCAGCACCACCGTGACATCGACATCTGACACGACCGTCTTTCCCACGCCGTGATCGCTGATCGTGTCGATCGTCACCCGGCTCACATCGACGCTAGTCACGCTGCACCGAGTCTCGGACTCGAATTGCGTGATCAGCTGCCGGATCGACGATCGCAGCTGCTCACGCTTCTGCTTGATCTCCTCGATGTTCACGACTGCGCACCTCCCTCGGCTCGCTTTGCTTTGAAGCGCACCCACGACTCCAATAGCTTCGGCGCCTCGATGATGTGTAGCTCGGGAATGTCACCGCTCAGCCAAGCGAGAAATTCGTGAACGATGGTTCCAGAGCGTTGGTCATAGCCCCGCATCAGCGCAGCCGCAAACCACGCTCGCGCCAAGTCGATATCGAACCCCGGGTTCTGAAGCACGAACGCCTTCGCCCAGTCCTCCGCATCGAACGAGCAGTAGGGATAGTCCGAGCGTTGATCGAGCGGCACGCCGGCGTTGTCGATCTCGTGTTGCAGTTGGTCGCCGTTCATGGCGTGACCTCAAGCTCGCGGGCCTTGTCGAAGCTCAAGCGAAATCCCGACGCATGCTTGTGACCGCCCCCGCCGTACTGTTTTGCGATCTCGGAGACGTCCATGCCGTCATCACGTGAGCGCAGGGAGAACACACGGCCGTCTGGCGTGTCCCAATAGCAAGCGGCGAACGGTGGCGTGACCCACTCACCGGCCAGGTTCGGCGATTGGTACGGCTCGCACATCAGATGGCCGGCATCGCTCGTCAGCGTGTATGGAAGGTTCGCCACCGGCACCCAGTGACCACCGATACACATCTCGCGGCGGAACGCTTTGACCAACTCGGCGATGTCCTTGTGATGCTTGCGCTCGATGGCTTCACCTTCGGTGCGCAGCACGGACAAATCGGCCTTGAACAACAGATCCCATGTGTCGAAGTCGTACGGATACGAGAACACCGACGCCTGAATTGCACGAGTGTCCTGGTAGGCAAATCGCCACAAGTCACGATCCTCGATTCGATCGATGAGGGGTGGTCGATCACGCCCCTCGTGAAAAAAGTCCCACGACATCCCGGCGCCAGATCGATTCATGTCGAACAGCGCATAGATGCGGCCGAACGGCGCGCCTTCGCATCGGTCCTGATACGTGTTTCCCAGGAATCGATTCCAGCTGAGTCGTCCGCTGTATTCCCGCAAATCTTGGATGTGCTGTAGTGAGATGTTCGCGCCGCCCGGAAACATATCTTCCATTGCGCTCTTGTGATGATCGAGCAACAGCACTCCCTGGGTATGCCTGGCGAACTCGATCATCACGTCACGCTTGTACGAAAAATCGACCATGATCACGTGCCGACCGGCCGCATTCGGCGGATCGTTCTGGTAGACGCCGGCGTAGAACTCGACAGCGTCCGGACCGAGCGCGCGACGCACAGCCCAGGCAGCGCCGAACCCATCGGCGCAGTTGCCGTGATAGATACATAACGGTTTCAGTTCAGACACCGATGGGACCTCACGAATTGGATCTGTCCGCGCTCAATCGCGCGGAAGATGTGGTTGGAAAGTGAGTCGATAAATCGTTTCGCCTCGATTGGATCGTCCTGCGCCACGTCAGCGGCAAACGAGAACGCTGCGATGAGCGCCGCCTCGCAGGCGTGATTCGCGCAGCACGGAACCGCGTCTGCGATCTTCTTGCGCATGTCATCGGCGACCAGCAGCAGATCGGGATGCGGATGATTGCGGGCGAGGCTCATGCTGCATCCCTCGGCTCAACGACGAGCCAACAATCACGGGCATCGACAAACCGCAGGGCCTTGCTGACCCAGTCTGGTCGCGTCACGGCGGTGAAGAACACCATCCATCGACCGCCGTGCTTCGCGATCTTCGGCTTGATCACGCTGCCTTCCTCGCCGGCGTCGGATCCGGCTTCGTCGGGCACTTGTGCGGCAGCCAACCGTTGCCAGACGGATGCGGATCGACCACGCGCCACTCGCGGTGCCCGCCAACGCTGCGATCACCGACGAGAATCCGATGGACGCCGCGGCCGCACTTCATGCATGTTCCGGTGCCGTGCGCGATGGCTTCGTTCTGCGCGTACATCACGCTCCCATTCGGGCGACATCGGGCCGAAATAGCCCGCTGCGGAAATTGTTCATGACCAGGTTGCAAACGTTCTGCAGTTCGCGGTCGATGGTGTCGAGCTTGTCGCCGTGAAGTGCATGCAGCGCAGCCGCGGCGGCGGTGACCGAGGCGATCGCGGCGTGCTGTGGGCAGCAGGCGCGGCCGTTGAGCACCTCGGACAGTGATTCGACGAGAGAGGCGAACTCCTCCGTCGACACTGTGTGCTCGGACTGAACTTGTGGCGCACGGCCGACCCAGGGTGAGTTCGTCACAGAACGATCTCCTCTGGCTCGCCATGGAGTTGGCGCCGCACTTCCGTCGCCTCGAAGGCACGCTCCATGAGGCACGACGCCGGCACCGTCCGATCAAGCTGTGCGCAAGCGCGTCGATTGCCATCGAGGCAGCTATCCACGAGCTCTGACACTGCGAGCATCGAGGGGCACGGGCGATCGACCGTGATCATTGATCCCAGCAGTGCCGAGGCACCGCCCAGGCCCATGAGCAGAACCGCCTTCGTGACGGTCATGAGCTTCACGCGTGGCTCCGCGGCTCGTGGCCGAACGTCATGGCGTTGATCATCAAGTCACCTGGCGTGCTCGTGCCGGCCGTCCGTTTCATGTCCAGATCGACAACCCAACAGCGGTTGTACTGTTGAACATGACCGATGATGAGCGCGAGCACATCGAACTCGCTTTGTGTGATGGCGATGCGCTCGCGACGCTGATTCACGCTGTGCCCCCTGCCGGTACGGTGCGCCGACCGATGATCTGCGTCGGCTCCCCTGAAAGGCGCTCAGCGAACCTGCAGACGGCAAGTGCCATCAGTTTCTCCCATGTGGCCAAGATCAGCGGATCCGCCTCGCAAACATTGATGCTCACGGATCCGATGAGGTGCACGAAAGGCTTGGTCCCGTGCCGCTCGACATACGCGTTGAAGCACTGGCCCTCGGTCCTGAAGGCCAGTTGCATGTCGGCGGTCTTCTGTTGCTCGTCGGCCATTGTGGCTTGGCGTCAGTGCGGGCGCTGCTCGTCGCGAGTACGCCGGCGGGATTTGGTGGTCACGTCCCCGTCCTCGTCCTCGTCGCCGTCTTCTTCGTCGTCGCTCTCCTCCTCTTCCTCAGCGCCATCCTCGTCCTCGGCGTTGTGATCCAAGCCCAACTCACCCTGGGCACCTTTTTTCTTCTTCGCTTGGCCTTCATCCACCTTGCCGAAGGTCAGCGATTCGAGCGTGACAGGCTTACCTTGAAACGCCTCCAACTCCGCCAGTTCGGCGTTCAATTCGAAGTTTGCCTGCAGTAGGAACTCCATCGTGGTCTGGCCGCCGAGGTTCCCGATGAACTTGATCCCTTTGATGCGCACGGGATGATTGCCATCGACCGTCAGAGTCTTGTTCGATACGCCGAAGAATAGTTCGAATTCACAATCGGTGAACTTCGTCTTGAATGCGTGTGGTTGCCAATCGCCGCCCTTCCACAGCGGCTCGATGGGCTTCACTCCGACGTCGTACATCTGAGAAAACTTGAACTTGTCGCGGGTGATGCGATTCAGCTCACCCTTAGACACGAGGGTGCGCAAGAGCAAATCGCGGGCCGGCACCTGCTCCTTCCCGTGCTTCTCCGTCCTGACGTTGATGTGGATGAGCGTCGCTTCTCGCGACTTCAATGTGAAAGCCATGGATCATTTCCCCTTCGGTTGTGGTTGGGCAGAGAGATGGCGCTCGCACGCAGCGGCGGCGAGGTCGAATGATTTGCACGTGTCGATCGGGTTGGCCTGAAGATCCAGGCGCTTGGCGACGTAGCGATAATCCATCGCCGGGAAGTTGTCGTAGTGCGGCTCTCGATCGATGACATAGCGGCCGCACATGCTTACCTTCCGCATGTCGCTGACCAGCTTCCATAGAAGCTGTGGATTGTTTGTTTCACGATGAACATCGCTCATGCGACAAGCCCCGCGATCTCTCGCTGCACCACATCCACGATCAGCGGCTCCTGATCCAAGTCGACCAGTTGAGGGATTGGTGGTAGATCGATCGCCAGTTGGTCACCTAGCAGTTCCGCGATCTGTTCTTGCCGTCTCTGACTGAAATACTGATGAGTGGACGACATGAACTCACGCGCCCGCTTCCCGGCGATCTTGGTCATGTAGTACGGCTTTGATCCGAGCTGCTGACCCTCGTAGTGGTAAGGCCCAGAGACGGTTGTGCGCATCAACCCGGCGAATCGCTGTGCCGTGTCCAGGTCAGTGATCTTCAGGACGACCACGACGTTCACGCCGTCGAAGGTGAACGTTCCATCGCCTTCAATCAGGCCGACCAGCCATCCCAGTTCGAACGGTGATAGCGCGGGTGTGCTCATTGCGCGCAGTCCCGGAAGGCGCGGCCGAGATCGCGCTCTCGCCATACCTTTCGCCAGTGGGATTGCGACATGCCGTCGGGCCGACAGTCTCGACGCCAGCGCTTCTCCTCGGCGCTCGATCGCGTGCGCAACATCGCGGCGACCGGGAAATAGCCGACGACGTCTGCGACGACTTCGCGCCATTCCCCCGTCGACGGGTCCTGGATCTTGAGCACGGCGTTCTGCAGCTCAGTGGCCATCAGCGAGCCCTCCGCCGCGCCTGCATCTTCGGTGCGCGCCTGTGTTTCGGGGGCGGAACGATCTGGAAATCCATCGGCGCGATCGACAGATTCACGACGACCAACCCATGGCCGGCCTGTTCCACGCTGCACGCAGTCACTCCCGAGATCTCGCGACGATCGATGAAGAAGCGACCGGGTAGGCCGTTGGGCGCGAGCATGATCAGGATGTCGGTCATCGGTGATCCTCCCGCGCTCGCTCAGGCAGCACGAGCTCGTGGCCGACGTCCGCACGGTCGAGCACACCGTCGAGCGGCAATCGCGATGTCACTTCGCGCGCCTTCGGCAACTGCTCGGCAATGCGCTCGAGCACGGCGCCGTCGACCAGCGCGCCGGGCATCATGTCGAGCTGGTTTGCGATGGGATCCGGGCACGCATGCGGGCCAATCGCATAACCTCGCTGGCACTTCGTGCAGTAGCCCGCGCCGTTGTTGGGCGTGAATACCTGGGTCACGCTGCACGCTCCTGCTCGGCACGCACCTGGCGCACGACGTCGACGGACTCGCCGGCAACCTTGGCGATCGCGTCGTCTTCCCAGCCGAGCGTCAACAGCTTGAGGATTTTCTCGCGTGCTGATTTTGGCGGCGTGAGTGCAACTTTCAGCGCCGCGGCCGCAACTGCAGGCGCCGGAAGCGCAACGGATGCCGACTGAGGTGGTGAGCGCCGCGTGAGCTCGGCCGGCAGCAGGCTCGCGATGTTTGTGGGCGCGCTGAGCGCCTTGCGTGCACCATGAACGGCGATCTGCGGGACTGAGTCGCGCACGGGGTCCACCTTCGTCAGGCCCTCGTAGACCTCGATGAACTTGTTCCGCGTGAACGGCAGCGATTTCTCCACGTCCTGGTGACGAATAGCTTGCTGACCACCGAGCGTCTCGGCAGCACGTGCCATCCGGCTGCCTGGCGGCAACGGCGCGCCACTCAGCACGATGGCCCAGGCCTCGGCCGCGGTGGACTCGCCGGCCTTGCGCAGCTGCTCGAAGTCCGCAGGCGTTGGCACCGTCGGAAACGGGTGATGTTTCAGCAGATGCACGGCCGCCGCCCGGAACTCCTCCAGCGACCAGTCCTGCATCGCGCGGAAGTACAGCTTCAATGCTCGCTTCGAGAGTTCCTTGGCCTTCACTTCCGCGAAGCCAAGCATGACCTCCGAGAACGCATCGAAATCATCCAGCGTCACGTTGCAACTCCTCCTGCAGTTCGCGCTTCGCCTGTTCGGCGGCGCTGAGGTTGGATTCGAGGCGTTGGTCGGATTTCTTCCGCGGTGGCTTCCACGGGTCGCGGCGCAGCGCGGGGTCGCTGAAGAACGTCAGCGGGGTTTCGACGTACTTGGGCTCACTCCGGCCGCCGAGCGTGACGAAGTCCGCGAAGCGATCGCGATGGGCATCGAGGCTGTCCCAGGTTTCCTCGCCCGAGTCGATCAGCTGCCGGCAAACCTTCTCGACCAGGATCTCCTTGGCCGCGCCGGCGAATTCGGGATAGCCAGCCATCAGGCGGACGAAGCGCTCGTGATGTTCGGACTCGGTCAGCTCGACACGAAGCGAAGTTGAATCTCGACCTTTCTCGCCGCTCGCCTCATGTACATCCTGCTCCTGTTCTTGCTCCTGCTCCTGTTCCTGCTCCTGGCTTCGAAGGGGGTCCGTAGACCCTGTGAAGCCCCTTCGAAGGGCCTTCGAACCCCCTTCAGAGGGCCTTGGAAGGGGCTTATTAATATGTATGTCGTGAAGGTGGTACGCGTCGCGGTAGCGCTCGATGAAATCATTGAAGAATGGCGTTTTCCTCAGCGATTCCAATTCCTTACGTACGGCGACCGCGCGGTTATCCTTCGCTTTGAGCGCCTCGCCGATCTGCTCGCGGGCCATGTTCGGCAAGTAGACGTGCTCACTTTTCGCGTCGTAATAAGCAAACCCTATGTTTTCCAGGCTTCGAAGGGCCTTCAAAGCCCCTTCCAAGGGGGTTCCGGTCTCATGGCAGAGGGTCGGCAGCGAGAGGTAGTAGAGCCCCAGCATGTTGGCGCTCGGACACGTGAACAGGTAGATCGCGACCACCTGGCTGGTGTGGCCGAGCTCGCGGATCTGCTTGCCCGTTTCGCCCGTCCAATACTTTGGTGAGAACTTGGAGTAGTCGCGCACTACGCGGCCCTCCGCATCGCCAGCGGCACGAGGTACGTGACCCAGTACAGGCCGTCGCTATCGAATGGCCCGATGATGCCGCTGTCATCAAGAGACGGATCCCAGATGATGCGATCACCGCAACCAATGACGGTGTGTCCGCAGCCCGTTCGGCTCTTGCCGCCGAGCAGGTAGAGGACGTCGGGATTCATGAAGCCCTGACATCGCAGCACGTCATCGAGCGATGCGTTGTAGGCCACGGAGACCGTGCACCAGCCTCGCGTCTCCAACCACTCTGACTCACGTCGGTGAAACGTTTCGCTGTCGGTGTAGTGCTCGCCAAAGTGCGGCACCTGGTCGGGCTCGAGGTCGAGCAGACACGCAATCGCCGTGCGATGGCAGTCGCCATAGACGCCGTTAGCAGGATCGTGGCGGAAGAGTTGCTTGCGCTTGATCACGATCTGCCGGCCTCCCGCGACCCTGGGCCGACGTCAGGTTGCGGCCCGGTGCCCGTGCGCAAATCACGGTCCAACAGACACCCGGATTGGTAGCCGCTATTCGAGGGCGCGGAACTATGGTCCACGTCAATCGTTTCTTTTCCGCCCGCTGGGTATGCAGCTGGCATTTGCTGATCCTCGGCCGCAGATCTCTGCTGCGGCCTTCTTTCTCAAACGTTTCGTCATTCGCCGGGCATGAACCCAGCGTCCGCTGCGCGCAGTTATTCCCGCCTGCGCGGCTTCTGCTGTGGAACGAGCCCTGCTTCGACAAACAACGCAAGCATCTGCGGCGCCATCTGCACGAGGGCATTCATCGCGGCTTGCTTCTGGCTCTCAGCGTCAGAAAGGAATTTCGCCATCAGCCAATGAATCGGCGTCAGATCATTTGTTTTCTCCACGATCTGCACCATGAGATTCACGTCACAGCTGCGGTGATCTCCATCGCTCGGGTTCAGTCGGCGTGAGAGTTCCGACTCGGACAGGTCCAGGTCGGCAGCGAGCTCCTTCATGCCCCGTTGATAGTTGAGCGCCGTGTGGTGGACACACTGGCGCAGCGTGGAGAAGCGCCTGAGCAAATTCGGCTGCAACTCAAGGGTGAGTTGGTTCTCGGAAACTATGCGCACGACGAATCACCGATAGTTTCCGATACCAATGCGTGATGATTCTTACAAAGCAACGCATGCCGCGAATCGCAGTGCTTGCGCGATACGAACAACATCAGCGGTGGATGGGGCACGATTTGTTTACTCAACCGGTCACGGGTGTTCCTAATAGGGGAAAATCAGGGCATCCCTTATGCTCTGTTGCTACAACAAACAAACATTTTGCGTCGCGGCGCGCAGGTACAGATTTCCGTGTCATCCGTCGCATTTTTCCGCACTGTGACGTAGTTCTCATTTTTGACAGCTGTGTGACGGTCATTGGCCGCAAATGCCGCTTAGACCTTTGGCTCGTGATTTGCGTGCTGCGCGTCAATCATTTCGACGGCTCTTGCCCCTACGTATTTGGTGTGCAGACTGTCCTGCCTCAGAAACCAACATGGGTTAAGCGGCATGGTTACAAGAGGGAACGTCAGAGGCCGCATCTCCGGATGCGGCGCCCTTTTTACTGGCGAGAAAATCGTGCACCGCCTGCACTTTCGAGACGCCAGGATCCCCAATGCGCCCTTGCTTGAACTTCGCGAACCACTGGATATCGACACCGGCCCCGTCCGCGATCTCGCGATACGTCAATTTCGAGGCTTTGATCAGCTCGGTGGTTCGCTGGAGAAGGTCCATAGGCCAGCCAGTCTAGTAACACATTACTTAAATCTCAAGCAATCCATTACTAGTGCCATATGGAACAATGGCTTACCATGCCGAACCGCCAGCAAAAGCCGTCGCCAAGCTCGATTGCAGTCGCCGCTTTCGCCCGCAATGCCATCTGGACGATGGAGGCTCAGGGAATTACAGAGCCGGAGCTTGTAGACGTGGTGAAAAAGAAATCGCCTCGGCCGGTCTCACAGAAGACCATCAACAACGTACTCAAAGCTCGTCTCGATGATGCGAAGCTCAGCACATTCGATTCGCTGGCAACGGCACTTGGCGTGCCACTGTGGGTGTTGTTCATTCCGACGCTGAAGGCTTCCGACCTGCAGAGCCCGAATCGCGAGAGACTGGTCGCACTGGTCGAGAACTACCTGAAGTGCAAAGACGATGGCCGCCACCACACCGAAACAATGGCGGCTGGATTCGCGGCGAAGGCCGATCTGCCGTGAGACTCCATAACTGGGCCTCGTTTGCGTTTTGTACCGTCGCCTTGACCCTCGCTCAGGCCGTAGCGGCGCCGAAATGGGCGAAGGAGCCCACGTCAGTGATGGGCATCGAACTAGGAGCGCGCCCGTCATTGCCGACATGCCCCCAAGCAGGGCCGGCGAAGGGGCTTTGCGTTCAGAACCCCGGATCGGAAACGATCCTTCTGCTGAGCGGCCTACCATTCACCGACATCGTGATGACTGCATCAGTCCATCTCCACGATGGCAAAGTCGCCGCAGTTCACCTCGTTCCGAAGCAAGAAGATTACGCTCGATTCCGTAGCATTCTCGTCGAGAAATATGGCGAGCCGACTGAAACAGAGATTGCGGAGATCACCGCAATTTCTGGTGCCAAAGCTACGTCAGAGACTGCGGTCTGGCGCGGCAACGCAGTTTCGATCACAACGATCGAGCGCTTTCAACGCATCGATGAATCTATCGTCGTGTTCGGTCATTTGGCGCTCCAGTTGGAGGCTGCCGCCCGGCTCGAGCAAGCGAAGCGTGACGCCGCCTCCAAGCTCTAACCACGCTGCGGCGTTGCCGCGTCGACCACCTGCCGCCCGTTCCTTGAGCCAGCCTCAGAGAGGGCCTAGAACTATCTAGTAACGTGTTACTTGACTGCTACCCCGATCTAGTAATAGATTACTTCCACGGTGATGGTTCACCGAGGGAGCAGCGGGATGGCAATCGCAAGTCGCAACGTCGGCACTGAAAACGCGGGTATCACTGCTGCCATCGCGCTGATCGGTGAGATCGACCCGAGCGCCGCTCGCCTCTTTGCCGCCCAGCCCGCCAATCGGCACACGCTCGTCACGGCCTTTCATCGCTCTCTCACCCAGTCGCGAACCTATGGCCACCTGGCTGACGAGATCGCGGTCGGCCTGCGTGCGGCAATCGACGCCAGCAAGGTGCCGCAGTCATGAGCACCTCCAACCTCCCGCGCCTCACTGACGAGCAGCGCCAGGCGCTGGACGACGGCTACGTCGCCATGGCTGGCGTGCCTGTGGGCGAGGAGCTCCCGGCCACCCTCACGCACACCCAGGGACCGTGGATCGTCAAAGGTGTCGGCGTATACGCGCAGCCGTTCGTGCGTGAAACGACGATCGGGGACGATGACGGCACTGAACGTTCCTATACAGAGGGATTGGTCGCGCTCGTCTATTCCTGCGGACAAGGGCGCATGCCAGGCAACGCCGCCTTGATCGCCGCCGCACCAACGATGCTCACCAAGCTGCGTGAGATCGCCAAAGAGTGCGGCGAGTGCTCTGGCAACGGCGTGGTTGCTTTCGACTATCCGCTGCGCGGTCTGAAGGTAGGCGACCCATGCCCGCAGTGTGAAGACATTCGCGAAGTCATCGCGGTGGCCGAGGGCAAGCAGTCATGACATTGACCGCAGTCCTCACTCCCTCTATCCGCCGCCGCTGGGATCGCATCGCGCTCCAGCAGCTCGCCGAAGCAGCCGTTGTGCTTTCCGAGCAGAACGAAGAACTCACATATCGCGCCCGCGAAGCCGAGGCATGCGCCGATATGTGGCAGTACACCGCTGAGATCAAGCGCGAACACGGCACCGCTGGCCTGACAATCGACGGCTGCATCGTCCGCATCGATCAAAGCGTCGGCGCCACCATTGACGACGACGCGGAATATCGGGACGGGTGGCAGTCATGAGCTGCACCTGGATCGCCCTGCTCTGCCTCGATCTGTCCGGCCTCTACATCGACGGCAGCCTGGCCGCGCTTGACGCGGGGGTCGAGCAGTACACACGCGAAACCACGCTCACGCTGATCGAGCGCGTCGGGCTGGTGGAGCGTGGCAGCACCACGCAAACCGACTTCCGCCGCGATGCCTTCAATCCCTACGGCCGGGCCGCGATCGGCTACGAGCAAACATTCTTCCGGCAGGAACTCAAGCTCTACGCCGAGGCATGGCATCGGTCGAGCTTGGCTACTGGCAAAGACCGCGGCGAGAACGGCGCCAGCATTGGGCTTCGGTGGTATCCGTGGGGAGGTGCGCGATGAGAACGCTGCGCCTCACTGATGACGACTTGTCGGCACTCCGCATCGCTCTGCGTCGGGGAATGAATGAAGCCGAGGCAGATGCCGCGCTTTGGTTCAATCCATTGGTCCGCGGCGATGGCTGGATGATGCGCGACGCTCTGGATCGGCTCCGCGCATTCCACGACTTGCGTGTGCGTCTGTCGAGACCGCCGTCACGCGCCCGCACACGGAGGACGCACTGATGCACGCCGATGACATCGACGCCCTGTGGGATTTCCTCACAAGCGATCGCACTCAGTCTTTGGTTGACCAACTCCGCGCTGATCCTCGAGACGAGGCTATGGCCGTCCTCGGTATTTCCGAGGTCGGCCCCCTTTCTCCTGAGAACAACGGCACGCGCTACTTCACGGTGCAGTTCGAATCGCTGGGCCGTGTGCACTACCGTCACCTCGAAGCGCAAGACCACACGCACGCCGGAAATCGAGTCCTGTGGCGCGAACCGTCGGCGATTAGCGCAGAGGTCGTGCGCGAGATCAGCCGCGAGGAGTTCGAACGGCTGACGCGAGTGCCGCTGTGATGAGTGCTGAACTCACCAAAGCTATCGGCACGCTCGCCTGTCTCACTGCGATGGCCGCCAGCCTGAAGTTCGCGGGTGCCATCAACTGGTCGTGGTGGTGGGTGCTGTTGCCGCCCGCGGCCGGCCTTGTGCTCGCGGTGATGTTCCTTCGCAATTAACAGATCGAGAGTGTGGCGCGCCATGAACAAGTCACCGGGTCAAATCGCATACGAACAGGAGCTTCTGGTGAAGCCGAACTATCACGACGGCACCCCGCGGAAAGCGTGGGATCAGTTGAAAGACTTCGCGCAAATCTCGTGGGAACAAGACCCAACGCCGCGTTACCGCAACGTTGCCGAGCTTCGTGCCTTCAAGGGCCGCGACATCCAGGCCCACGAACTCGCCAGCGAGAGCTGAGATCAAATCAGGAGTCGGCCATGTCGCCAACACAAAAAGCGATTCTCGAAGAACTCGAAGCAAGCTTCGACAAGCAGATCGACCCGGAGCAGGTTCGCGAGGATTACGACGCGCCCGACGATCGCGAATACAGCGTGAACATCACGGCCAAGCAGTGGCGCGCGTTCAGCTCGGCGATGAATGAACACATCATCCCTGAGGCTATCGAACGCGCTCAGCGTGACGAACGGCATGTGTCAGCAATCAAACATCTTCGCCGCGCGCTCGAACTGGCCGGCGCAGATCAGCCTGCCTCGTACCGCGTTGGCGCGATGGAAGAGAACATCAAGTACGCACTTGTTGCGCTTGATGCACAGACCATCTCCTAGAGCGTCCGAAACTCACACCACGAGCATCTCAAATGAAGATCTTTCTGCTGGTCTCCATCGTCTTCCTGCTGCTCTCGGTCATCAGCCGCGCTGCCCGCTTGCGGACTGGCAACTTTGAGACATCTGAGGCGCGAGCCGCGGGCCGCATCATCGCAGAAGTTGCTCTGGTGCTCTGGGCTGCAGCCCTACTCGGGAGCGTCTGAGCGATGCGCACACCGGGCGCACTGCTGGCGGGCGATTTCGAGGCGCGGATGTTCGTGCGTCGGTGCCGTCTCGATCATAACCGGATTCAACGCGCACGCGCTCAGCAAGCAGCCGAGGCGCTGCAGTCGGCGCAGTCGGATCCGCCGTTTGACGCGCTCGGCGAGGACATGCCCGAGCTGATGCGCAGGATGGAGGAGTGATGCCGAAGCTCACAGTCATCTTGACCGCCCTTCTCGTTGCCACGGGACTGACCGTCGCATCGCTGGGCATATACATCGGTGCCGGCGTCGTCGAACGGCGGATCGTATTGGCTTGCATTGAACATCGGGAAGCCCGCGTGGGATCGATGCATGTCGCCTGCGAACTCGCCCCAGGGTGGCGTGAGGATCGACGATGAACGCTGTTGTACGCATCGCACGCGATGTTAGCCCCGAACGCACGATGACGATCACGCTCCAGATGGGCACGTGGTCACTCGACGCCGATGTGAAATTCCGGGTCTCGTATCCATCGACTTGGCATCGCGGCCACGGCGTAGACGCAGATGTAACTGTCCTGTCGGTCACGTACGAGGACGGTGCCGAGCGCAAGACCCTGCCGATGCTGCCGGGCCTGCACGACGCGATTGTTAACCAGATCGAAGCCGACGAACTGGAGTTGAACTGATGTCCGACTCGACACCGACATCGCCCGAACTCAGCGCATCGGCCGGCATGAAGATGATCTCACGCGAGCAGCGCCAGCGTGCGCTCGAGATCGCGATGATCAATGAGGACAGAGCGAAGGCGTGCTCGCGGCCGCAGAGCGAACTTGCGCAGACGTTCCGACTCAGCGCTGCCTTTCTCCGGGAGATCGCTGAATGATCCGCCGCCTTTTGAACTGGATGCGCAAGCCCGAGCCCGTCAATGTGATCGAGCCGGTGCGGCCGCGTGTGGTGCCGGATCCGAAGTGGACCGCAGGACTGGAGCGACGCCGGGCGGCGCTCAGCTATCAGCCGCAGACCGCATTTCATTCGAGCACGTTTGTGAGGAAAGCGCAGTGAGTCTCACAGCAGTACAACTGAAAGAACGCGCGTACGGTATAGGTGCGAGCGAATCCGCAGCCGTGATCGGTTTGTCTGCTTACCGATCGCCGCTAGAAGCGTATTTGCAGAAGGTCAACGACGCCGACGGTGTTCCGCGCAAGCCAGAAGACCCGAAGGACCGCCTTCGTCTGGAAGGTGGCTCCGCACTCGAGCCAGTAATCCTGGGCCACTTCGAACGCACCACGGAAATGCCGGTCACCGACCGCCAGTTGCGCGTCCACGATCCGAAACATCCTTGGCGGTGGGTGACGCTGGACGGTCGCGCATCCGACGGCGGACTGGTTGAAGCGAAGAAGACGGAGATCACCGGCGCTGTTTGGGGCGACGGCGACGAAGACGTTCCGGATGACTACTACTGCCAGGCGCAGCATGGAATGGCCTGCACGGACGCCCAGCACGTGTACGTTCCGGTCCTGCTGCCCCGCTGGGAGTTTGCGATCTACATCATCAGGCGCGATGACGAGTTCATCGACCTCATGACGAAGCGACAGTTGGAATTCATGGAGCGACTGCGTACACGTACGCCACCGCCAGTGCAGTCACTCGAAGACGCCAAGCTCATGTGGCCGCGTAACAAACCGCTCTTGCGCGTCACCGCCGATGCCACCACGACCGAGATCGCTCAGCAGCTCGCCAATCTCAAGGCGCAGATGAAGCGCGATGAGGAAAAGAAAGAGCAGCTGGAACTGCAGATCAAATGTGCGATGGGCGAGGCCGAGGAACTGGTGGGGCGGACCGGCCGGCTCGCTACTTGGAAGAACAACAAGGATGGCACGAAGTTCGATCAAGAGAGCTTCGCCATCCATCACCCCGACCTATGGCGCAAATATCAGGTACCCAAGCCTGGCGCCCGCGTCTTCCTTCTCAAGGTGAAAGAGGTCCAGAACTGATGAGTGCTGCACAGAACGCCGTTGCAAAGCGGTCCGAGAAGCAAAACTTCCCAGCGATGCTGGAGACATTCAAGGGGGAGATTGCGCGCGCTCTACCCTCACATCTGACGGCCGACCGAATGATGCGAATCGCTCTGACCGAGTTTCGGAAGAACCCGAAACTGGGGCAATGCGATCCGCGCAGCGTGTTCGCCGCAATCATCATGTCATCGCAACTCGGTCTGGAGCCAGGGATTCTTGGCCAGTCCTATCTGGTGCCCTACAAGACAGAGTGTCAGCTCATTCCAGGTTGGCAAGGCTTTGTCGACCTCGTTTCGCGAACGGGTCGCGCGACCTGCTGGACCGGCGCCGTGTATCGGGGCGACCAATTCGATTATGCGCTCGGCGACCGTCCCTTCATCACGCACCGACCAGGTGATGATGTCAGCCAGCACCCGGACAACCTCCGATATCTGTATGCGGTTGGCCGTGTGAAAGGTGCTGAATGGCCGGTCATCGAGGTCTGGAGCGCCGAGAAGGTCATCAAGCACCGCAATTACTTCAACAAGGTCGGCGACAGGCACTACAGCTTCGAGCACTTCGAGATGTATGGCCGCAAGGTTCCGCTCCTGCAGGTCATCAAGTACATGCCGAAGTCTGTCGAGCTTCAGCGCGCCCAAGATCTCGAATACGCGTCACAACGCGGCTCTCAGCTGATCGATATATCGAGTGCCTCGGATGGCTCGTGGGTTCCCCCTGAGTCCCCTGACGACCACACAGAGGGTGATGGCGGCTCACGCGCTGATGCCATGAAAGATAAGTTGCGTGGCGGTAGCGACGTAAGCCCGGCGCTGCTCGATAACGCACACGCGATTTCGGAACTCAAAAAGCCTGCAGACGTCGCCGGCTTGGAAAAGGTTTGGGTCGAAATCGGCTTGGCGCACTCGACGGCCAAGCGCGATATCCATCCGGACGTAGAGGACCTCTATAAGGCCCGCAAGGAAGAGTTGACGAAGTTGTAACAGTTTCACTGGCCCGAGGCGGCGCGGAGGATTTCGCGCCCGTCCCGTCATCCCGGACGCGACCGTGCTGCCGAGGGCCGCCACATTCACATATAAGGGGAAGGATCATGTTGATACTCACGAGACGCGTCGGCGAGACGATCGAGATCGGCACCGACATCAAAGTGACAGTGCTGGGCGTCAAGGGTAATCAGGTGCGCGTCGGCATCGCCGCACCGGACCAGATACCGGTGCATCGGCAGGAGGTTGCTGATCGCATTCGCGCCGAGAACGGCGGGCGGGTGCCACTCCACAAACACGCTCACGCCTGAGCCGCTGCCGACCACCCACAGCAACAGCAAGAAAACCCAGATCGCCGCCATGACAACCACATCTCATAAGCCGCTGCGAATCATCGCGCTAACCGCTGAGAACGTGAAGCGCCTCTCCGCCGTGCACATCGAGCCCAAGGGCAACGTTGTGCAGATCACGGGAAAGAATCGGAACGGCAAGACATCCGTGCTCGATTCGATCTGGTGGGCGATCGAAGGTGCGTCGCACATTCAGAAATCGCCGATTCGCACCGGTCAGGCAAAAGCCCGAATCCGGCTGGATCTGGGCGAGATGATCGTTACTCGCAGGTTCGCAGCGAAGGAAGACGGGGGCTACACGACGTCCATCTCGGTGGAGAGCCCGGACGGCGCGGTGTTCAAGAGCCCGCAGAAGCTGCTCGACGACCTGGTTGGCGAACTCAGTTTCGATCCGCTCGCATTCGCGCAGATGAAGCCGAAGGAACAGTTCGATGCGCTCCGCAAGTTCGTGACGGAGGTCGACATTGAGGAGCTCGACAACCTCAACCGCGGCGACTTCACGCGCCGCACGGATGTCAATCGAGAATTCGAGCGAGCGCGCGCGGCAGCCGCCGCCATCGCGGTGGCGCCGGATGCGCCTGCTGAGCGCGTTGATGAAGAGGACCTGGTCGCGAAGATCCAGGAAGCCGGCGACCACAACGCCACCATCGAGCGCCGCCGGGCGAATCGCCAGGCCGCCGAGAGCAGCATGCGCGCGGCGCGTGAACGAGCACAGACCAAGCTCGACGATATCGAAACACAGAAGGCTGCAATCCAACAGCAACTGGATGCCGATACTACCGACATCAATCAGCAGATCGAGGCATTGAACCGTCAGATCGAGGTATTGAAGGCTCGGCTTGAATCAGTCGGTGAGAATGCGGTCGCCAAGATGGCCAGCATCCGCGAGGAGCGTCAGCGCGAGGCAGCGGCCGCGACGGCTGAAGCCGATGCGATTCAGGCCAGGCTCGATGCCGCGGAGCCACTGCCGCAGCCCATCGACACCGCCGCCCTCGCCCAGCAGTTGAACGCGGCCCGCGATTCCAACAGAGCGCTCGACGCGTGGGAACAGGATCGGAAGCGAAAGACCGATCACGAGCGCCAGGCCGAGCAGCTTCGAGCAACAGCCGATGAGCTGACTGCACGCATCGCTGAGCGCACTCAGCAGAAGCAGGCGGCGATCGCCAAGGCTCACCTGCCGATCGACGGGCTGGGATTCGGTGACGGTTTCATCACACTCAACGGCCAGCCCTTCGAACAGGCATCTGATGCCGAGCAGTGGGAGGCATCGATTGCGATCGCCGCTGCCCTGAACCCACGGCTGCGCGTAATCCGTGTTCGGCAAGGTTCCCTGCTCGACGAAGATGCCATGAAGCGCCTCGAGGAGGTCGCCGAGCGGCTCGACTTCCAGGTGTGGATAGAGCGCGTTGACGGCTCCGGTACGGTGGGTTTCGTGCTCGAAGACGGGCATCTCAAAGCCATGGAATCGGAGCCGAAGCTTTCGACTGTGGCGAATCCCACTGCGGACGCCGCGAATGAAGCTGCCGACTCTGTGGGAGGTGCAGCGTGAGCACCGTCTACACCATCGATGGCCGCGCCGTGCGCGTCCTGAGCACGCTGTCTTGTGGTCGCAAGATCGTCGAACTTGCCTACGAGGACGATGGCGAACTTTATTTCTCCGGCGAGGTTGCCATCGTCGCACAAGTGTTCGACAACCCGCCCGTGGAGGCTCAACACAAAGAGATCACACACCTCGAAGCGATGGCGGCTCGACTCCGCGATCACTTGAGCATGCTGCAGGATGAGGTTTCCAAGGCCGAACAAGCGCACAAGGAACGAATCGCCAAGTTGAAGCGGTACGAGTCGCTGAAGTTCGTCGAGGAGTTCCTCGACGGCAAGCTCACGCACTACGTCATCGTGCATCGCTACAACCCGGAATGCATCCGGATCTCGACGCCCGCAGAAGAGATCGACACCGAGAACCGGTGGGAGAAGAAACAAAAGTTGCTCTCGCTCTTCGGCACGCCGGCGAATCGTGAGATCGGGTGGTGGCTCGAATATGAGCAGGTGTTTCCCTTTACGTCTCTCGAAGACGCAAGGGCAAAGGCAGCGGCACTGCTTGCAGATGCATTCAAGAAAGTTCGGTCTCAGCCCTATTCCGCTGAGCGCGCTATCGCGTCTGCCAAAGCACTCGACATACCGGTGCCGGATGACCTCCTGCAGATTGTCCGCGAGTACCGCCAGAAGAGCGCCCAACAGTCCTTGGATGAGGCGCGGAAGAAGCTGGCCGAAGCAGAGAAGGCGTTCGCCGCCGTAGGTGTCGTGTCGTGACCGCCGTCTTCTCCGCCTGCGGGACGTACCGCTACACGCTCGAACGGCCGCTCACACCGAAGCCACTGAGCTGGCTGCTGTGGGTCATGCTCAATCCATCGACGGCTGACGCCGCGACTGATGATGCAACGATCCGGCGTGTCATCGGCTTCACGCGCTCGTGGGGCTATCAGGGCGCCCTCGTCGGCAACCTGTACGCCTTCCGCGCCACGAATCCGGCCGATCTGTGGGCGTACAAGCGCGGCGGCGGTGACATTGTCGGGCCCGAGAACGACGAGCACATCAATGATCTGCTACGGCGCGCGTCGCGTGTTGTCATCGCCTGGGGCGCACACGCAAGTCGAGATCCGAAGCGCGCCGAGCACATCGAGAAGCTGTTGAAGCGTCGCCGTGAGGTTCACGCGCTCGGTTTTACGGCGCGCGGAGAACCTCTGCATCCGCTGCGACAGCCGGCTGACCTGCAGCTTGTGAGGTGCGAGTCATGAGCGACACCTATCAGGCCATTTACGACGCAGTCCGCAGTCGCCTCCACGGCTGTGATGTCGGTCAAGCCATTAGGGACGCCGCCCACCTCGATGCTTCTTACGCCATCGAAGGGATCCGCCAGGACTTTGCCGCGGCCGCGGGTGAAATCAGCGCGGCCGGAGGTGAGATGCGGCGCCCATCGGTGCTCTATCGGCCGGCGCTTTCGATCGACGGCGATCACTGGTGCGCGCTGTACGGCGAGAACCTCCAGGACGGCGTCGCGGGGTTCGGCAAATCGCCCGCTGCCGCAATGACGGACTTCGATGTGAACTGGCACAAGGCGCTGCACGCATGAGCGTCCCCGGCCAACCAACCGACCGCGAGATTTGCGAACGGTCGCTCGCGGCAATCCGCGCGGTGATTGATTCCATGGAGCCCGCTGATCGTGCTGCGGTCGAGTCATACGCGCAGGCAATTCGCAACTATCTGGCTATGCGAAGTGGACTCGCGAAGATCGCTGCGATGCTTGTTGGGATAGAAGTCACTTTGGAGTCTTTCGAGACATGACGGACATCAAACATCAAATCGCGCTTCACAACTGCGCTGTCGAACTCGAAGCGCTGCGCGCCGAGGGCCGCGGCATGGTGTGGGAGAACGAGCAAAGACTTAACCGCGGCGCGACTGTCGCGTATTGCGACGATGCGTTCAACGCACTCGCCGCCCGCATCCGCGAGTGCAAGGTGAAGGTCGACGACGCTGTGTTGCTGGAGGGCATTCGGTAGTGAGCGCCCTCCTCTGCACCGTCCACAACGTTCCCGCTCGTTTCCGCAAATCGAGCGCGCACATCTACGGCCGCGACTACGGCTCGATCTGGGAGTGTCCTCACGCCGGCTGCGACTCGTATGTTGGCTGCCATCCGGACGGCTCACCGAAGGGCACGCTCGCCAATCGCGCGCTCCGAAATGCCCGGAAGGCTGCGCACGCTTCATTCGATCCCCTCTGGCAGGACTGGGCTCAGGCGTATCCTGACATGCCGCACGTGAGCGGACGCATTCGTCAGTTGATGCGCCGTCGTGCATACGAGTGGCTGGCCGAGCAGTTGCAGTTGCCGTTCGACCAGACGCACATCGCGATGTTTGATCACGAGCAGTGCGCTCGGGTCGTCGCTGTCATTGCAGTGAAGAAGCCCAACTCGGCCACCGTTCGCGCCTGGGCCAAGGCTCGGAAGGAGGCGGCGTGAACGAGGCCATCATTGCCGGATTGAAGCGGCTGGCCACCCTCGCGCGAAACGAGATGAGTTGGGCCGACGAAGACCACACGTTTTGGTTGGAGGTCAGCCCCGCAACGGACTGGATCGAATCACTCAATGGGCACGGCAACGCCACTACCGCAGCGAATCGCCCGAGCGCGAAAACGGCTGGAGAAGCTGCGGCAAGCGATGGGGACTCCGCGTGCCCCGCCGTGCCCGCTCCATCGAGCGATGAACTGATACGCAAGCTCGTTGCCGCCGGCGTATTCAAAGGCGTCGAGGGACTAGAGGGTCTGCTCAAGGCAGATCACTTCTGGGAGCAACAATCGTATGGCACGCGCCTCTACTACGGCCCAGGCATTGCCGACTACTTGCACCGTGGCGTGCTGGAGGCGGCAGTCAACATCCTGAAGCAGCCCGAGTCGCAACCGCCAAGCGATGTGCAACGCGATGCGGAGCGGTATCGGTGGCTGAGAAATCAGCACTGGAATGATTCAGCCGTCGCCGTTGTGACCGATCCGAAGATAAACGTTCGGCTCGGCGTGTACTGCCCAAGCGAGACGCAGCTTGACGATTTCATCGACGCTGCGAGAGCAGTCACGGCGAAGCACGAGGACCACTCATGACCCACAGCGGCGGCAAACCTCACACCAATGTCGGCGATCGTGGCCAGCCCTACGAAGTCACGTACGACGACGGTGAGGGCAATCGAAAGGTTTTCGGCTGGGCTGAAACGACGGATAACGTCGCGTCGATGATGGAGTCGATCGAGCTGCATCCGACCTGGCACTCGCCGCAGTGGCGCGATCGTCGAACGGGCAAAACCGGCCCCGCTCCAACTCAGCAGTCGCGCGTCTCCGACGTGTATCTCCAAGCCTCCCTGCAGGAGATCAGCCGCGCCAAGGCGCTCGACAGCCAGATGATCTCGACGGCATTCCTGCGGATGCTGCTCACGGAGATCATCGAGCGCCGCGCCGGAACGTGCCTGGACTGCGAGCGCCTGAAGCAGCTGTTGGCTACTACATTGGACGGCGAGCAGGGAATCCACGTATCGACCGGTGGCAAGAGTCGCGACGAGAAGGTTTTCAGTGCGCGTGATGTGCAGGCGTTCACGGCCATCGGTTTCGCGATACGTAAGCAGCACGAGGCCAAGAGAACAAGTCCAGCCCTCCGCGCCTACGACGAAGCCATGCAGGCATTTGGCACGCCTCGCGAGCCGCTGGCGGTCTACTCGAGCAATTCATTCAATCGCGTGGGTCTCGCGCGCACCTACTCCCCGGTGATGACGCCGATCGTTTGTAGCGACGGTCATCCTGACATCGAAGGCAAGTTTGTTCTGCATGCGCTCGTGGCGGCGTTCAATGCGATGCTGGAGTTGCGACGGGAGCCTCAGTCGTGAGCGCCTCGCGGAACCTCCTATGCAAGATCCTCGGCCATGCCTGGCAACCAGATGGCGCGAAGTTCTACTGCGTCTACGACTGCGAACGTTGCGGCCATCACGGCACTGGGCACGAGTGGGATCTGCGCGAATGGATCGCTCTGCGCCTCTACTGGTGGCGGTATGAAGCCGGGTTGCGGTGGAGCTGCTTGCGCGAATGGTGGAAGTGCTCGGAGTGTGGCGGCCGTTTCGGCAAGCACAACTACGACGAGTTCGACCACATCCCCTTCTGAGGCAACCGCCTGTGCTCACCATCGTCAGCATCGCCTGCAACAATCATCGAAACGGCCACTTCGCCGGCCGCTTCGATGCCGTAACGTACGGCCACGACATGGAGATCCGGCACGAGGACGAGCGCGGCATGTCGATCGGCTACGCAGGGTCCGGCCGACTCCGAATCTCACGCCGCATCTTTCGTTACCAGCGCGAGCAAGAGTGGTCAGGCAACTGGTGCTGGAACGCGTTCTGGATGCGGCCGACTGAGGCGCGGCAATTGCTTCGCTATCTCAAGGCATCCGGGCGCTGGCACTGCGAGGCCGGGCCGTCACGCCTGTTCCACTGGTTCAATGGCACGGCGCATCGCGAGATGTCGCCGCAGATTGAGTCCCGATACCCCAACGATGTCGTCAACGAACATCTGCCGGAAGAGTTCTGACCGTGAAATCACGACCGATCTTATTCAGCGCCGAGATGATCCGCGCCCTGCTCGACGGCAGGAAGACGCAGACGCGCCGGATCGTGAAGCCACAGCCGCAGCTGTCATCGCACCACGAGCCCGTGCGGGCGGAATTACGCGGCGATCGCCGATGGGTGTTCATGACGCATACGGATCGACCTGACTACGGCTGGGCAACTGGCGATGTGCTCTGTCCGTTCGGCGTGCCCGGCGACCTGCTCTGGGCGCGCGAGACTCACGCCATAGTCGGCAACATCGATCCCGGCTGGGTGCTTTATCGAGCGAGCGGATACGAGAACGAATGCCGTCGCCATGGATTCGATCGGCCAGTGCCGGGCGAGAGCGAGATCTACAAGCCGATTGGAACGGAGCGCCTCAGCAAAGACGGCTATCTCGAGCGGAAGATCAACGACAACCTGCCTCTACGAGCACGGTGGAAATTCGTTCACCTGATCGTGTGGGAGGCTGAGCACGGGCCTGTGCCGCCAGGACACGCGGTCGCATTCATGCCTGGCCGAAAGACTAACAAAGCCGCCGAGATCACCGTCGACGCGCTCGAGCTGGTCTCGCGTCGCGATCTCATGCTGAGGAACTCCATTCACAACTTGCCGGAGGCGCTCGTCGAGATCGTGCGGCTCCGAGGCGCGCTGAAGCGACAGATCAACAAGCGGGTGAGCGATGGCCAACACGATCGATGAACTCCGAAAACATTTGTTCGAGACGCTCGAAGGGCTGAAAGACAAGGACAAACCGCTCGACATCGAGCGCGCCAAGGCGGTGTGCGAGGTCGCAGGACAGATCATCGACACTGCCAAGGTAGAGGTCGCCTATCTCAATGTCGTGGGCGGCCAGGGATCTGGGTTCATACCGCAGGGCCAGTTGCCCGGCGCGAAGCCCCTGCAAGGAGATTCCAATCGGACAAACGGCGCGAAGCGGATCACGCATCAATGATCACCGAGACAATCACCTGGCACGAGGTCAGCGAGCGCCTCCCGGACGACAACACGACAGTTATGGTCTGCGTGCCCGGTTCCGACGAGCCGGTGTGGCTTGGCTACTTCGAAGACGGTCAGTGGCTCTACGCAGAAGGCTTCGAGGCGGAGGGTGTCGTGCGTTGGGCGGCGGTGCCGCGGGGAGGCCTGGCGTGAAGCGCACGGCCTGCAAACGTTATTACCGCAACTCCAGCCCTCTTGTCGCGCGCGTCGCCCGAGAGCTGTACTTCGTCGGCCGACTGAAGCAGCGTGAGGTCGGACGGATGTTCGGACTGCGTCAATGCAGCGTGTCGCGCATTGTCAGCGGACAGTCGTGGGGTGTACGGCCATGAGGCACTTATCCGTTGCTCAGCTGCAGCTACCGATCAGACTCACCATCGCGAGAAAAACACTGGCTGCCGCGAGGAATCCGGCGGATGCGCTCATTCGCTCCTGCGCACGCACATGCTCCCTCGTTAGCGTCACTGTGATGTGCGCTTCAATCACTGGACGCGCTTTCCGCAGGACATGCTCGTCGTACTTGGACGATACGAAGGTGAGGAGTTCCGCCAAATCCTCAGATGTGGCGTGCACTTCCCTAATTAGCTGCCCGAAGGATTCCGGCTCTCGCCTTCCTTCGTTGAAGATTTCCCGGGCGCACACTTGCAACTGCTCAACTTTAGATCGATCAGTGGACATGATCTCACCTGTTTTCGTGGAAAACATGTTTCGACTATCGCAGATGCCGCGATCTGCGCAACGGGGGATGCCACACTGATGGCCGAGAACACCAAAATCGAGTGGGCTGACCACACGCTCAACTGGTGGACTGGGTGCGAGCACATCTCTCCGGCGTGCGACCACTGCTACGCAGAGACCTGGGCGAAGCGTGCCGGGCGAAATTTTGCAGAGCGAAAGCTCACCACCGACGCCACTCGGCGCAAGGCGCTGAAGTGGGAAGCCAACGCAGCGGCGTTCGAGCGCGAGCACGGCCGCCGGCAACGAGTTTTCGTCAACTCGCTCGCGGATGTCTTCGATAACAAGGTACCGCAAGAATGGCGCGACAGTCTGTTCGACATGATCAGAGCAACGCCGTCGCTCGACTATCTTCTGCTGACCAAGCGCATTGGTAACGCCAAGCGCATGCTGCCGGCCGATTGGGGTAGCGGATATCCGAATGTCTGGATGGGATCGACGGTCGTGACACAGGAGGAAGCCGACCGCGACATCCCGAAGCTGCTGGCCCTGCCAGCGCGCGTTCGCTTCCTGTCGATCGAGCCGATGCTGGGTCAGATCAGCCTTGATCATGAATGGCTGGAATGCGAGAGATTCGAGCACAGCCCGGATTGCAACGACGACTTGTGCGCTCTGGCGGCCGGTGAGAACGACTGCGCCGGTAAGGTTGTAGAGTACCCACGCATCGATTGGGTTATTGCCGGCGGCGAATCCAGCTCCAAGGCGCGCCCCTCACATCCAGAGTGGTTCCGTGCGCTGCGCGACCAGTGTGGGGCGGCAGGCGTCGCGTTCTTCTTCAAGCAGTGGGGCAGTTGGTGGCCGATCTCACAGATGCCGGACGGCGTGTCCGACATATACTTTGATCCGAAGTACGGACGGCCGAAGCGCGACAACTATGACAACCGGCCCGAGCCTCATCCTGCGGAAACGACGGTGCTGCAATTGGATGGCACGCAGGAGTTCGCCTTCCCTCCCGGCGCCATCACTTGCTATCGCGTCGGGAAGATGATTTCCGGCCGCCTCCTCGACCGCTGCGAGCACAACGAATTCCCGAGGACCACCCGATGAGCGCGGATCGGACCATGACTCCCGCCGACATCGAGCGCGTCGCCCACGAAGTGCGTCTCCAGATCCAGCAGTCGACGTGCTGCCCGCTGCACGCTGGCGAAGTGCTCATGCACGTGCTCGCCGGCTTTGCCCTGGATGACGCGAACGATAATCCCCACCAAGCCGCCGCGACGATCATGAGGGGCGCGAAAGAGTACGCCCAGCGTGTGCGCACCGGTCGGTTCGTCGTCATGAGGAGCAGCCATTGAAACCCGCCGCCCTCGCCCAACTCGTGCGCGCTCACGAGAAGCCGGTCAAGCGATTCCTCCGCAACCGAGGCGCGTCGCGATCGGACAGCGACGATCTCGCGCAGGAGTTGTGGATTCGAGTGCTACGGCTTGGCAAGGAAGACAACATCACCAAACCGCAGAGCTACCTGTTCGCAACGGCAAAGAATGTTCTCTACGCCGCGCGCCAAGTCTCATGCAACAGCAAGCCACACGATTGCATCGATGAACTGCCAGCTGAGCTGTTTATACAGGACTCCATCGAGCATGCCGTGCTGGACGACGATACGTGCAGGGCGGTTCGAAGCGCTCTCGACCGCCTTCCGAAGCGACAGCGCGAGTTCATCGACATGCACATCGAAGGGAAAACGTACAAGCAGATAGCTGAAGCGACGGGTCATACATATCGAACCGTCCTGCGCCAGCTTACGCACGCGTATGCCGCACTTCGGAACGACCCGATGCTCGCGGAGTTGCGGTCATGAGAAAGAAGCAGAGCAAGCCTCTCGCTTACCACTGGCCGTCGAAGCCCAACTCGGGTCGTGGAGTCTGCGGCACGCACGGCATGGTGACACCAGAGCCGGCCGAGGTGACATGTGGTCGATGCCGTCGCGCGGCGACTTTTCTCGCCGTCACTAACATCGCCGGTCGATACGACGGGAAGCAACCATGAGCGACACTCGGACATCGAAGGAGCGCGACCTTTCTGAATATCTCGGCAAGGATCGCGAGGAGTTGCGGAGCATCCTCGGAGAGCGAGACGCCGAGATCGAGCGCCTGCAAGAGCAGTTGCGTGGATGCTCACGTGAGTTGGCGATTGAAAGACGTGCGGCTCAGAGAGCTTCTAACGAACCGCCGGCTGAGCAACTTCCCTCGGCCTGGATCAAGGGGCATACCCTGCACACTGATGCTGGTATTGAGTACGACGAAGAGGTCGTACCCGGAAGCGATCGGCCAAAAGGTGAAGGGTGGCACCCGCTCTACTCGCGACCATCGCAACCGCCGGGAGATGCTGCAGACGTTTGCCGCCGCATATTCCTATCAGCGACCGGCGCGTGCGAGCCGATGACGCTTGCCGATGTCCAGAACCTTACGCGCCCGTACGCAACTCCAACGAAGGAAGTGTGATGTTCAAGCCGTTCACACACGTCATGAGCAAGAGCACCAAGAAGAGCGCGCTTCCGCAGAACGTCGAGCGAGATGCCGCAATTTGCGCCGACAGGCGCGCAGGGATGACATTCACTGCGATCGAGAAAAAGTACGGCATCACCCGCGAGCGAGCGCGTCAAGTTTGTGATGCGGCCGGACTGCCGAAGGCCGGCCGGGGGCGCAGGCCAACTCCGGGAGAGAGAAATGACGCCTAAGTTCGTCCCTGGCGCGATCTACGAGTCGACGACGCATGGGCTCGTCGAGTTCAAAGGCATCGATCGATACATGGGGCAATCGACGCTGCACTTCTACTCGCTGAAGTACAACGAGAGTTGCTACTGGCTGCCCGATGCGCTCGACATGCACTTCTCCTCAGCTCAGGAAACGGCGGGTGACTACGGCGAATGTCCTCAATGCCAACTGGGAACCGCCGAGGGCGGTCGGCGCATCCATCGTGCCGGGTGCCCAGCGACGAACCGGAGAGAAGATCAATCATGAGTATCAACAAGGGCGACATCGTCACTGTAAACATGGAAGCCAGCGCAACGACGCTTGGCGCTCACGTGGAGGTTGTCTGTACGCCAAATGGCCCAGGTGATTTTTGGGGCTTCCGCGACACCAAAACCGCTAAGGAGTTTTGGACCAGCGAGCCGATCACTATTTACAAGCGCGATGCGGACCAGCGCTGAGAACCATCCCTGAGTAGGAGAAAACGATGAATGATTCAGTGTTGCTTGAACTGGCGCGCCGATGGGAATCGGACGCGAAGACGCCCAACGCGATGGACGGCAGTGACGAGGCGAAAATCCCTAACGCCATCGCGCAAGGCGAGCGCCAGGCCAAGCGCGAATGCGCGGACACTTTGCGAACGCTCGTGTCCATGCTAGGCCGCCGCGACTAGCGCAGCGTCGATGAGTACCTCTCAATGCTTCCTACAGTTTAGGTCAGCTGGAGCACTGCACATGGGGATTACAGTATTTACACGTACGAACGCAGCGTCGAGCTTCGCATGGTTGATGATCCAGACGAAGAAAACAGAGAAGAAATGAAATATCCGATACCCGAAAGCGCCCTCGCCCAACACATCGCCGTGCTCGGCAAGACTGGCAGCGGCAAGACAAACACGGCGAAAACTATCATCGAGCATGTGTTTGAGAGCGGTGCTCGCGTTTGCATCCTGGATCCGATCAAGTCGGACTGGTGGGGACTGGTCTCAAGCGCCGACGGCAAGCGCGCCGGCCTGCCCTTCCATATTCTCGGCGGCCCGCGCGGTCACGTTCCCGTGCACGCCGCCGCCGGCAAGGCGATCGCAGAACTCGTCGCGGCCGGCACACTCCGGCACTTCATCATCGATATGGCAGATTTCGCACCGGGCGGCCAGGCCAAGTTTTTCATCGACTTTGCGCCGACACTGCTCCGGCGCATGCGTGGCGTGGTTTACCTGGTGCTCGAGGAGGCGCATTTATTCGCGCCGAAAGAGCGCTCGGGCATGGGCGACGAAAACATGATGATCCACTGGGCAAAGATGCTGGCCACTGCCGGCCGCTCGAAGGGCATCAGGCTGGTGCTGGTCACTCAGCGCACGCAGTCCTTGCACAACGCCCTGCTCGGCAGCTGCGACACGATGATCGCGCAGCGTATGACGGCGCCGGCCGACCAAAAGCCCGTGAAGGATTGGTTGAAGGCCAACGTCGATCCTGCTACGCGCGAACGCGTCGAATCTTCGTTGGCATCACTCAAGACTGGTGCTGGGTGGCTGTGCTCTGGCGAGGCCCGCGTCTTCGAACTCGTGCAGTTCCCTCGAGCCAGCACGTTCGACAACACCGCGACGCCGACCGGCGATGGCGATGCGATCGAGGTCCGCACGGCGACCGTAGATCGGGAGAAACTGCGCGCCATCGTCGGCGACGCTGTGGCTAAAGCCCAGGCTAACGACCCGAGCGAACTCAAGAAGCGCATCAACGATCTGGAGCGGCAACTCGCAACGGGAGGCAGCAAGACGGACGCGGATGTCGTCGAGGCGCGGCAGACCGGCGAGCGCGATGGATTCAACCGCGGCGTGGCGCACGGATACAAGCTCGGCTGGGATGAGCGTGCGAAGGCCGTTCGGGCCGCGCTGGAATCGATGTCGCCAGGCATGTCGCCGGGGATGCAGTCATTGGTCATCGACGCGCGCCCCGAGAACCCGGTACGCATCGAAACGCGCCAGCAGCCCGACGGTAAGCAACAGAGCCGTGCGGTAGCGCAACTCGACAGACCGAGTGCATGGACGGAGCCGTCGGCTGGTCGTGCACGGCAGATTGACGGGGGCGCGTCGGCCGGCGATGCCGAACTCGGTACCGGCGGCAAGCGGCGCATCCTCACTGCCCTCGCCCAGTACCCAGAAGGCTTGACGCAGCGAAAACTGTCCATCCTGGTTGACATCTCCCCGAAGGGCGGCACCTGGCGCACGTACATGGCGGAACTGCGCGGCCGCGGATGGGTGGAAGGCGGAAAGGATCGTTTGCGCATCACCCGCCCGGGGCGTGCCGTGCTCGGCGCCTTCGAGCCGCTGCCAACGGGTGAAGCCCTCATCGAATACTGGCGGCACCGCCTTGGCGACTCGGGCAAGCGCAAGATCTTCGACGCAGTGTGCGCCGTGTACCCGGACTCGATCAGCGTCGACGATGTCTCTCGTGATACGAACATCGCGGTGTCCGGCGGCACTTGGCGCACATATATGGCCGAGCTACGCAGACTCGGCATCATCGAAGGCCGCGGCGAGCTCCGCGCCAGCGAGGACCTGTTCTCATGAATACCATTCGCAAGCATCTGGTGTCCATCGATCCGGTGATCGCTCCTCCTCAGCCGGCGATGACTCCCGAGCCTCGCGTGCGCTCGATGCGTATCCTTCGGCTTCCTGATGTCATCGACCGCGTCGGGTTACAGAAAACGCAGATCTACGACCTCATGAAGCGCCAGCTCTTCCCACAAGCCATGAAGCTGAGCGTGCGCGCGGTGGGTTGGTTTGAACACGAGATCGATGCCTATCTGACGGCCCGAGCGGCGCAACGTGAGGCTGTTTCAATGGGTCAAAATGTGGGGGCCAACGTGGGGGCCAATCACGGGCGGGCTTGATCATCGCACGTTACTAATCAGTTATTTACGGCACAGGTTCGGTTCCGGTCCCGGGCACCATTCTCCAGCCAAAGTCGGAATCCGACTCGAGAATGTGCTCGGAAGAGCTACTATCCACCCATCATGAACGCTCAAGACCACATCGTTCTTGACCGAACATCTGCCACGGCAAACCCGTGATTCGCGGCACCCGTGTGCCGGTCACTATCGTAGTGGGCAGCCTGGCAGGCGGCATGTCGTTCGAGGAGATCCAGCGCGAGTACGACCTCACCGCTGAAGATATTCGCGCCGCGCTGAAATTCGTTGGCGAACTCGCGGAGCAGGAATCTTTCCATGCTCTTCGTGCTGCATAGGCACGCATGCGTTTCTTGATCGACGCCAACCTTCCGCGCTCGATGGTAGAGATGATTGAGCCGGCGTGACGGAGATTCATTCGAGGTGTTACGCCGCCTCTGCCCGCAGCTTGAGGCCGAGCGCGCGTGTAACTTTGAGCACCGTGCCGAGACTGGGATTCGCGCCCCTGGCGAGCGCTCGATATAAACCTTCACGTGTGAGGCCGCTGTCACGCGCGACGCGCGACATGCCACGAGCGCGGGCGATGTCGCCAAGCGCGGCAGCGATGAATGACGGATCGTCGCCCGCTTCTTCTAGGCACGCTTCGAAATAGGCGACGATATCCGCCTCAGTGCGCAGATGATCGGTCACGTCCCACTTGGAGAATGTGATTCTCGATGTGCTGGCGGATTTCTTCGCCGCCGGCTTGCGTCCCTGTCGCTTCGTTGCCATGACTATGTTCCTCACTCGGTCCAGTGCTTTGCGATCTCGATCGCGCGCTCGATGTCGGCTTGTTGCGTGCGTTTATCGCCGCCACACAACAGCAAGATGATTGTCTTGCCCTTGCGGCTAAAATACACGCGATATCCTGGCCCGTAGTCGATACGCAGCTCGCTCACGCCCGAGCCGACAGACTTCGCGTCCCAGCATTGCCCATCGAAAGACGACTAATGCGGACGTCGATGCGCACCCTCGCCTGACGGTCACGCAAGCGATCAAACCAATCGCGGTAGATCGAAGACTGACGAACTTCGAACACGATCGATAAACCTCAGTGTAATGGATCGGTTACACTCTGTAAACGATCGGTTACAGGTGCTCAGTTAACCCCTGCCGAATGCGAGAAAATGCCTAGGTTTTTCAGGGCGGACGGCGTTTGCACAAGAGGCCCGGCGATACGCTGCGCCGTAGATGGGGCATCTCCGACAGGACATGAGAAGCCACCGAAGGCCGGACCGCGCCTTCATCGAGCGCAACCGTCAGCACTGGCTGAGAGCGCCAGGGAACGCGGCTATGCCGAGGAGCGCGGGCATATCGACGGCTAGAACAAATCCGAGCTTGTCATGGGCGTTGCTCAAGTATTTCCGGGAATCACCTGAGGCCCCGGATTCAACAAGACGTGAGGGGATGAAACCCTTCGATGCCGCAACCCTCGCCCGCATGGCGGAATCCGTGCGGCCGCTGCACATTGGGCTTTTTTATATGGCGTCTCCAGCGCTTCCATCGTTTCCCGATGAACGAGATCGCAAAACGCCCCGCGCTGGCGAACCATCCCTCGCCAAGCAGCGAAGACAGCACGTTCAATATTTGCTCCGGAGACAGGATCAGCATGATTCGAAGATCTAGGCCGCGCTGCCGCTGCGCTATCCGGGATCCGCGAGGAGATCAAGCGGACTTCTCAGTCGGTCTTACGCCGCCAGCCGTAGCTTCGGTTGCAGTCCCGCTCTCGCCCCCAAACGGATCAACAAGTCAAGGCTGAACTGATTAATCTTGCCGCGCTTGATATCCGACACTCGCGCCTCGTTGATCCTCAGCACTTCCGAGGCTTTTGCTTGAGTCATGCCGCTGCTTGCGAGCCAGTGTTCTAGCCCCCGCAGCAGCGTAGAGCGAATCTCGAGTTCCGCCGCTTCTTCGGCAGGAAATAAATCACGAAACACACTGCGGCCCACTGGCGTCTTGGCCTTCGGGCCATGTTCATTCGGCGTGGAACGCTTCTTCGCTTTCATCACAACTCCTCACGTTGTCGTCGGCACAGCCTTCAATCGCACAGTGCTCAAGATCGCAATTTGCGATCTTGAACGTTCCGCCTCCTTGCGTGTGAGCTGAACATGGAATCCTTCCGGAATCGATCGACGTTAACAGCCTCATTTAGCGGGCCGATCCTCACGCCGTAGATTGCTGCACGGTCGCTCCGATTGGAGTATCAGGCCGGTTCTTCATTGACCGCCTTAGATTCGGTCCCTCACCCTACTTCCTGCGTTTGATTTCCTGTAAGGCGCAGCGTCAATGGTCGCGCTTCCCGCGGGAACATTCGCGCGAACGCCCGTGACGCATCGGTTACGGAACGCACGCGAACAGCGCGATGGCATTCCCAAATCCTGCGTCCGTTTTTCGCTCCCAGCACTCAGTCGTCGCTCGGTGACAAGATATGATTGCCGCTGGCCATTCAGTTGTGCAGGTTGTGATTACCAGTGCGTGGCAACGGAGCGCGGGAACTTAAGGAGTGAAGGGTGATGCAACCGAAGCAGCCTTATTGGCAGCGGTACTGGTACCACCTGCTGTTCCGGGACGAGCGGGAAGCGGCGTTCAAGCCGATGGGGCATGAAGGGTTGCGGCAAGTCCCGAACAACGCATTGGCAACGAAGTCGCTCGAGCAGTGGGTTGAGTGGTTTCTGGAGGAGGCCGTCGACGAGCTGGATGACTTTCGTGGAGCGCTACAGATGCTCGTGTACGCCGAGGCAACACCCGGGTCGGACGCCAAACCGGTGCTGGTCCGCACCGTCGGACTCGGTCGCCGCTGAGCGCTGATCGAACCCGGCGACGCGAGCCTGACTTACGAGCAACTCCCCGTCGTCGTGCGTGTCACGAACGCGCGTCCCGTCGCGTCCATGCTGACCACGCGTTCCTGGTTGCCGGCCGAGGGAGTCGAGCGGCACAAGGTGAAGTTTGCGGCCGTTGCATCGACGCCTGTCGACTGAAACAGCAGTGTGGTGGTGCCGGAAGATTCCGTGAGATGAAAGCCGGCGGGCAACGCGCTGGCGCTGTGGAGTAAATCGTCGTTCCGGCGCACTACCCAGCCCTGGTTCCACGTGCCGCCGCAGTTCTCACCGTCCGAAGAGGCGCACAAGGTCACCGTCGCTCCGCGCTTGATCGCTTCGCTGCGAGCGAGGTTGATGCTGCCGATCAGCTCATTCGCTGATGCCCGCAGCTGGCTGTTCAACTGCGAGCCGCTGTACGAGGGCACGGCGATCGCGAGCAGAATGGCCGCGATCGCCAGTGCGACCAGCATCTCGACGAGCGTGAAACCGGATGAGGTTCGCGGGCTCATGTCGCTAGCGCTCGATGTACCAATAGACGCGGTTCTTCGGCTGCGCAGGCAAGCTCGAGGGCGGGATCTTCGGTTCGCTGCCTTCCAGCGGCGAGTCCGAGGTGCAGCCGATGCAGAACGGCACCGTTCGACCGTCGTCCAACGTGACCAGGCCCGCCACAGGTGACGGCGGCAGGCCGATGTCGGGCGGCAGCTCCGCCGAGCGGTCTTGGGTGCCGGCGGCCTGACCCGCGGCATTCACATAGGAAATGTTGTACACGCGCGCGAGTCCGAGGTTCGCGCTACACATCGCGGGAGCCGCCGTGTCGGGCTCATGCGTGCTGAACGTGAGATTGCCGAAGATGGTGATCGCAGAGGTGACCACCTGCTCGGTCGGATTGAGTGCCAGATACCAACCTTTCTTGGCGGCCAGCTGTTCGGTGGTGGGCGTCTCCATGTCCAGAATCGGCGTGAGCGAGTTCAAGCACAGCACCGCGGCCGAGCAATTGGTCGTCTCCGACGCCAACCACGAGCCCTCCTCCGGCTTGTCCTTCAGCATGAAGAAATAATTCTGCACCGTGCTCGTATATTCCCGCGGCTTCTCACGATCGCCGGAGCCGAGCAACAGCACGTAAGCCCCGTTCTCGAGCAGGATGTCCGGCGGGAACATGAACTTGCGGTTGGAGGCACACCCCGAGCTCGCGGTGTCGCAGCCGAGCGAGGCGATCTTGGTCATCGCCCAGTCGTCCGGCTCGCCCTCGCCCAGGTCGATGCGATACACGTTGCCGCCAAGATCGACCACGTAGGCATACAGCGCCAATCCCGTGTTGAGATCCGGCACGACGGCCACTTCGGCGACCACGCCGCGCTCGGTATCGAAGCTGCGCTCGACATCGCCCGTAGCCGCATCGAGCACAAACACTTTGTTACCTTTGCTGCTCGACGTGCACGTATGAGGCTTGGCGTCTTCGCACGCGTCGTAGCCGCCGCCCATGATCAGCAGCGGCTGTGGCGTGCCGCCCGAGACGTAGCCTGGGGCGGTGAAAGGTTTCACCGGCGACCAGGTCTGACCGAGGCCGTCGAGCTCGCTGCTGGTGCATTCCGAACCGTCGCAGCCGATCTTCCATGCCAGATCGATGTCGCTCGGATGATCGACATCGACATCGAACGCGTACACCGAACGGCCGCCCCGCCGCATGGTGGCGAACACCAGGGCCTTCGAGCCTCCGCGGTAGGCAGTGATGGCGCCATCCATTGCATAAGGTTTCGGCTCCGGCGAGCCCGTGGTCACATTCGGGAAGCTGATCGGAACGACGTTCTCGTAAATGCGCTTGAAATGTCCGTGGAACTCCGGCGGCACGAAGCCCCAAAGCTCACCGCCGGGCGCCACGCCGTCGATTTGTCCGTCGCTCGGGCGGTTGCCGTTGATGGCTCGGAACACGCCATCGTTGGCGGCGTAGAACACCACCACCTTCGGGTCCGAATCGGTGCCGAAGTTGAGGGCCACGGGCCGTGAATGCACTACGTCGCCGTGAACCGAGGGCCGCATCGCTCTCGACGTGGTGCCAGTGGCCGTGGGCCTGATGGAATCCATGGTGTGCTCATCGTCGACGTCCTGGCCGCGCGCCCAGTTGATGACCTTGCGTCGCTTCGTGTCGTCGGAAATGCCGAGCATCTCCGGTGTCACGTTAGTGACATTGAAGTCCTTCACCGACGAGCACTCGAAGCTGGTGCAAGTGGCGAGTTGCCGGTCAGCATCGGGAGTGGCCCTGAGCAGCTGCGCCTGGCCGCCCTTTTCCACGAACTTGCCGTCCGGATAGTCCGAGCTCATGGGCGGAAACGATGCGTCCTCCACCGAGCAGCCGGCCTGATCCTCGAACTGCTGCGAACGGAAGTTCCAGTAACTGCTGGGCTTGGTCCAGAAGCTCTTGGAGCAAACCTGGACGAAACCGGTGCTGGCGTCGACGGCCGGCGCGCCCAGTGAGTCCTGCAGGCGCAAGTCAGTGCCGCTGTAGCCGAGCTTGTACTGCTTGAGATTGCCCGTCCAACGCGGCGCGGCGGTGCCATCGGGCCGGAACATGCCGACATACACCTGATTGAGATAAGTGCCCTGCGCGCTCGCGCTCAAGGGCAAGCTCACCGAGGCGAACACGCTGTTGGTTGCCTGGATCTGCGTGAGCACCTCACGAATCGCTTTTTCGATGTCCGGCGCGTTGGTGCTCACGTCCTGATATGTGCCGCCATTGGACAGCGCCATGTTCTCCAAGAGAGACGACCAGCCCGGCCCTTGTCCGGAGGTCTTCTTGTTCACCTCGATGGTGTACGTGATGACGCCCATCCGATCATTGAGAAAGCGGGCCCATTCGTCGGTGACGTTGTCCTGAGAGCCTGCAATGGGCAGCGCGATCGGCGTGGTATCGCCGCCCGCCTCTCGCAGCATCGAAGTGGCCGCCGAAATGATCGAAGAGCTGTCCTGCGAGGGACCGTTGCTGATGTAGATGATGAACTGCTTGCTGCAGCTGCCGCCACCCGGTCCGTTATAGGTTTCCGCCCCCTTCGAGCCGAGTGCATTACCATCCAAACGGTAAATCGCCTGCATGGCTTCTTTGGAGGCAGGCGTCGTCGCGGCGGAAGACCAATCCGCGGCGGTGTTGCCGGTGTAATCCGCCTTCGCCTTGTTATTGCCGGAGCGCGCGGCACCACCGCTGAGATAACGATACGCCTCCGCCATCACCAGGCTCGACTGGCCGCTGTTGCCCTTGTCCTTGCCGACGTCCAGGGCGGTGAACATGGCCCCATATAGGCCTTTGTTGAACTCGCTCATCGGCCGGATCGCCGCGCGAACGTAGCCGCCTTGCACGTTGCTGTCGCTGCTGCTCGTTTCGGCCGAGAACATCACGCCGACCTCGAGCTTGTCGGCGGTCATGCCGGTGAAGACATTGCGCAGCGCCGACATTTCGTTGTCGAAGGCCTGCGTCCAGTTCGCCGTGTTGTCGATGACGAACAGCACCTGCGGCCGATCGCCGGTGCCCGTCTGAGCGCCGAGGAACAGATCGATGTCCTCAGCCGTCGCGTTCCAGCAGGCGCCGGCGGCGAGGATTCCCATCAAATGTTTCATGGACCGCGTCATAGCCCGCTCCTCACACACTGCAGACAGCGTTGTATTCGACTTCAGTCAGTCGGACGCGCACACCCTGATGGACGCGCACCGACGTGCCCTGAGCGACCGTGCCGTCATCGAACGCCGATACATCGGCCTTCAGATCCCACACGGTCAGATATGTGTCGCCGGTCGAAGACCCGAACGAGGAGCCCAGAAAGATGCTGCTCGCCGGCACGCCCGCACTGGGCATGCGTTCGGCGCTGATGCAAGTGGGCTGCTCGAAATCGACGTGAAAGTCCATCGCGCCGTCGTTGTCGATATCCACATCGATCGTCTGCGCCGCCGGCGCCGCGGTGAAGGTCGAGCTCATCACGAGCTCGATGCCGCGATTGGCCGCAGCGACCGCCTCGTCGCGCAACTGCATGTTGCCGACGGATTGAACGTTCGTGCTGCTAACGCTGAATGCGCCGACCACCATGACGGTGATCAGCGTCAACAGGATCAGGCCCACCACCAGTGTGGCGCCGCGCTGCCGTCCGGCGGCATGGATGGATGGCGTTCTCATGGTTCGGGCGTTTCTCTGCGGCCGGAAATATTGGTCAGCCGCAAACTGGTCACGAAAACGTGGCGTTTGAAGCTGTCGTTCGCGGCGAGGATCTTATCGGCCGTGGGACATGAGCCATCCGCATCGGGCTCACCCAGGCAGTACTCTTTGCTATCCGTGTAGCCAGGCGTGGCGTCTCGGCTGCGCGCCAGCACGTACAGTTTCACCGCGACGACGTTCATCAGCTCAGCGGCGGTACAGGGCGTGGCGGTCGTGCAGCGCTTGAAGAAGTCGGGGGCGCCATCGCCACGATTGGTGGTGCGAGTCTTGGTCGTCACATCCTCCCACTGCACCGCCTGGTTGTAGTTGGCGGCAGCGCCCGTCTTGCCCGTATCGTCGATGCCCAGCTCGACCCGCAGTGCTTCCACGCCATCGAGCAATCTGACAGGCGTTCGATGAGTGAGGACGCCGCCAGCGAGGTCGAGTTGCGAGCGCATCAGCGTGGGAACGGTGCGTTCTTGCCCGTCCGGATGAGGCAGGTCCGCGATGTAATAAATGTTCGAGATCACGCGGCGTTTCTCGGCAAGCGTTCCGGCCGTGACCGGCAGGCTCGCCGGCGTTCCCGTGCCCACGCAATCGCGCTTGTGCAAAGGAAACACGCTGGTGCCGAACGCATATTCGAAGCCGTAGACGGAAGTGTTGTCGGGAATGACAGCCCAGGGTGTATCGAGCGTGGCCGTCCTGCTGCTACCCACGTACGTATTGATGTGGCGCAGCTGGCCCATTCCGGTGCCGCTCACGATGCGCAACGTCAGTCCGGCGTACGCGCCATCGACCGAGGACGCATCGCCATCGAGATCGATGCTGTGCGAGGTGGCGCCAGTCGCCGTGCCGGCGTTCTTTTCGGCCGCGCACGAGCCGGCTTGCATGTACAAGCGCCCTGCTGCGTCGGCATCGCAGTTCGGCGTACCAGGAACACATGTCTCCGCGTGCCGAACCAGAATCACGTCGGTGCCCGGGCGCTGCGCGGGGAACGGAGCGCATCCCGAGCCGGAGGGCAACACGTCCGAGCTCTGCACCGGTACGCCGATCAGATTGGTCTTGTAGGCACTGGTCCACGATGCATACGCGAGACAGGCATCGGGGATGCCCGTCGGCACGTCAGCGGGCACATGCTCGTAGGTCAGATCGTCGAACTGCGGCACGAAGCCGGCCCAATAGCCGGCGTGCACCAAGTCGTTCTGCAAAATCTGGATGGCCGAGCGGCCGGCGTCGATCAGGCTGTTGCTCTTCGCCATCTCGTCATTGGCGCGCGCCAGATTGACGTAGACATTCACCAGCGCCAGCAGCACCAGCAGCGAGATGGCCATGGCCACCATCAACTCGACCAGCGACAGGCCGCGCTGAATGTTTTTGATAACGGCGCGCATGATCAGTTGAGGTCCGCGATGCGCACCAGGGTCGTGACGGCGCGTCGGCACAAATCATTCGGGCACTGGTCGTCGTCATACGCGCCCTGCCCGCATCCGACGCTGTCCGGAGGACTTGCGAGCGGCCCCAGGCCCTGCCACGCAACGGTGATCAGATATTCGTTAGCGGAGAGCGCCTCGACACAGCCGCGCGCTCCTATCATGGCGCCGGCCTTGCTGCCTCCATCCATTTCCGCCGCACCCAGCAGCGCGTTACACCACTGGTTCGCATCGATTTCCGCTCGCGTGCCCACAGCGACCGGACAGATTCCTCCATCCGCCAGAGGAGCGGCAGTTCCGGTCACGTAGCTCGCGGCGTGCGCGCGATTGGTTGCGAGACGGCTCGACATGTCCTGCAGGAGCACCAGCGCTTGCGCGCGCTGATAGCTCTCCACTTGAGAAACCCCGAGGCGCGACTGCAAGCCGGCCAGACCCAGCAGGCCGATCGCCAGGATGACGATGGTGATCAGCACTTCGATCAACGAAGTGCCGCGCTGTCCGGGTTGTTTCAGGCGGGCCCGGGTCATCGAGCCCATTTCTCAGCGGGCGCCTTATTTCCTTGGCTGTCGAGGGTGATCGCTTCGTCAACGGCCTGCGATCCGATGGGAGTGAAAGTGATCTCGAAGCTCGGTCGGGTAACGCCGTCGATCGGACCCATGGTCCACGTATAGTTGCGGCTGACCTGCTCCGGCAGCGTGTAGCCCGCGTCTTCGAGAGCATCCTTATCCGCGTAGCTGCGGTTGGCGAGCAGAAACTGCTGCTGACGATTGGCGATGTCCATCATCGCCTCCTTCGCCGCCGCCCGGTTCGCACGAATCACGTGCTGGCGATAGCTCGGAACGGCGACCGCCGCGATGATGGCGACGATCGCCACCGTGATCAGCAGTTCGATCAGCGTAAAACCTTGTTGTGATGAGTTGCGCATGGCCGGCCAGTGTCGAATGGGCCGGATTGTTTTGATTTAGTGCGATGAATTCTCAACAGGAATCACATTTCTGGCGCGCATGTGGCATCTACTTACCCCTGCGCGCGGAGCACACAAGACATAACACTCGCTCGTTAGGGTTTTCCTTAGGCGCCGGTGATGAGATCGCTCAGACAGACGTCGACCGGACGCGATCCTTACGCTGCGTCGGCCTCAACGCCCAGCTCCTTGAGAATCGCCGTGCGCAGCTGCTGCACTTCCGGGCTCGTGAGCTTGCGAGGATGTGGCAGCTTCACTTCGAACGTCGCTTGAATCCGCGTCGGGCGCGGCGACAACACCATCACGCGATCGGCGAGGTGGATCGCCTCCTCCACATCGTGAGTTATGAGCAGCACGGTGTGGCGCTCCTGCCCCAGAATCTTGAGCAGCTCATTGCGCATCCGCAGACTCATCAGCGCATCGAGCGCCGAGAACGGCTCATCCATGTAGAGAATCGCGGGCTTCACGGCCAGCGCGCGAGCGATCTCGACGCGCTTGAGCATGCCGCCGGACAGCTCGTGCGGATAAGCGGCTTCAAAACCCTTCAACCCCACGATGTTCGCGTAGTGGTCGGCGATGGCGATCTTCTCGCCCATGGACTGCGCGCCATTCAAACCGAACATCAGGTTCTGCTGGACGGTGAGCCACGGGAAGACCGAGCCGTGTTGTGAGATCAGGATGCCTTGCGGGCTTGGCTGCGTGCGAGCCGCGCCATCGATGAGCACACGACCCGAGTCCGGGGGAATGAAGCCGGCGATCATTCGCATCAGCGTCGATTTGCCGCAGCCCGAAGGACCCACGATGGCGATGAACTCGCCCTCGCCCACTTGCAAGCTCACGTCGTCGACCACCGACAGCGTGCCCTTGTCGGTGGCGAAATGCTTGCGCAGTCCCGCGACTTCGATCTTGGTGGGCGCCTTGACGAGCGTGTTAGTGAGCCCTTCAGTGCGCATACCGCCACCGCACGATCTTCAAGCCTTCCAGCAATCGCATCAGCCCATCCAATAGCAGTCCGATCAAGCCGATGATGATCATGCCGGCGATCACCAGGTCATAACGGTTGCCGGCGTTGCGCGAGTCGATGATGAGATAACCGAGCCCCGAGCGCAGAGCGATCATTTCGGCGGCGACCACGACCAGCCAGGCGACGCCCAGGCCGATGCGCATGCCGACGATGATCTGTGGCAACACCGCCGGGATCACGACTTGTGTGAACAGCTTGTAGCGGGACACGCCGAAATTCTCGGCCGCCCGCAGATAGCGCTTCTCGATGGTGTGCACGCCGGCCACGGTCTGCACGATCATCGGAAACACCGACGAGATGAAAATGAGATAGATCGGCGAGGCGTTGCCGACGCCGAACCATAGAATCGCGATGGGAATCCAGGCGATGGGCGAGATCGGCCGCAGGATCTGAAACAATGGATTCAACGTGTCGTAGGCCCCGCGCATCCAGCCCATCCACAATCCGAGCGGCACGGCGACCAGCACCGCCAACGAAAATCCCGCGGCCACGCGTCCGAGCGACGCGCCAATGTGTTGCCACAACGTGCCATCGCGAATCAGCTCGACGGTGCCAGTGACGACCTGCCAGGGCGTGGGAAAGATGACGCTGCGGGTGGATGTGACGATCGCCCACCAGGCGGCGATCAGCACCGCGATGACCACGATGCCGGGCAGCGACTGCCGTAGTCTGCTCATGCGTCCGAGCTCACGATTCTGTTGTCTTCAACCGGTCGGTTCATGCGATTTGTTGCCGAATGCCTCGGCCAGTTCTAATACTCGCCAGCGCAGCCTGCCCCACGGCGACGCCGGAAACGGGTCGACGACGACAGTCATTTGCCCGCTGCTGTGCGCGCTGCAGGCGAACTGATATTCGGAGGCGACCTCGAACGGCAGGCGAAAGCTCTGTCCTGGCATCAACAGCGCCGGCCCGAACGTCTGCGGCACCGAGTCCAGATTCTTCAGGAACAGGACGTCGTTGACGCCGAGGGTGAGCCGGATCTGCTGCGGCAGGATGTCGACCTGATCCCCGGACATTCTTCGCGCCCACGTGCCTTCGGGAATGACGAATGGCTGCTCGCGGTTGGCGGATATTGGCACGGGAGCGAAGGCGGCCCAAGCAATGGCGACGGCAAGGCCGATAGCCGGAATCAATGACCATCGACGGCGGCTCATGAAGGCACACCGGACCATCGCGCGGATTCCAGCAAAATCATTCGCTCAGCAACGCCCGAACGTCGTGCACATAGTCATCGGGCAGCCGTCCGTACGGCATCATCCCGCGCAGCAGCCCTTGCCGATCGATCAGGTACACCGAGGATGAATGGCCGACGGTGTAGGTGTTGCCGATGTTCTTCCGTTCGGCCATGACGCCGTAGTTCTTTCGGGCCGCCGCGAGTTGCGCCGGCGTGCCGGTGCCGCCGACGAACGTGGGATCGAATCCTTTGAGATAGGCACGCATCCGATCCGCACTGTCGCGCTCCGGATCGACGGTCACGTAGACGACCTGCACCTGATCTGCCTGGGGACCCAGGCGCTTGCGAGCCTGCGCCAGCACAGCCAGCGTCGTCGGGCAGACTTCCGGGCACGAAGTAAAGCCAAATCCGAGCAGCACCACTTTGCCGCGATAGCCGGCTAGTGAAAGCGTGCCGCCCGTCGATGCATCGAGCGACAGCTCGGGCGCGGCCCGAGGCGGTTCGAACACCCCCGCTTTGAGCGTCGGACGATCGGCGGCAAGAGCGCACAGTGCCGACAGCAGCGCCGCAGCCGTCGCCAGCCAGGCAGGAATACGTGCACGATGTTTCATGGCGCGCATCAAATGCTGATCGCAGCGGGCTGGGCGGCCTTCGCGAAGCTCTCATCCATGTAGGTTTCGTAGGCGATCGGATGCTTGATCGTGCCCGCCTCGATGGACAATTGCATCAGCTCCTCGAACTCGCTGCGAATCATGCGCAGATCGCCGTACGTGACCCGATCCGTCGGATTCTCCATCACGAAACGGATGATGTTCGGATCCTGATTGAAGTACTGCCGGCCGGCGGCAATGGCCACCGCCTTGTCACGATTGGCCTGCTGCAGATCCAGCCACTGCCCGGCGCCCAGCACATAATTGACCAGATCCTGCACCAGCGGGCGATTCGACTGGATCAACTCCTCACGCACGGTGAGAACACAGCAGATGTAATTGCGCCATTCATCTCGCGTCATCCGTAGCGGACGGGCGTAGCCGGCGTGTTGGGCCGCTGCGCCAAAAGGTTCGCCCGTGCAGTAAGCATCGACGGCGTTGGCATACAACGCGGCCGGCATGTCCGGCGGCGGCATTTCGACGATTTCGATCTCCGCGGGCGTCATGCCCTCCTGTTGCAGCATCTTGCGCAAGAACAGGAAATCCACGGCAAAGCGGCTGGGAATGGCGATGCGCTTGCCGGTCAGCTGACGAAACTTCTGATACGGCGAATCGGTGCGCACCATGATGACCGCGCCGGAGCGATGCCCGAGCGAGACGATCTTCACCGGGATTTTCTTATCCGCCAGATCCATGACCAGCGGCGCGAGCATGTAGGCCGCCTGAATGCGGCCGGCCATCAGGGATTCTTTGATCTCGGGCCAGCCGCTGTATTTGCTGTACTCAAATGCAAGGGCCTGCCCGCCGCCGGGCGCAGGCGTCGCCTTGGATCGGGCCACGCAGGCCACCGGCAATGTGAGATTACAGGTCACGGGCAGTCCCCCGACGACCAGAGCATCGGAAGGCTTTTCGCTGGCGCAGGACACCAGGCCGCTGGGGATGGCGGCGGCCATCATTGCCTGTAGAACCTGTCGACGGTGTCGTTGATGAGTGCTGAGCATGCCAGGGCAGATCGTAATAGCTCTGGCGCAAATTGTAGCCCAGCCGTGAGACAAGCGCGCAGTTGAGCTTATTTTCCTTCGTTGCGCCTGCCTGCGCCGAACTCCAGCATGGAGCGTGGCAACTCCTGCAGAGGCTGGATTCGTTGCGCCCCGCCCATGCGAATGGCTTCCTTCGGCATCCCGAAGACGACGCAACTCGCTCCTGCGCGATCGTGCTCGGCCGATATCGCGCATCTCCTTGAGACCCCGTGCGCCATCGTCGCCCATGCCAGTCATGATGACGCCGAGCGCATTCGCGCCCGCGCAGTTCGCTACTGAACGAAACGATCGCCATGTCTGGCCTCGCGCACTTCGATCTCACATAGACTGTTCAACCGGCTCGCGAACGCGGCGGTGAATTTTTCCGGCATGTGCTGCACGACTGCGATGCCCGAGCTCACGCGGGGCAAGCGCGTCAATCCCTGAATGACTCGCGCGACAGCGCCCTGAGCAAAGTCCACACTGTGCTGCCGATGTCAGGTTGTAATTGGCTCTTCTGTTCGAGACCGCGGCCGCGGTATGGTGTGCTCGATTCGGATCACGGAACTGCACATGACACAGTTACAAATCGTCGGGCGTCGCAGCTCGCATTTCACACGACTCACGCGCCTGTTTGCCGAGGAGCTCGGCATCGCCTACGAGATCGTGCCCATCTTCGACATGACCGAGCGCGCGCCGCAGATCTATGCGGACAATCCCGCGCTGAAGCTGCCCATCCTGCGTGCGGGCGAGGAAGTTGTGTTCGGCACGGAAAACATCTGTCGCGCGCTCGCCGATCGCGCTGGAGCTGCGGACGAGATCGTCTGGCCCGAGCGCTTACGTGGGACGCTGTCGAGGAATGCGCAGGAATTGGTCTGGCATTGCATGACGGCGCAAGTGCAGATCGTGTTCGGCACGGTGGTCTCGAAGCTGCCGAGCGACAATGTTTATTTCGAGAAGGCGCGCCAGGGATTTGAGGGCGCGCTTGCGTGGCTGGATGCTCACGTGGCCGAGGCGCTGGAGGCGCTGCCGGCGAACCGGCGGCTCAGTCTGTTCGAGGCCTCGTTGTTTTGCATGATCGACCATTTGCACTTTCGCAAGACGGTGCCGGTCGAGCAGTACGCTTCGCTCCAAAGCTTTGTTCGCGCCTTCGGCGAACGGCCGTCCGCTCAGCGCACGCCGTATCAGTTCGACGTACCGCCCGCGAGCGGTCGATAGTTACGATCGCACCGTGCCGGCCGCCTGCTCGGCCAACAGGAATGCGCCGGCGATGCCGGCACGGGTGCCGAGCTCCGGAGCACGAATGTATTCATCGAGCACCCCGGGTTGGCTCAGGGGCTCCAAATAACCCTTGAGCGAACTGGCCGCGGCTGAGCGAATGTGAGGCAGCAACAGTCCGTTCGCCATCACCCCGCCGCCGAAGACAACGCGCTCGACCGAGAGCATGAGCGCAATCGAAGCCGCCAGCTGGCCGAGATAACCGCCAATGATCGACCACGCTTCGTGGTGCGGCGGCAAGGCATCGAGCTGGCAACGCCAGCGCGCCTGAATCGACGGGCCGCTCGCGAGGCCTTCCAGGCAATCGCCATGAAATGGACACACGCCCGGGAAGTCTTTATCGCGCGCGTCACGTCGCACGAATATATGTCCCATCTCAGCATGCATGAGCCGGCGCGTCGTCAGGTCGTTGGGCGCGATGCCGCCACCGATGCCGGTGCCGACTGTGACATACGCAATCGATCCCAATCCGCTTCCGGCACCCAAGCGCCATTCGGCGAGCGCTGCCGCTCCCACATCCGTATCTAAAAGAATGGGCGCGCTGAATCGTGCCCGCAGCGGACCCAGTAAGTCTACCCGCGACCAACCTGGTTTAGGCGTCGCGAGCATCTGCCCATAACCCGGCTCGTGAGAACGCAGATCGATGGGGCCGAAGCAGCCGAAGCCGAACGCGTCGATGTGGCCGAACTTGCGCTCCGCCGTGCTGAAGAACTCGACGCAGGCCGCGAGCGTGGCCGCTGCGCTCGAGGTCGGCAGCACGACACTCTCCCGCAAGTCGGCGGGTGACGCACCGACCGCGCATACGAATTTGGTCCCGCCGCCTTCGATGGCTCCGTATAACACTTGGGCGTCCAGCGCTGGTAGGAAGGTCTCAATATAGCTTGTCAGGGCGCTCAGGGTGTCCCCGAGGCCCACCGCTCCACCCCTTCGGCAAATGCTCACTTGAGGTGATGAGCCTCTCAGTTCAGCAATGCACGACCTCCCCGTGACTCAGGGCCCGCCGGTTGCTGCCGAAAACTTAGCATGTCCGCCCGCATACCCTCCCTGCCGCCCGATATGGACCCTGCTGCCGTGGCGCGCGAGGCCGGGTTCACGCCGGCATCCCGGCCGGTCAACGAGCACTCGCGCCTCTTGTCGTTGCAGTCTTATGACATCCTCGACAGCGCCGAGGAGGCCCGCTACGACGACCTCACCCTGCTCGCGTCCCGCATCTGTGGCACTCCGATGGCGTTGATCGTGCTGATCGATGAGCACCGGCAGTGGTTCAAGTCGAAAGTGGGCGTGACGGGTTCCGAAGCGCCGCGCGCGCTCGGCATTTGCGCGCATGCGATCTTAGATCCCCACGAAGTGCTCACCGTGCCCGATGCGCGGCTGGATCCTCGATTCGCCACGAATCCGTATGTCACCGGCGAGCCTCATGTCCGCTTCTATGCGGGCGCACCGCTCGTCTCTCCTGATGGCCATGCACTGGGCGCGCTCTGTGTGATCGACTCCGAGCCGCGACAGCTGCGGCCAGAACAAAAGGATGCGTTACAGGCGTTGTCGCGACAGGTCATGGCCTTGCTCGAAGAGCGCCGTACGTCGACGGCGCTTCGCGGGGCGATGCAGGCGTTGACGCGCAGTGAGACTTTGTTTCGTGAAGCGTACGAGAATGCGCCCATCGGCATCGCGCTCGTTTCGCCGTCCGGCGAGTGGCTGCGTGTCAATCGATCTTTATGCGACATCCTGGGCTATTCGGCCGAGGAGCTCACACGCACGACCTTCCAGGCCATCACGCATCCGGAAGATCTGGAGAGCGATCTGCTCCAGGTGCGACAGGTGCTGGCGCGCGAAATTCGCAGCTACCAAATGGAAAAGAGATATCTGCACAAGGCCGGGCACGCTGTGTGGACTCAGCTGAGCGTGTCGCTCGTCTGGGACAAGCAGCGGCCGTTGTATTTCGTCTCGCAGATCCAGGACATTCACGAGCGCAAGACCATCGAGCGCGCGAAGGCCGAGTTCTTGACCATGGTGAGCCACGAGCTGCGCACGCCTGTCACGGCCCTGCGTGGCGCGCTCGGCATTCTAGCCGCTGGCGCGGCTGGGCAGCTGCCACCCAAGGCGCAAGCGCTGACCGCGCTTGCCGATCGCAACGCCGAGCGTTTGCATCGTCTCGTCAATGACATTCTGGACATCGAGAAAATCGAGGCTGGCGGGTTTGCTTATCGATATGTCGATCTCGATCTGAATCAGCTCGTGACGCAGGCGGCGCTCGAGCTCAAGCCGTATGCGGATCACTATCACGTGCAGATCGAAGTGAGCTCCGACCTGCCTCGCGCGTTCCTGCACGCGGATGCGGATCGCTTGATGCAGGTCCTCGCGAATCTGCTCTCCAACGCCGTCAAGTATTCACGACCCGGCAGCAAGGTCGAGCTGCACGTGAGCCGCACCGACGAGCGCATCAGAGTCAGCGTCAAGGACAACGGCGAAGGCATCCCGGAAGAGTTCCGCGCGCAGATTTTCGAGAAGTTCGCCCAAGCCAACTGGACCGCCACCAACCCCAAAGGCGGCTCCGGCCTTGGCCTGCACATCAGCCGAGTCATCATCGAACACCACGGCGGCACCCTCAACTTCCAAACCGAACTGGGCGCCGGCTCGACGTTTTATTTCGAGCTGCCGGTGCTCTGAAGGCGCAGCGTCCTTAAATAAATCCGATCATCCGCCCTGCCATCGCGACGCTGAACCACGCCGCGAGTGAGATTCCGACACTGGCGCGGGCGAGCGCCGGGCTCGGGGAGGTTTGCGTGGCCGTCTTGCGGAACAAGGCCAGTTGCACGATGACGGCAGCGAAGAACAGCACCATCTTCAAACGAAACGCCGGGTTGTAGAAATACAGCTTCGGCGTGGCGATGAACATGAGCGTGCCGCTCAGCGCCGTGAGCGCCAGGCCGAGCCACACCAGTTTGGTCGCCTCATGGGCAATATCGGTCGTGGCCTGATGTTTGAACGCCAGGCCCACCAGATGCAGGCCGATCAGCACCAGCGACGCCAGCAGCGCCACCAGTCCCATGACGTGGACGATCTGCAGCCCCGCCCCAACCATGTGGTCGGTCTTGCTGATGGCGTGAGCCAGGGCGCTGTCTTGCAGCCAGGTCAACACTTCGAAAGCGGTCATGATCAGCCCCAGCTCGGCAGATAAGGAATCAAGCGGCCGCACACCACGACCAACGTCCACAACCCGAACGACGCAATCCCCGCATAGCGCACACTCGACGGCAGCACTTTGTGACTCTCCTGCACCGGCGAGCGCTGCGCGATCACCAGTTCGAAATACAACGCATTGATGCCCGCCAGCGCCATGAACGCCATCTTGGCGACAAACGCCGGACTGTCGAGCATGCGTGCCGCCGCCGACCAGAACAGCAGCCCGCCCGACACGAACACCGCGATGAAGCCGCCAATGACATACGGCCGCAGATGCCGCAGCACATCGATGACCGGCACGCGCGTCAGGAAAAGATTCATCAGCCGCAAGTCAGTGAGAAAGATCAGCCCCACCGAAATCGACAGCCCGATGAGATGAATCCCCTCGATGATGGGATAGGCATAGCGCGACTCCGCGATGGCCACGCCAATCGCCGACGCTTCGAGCTGCTCCGCCAGTGCGTACAAAGTAGACATGAGTGCAATTCGTCCGCGTTACTTGGCGCTGATGACCGCAATGTTGCCGAACGGCCCGTTGTTCTCGACGCAGATCCGTTCATAGCGCTCGATCAACGGCGCCTTGCCGGCAGGCTGATTCGCAAGGGCCACTTCGTAGTGCCAGCCATCAGGCTCATCGTTCACGGTGAAGCGCCGCGCCGGAATGGTGACCGTCCAGGGCCGCGTGTACACCGTCGGATCGGTGATGGTCGCGACGTAGTTATATCGCGTGCCTTCGCCATTGAAGATATAGCGCTCTTCGATGTGCGCGTTCTCGCTGAAAAACTCGCCAGTTCGCGCGAGACGCGCTTTGGCGTTGTTGTTCGTCACATCGACGATCAGCGTGTTGCCTTCCCAGCGCCCGCGTGAGTCCGCATTCCACAGCTTGATGTTCTCCGGCAGGTGCGGCTTGCCGTCCAGGTGAATGATGCGAGTGCCCGAGTTGAACAGCAGCACCACATAGCCGGGATACTGCCGGATCTCATAGCCGTGCCACGTGAACGACTTCGGCACGCCCGCCGGCGCGCAGCGGGCCAGCGGCTCGATGTACTGTTCCTTCACCGGGTTGTGAAAGTACTGCAGGAACTCCTGTTGAACCGCCCTCGCCCACGGCTGAAATGGAACTTGGCCGTCCGGCGGATCGCTCACACGACTCGGCGCTCGCTCATTCCGCGGAGTCTTCGGCGGGCCGTTACGCCCAGGGTCGCCAGGCACACCGCCTTGCGGATCCGTCCAGTTGTTGTGATTGGCGATGGTGTTCGACCAATGCCCCTGCACGTCGGGCTGACCGTCGGAGAGGCGCTTGCCCGTCCATTTGCCAGATGCGATGGGCGTGACCGTCGTCTCGCGCTGAATGCGCGACCCGCCCGGCGCCTGCTGCTCTTGCGCGTGCACGGGAATCAGCGCAAGCAATGCCGCCACCGAAGTCAGCTGCGCCAGAAATTTCGTCGTCATGATTCCAGAGCTCATTATTCCGTCGCTCCCGGCTGCGGCACCGGGTAGTACTTGTCGTAGCCCAGCGTGAAGCAGTAGTTCTCGATCAGCTGGAAGTCTTTCTCACGATGCCGATGCAACAGCACGCTCAGCGTCCAGGGACGAGAGAAGACCTGGGGATCCTCGAGCGTCGCCTTGTACTCGAGGGTGTTCGCGTCCAGATACGTCCAGCGCTCGATCACGTGCAGCTTGGGGCTGTGAAAATTGCCGGCGCGGTCCAGCCAGGTTTCCTCGTTGAAGTCGGTGACATCGACCACCAGCGTGTCGCCTTCCCAGTGCGCGCGCGAATCGCCGAGATAGAACTCGTTGTCAGTCACTTCCGGATGCAGCGTGCCATTCGTATGGATGGTTCGCACGGAATGTCCGAACTGGAACACCAGGGTCAGATCGCGATCGCGCTGAAAGATCTGGAACGGCTCGCGATAGTAGATGCCCCGTGGCGTGCCGAGCGTCCAGCACTTCAGGCGCGGATCTTCTTTGTCGCGAACGGCAAAATTTTTCTTCTTCCGCTCCAGGGCCGCCGGCAAATAAGGAATGTATTTGCCCTCGATCACGCCTGCGCTCGGCGGCGCGTCGGCGCGGCCCGAATGCGGTTCCAGGTCATATTCCGCCGAGCTGGTGGTTTCCCAGATGCCTGAAAAATCCGGTTTGCCGCTGGGCAATCGCGGAATCTTCGGCTCAGCGGCCGCTGCTATCGAGCTGACCGCCAGGGCGCCGAGCAGCAACGCCGCGAGGCGAGCTCTCATCGCGATACGCATCGTCGCGCTCATTGAGACACGCTGGCGGTTCTGGCGGAGGGAGCATCCTGTGCACCGCCGGTCTGAAAGTTGCGCCCATCCGGCAACGTGACAATCACCGAGTAGCCGTACGAGCCGCCGTTCTTGGCGAGGTAGCCGCGGATGCGCACGGCCGTGCCCGGAGCGACATCGGATTTCTTCAACCCGATTTTGGCGAGCTGGTTGGGCGCGCCGAACTCGACGCCCCAGTTGGTGACCTTCCCGTCCGGCTCCGTGACATCGAAGTACAGCCAGCTGTGCGGGTTGACCCACTTGATCTTGGTCACCGTGCCTTTCAGGTCGATGGGCTTATCGGCGTCGAACTCGGCCGCGAATGCGTGATGCGCGGCGACCTGGCTCGACCCGGCGAGCAGATAGCCGGCGGCGAGCGCGGACAGAAACGATTTGGAAACGATTGCTTTGCTCATGTCTGACTCATCAGAAGGAGAACGTCACGCCGCCCTGGATGAAGCGACCGGCCGCGCCGTTGGGAGCGATGAACGAATACGGGTTGATGCCGCTCGAGCGATTGCCGTTCACGTACTTGTCCGGGTACTCGTTGAACACGTTCTGCACCAGCAGGTTCAAGCGCAGCCCGGCGCTCAGCTCGTAGTCGAAACCCAGATCGATATAGGTTTCCGGCGAGAATTCCTGATCGATGTTGCCGTTGGCAGTTGCCACGCCGGGCACTTCGCCCACGTTGTATGTGTAGCTGTCGTAGTAGGTCGCGGTGGCGTCGACCGACCAGGCATTGAGGCGATAGCGCGCGTTCAGAATGTATTTGTTCTGCGGGATGCCCGTTTCGGCGTCGCGAATACGCGAGTTGCCGATCGCGACCAGATCCGTGCCGCCCACGTTCACCGTGCGCTTCACCGTCTCCACTTCGATGTCGAGGAAGCTCGCGGCCGCCGTGAGATCGAGCGCGCCCGCCGAGAAGTTGAATTGCTGCCGGCCAACGAGGTCGATGCCACGCGTGCGCATGTCCCACGCGTTCAGGTAGTACGTGGCCTGCGTGTAACCGTTCAGGCCCAGTGCGTTGAACGCGTTCGTGACCACCGGCGTCGGATTCGGATTCTGGGGCGTGGCGGCCGGGTTCTGCAGCGTGTCGGTGATGGTGATGACATCGTCCACATCGAGCTGATACGCATCGATGGTCACCGAGCTCGTGCTCGTCGGACGCAGCACCAGGCCCAATGAAAGCGTCGTCGACTCTTCCGGTTCCAGCGGTTTTGCGCCGAAGCCCGCGGCCTGTGGGTCGTTCGAGCGGAACAACCGCGTACGGCCCGGCGTGCGAATGCTCTGACCGTTGTTGGTGAACGTGCTCGTGTAGCCAGTCGACTGCTGGCCAAGTTGCGCCAGACTCGGCGCGTGGAATCCCGTGCTCACCGTGCCACGCAATGCGACTTCAGGAATGATCTCGTAGCGACCGGTCAGTCGATAGTTGGTGGTGCTGCCAAAGTCGGAATAATCTTCGAAGCGCGCGGTCACGCCGAGATCGAGCTTGTCGAACACCGTGAAGTCGAGGCCGGCGTATCCGCCGTACACATCGCGTGTCACCGAGCCCGCATCGAGCGGCTGGACACCTGCAGTCGAGGATCCCGTCGCCGGAATCACCGATCGGTCATTCGCGAAATCCACCGTCGGAAACAGCGACGCGTACTCGTTGTAGATGCCGCCGGGGCCGTACAACGATGCGATCGTGAGACCGGCCAGTGGACCGCTCGTGTAGCCCGCTGGGTCACCCATGTCCTCCACGCCCCAATACTCATGTCGATACAGCACGCCTGAGGACAGCACGGACGATTGCAGCCCTGGGAGGGTGAGGTCTTTCGTGTAATCGGCCGTCACGCTGGTGGTGCGGCTCTTCCACGAGCCGAGATAAAAGCTCGTCGGACTGTCCGGGCCGTAGCTCGGGTTGATGGTGTTGTCGGTGTAACGGCCGGTTTCGTTCTGGCCGAACGACACGCCGACGTCCAGATCGCCCAGCGTGCCGCTCTCGAAGCGCACGCCCGCGACGGCCGCGAAATCTTCGGCCTCGTAAGTCATGTTGGGCTGATAGCCATTCGGATACACCGGAATCACCGCGGTTTCGGAAACGCGGGTGGGATCGGTCGCGGTCGGCACCCGAGTGTTCGCTTTGACGATGCGCTCCGGGTTGACGTAGTTCATCGCCGACTTATCGGCGTAGTTGGCCCAGCCGTACGCGTGCACGCTGTCGCTCAAACCGATCTCGGCGTTGACCAGCGCGCTCCAGTTGTCGCGATCGGACTGGCCCCACTGGCCGTACTTCTTGTTGAATGTTTCATTGCGCGGATCGCCGTTCGGGAACAGCTGACGCCAGTCGGCTTCGCTGCGATCGACATTGTCGTTCTTCAGCCGATCGACGCTGACATTCACGAAGCCGTCTTCGCCGAGCCCGGCGGCGAGATTCCCTAACAGCTGATGCGTATCGCCGCCGCCATCGGAATATCCGCCGTAGCGGCCGCCGAGTGCGCCGCCGGCGGCATCTCTACGCAGCACGATGTTGATGACGCCGGCAATCGCATCGGAGCCGTATTGAGCCGCCGCGCCATCGCGCAGCACTTCGACGCGCTCGATCGCATTCACCGGAATGGTGTTGATGTCGACGACCTGCGCAGCCGGCCATGGGTCCGTGCCCGAGAGCTGTGCCGATAAGTGACGTCGCTTGCCATTCACCAGCACCAGCGTGTACGCCGGACCTACGCCGCGCAGCGAGGCCGAGCGCACGCCCTGCCCCTTCACCGCGTTCTGACCTTGCGGGAAATTGAACGACGGATGCAGCTTGGACAACGCCTGATTGATGGTGACCGCGCCCGTCTCACGCAACTGTTCGGGCGTGATCACGTCAACCGGTGCGGTGCTGGTGAGCGCCGTGGTGTTCTCCCGGGCCGTGCCGAGCACGACGATGCTGTCGATCACACTGGCGTCGGTCACAGCTCCGTTTGCATCCACATCCTGCGCGTGCAATGTCGTAATGGAATGAACGCTCAGCAAAGAAACAAAGGCCGCAGCAGAGACGCGACGCATGGTGGCAAGTAGTCCTCGTGAATGTTCGGGCGGCGCAATCTAGCGACGCGCGCACACGCGGCGAAATGCCGTGTCGTTATTTGCGTTGCATGTAACGGGATGTGATCGCTTTCTAACCGGGGGACGACCGAAAGCGGTTCGGATCGTTACCGAAACGGCGGTTGCAGGGTCGTAGTGACCGCCGTGTAACTTCGCCCGTCAGGACCTGTTATTTGCTCGGTCGCACGGCGCGATGGGAATTCGCCGCCGCCGCGCGCAACCGATGATCGTGCCAGGCGCATCGAAGCAGCCAGCAACATTCCAGCAACATTCGACGTAATCCAGCAATGAAACCTTCATATGATGCGCGGTCGAAGTCGTGCCCCCCGTTAGAACTGTCCTGATGAAGAAATCCGCTCCGATTGCCTGCACCATCGTTCTTGCCTCGACCGCTGCTGCCCCGTCCCAATCGGCCGAGAGTCTCGAACTCTACATGGACACCGAGACCAAGCAGATCTACGCCGAACCCGGCCCGAACCGGGTCCGACTAGGCAAGTTCCGGCCCGTGGAAGAGACTGAAGCGACGGTCGCCGAAGCGCCTGCCAAGGAAGCGCCCGCTCCGGTCGCTCCCCTGGAGGAGCGCGTAGAGCGCAACGAGAAGCAGATCGCCGCGCTCGAGAAGCACGACGCCGATGAATCTCGCAGCCCGTTCACGGACCGTTTCCAGATTCGCGGGTATCTGCAGACGCGCTACACCGAGATGCTGGGCGGCGACGACGGCATCAATCTCTGGTCGGATCGCTCCGTGGGCGATCAGAACTCGCTGGGCGATGCGGACAAGAACTATCTGATTCGTCGCGCACGCCTGGTGTTCCAGGGCGACGTGGGCGATCGCCTCTCCTTCTACATCCAACCCGACTTGGCCAGCAGCGCAGGCACCACGGGCAACGTGGTCCAGATGCGAGATGCGTACGGCGACGTCTATCTGACCACCGACCGCGTGCACCGCCTCCGCGTGGGCCAATCCAAAGTGCCTTTCGGTTGGGAGAATCTGCAATCGAGCTCCAATCGTCTGGCGCTCGACCGCGCCGATGCGCTCAACAGCGGTGTACGCGACGAGCGCGACCTCGGCGTCTTCTACTACTACACGCCCGAGCACGTGCAGGCCCGCTTCAGTCAGATAAACAAGCAGGGCCTCAAGCACAGCGGCAACTACGGCATGTTCGGTCTCGGTCTCTACAACGGCCAGGGCGCGAACCGCGGCGATCGCAACAACAATCAGCACGTCGTGGCTCGCCTCGACTATCCGTGGGAGTTGTCGAACGGACAATTCTTCGAAGCGGGCATCCAGGCTTACAGCGGCAAGTACGTGCCGAGCACTGCCGCCTACCGCGCACCAGGAGATGTGAGCCTCACGCCGACGATCGCGGACGAATTCCGTTTCGGTCACGACGACGAGCGGGTCGGCGTGAGCGCCATCTGGTATCCGCAGCCCTTCGGCCTGCAGGCTGAATGGAACTGGGGCACGACCCCTGCCCTCGATCTCGCGACCAACAGCATCGTGGAAAGGAATCTCAACGGCGGCTACGTACAGGCCATGTACAAGCTCGACCACCGCTTTGGCGCGTTCCTGCCCTTCGTGAAATTGCAGTACTTCGACGGTGCGAACAAGGCCGAGAACAACGCGCCGGTCAACGACGTGAACGATCTGGAGATCGGCGTGGAATGGCAGATCGCCGAGCCATTGGAACTGGCTGCCGTCTACCATCGCATGAAACGCAACAACCTCGTGACCGGCAATCGGGCGGGCAGGCTCGACTACGCGCGCTTCGAGGCCGACGCGCTACGCTTGCAGTTGCAGCTCAACTTCTGACTGTCGCATTCCAGTCACGTAATAGAAATACCCCGGCACGATTATGTCGCGCGCCGCTCGTCCCTAACACGTCGAGGTCGACGTGTGAGCGTGCCGGAGTCACAACTATGAAGTGTCTGAATCACCCGCTGCGGTCCGCGCTGGCGTTGCTCGCCGCGGGCGCCGCGCTCTCGCAAGCGCAGGCTGCTGAACTGCTCGATCGAGCTGTATTGCCGAGCGCCAGCTTCTCGACCGGTCCCACCTCGGGACAGTTCGCCGCTGGCGGCAACGGCGTGGTCACGCCCTTCATCAACAAGCAGCCCGTGCAGGGCTTCTCGGCCGTGCTGCCCGGCTCGCAGGACGGCACTTTCCTGGTGATGTCGGATAACGGCTTCGGCAACAAGGCCAACTCCAACGATGCGCTGTTGCGCGTGTACGCGGTGCGGCCGAATTTCAAGGACGGCACGGTGACGCCGGTGAATCGTTTCTCCGGCGATGAGCTGAACGACTTCACCTCCGAAAGCTACATCACCTTGAGCGATCCGTGGCGCAAGGTGCCCTTCGCCATCGTCGCCGATGGCGATGTTTATCCAAGCACGCCGGTGGGCGGTGGCGCGGCGATCCCGGTCGACGCTTCGATCAAAGCCAATCGTTTGTTGACGGGCTCGGACTTCGACATCGAGTCCATCCGTCGCGCGGCCGACGGCACGTTCTGGTTCGGCGACGAGTTCGGTCCGTATCTCATTCACACCGACAGCAAGGGTCGCGTGCTCGAAGCGCCGATTCCGCTGCCCAACTTCCGCAAGCTGCCGAGCACGCCCGGCGGTAACGACGTCAACCCGTTGATCCAGGCCGTGAGCAATCCACAGCGCACGCTGCCGGCCAATCTGTCGGACTCCGGCGGCTTCGAAGGCATGGCGTTGAACGCCAGCAAGACGAAGCTGTATGCGTTGCTCGAGAAGGCCGTCACCGGCGATCCGGTGCGCGAGCGGCTGCTGATCAACGAGTTCAGCCTCAAGGAACGCAAGTACACGGGCAAGACGTTCGCGTACCCGATGGAGAGCGCCAGCAACGCCATCGGCGACTTCACGGCGCTGACCGACACACAGTTCCTGATCATCGAGCGCGACAGCGGCCAGGGCGACGCGAGCGATCCGCGCTTCACCAGTCCCGCTCGCTTCAAGCGGATCTACAAAATCGATTTGCAACGAGCCGACGCCAACGGTTTCCTCGTCAAGGAAGAAGTGGCCGACCTGATGAACATTTACGATCCGCGCGATGTGGCCGCCGATGGCAAAGTGAAGACCGTCTTCACCTTCCCCTTCACCACCATCGAAGACGTGCTGGTGCTCGACAACAACCGTCTGCTGGTCATCAACGACAACAACTATCCAGGCTCGGCCGGCCGCGAGTTCGGCGTGCCGGACAACAACGAGTTCATCGTGATCCACACGGCGCCGCTGCTCGACTGCGACAAGGACGATCGCGACCACGGTCGGAGAGATCACCGTGGCCGCGACCATGACGGCCATGACAAGGAGTGCCGGCCGGCGCAGGAATAACGCCTTCGTCGCAGGGTCGGTGCGCGCTCCTATGGCGTGAGCGTGCACCGACCGCGACTACTTCACCCGGCCGGCAAAGCCGGGTGTGAGCACGGCAATCTTATAAGCCGCGCCCCGACCCACGACATATAACGTCTTTTTGCCTTCACCTGCGAAGGCGAGATTCTGCGGCGACTTGGGCAGCGCGATGGTTCCGAGCGCCGTGCCCTTGGCATCGAATACCTGCACGCCAGCTGCTGACGCCACATACAGTCGGCCCTTCGAATCCACTGCCAGACCATCGGCGCCGCTGGTGATGCCGGTGTCGGTTTTGGTGACGCCCGCCAGCTTGGCGAAATTACGCCGCTTGCCGACCGAGCCATCTTTATTCACGTCGTACGCCAGGATGTGCTCGCCATAAGTGTTTGCGACATACAGGGTCTTCTCGTCCGGGCTGAGCTGAATGCCGTTCGGCCGACCGATGTCGGTCGCGAGCCGTTGCAGCGAGCCTTGCGGTGACAAGTAATAAACAGCGGTCGGCGGCGCTGGCTTGCCAGCCTCCGGGCGTGCGCCTGGGTCGGTGAAGTACACACCGCCGCTCTTGTCGACCACCAGATCGTTCGGCCGATTCAGCGGCGTGCCTTCGAACTTGTCGACGAGCACGCGCTCACGACCTGACGGTGCGAGCACCGCGATGCCGGGCCTGGTTGTCTGTACTGCGATCAGCTCGCCGGAGCTATTGAACGCGAGGCCGTTCGCGCCGTGGGTGTTCTGCAGATAGGCCGACGTGCTGTTGTCGGGCGCGATGCGCGTGATCTGATCGATCTGCGCTTCGGTGAACGCCACCGAGCCATCGGGCAAGGCGATCGGCCCCTCGGTGCCTTGAAACCCTTCCTTGATGAGCTCGATGGGTGTGCCCGCCGCAACGACGCCCTCGATGGCGGGCGTCACGAGCCCGTCAGCGTGCGCGCCGAGGGCAAACAACAAGCTTGCGAGCGGCCAGCTGCGAATCGTTTTCATATCATTTCCCCAGAATGTTTGTTGGGCGTTCCCTGTGAGGATCAGAAGCTCGTGCGCAGGATCACACCCACGTAGCGACGTGGGCCGATGCCGTCGTAGCCCACTGGCGCGCTGTTGCTGAAGTCGTTGACGCTGGTCGTGTACTTGGTGTCGAACACGTTCTTGGAGACGATGCTGAGCTCGTACTTCGCCGAGTCGGTCGTGTGCGTGATGCCGGCGCCGAGATCGGTGAGCGAATAGCCGGACTGCTCGCCGTACGGTGACAGCAGCTGCTCCAGGTTGTGGCGCGAGCGATAAACGTGATTGCCGAAGAAGTGCGCGCCAAAGCCCGACGCCAGCGGCAATTGGTAATCGAAGCCGAAGATGCCGGTCCAGCGAGGGGCACCGACGATCTGGCGACCGGTGTTGTCGCACACTGCCACCGACGAGGGGAACGAACGGGGGCACGTCGCGGTGGACCAGTCGGTGTAGGTCGCCTCGTTGTAGGAGCCGCCGGCCGTGATCAGCAGATTCTCCGTTAGACGGATCGAAGCATCGAACTCAGTGCCGACCGCGCGAATCTCTGGAATGTTGCCGAGTCGCGAGCTGAATCCCGTTGGCGAGGTCGGATCGGGCTCGCTCGTGACGTTCTGATAGTCACGCACGCGCGTGTAATAAACGTTCACGTTCAACGTCAGCAGATCGTCGAACAACTGGCTCTTCACGCCCGTTTCGAAGTTCAACGACTTCTCCGGCTCGACGTTAGCGATGCCGCCGTTGTTGTCAAAAGCCACTGCGCCCGATTTCTCGCCCGCACTGGCGGACGCATACAGCAACACATCATCGGTGAGCTGGAAGCTCGGGTTGATGAGCCATGCGATGGAGTCGTCCTTGATGCGCTCACCCTCCACCGTCGCGTAGTCGGCGCCGGTCTGTGCCGCGCGAATCGCATCGGCTGTGGCGTTACCGGTAGAGACCAGCGCGGAGCCGTCGCGCAGGCTCGAACGGCGATACACCTCGTTGGTCTTGTATTCCCAGGTCTGCCGTAATCCCAACGTGAGACTCGCGCGGTCGGTCACTTGCCAGTTCACCTGGCCGAACACCGCGGCGCTGTCGGACACCGGCTTCTGGTTGGTGACGACGAAGACATCACGCAACGATGCCTGCAGCAGCTGCCGACCCGCTGGCGTATTCAAAGTCCGATATTGCGAGTCGCTGGCATAGAACGCGCCGGCATCGGCGCCATAGGTGTTGCGACTGGTAGTGTCGGTGTCGATGTTGAACAGATAAATGCCGGTCTGATAATCGATGCGATCGCCGATGTCGCCGGCCAGGCGGAACTCCTGCGAGAGCTGTCGTGTGTCCACCAAAGTGCCGGTGCGGGCAATAGCGAACCGAGTCTGTTCCTGATCGTTGTTGGCGTCGAAGTGAAACCAGCGCGCAGCGGTGATGGATGTGAGCTCCACCACCCCCGCGTCCCAACTCACCACGGCCGATGCGCCGTAGTTGTCTGTAATGAGCGGCCGCGCCATATCGAGCTCGATGCGATCCCATGAGCCGATGATGGGTGTGTAGCCGCCGAAGTAATCGCGCGCGAGCCGCGTCGTGTAGGTCGTCGTACGCACCGAGCCGTCGTTCAGCGTGGTTGGATCGACCATGAAGGGTTTGGTGTTGCTGTTCTCGTTGGTGAAAGCGCCATCGAGGTTGAGCTTCACGGAGAGCACGTCGCTGGGCTTGAGCAGCAGCTGCACGCGCCCGCCGTAACGGTCCCGCTCATGCCAATGACCGCCGTTCGCGACGTTCTCGATGTCCCCTTCCTGCTTGTCGACGAACGCCGAAGCGCGAACCGCCAGCACATCGTCGACGAGCGCATTCGAGTACGAGCCGCGGGCCTTGTAAGACTCGGTGCTCAAGCCGCCTTCGAGATCCAGGCTTCCCTCCGGCGTAAAGGAAGGTGCGCGGCTGGTGTATTTGATCGCGCCGAGCGAGGTGTTCTTGCCGAGCAAGGTGCCTTGCGGGCCGCGCAGGATTTCGACGCGCTCGAGGTCCGTGAAGTCCTGGTAAGTCATGCCGACGTGACCCAGGAATACATCGTCGACGATGACGCCGACGGCGGGCTCCATGTTGTCGTTGCCGCTGGTCTTGCCGATGCCGCGAATGGAAATGCCCGAGCGGCGCGCATTCGGCGTGGTTGCCGTGAGGCCCGGCGCGCGTTGGCTCAGCTCGGCGACAGTGAACGTACGATCCCGATTGAGCGTATCGCCGCTGACCACCGAGATCGGGATGGGCACTTCCTGCAGCAGCTCCGAGCGGTTGCGGGCGGTCACCACGACTTCTTCGACTCTGCCCTCCGCGTCCTGGGCGAACGCCGGAACATTCAAGGCCACGCCGGTACCGACGGCCGTGACCCACCCCAACCAATGTTTCATTTGACCCGATTGCATGTTGCGCCCCTCCCTGCAGGGCGCTTGCAATCTAGGATCGGAACGGTCAACGAATCAGTCGCAAGCGGGTTTCGACGCAGTCACCGGCTCGAGCGAGCCCGTGACTGCTTGCGCCGGATTGTCGCATCAGTTGCGGTTACAGCGATAACATCGCATCAACAGATAACAAAACGTTCGGTCACGACTCGTACGGATCGATCGGCAGATAGCCGAGCAGCGCGCCGGTGTTGGCGTCGAGCAGCACGGTCCAGAACGATCGGGTGCCTTGGATCGGCAGCCATCGCAGCTGCGCGTCCGGCTCTTTCACGTTCTCGTCCGCGATGAGCTGCCTCGCCTCCGGGTGATGCTTGTACAGCTTCTCCATCGGCTGGCCGGCCTGTTTCACTGCGTCGGCGACGGCCTCGTAAGGCACGAAATAGCGCGGGAAGTTCTGGATGTCCTTGCCTTCCATGGCCGCGAAAACCAGAGCGTTGCGCGCTTCCCGAGTGTCGGGCCGCTGCGTGCCGATGAGGACGGGGCCCCACTTGGGCCGCGTGCGATAGGGATCCTTGGCCTCCTGCAAATCCTTGTCGGCCAGGTCCTCGGCGATCACCACCTCGAAGCGATCCTTTACGAACGCGATGTACACGGGCCGCGCACTGGAAATTGTCATCACGCCGTAGACGAACGCCGCCAGCTGCACGACGCCGACGACGCTGTAGTCGAATATGAGCGCGCGCCGCGATTTCTTGCTGTTGTAGATGATCAGCGAGGTCAGCGGACCCAGCACCAGGTCGCAGATGGCGATGAGCAGGAAAAAGCGGGTGCCGCCCAGCATGTCCTGGAACGGATCGGGGTACCACACGAAAAAGATCAGCGCGGCGGCGGCGACCGCCATCGCCAGGGTCACAAAGAAGTGCAACAGCACAGCACGAAATTTCTCGCGCCAGGCAATCATGGGACATCAGCTCCGATAACGTGCCAGCCGCGAATTATCCAAAACTCGCCCCGACGCTGGAAGAACCCCGGGGCGCACGGTGTTGCGGCTTGTGCGATGGATCACATCTCAAGGCGGCCGAGGCCCGGCGGCGTAGGCCTGCACCTCGTAGTAGGCGCTGTCGCGATTGATGTTGTTCCCCCAACCGACGATGCGCAGGTAGCGGCCGGGCGCATCCACGGTGAAGCTTTCGAAGGTGCTGGTGGTCCCGGAGGACTGGAAGGTGCCGACCGAGGTGTAGGACTCGCCATCGCTCGACACCTGAACCTGCAGACCGTACACACGGGCGTTGCCGTTGTAGAAGGCGATGCGGACCTGCTTCACCTCCCTGCGGACGCCCCAGTCGAGCGTCAGATGCGCGCCGACACCGTTGCCAAGCCAGTAAGTGTTCGGATCGTCGTCGATAGCCGCGGCCGCCCAGCCGGGCGATTCAGATTGGCTGGCCAGCAAGCTCACCGGCCTGATTCGCGTGAGCGTGGCCTCGGCGAACACCTGCACTTCCTTGTACGCGTTCGAGCGGTCCATGGTGTTGCCTGAGCCGACGATGCGCAGATAGCGGCCGGGCGCATTCACGGTGAAGCTTTCGAAGGCGGCGCTGGTGCCCGAGGACTGGAAGTAGCCCGCCGTCGTGTAGCCCTGGCCGTCGGTGGAGGACTGGATCTCGAAGTTATAGGCCCGCGCGCCGCCGAGGTGGAACGCGATGCGCACCTGCTTCACGTGCCGCGCGGTTCCCAGGTCGAGTGTGAGCGAGGCGCCGAGACCATCGCCCTCCCACCAGCTGGCCGCCTTGCCATCGATGGCGGCGCTCGCCGGCTTGCCGACCTCCGCGGTGCTGGCCGTGGCGGCAATCGGCGTCACTCGCGTCAATGACTGCGCCGATGCCGGTGCGGCGAGCAGCAAAGTAATCACGCATCCGATGGCAAATTGCAGGCGGCGAATCAAAGCACGACCCTCATACAACCGCATTCCGGCGGCTGAACGACGAGGGGTCTTCGCAGGCCGCGCCTGTTCGGATGCTATGAGACGACCGACTGAGCCTTACGGCTGGCGATCGCGATCGGCACACCGATACCGAACGCGTGCACGATCAGGCTGGTGATCACCACGATGGGCACGAACTTCACTTCACTGGGGAACGCCGAGAGCGGCAGCACCACAAGGTTCATCACCCAGTAGACCAGGAAGCCATACAGGGCGCCCCACCCCACCGGATGCCGCACCAGGAAGCGCAAGCGCGTGCTTGCGAAATAGAAGATCGCCGCGATGATGAGCATCAACACAAAATGCAGCACGAACCCGAGCACCGCCGTGGCCGTGCCCCCTTGATAAGAAGCGCCGCCGAGCAGCCCGCTCGCAACTGATTGCAAAATGCGTGTCGGTGGCACGCCGCGCGCGGCGGAGAAGCCCAGCGCATAAGTGATATCGATGGCGCCGGCGATGAGGCCACCCCACAGGATGGCGTAGGCGGCGCGGTTACGCGGCATAGTTGTTCCCCCATGTTTTTTTGTCCCTGCACGCCCCCGCTAATCTAGCGAATCGACTCCGCCCTGTCTGCGGTGACTTGTCGATGAACCACAGGTTGGATATACACCAGCAAAGCCAATTCTGGCGTTGGTGGAATAAAAATGCTCGCTGCGAAGGATTTCCTCGAGGCGCCCTGGCGCCGTTCTTTGGGGGCACTGATCGCGCTGACGCTGGTCGCATCGATGGCGGCAGCCGACGAACCGGATACTCGCACGTTGAGCGAGTTACGCGCCGATCTGGATTCCAGAAAGACCACGTCCGTCGAGCTCGTGCAGGCACTCATGCGCAGGATCGAAGCCATCGATCGCAACGGTCCGCAGCTGCGCTCGGTCATCGCCATCAATCCCGACGCTCTGAATCAAGCGCGTGCGTTGGACAAGGAATTGCAGAGCAAAGGGCCGCGTGGCCCGCTGCACGGTATCCCCGTGCTGGTGAAGGACAACATCGAGTCCGCAGACCCCATGCCCACGACCGCCGGCTCGCTCGCTTTGATCAACAACGTGACCAAGCGCGACGCGCCCATCATCGCCAACCTGCGCAAGGCGGGCGCCATCATCCTCGGCAAGACCAATCTGAGCGAATGGGCGAACTTCCGCTCACGCAGCTCCATCAGCGGCTGGAGCGCGGTCGGCGGCTTGACCCGAAATCCTCACGTCCTCGATCGCACTCCGTGTGGATCGAGCGCGGGCAGCGGTGTTTCCGTCGCGGCAGGCTTGACTCCCGTCAGCATCGGCACCGAGACGGATGGCTCCATCGTGTGCCCCTCGGCGATGAATGGCATCGTGGGTTTGAAGCCGACCTTGGGGCTGCTCTCGGGCAAATACATCGTTCCGATTGCGCATAGTCAGGATACGGCCGGTCCGATGACCACCAATGTGAAAGATGCGGCCCTGTTGCTCACGGCCCTGGTGGGCGATGCGCCTGCCTGCGATCCTCCGTCGGCGGGCTGCGCCAAGTCCGATTACACCAAGGGTCTCGTGCCCACGGCGTTGAATGGCAAGCGCATCGGCGTGTGGCGCTTCGAGACTGGCCGGAACGCTTATCTCAATCCCGTGTACGAGAAGGCGCTGAATCATCTGAAGGAAGCCGGCGCGACGCTGATCGAGGCGCCTACTCCGAAGATGACTCGCGTGGATGAGGCCGAAGAGCTGGTGTTGCATGCCGAGTTCAAAGCCGACCTCAACGCGTATCTGGCCTCGACCCCTGCCAAGATCGGGGCGCGAACCCTGGAGCAGCTGATCGAGTTCAACAAACGCACGCCGGCGGAGCTTGCGCTGTTCGGACAGGAAACATTCGAGAAGTCGAACGGCATGCCGCCGCTGAGCGATACTAAATACATGACGGCGCGCGCGGACTCCAAACGCCTCGCGGGTATGGAAGGCATCATGCGAACGTTGGCCGAGCACAAGCTCGATTTGATCGTGGCACCCACCACGGGCGTGGCGCCCCGTGTCGATTCGATCAACGGCACGCGCTCACCGGGATCTTTCAGTTCCCTACCCGCGGTCGCGGGTTATCCGCACCTGACCGTGCCCATGGGTGAGTTGAAAGGACTGCCGCTGGGCATTTCCTTCATCGGGGCGCCCTGGTCGGAAGATGTGCTGCTCGCGGCGGGTTATGCCTTCGAGCAGCGTGCGAAAGCGCGCGTGACGCCGAAGTTCATCGCGTCGATCGAAGCGGATCAGAAGGCGTTCGCGCCTGCAGAGCCCTAGCCCCAGGGACCAGAGCGCTGGCTGACGGCACGGTCGGCTTCTTTTCGGACGCCGACTGCGCCAAAATTCCTGCATGTCAGCCCCTGCCAACCCCGCTCAGCACGCGCCGCGAGCCTCGATCAGCGTCATCGTGCCGAGCTTCAACTCCGCCCGCTTCATCGGCGAAGCGCTCGATTCCATCCTCGCTCAGTCGCTGCAGCCCGAGCAGATCGTCGTGGTCGACGACGGCTCGACCGACGACACGGCGGACGTGGTCCGCCGCTATAAGGATCGCCGCATCCAGTACATCCGCAAGGAGCACGGCGGCATATCGAGCGCCCGCAATGTCGGCTTGGATGCCGCACGCGGCGAGTACATCAGCTTTCTCGATGCGGACGATCGCTGGCGGCCGATTTTTCTAGAGACGATGCACGCCTATCTTTCCGAAGATCCGACGGTCGCCTCGGTGTTCAGTAACTTCGTTCGCTTCCAGCACCCGAGCGGCCAGCTGCTGAGCGATCAGTTCCAGTCTTATCCGGAGATCAAACGCCCGGCGCTGCTTCGGGATGCGCCGTATGCGCATGGCCGAATACCCAAGGAAAAAGCATTCAGCGCGTTGGTCGCGTGCGGTGACATTCCTGCTTACACGCAGGTGATGATGTTCCGCCGTAGCATGATCGAACACTTGCGCTTCGAGCCCACGCTCACGCTCGGCGAAGACACCAACTTCGTGCTCAAAGCATATCTGGCGGGCGGCGTCGTATTCACCGATGCGGTGCTGGCCGAGGTGCGCCGGCATGACGCGAATGCAACGCTCGACCAGGGCGAGATGGTGATTCACAAGCTCAATGGGCTCAAGGCGCTCGCGCCGCACGTCACTCGTGAGACCGATCTGCGCGCGTATCGCGACCGGTTGGTCAGAGCGCACATCGACGCGGCGTTGTATCAAACCCGGCTGGGCCGGGTGCGGGCCGGTTTGCGAACCTATCGGGAAACGTTCAGGATTTCCGGCTCTGCGCTGCGCAAGCTGAAGGGGTCGATGCGCATGGCGATGGCCGTGCCGCGGGGCCTGACGAAGTAAGTCCGCACAGACTCGCTCGGGGCCATCCATTGTCACGGCTGTCTCGAATTGACCCCGACGAGGCAACCAATCACGCTGCGGTGACATGAACCGCGCGGGATTATGAAAAGTAACAAAGGGAGAACCGCCTTTGACTGAGTGGCGCGTTCCGTTGTCCGTGCTGGACTACGGGGTGGAAGAAGCGGCTGCCGCGCAACGAGTCATCGGCAGAAAATGGCTGTCCATGGGGCCCGAGGTGCTGGCGTTCGAACGGGAGTTCGCGGCCCTGCAGAACTGCAAATATGCCTATGCCCTCTCCAGCGCTACGGCCGCGCTTCATTTAGCGATGCATGCGATCGGCATCGGTCCTGGCGATGAAGTGATTCAACCAGGCGCCAACTTCGTGGCGGCCGCGAACATGACCTTGCTTGCCGGCGCCACGCCCGTGTTCGCCGATATTTGCAGCCTCACCGAGCCCACGCTCGACCCCCGTCATGTCGAGCAACTCATTACTTCGCGCACCAAGGCCATCGTTCCCATGCACTACGGCGGCAATCTCGCGCGCATGCGGGAGCTGCTGGAGATCTGCAAGCAGCATGGATTGATGTTGATAGAAGATTCGTGTCACGCCCTCGGCGCTGCCTACCACGACGCGCAAGGTCGCGCGCCACATCGCTCGATGGCCGGCAGCATCGGCGACATCGGCACCTTCTCCTTCTACGCGAATAAAAATCTCGCGTGCGGTGAAGGCGGCATGCTGGTCACGGATCGAGACGATTTCTCCGAGCGCATTCAGATGATGCGCAGTCATGGCATGACGCGTTCGTCGTGGGAGCGACATGGCGGTGCTGGGTCGTACGACATCGCCGTCTCCGGCTTCAACTATCGGCTCGACGAGCTCCATGCCGCGATCGGTCGCGCACAACTCGCCAAGTTGCTCGATGGCAACGCGCGTCGCCGCCAGTTGCTCGCACGCTATCGTGACGGGCTGCGAGGCGACGAGCGCTGGAGCATGGTCTTCGCCGATCGTGTGGAACATTCGGCCGGTCACTTGATGGTCGTGGTCGCGGACTCGGCCGAGACCCGTACCGACGGCGTCCGGGCGCTCCGAGACATCGGCGTACAAACCAGCAGGCACTACCCTTCCATTCTGGAGTTCAGCGGCTTTCGCGAGCGCTTCACCGCACATCTGGAGCTCACCCATCAGTTCGCGAAACGCGCGATCACCTTGCCGCTGCATCCCAATCTATCCGTCGAGCACGTCGACGAGATCGTGCATACCCTGCGTGCGCTCCCGTAACGCACGTTCGCAAGGAGCGCGGCGGCCATGAAAGTCACAATGTTCGCGGCGCCCTTCGGCCAGGGTGGCCAGATGCACATTCACTGTCGGCGCTACGTGCGACTGCTGCAGCTTGCGGGCTGCGCCATCACGCTCATCGAGCACAGCGGGTTCGAATCGAAGGTTATTCCTGGCGTCCAGCATCTGAGATATCCGCGACGCATGCGCCGCCTCGACGGTCCGATGACGGCGTGGGCGCTCTCGTTCCTGCACAAGCAGCGCCTGGGAGCGCTGTTGAGCGCGGCGCAGGCCGACTTGTGTCACGTGCAATGGATGGATGAACGCGTCCTCGATGTGAGTCGTGCCGGCGCTCGTCCGCTGATCGCCACAGCCTGGGGCAGCGACTTGAACGTACCGGCACAAGCCTCGGCGGACGATGCCACGCGTCTGCGCATCGGGGCGGCGTTGCGTGAGCTGGATCTTCTCATTGTCGATTGCGATGACATCGCTACCACCGCGAATCAACTCGCAGGCAAGCCGATCCCCACCGCGACGCTGCCCATCGGCATCGACACCAAGTTGTTTCATCCTGATTTGCCCGAGGAGCGTCGGCAATGGCGTGAGCGGCTGAAGATCGAGCACGACGCGGTCGTGTTTCTGTCGGCGCGACAACTCGGCGCCCTCTATCGGCCGGGCGAGATCATCACGGCGTTCGCCAACCTGCCCGTCGCTGCGCGTGAGCGTTCGTATCTGCTCATGAGGACCTTCGGTCACAGCGTAGGAACTTCGCTGCCCACGCTGCGGCGGATGGCTGAAGAACTGGGCGTTGCGCCGCGCGTGCGCTGGCTGGAGAGCACGGCCTACGAGCAACAGCCGGGCCTGTATGTCGCTGCCGATGTCACGGTGAACTTCCCACAAATGGACGCCTTTCCGGTCACCATTCTGGAAAGCCTGGCGTGCGGTGTGCCGGTGCTCACCAACCCACTCAAGGCGTACGAATCCAATGGCGTGAAGCCGTACTTGAAATTCACGCGCGACGACTCGGTCTCAGAGCTGAGCGCCAACATGGCAGCGGCGCTCGAGGGCCGGGAAACTTTGCAAGCCCAGGCTCTGCAGGGACGCAAGCACGTGGTGCGCCACTTCGACGAGCGCGTCAGCGCCTCACGACTCAGAGACATCTACGAAGATCTGTTGCTTCGCATCCGTCAGCGATAGCGACGAGCCTCCTCGCTTTCCGCACGGAACTGCAGGAAAGCCGACCCGTTTGTTCCTTGCTGAGCCGCGCCGGTTGGCGCGGCCGTCGGAAAAACACCGAAGAGCGAGGGTACAACCATGGCACTGAGAGATCTTTTTAGAGGCGGACGCCGCGAGCACAGTGAAGACCGTCAGCGCTATCCGCTGGACCCGCTGTCGCGGGACTCCTGGCACGACGAGACCGAGGCACGCTACGGCGCGCATATCTATCGGGACCACGACGAGGAGCGCCGCCGCTTCAACGATCGCTGGGAAAATTCCTATAGCGGCCCTGGCTACGGCAGATTCTCCGATGAAGACCGCGGCGAAAGTCGCTATGGCGGCACCGGCGGCAATCCATTCTATGGCGAGCGGCCGCTGATGAACGCGGGCGCGGCCTACGAAGGCGGCGGCTACTTCGGCTCCAAGGCCGGCTTACCGATGACCCCGTGGCGCTCCGACGTCGACACCATGCAACTGGACGAATCGGTGTATGGCGGCCGGTCGTTCGACGCCGATGCCTCCTCGTCGCAGCGACGCGGTCAGTTCAGCGGTTTCGGGCCACGCGGCTATCGCCGCTCGGACGAGCGCATCAAGGAAGACGTGTGTCAGTGCCTCACCGACGACGATCACATCGACGCCAGCAACATCGAAGTGGCGGTCAACGATCGTGAGGTGATGTTGAGCGGCACCGTGACTTCGCGCATGCAGAAGCGTCACGCCGAGGATTTGATCGAGCGCTTGCCCGGCGTTCGCGACGTGATCAACAGCTTGCGTGTGGTGAGCGAAACGCAAGGTACTCAGCAAGGCACGCAGACAACGACGCGGCTGGGTGGCACATTCCGCTGATGAGTGAGCAAGGGGCGCGCAAACTCTGCGCGCCCCTGCGTCACCGCCTTCCCTTTCTTTATTTGTAACCACTCTGAAATGGACATGCCGCACTCGGGGGCGCAGCATGCGCGTTCGTTGACCTCGAGGTCGGAGGCCGTCGCATGCATTGCTGGTTGCTGTTTCATCGGGAATTGCGTCGCGACGTTCCGGAAGCGGCTGAAGTGTTTCGCTTTCAGCAGTCTGCCGCGCAAGCGGGCATTCGCCTCGAAGTGCTCAACCCGCGCGACTTCGAGCTCATCGTCGATTCCACCGAAGGCTGGTCGGCGGTGTATCAGGGCCGCAAGCTCGCCAAGCCCGACCTGATCATTCCTCGCACCGGCAGCGAGACCAGCTACTTTACGCTGGCCGTGCTCCGTCATTTCGAGCGCCAGGGGATCGCGATGGTCAACAGCCCCGCCGCGGTCGAGGCTGTCGCCGACAAATTGCAAACTCTGCAAATTCTGTCCGGCGCGGGCATCCCCATTCCCAAGACCATCCTCGGCAAGTTCCCCGTCGATGTCGGGGTGATCGAGCGCGAGCTCGGCTTTCCGGTAGTCGTGAAAACTTTGCGTGGTACGCGCGGCAATGGTGTCTTGTTGTGCGCCAACCGCGAGCAGTTCAACGATCTGGCGAATCTGCTCGACGGCGCGCAGTCCGGCTCCGATTTCATTTTCCAGCAGTACGTCAAAGCGAGTCATGGCCGCGACGTGCGAGTGCTCGTGATCAACGGGCGCGCGGTCGCTGCCATGGAGCGGCGCTCCACCGATGGCAGCTTCAAGTCGAACATTTCGTTGGGCGGAATCGGCACGGCATTCGAGCCGCCCGCGGACATGGCGGAGTTGGCAGTGCGTGTTGCCAACGTGCTCGGGCTGGATGTGGCCGGCGTCGATATCCTGCTCGATGCCGACGGCTACCGGATATGCGAAGCCAATTCCTCGCCGGGCTTTCAAGGACTGGAGAAAGCCTGTCGCATCAGTGTGCCGGACGCTATCTTCAACGCCATGCGAGACCGGCTCGGATTGCCGGCCAAATCCCGTCGGCGCGGTTCCTGGCAGCGCCTGCTCGACTCTCTGCGCAATGCCGTCCGGCTCGAAAGCCGCGCGGCGACGCCTGCAGTCCGTGAGCCTACTTGAGCGCTGAGGCGTGCGCCTTGCCTCGAACATTTAGCAGCGGCCAGATGCTGCTGTACTGATCCGTCCACCCGGCAAACGACTCGTCGGCGCGGGCTGGATATACCTGGTCGGTTTGAAACTCCGGACGCGCCATCAACTCTTGGTTCGAAGTGACGAGCACCCAGATGCTCGTGTCGTAGGTGCCATCGCTCAAGCTGCGAACCACATGCGCGGGTCGATTCACATGCTCGGCCGCGCGAGCACACACCGGCACGAGATCGATGTATCGATTCGAGATGTGCACGGCCAGCACGCCGTCGGGCTTCAGATGCTTGAAATACAGCTCGAACGCTTCCTTCGTGAGCAGATGGGTGGGAATGGCGTCGCTCGAGAACGCATCGATCGCGAGCAGATCGAAACTCTGCGGCTCTTGTCGCTCCAGCGTGAGCCGCCCATCGCCGAGCAGGACATCGACGTCTGCCCCCGACTGCCGGGCCTCTGGCAGAAATGTGAAATGACTCTCCGCGATGCTCACGACGTCCGGATTGATTTCATATAACCGCACGGAGTCGGCCGGCCGCACATAGCCCGACAGCACGCCGACGCCGAGGCCGACGACCCCATATCTCACTGGTTTTTCAGACTGCAGCGCCGTCAAAGCGAGGCCCACGCCTGAGTGCTTCGAGAAATAAGAGGCTGGCAGACGACGATATTTGCCCGTCAGGTACTGATACCCATGGCTGATCGTGCCGTGGACCAAGTATCGGCGGGACAGCTCGTCGATGGGCGGATCGTCCTGCACGCTCAAGACACCATAAAAATTCCTTTGCACCAGCACGCTCAGTTTGCGCGTGACGATCTCCGATAGCACGAGGTGGATGAACAGCGTGACCACGCCCAGGATCATCGTGCCTCTCACCAGCAACAACGTCCGCTGTGAGCCACGGCGATTCCATTGCAGAACGACATACAGCTCGGCGATCAGCACCAGCAGCACCGGCAACTCGATGTAGGTGCTGAAGACATGCGGCGCGATCAAGCCCACGAAGGCGCCACCGAGGACACCGCCGAGCGAGATCAGCAAATAAAAGCGCGTCAGATACGGTCCGGCCGGACGACGCAGCACCAACTCGCCATGACAGGCCATGCACAGGATGAACAGGCTCGCGAGATACAACGGAATCACGTATTGAATCGGAAAATTCTCGATCCGCTGCGTGTACAGATACGCAAGACAGCCAATGGACAGCGCCACGAGCGGAAAGAACAACGCCGGCTGATACACGCGGTGATGCCCGAAGGCCAGGATGAATGTCAGCAGGTACAACGCCAGTGGCACCACCCACAACAGCGGAATCGGCGCGACGTTCGCACTGAGGTTCGCCGACACGGTCACGAGCAGCCCGGATGCGCACGCCGCGAGCAGCAGCCAGAGCACCATCCGACTGACGCTCGGAGCGGGCGCCGTTTGCTGGTTGCTCGCACTGACTGGTTGGCCTGCCTCGACCACGACCTGTTTGCTATTCAAATAAGCAATGCCAGCGCACAGCACGGCGAACAGGACGTATAGCGCGCTCCAAGCCCACGCCAGTGCACTCGATGTGAAAGCGGGCTCGAGCGCCAGCGGGAAACTCAACAGCGCGAGCAGCGAGCCCGCGTTGGACAGCGCGAACATCCAATAAGGCGGCTCACTTCCGGTACGCCGCATGTACCAGACTTGCAGCAACGGGCTCGTCGAGCTGAGCATCAACGACGGCAGCCCCACCGTCACCGTCAGCAACAAAAGGATTTGCAGCGCCGGATCGTCGGTGGCGTCCGGGCGCAGCGCGTCCGATGGCAGGATGGGCATCAGCAGGCAACTGCCGATCAGCAACGCCCCGTGAATCAGACTCTGCAGGCGCGGCGAAATGCGAGTCGTCAGCCAGTGCGCGTAACTGTAGCCACCCAGCACGCACGCCTGGAAGAACACCAGCGCCGCGCTCCAGACCGACGACGTGCCGCCGAACCACGGCAGAATAATCTTGGCGATCAGCGGCTGAACGAGGAACAACAGGCAGGCGCCGAGGATCACAGTAACGCCGTATAGCGGTGTAAAGCGAGCCTGCGTTGTGGACCCGGGTTCGGCGCTCATCGCGCCAGGATAACGCATATACTCCCGCCCAAGACGACCCTCAAACCGACCCACTCATTGCAAGAGATCGTATGCATCCGACGTACACGCACTCATCGCTGCTGAAGGCCGCCACGTTGTCGCTGCTCGCGCTTTGTGCCGCCTGTTCGCGTGAAGCTGCCGCTCCGCAAGCGGCTGCAAACGACGCGGCGCCCTCCACCGCCGCCGCGAGCGCATCGCTGGAAACACGGGATGCCAATGGCAAGGACTTCAAACCCGCCTTCGCCGGCCAGACCCGCGCCCCGGGACTCAAGAGTGAATTCCCCATCGACGTGGCCGTGGTCGCGAAGGGCTTGAACGGCGCCTGGGCCTTCGAGTTCCTGCCCGATCAGCGCATTCTCGTGACCGAGCGCCAGGGCAACATGCGCATCGTCGGCAAGGACGGCACGGTGTCCGCGCCGATCAAAGGTCTGCCCAAGGTCTACTTCGAAGGCCAGGGCGGCTTGCTCGACGTGGCGCTCGATCCGCAGTTCGCCAGCAATCGCACGATTTACTGGAGTTACGCCGAGCCGCGCGATGGCGGAAACGGCACGGCGCTCGCCAAGGGCGTTTTGTCCGCCGACGACACCGCCGTCGAGAAGGTGCAGGTCATCTTCCGGCAGATGCCCACGTTCCAATCGAATCTGCATTTCGGCTCGCGCATCGTGTTCACGCCCGATGGCAAATTGTTCCTCGCATTGGGCGAGCGCTCCGTGCCCGAAGCGCGCGTGCACTCACAGGACCTGAACAGCCACTTCGGCAAGGTCGTGCGCCTCAACCTCGACGGCAGCGTGCCCAACGACAATCCGTTCGTCGGCCGAAGCGACGCGAAGCCGGAGATCTGGTCGTACGGTCATCGCAACATCCAAGCTGCGACGCTCGATGCGTCCGGCAAGCTGTGGACCATCGAGCATGGTCCGCGCGGCGGCGATGAGTTGAATCAGCCGCAAGCCGGGTTGAACTATGGCTGGCCCGTGATCACATACGGTATCGAATATTCGGGACCGAAGATCGGCGAAGGCATCACGGCGAAGGAAGGTCTCGAGCAGCCGGTGTACTACTGGGATCCGGTCATCGCGCCCTCCGGCATGATCGTGTACGACGGCAGCATGTTTCCGGAGTGGCAAGGAAATATTTTTGTCGGCGGCATGGCCAGCATGAAGCTGGTGCGCCTGCAGTTGCAGGAAGGGAAGGTGGTCGGCGAAGAATGGCTGCTGTCGGATCGCGGCCGTCGCATCCGTGATGTGAAGCAGGGACCCGATGGCGCGATCTATGTGGTCACCGAAGCGCCGGATGGTGAGTTGCTGAAGCTCTCTCGCAAGAGCTGATCGTTTTGGCCTGCGCCGGCTGTGCATGCAGCCGGCGCATGTTTGCGTGTCGCCTGCTCGACATCGCATTCGAAAGTTTCTTGTTCGATGACGGCGCCGCCCTCCTCAGCCCGCGCATCTTGTCTGTTCTCCCTGTCTTTGGCATCCCTCGCGACCGAAATTGAGCATTCCTGCCGTTCTTTTGCGCCGCAAAGACGATTTCTCTGACAAATCGTTGCAAAGCCGATCAAAGTAGCGCAAATATAAGCAACGGGCCGCGCGCCGCCGTGCCGGATTGTCACCGGTGTCAGCGGCGGTCGGACACCAGCAGAACATCGAACGAGTTCCGGGGAATGACATGAGGAATATTCGTGGATATCGCCGCTCGCACTCTATTACTGGCGGGCGCTGGGCTGTCGCCGCCGCCTCCGTGCTGGCCTTACACGGATGGCCGTCGATAGCGAACAGCGCCGAACAGAGCGAGCTCGAGGAAGTCGTGGTCACCGGCACTCGCGCCGGCCTGCGCATCGCCAACGAGACTTACGGGTCACGCTACTTCCTCGGAGTGCGAGCGCGACTGTGAGTGCGGTTCGAGGCGGCGCGTGGCATGACAGCCCCCTTTCATGTCGCGCGTCGCCTTGTAACCGATTTATCCCTGGGAAAACCTCGACATGATGCGATGCGCGTTCAGCCTGTCAAAGTGAGAGATAAGCCGTGAGCAACGCGACCACGATCGCCTTCCGCATGCAGCTCAAGCCCGGCAGGGTCGATGAGTACCGACGCCGGCACGACGAGATCTGGCCCGAGCTCGTCGAGACCCTGCGCGATGCGGGCATCTACGATTACTCCATTTTTCTCGACCCGACGACACTGCAGCTGTTCGCGGTACTCAAGCTCACGCCCGATCATCGGCGCGAGGAGTTGCCCGATCATCCCGTCATGAAGCGCTGGTGGCTGTACATGGCGGAGCTGATGGAGACCGAGCCCGATCTGCGCCCGCGCGAATGGCCGTTAGTGCCCATGTTTCATTTGGATTGAAGGAAGATTCATGCCTGTCTCGCTTCGTGCCCCTGTTTCACTCAAAGAGTGGGACACGCCCCGCCTGCATCGCACGGTTCAACTGCTGATCTCCAATCTGGTCGACCTGAAGGATTCCTCCGGCGAGTTCCTGCTGCGCCTGGACGATGGACGCGTCATCGATACCAAAGGCTGGAACGACTGGGAGTGGACGCACGGCATCGGCCTCTACGGCATTCATCAGTACTATCAGCTCACCGGCGATGCTCGTTGCCTGCAGATCGTCAAGGACTGGTTCAGCAATCGTTTCGCCGCCGGCACGCCGACCAAGAACGTCAACACCATGGCGCCGTTTCTCACGCTGGCGAATCTGTATGAGGCAAGCGGCGAGCCCACCTACCTGCCCTATCTCGATATCTGGGCCGAGTGGGTGATGAACGACATGCCCCGCACCGAAGAAGGCGGGCTCCAGCACATCGTGTTCAATTCCGAAAATCCGCAGCAGCTGTGGGACGACACGCTGATGATGTGCGTGCTGCCGCTGGCTCGTATCGGTCAAGTGCTGGGTCGGCCACAGTATCTGGAGGAAGCGCGGCGTCAGTTCCTGCTGCACGTGAAGTATCTGCACGACCGGCAGACCGGGCTGTGGTTCCACGGTTGGACGTTCGATGGCCGGCACAACTTCGCGGAAGCGCGCTGGGCGCGCGGCAACTGCTGGGTCACGATCGCGATTCCCGAGTTCATCGAGATGCTGAATTTGCAGCCCGGCGATGCGCTGCGTGAGTTCCTGATCGATACGCTCGAAGCGCAAGTGCGAACACTGCAGAAACATCAGGACGCAAGCGGCCTGTGGCACACGCTGATCGATGATGAGTCTTCGTATCTGGAAGCGTCTGCGACGGCAGGCTTCGCCTACGGCATTCTGAAAGCCGTGCGCCGGCGCTACCTGCCTCAGAGCTATGCCGAGACCGGATTGCGCGCCGTGCAGGGTGTGCTTGCGAACATCGCTGATAACGGCGAGCTGCGCAATGTTTCTTTCGGGACCGCCATGGGATCGGACCTGGAGTTCTATCGCAAGATTCCCTTGACCCCCATGCCCTACGGTCAGGCCATGGCCATGCTGTGCCTCGCTGAATATCTGCGCACGCGCATCTGATCGTCATGACCACTCGCACGGTTCGATTCGGCCACTATCTCGCGTACGGCAGCAACGACTTCCTCGGCGCCGGCGCGATGGCCGTCATCAGCGGCTGGATCCTGTTCTTCTACACCACGTTCTGTGGACTGTCCGCCGTGCAGGCCGCCGCGATCTTCGCGATCGCGCGGCTCTTCGATGCCGTCGCGAGCCCGCTGATCGGCTACTTTTCCGATCATTTCCACCGTACCGCCGCCGGCCGACGCTTCGGTCGCCGGCGGTTCTTCATTCTGCTCGCCGTGCCGTTGCTGCCCAGCTTCTCGCTGATGTGGATCGACGGCATGAGCTTCTGGTACTACCTCGTCACCTACGTGTTCTTCGAGGTCGTCTATGCGATGGAGCTCATTCCATACGAGACGCTCGCCGCGGAGATGTCGCCTGACTACAAGGTCAAAGCCAAGTTCGCCGGCGCGCGCATTCTATGCGGCCAGGTGTCGGCGATTCTGGCTGGCGTTCTGCCCGGCCGCATCATCGAGGCGTTCGGCAAGAGCTCGGCCGAAACGTTCTTTTATCTCGGCGTGATCTTCTCGGTGATTTTCATGCTGGTGGCGCTGGCCGTGTTTACCTTTAGTTGGGAGCGGCCGCGCGAAGAGATCGAGAGCATCGCCGTCGATCGCAGCGATCAATCGGCGCTGCGGCGGCTGACTCAGCTGTATTCCGACTTGATCGCCACGCTGCGCATCCGCGCCTTCCGTTTGCACCTGGGGATGTACCTGGGCGGCTATATCAGTCAGGACATCTTCAACGCGGTGTTCACGTACTTCGTCGTGTTCGCGCTCGGCAGCACTGTCGTGACTGCTTCGAATCTGATGGGAACGATGGCCTTCGCGCAGCTCGTCGCGGTCGCCGTGTTCATTCCTCTGTGCCTGCGCTTGCATCCGGCGCCGTCCTATCGAATCGCCGTCAGTCTGTACGCCACGGCGGTGCTGTTGTTCGTCGGCCTGCATCAAGTGCAACCCGTCCCGGCCTGGTGGATCTATGTGCCGGTGCTGATCGCGGGCCTGGGCCGCGGCGGACTCAATTACATTCCCTGGAACACCTACAACTACATGGCCGACGTCGATGAGATCGTCACCGGCCGGCGTCGCGAAGGCGCTTTCGCCGGCGTGATGACCTTCATCCGCAAGACCTCTCAAGCGGCGGCCGTCATGGGTGTAGGCTTTGTGCTGCAGGCCGGCGGCTTTCTTTCCGGCAGCACGGTTCAGTCGCCCGAGGCCGTGCGCACCATTCTGCTGGTGATGACGCTCGGAACCCTGACCCTTCTCGCCTTTGGCTGGATCGTGTCGCTGCGCTTTCACCTGGATCGCGACACCCACGGCGTGCTGATGCGTGAAATCCAGCGCTTCAAAGATCAAACAGACACGCTGCCCGACGCCGAGAGCCGTCGCATCGTCGAGGATCTGTCGGGCTGGCGTTACGAGGAGCTGTGGGGCAAAGGACGGTCACTGGCATCCGCTGTGACTTCCGCCTTTACGCCAAGCTCAGAACATCGCCAGATGCCCTAGCTTGCAGTACCCGTTGCCATCCGCTAGTGCGAACAATCGCACTTGGGTTCCCTGAGCTTTGGCCACAAGGATGGTAGCCATGTAACTCTTGTAGTTGTCGTCGGTGGGCTCGAAATAGACAAAGCTGTGGCTGTTGGGGCCACACATCGAAACCGGGTTGGCGAGATGGACGCGAACGCCGTAATTGTTGGCGTTCGTGACCTCGATGAGGCCGGGCACACCGTCATTTACGCCATCCCACGCGGATGCGGTGAAGGAACAAGACAGCAAGGCGGCGACCAGGGCGGTACGCGACCAATGTGACGGGCGATACATGTAGACTCCCTCCTGGGTAACTTGGTGGGACCGAGGCCGCTCAAGAGCTGCACCGGGATTCCGCCGTGCGCCATCCCTGACCGCTCACCGCAAATCATAAGTTGCTATCGCAACGCGCGGCTGTCAACGACGCATACTCGCGTCGGCTCACGAATCAGGGATTGGACTAACGTTCTCTTGTCGATGTCCCGATGCTCGCATCTAAGCGTTGACATGAAGCACGTCGACGTTGCATCTTCGCGCCGCGCAAATAGACACGGAGGTTCAATGCGTGGCAGAGCGATGAGAGCGGCCAGCACTCTCGCACTATTGATCGCACTTTCCTCAACGACACCACGAACTGGATCGTGCAGCGCGTGGAAGACGAGACCATTCGCGACGCCGGCACGGTCTATACGTTCAGCGATCCGCCGAACACTTCCGGCAACGTTATCAACCATGTCACCGATCGCGAGTTCGATTCGAACGGGGACCTGCGCAGCGTGTCGGTCGCGGGCGTCGAAACAGATTATGACTGGTACACCAGCGGCTCCAATCGCGGCGAGATCAATACGATCACCGATGCAGTCTCAAACACCTGGACCTTCCAGAACTACAAGCGCGGCACCCCGCGGACCGAACAGTCTCCCATCGCTGGCATCGGCATTACCCGAACCGTCAACGATTCGGGTACGATCGCGAGCGTGACCGACGCCGAGGCAAAGACCACCGGCTATTCCTACGATGACAATAACGAACTGAGCGCGTCACCACGGCAAAGACCACCGACAACAACACGACGATTACCCGCTCCGGCTCGCCGGGCCCATCCGAGCGCTACCGCGTGTTGACTCGTGGCACGCTGAAGCAGACTCGTCGATACGATGGTTTCGGCAGACTCCAGAGGGTCACCTATCAGGACACGGCCAGTGGGCAGGTCCGTGAGATGCAATATTTCCTGGACGCCGAAGGGCGTGTGACTCGGCGCTATCTGCCCAATAGCGGTTCGAGCTACGAGCAGATCGACTACGATGCGCTCAACCGTCCGACACACATCACGTACGCGGATGGCAATGGAATCAATTATTTGTATCAAGCGAATAACAAGGTCCACGTCACCTCGGGTGGCTTTGTGAGAGAGTACTCGTATCGCTCCTATGGCGATCCCGATATCAAAGAGCTGATGCGCATCTCGGCGCGTGCCGGCGATACTCCCAAGGAAACCAAGACTGTCACCACGTCCATCGAGCGTAATCGCCTCGGACAGGTGACCGCTGTGAATCAGGATGGCCTTACCCGCGAATACCGCTACAACTCGCATTTCTTTTTGATCTATGAGGTCGATCCGGAGCTTGGCACGATCATTTATGGCCGCGACAACATCGGCAACCTGGTGAGTAAGAAAGTCGGCAGCTCTGGAATGACGATCTTTCATCTGGACGACCTGTATCGAACCGATTACATCGACTATCCAGCCAACGGCTCGCAGCCGGCGTTCATGGTTGACTATGACTACTACAAGAACGGGCTGATCAAACAAGTGGGTCGAGGTGGCGTCACATGGGACTACACCTATGATGCGAACAATAACCTGGAGCTGGAGCGAGCCACGATTGGCGGCGTTCAGTACGGCATCACGCATGGCTACAACACACGCGATGCGCTATCCACGATTCTGTATCCGAGCGGCCTGCAGGTGTCATATGAGCCGAATGCGTTCGGTCAGCCCACCCGCGTCCAGTCGGGACTGGGCACACACATCAGCTCGGTGATCTATTTCCCGAATGGCCAAATCGACACGCTCACGTACGCGAATGGCTACACGACCGACTACGGGCAAAACAACCGTTTGCTGCCCACCACGCTGCAAGCCAGGGCCTCGCGGAACGGCGCTGCCTCCAGCCTCCTCGACCTGGAGTATGTTTACGATTCGCAGACGAACGTGAAGAACCTTAATGACTATCGCGATCCGACCAAGAACCGCTCGATGACCTACGACGGTGTGAATCGGCTGCGCACCGCGACCGGTCCCTATGGCGTCGGCGGCGCTTCGGCGAGCGGCTCTTTCACTTACGACGCTCGCAACAATATCACCGCCAAGTCGTTTCCGACTCAGACGTTTACTTATCAGTACAACGATGCGACTGGACGGCTGGACTCGATCACGCAAGGCACATCGATCATGAGCTTCGCCTACGACGCGTATGGCAATGTCACAGCGAACGGCAGAAACGAGATGGGCTTCGGTGTGTTTGGGTACGACAGTGCTTCAAACCTAGTCACAGTCGGTAGCCCCGCACGGATTCAGTACACGTACGACGGTAACGGCCGCGTGGCGATCGATACTCGCTCGGACGGATCGAGTACGCGCTACTCGCTCTACACTCTGTCAGAGCACCGCCTTTACGACGTCGATACCGTCAATAAAGAGGCGACCGACTATATGTACCTTGGCGACCTGCTGGTCGCCTCGCGGTCGCGGTGCACGGACTCTTCGGATGCCGACAGTGACGGCATTCCGACCTGCGTAGAATGGCGCAACGGCATGAATCCCAATGACAGCAGCGATGCGGCGCTGGATACCGACGGAGACGGGTTGAACGACCTGCAGGAATATCAGGCAGGGACCAATTTGTTCAACGCCGATACCGACGGCGATGGCCTCAACGACAGCTACGAGCGCCGCTATGGATTGAACGCCCTCGTGGCGGATTCGAGCATCGTGGATGCGGACGGTGATACGCTCACCAACCTGCAAGAGTTCCAGTTGGGCACCCGACCCGATCGTAGCGATACCGATAACGACGGCGTCCCCGACAATCTCGATCCCAAGCCGAGGTTCAACCCTGCGGTGCTGACTCCGATCCTACAGATGATTCTCGGGGATCAGCCTACCGAGGACACCACCCCATGAAGCACATTCGCAGTGTCCTACTTGGTGCGGCAGCTCTCTTTCTCGCACTGCTCACGAGTGCTTCGGCCCAGGACGTAGTCACCTACTTCCACGCAGACGCCACCGGCTCGCCGATCGTCGCGACGGACGAGTACGGCAACCTGCTCTGGCGCGAAGACTACGCTCCCTACGGCGAGCGCCTTCGCCAGGAAGTGAGCCCCCGCTCCAATCGCATGTGGTTCACAGGGCATCATCAGGAAGATAGCTCTGGGCTGATCTACGCAGGCGCGCGTCACTACGACCCAGTGATTGGCAGATTCCTCAGCACCGACCCGGCTGAGATCAATGTCGAGAATCTATTCCCCTTCAATCGGTATGCATACGCGAACAACAACCCCTACCGCTTCGTCGACCCGGACGGGCGGGCCGCGGTAGCTATAGAGGCGGTTGCAGTTGGCGCTCTGATCTATTTTGGCGGGTGTCAGATTGCTGGTTCCTGTGAAAAATTCGGCCAGGCAACCTGGAACGTGCTGCAGGCAGGGATGAGTCGGGATCCCATCCTAAGCCGGTATCTGGTGCTCACCGGGATGCTGAATCAAGCCACAGGCAACGGCGGCTCGAATTCATCAAGCGGCGGAATCGAACAGAGCGGTGCAGCGGCGACGCCCCCAAATCCCGACGATGATGACCAGGAGTCTCTACGCTATAAATCCAGCCCCAAGCACGAGGAAGGCGGATGGGGCACCAAAATGGATCTCGATCCGCAAGCCGCACAACGCGTCCTCAACCGCTCCGTACAGGGAGGCAAACAGCGATACGGTATCCACGAAGGCAAGGTATACGAGTTCCAGCCCGATAATGCAGGTACGTGGCATGGATACCCGATTCGCGGCAACGAAGCGCCCACTTCAGTTCTTCGCGAGTTTGCGAATCGTGGGGATATCTCGCCGGCCCAGTATCGGCAGCTCATCAAAGGAAAATGACAGATGTATGCTTTGCGTCTCGAGAAGCAGGATGATCCCGCCTTGACGGATACGGGCACGTCCGTTGGCCGCTATCGACTTCTCGTGTGTGACGAGCTTACTCATGCGCAGATTGGCCTAGCCGAATTTTTTTGCGAAGCCGGAGACCTGTGGGACTGGTTCAGCGCGCATCGCGAGGCATTGCTGGAGGAGAATCCTCCTGAGTTTTTGCCCGAGGGCATCTCTCTGGCGCAACGAATCTCAAAGTTCTACGAAGACGTGGACCCGGACGCAGCAGGAATCGATGCCTTGCTGGACACACTGCATGCCTACCGCACGCGACATGGGTTGCGATTCGCTCTTCGCGGCGTCGATATACCAAACATCTATCTCGGGCGGCACAATTCCATGCACGAGATCTCCTGCGCAGAAGACCCCTCATGGTCGTACCAAGTGGATCTGCCTCAGTTCCTAGCGAAGTGGTAAATCTCAAGGTAGAGGCGTGACGAGCGCCGGAATCAGGGGCGCACAGCCAAGGCCATGATCTCGCCGCTCGAGGTGATTTCCCACCCGATCACCCCTGACATCCGCATCATCGTGAATTCTCTGTATACGATGATCCTCGGGGCGGAAGCCTTTCGACTCAACGTGCGATCACTCGCGCTGGTGATGCCGCGGCATCGCCCTCGGGCCTTACACTCGGACGCTTGACTCTCCTGCTACGTCAGGGTGCAAGCTACGATCTCGCACCGGCGAGGTCGGCATGTTCCGGATCGGCGATTTTTCGCGACTGGCTCGGGTCACCATCAAGACCCTGCATCATTACGATGAGGCGGGCCTGTTGCAGCCGCTGCACGTGGACCCGCACACCGGCTATCGCTACTACGACGCAACCCAGCTTCAGACTCTGCATCGGATCCTGTTGCTGAAGGATCTCGGTTTCGCGCTCGATCAGATCCGCGCCCTGCTCCATGCGGACGCCGCATCGCTGGCGTCAGTACTGGAGAAGCGTCGCGAAGAACTCGCGGCGAGCATCGCCGCCGATCAATCCCGCTTACGCCGACTCGAAGCGCTACAGCTCGCGATCGATCAGCGCAGCAATGCGAGTCAGCCCACGGTGTTGTTGCGAGAGTCCCCGGCCATCGAGGTTTATTCCATCCGCCAGCGCGTTCCTCATTTCGGCGCGCCGATGCAGGCATTGTTCGAGGCGGCCGAAGCAACAGTCGCCGCCGCGCAGGCCCGCAGCTCCGCGAGTCCCTTCACGATCTTTCATGACTTGGAGTATCGGGAGCAGGAAGCGGACGTTGAAGTTTGTATTCCAGTGAAGCCCGGCACAAAGCTGGACACGCACATCTTGCCTCGATGCGAGGCCGCAGCGTCTATCACCTATCAGGGCCCTTACGAGCAAACACCCCTCGCGTACTCGTTGTTGCTCGACTGGATGAATCGCAGCGGCATGCGCCTGGCCGGGCCACTGCGCGAGGTTTATCACCGCTACGGCGCCGATCAGATCGGCTATTCGCTTCCCGCGGCGGTGCTCGCCACGAGCACTGTCGATTTCGTTACCGAGTTGCAGGCGCCTGTTGCGCCACTCACCTGAGCAGGAGACCACGATGACGTGCAAGTCGAAAGCCCTATCGGCGCTGATCATCGCCGCCGTATCGCTCGCTCATGCCGATTCGATGGCCGCTGATTCACGCGAGAGCCATCCGGACATCGACACCTCCTATGGAACATTGACGGTACGTGACGGCACGAAACTGCAAACCATCGTGACCAAGCCCGCGGCGGCCACGCGGCGTCTGCCTGCGATCCTGTTCGTGCAATGGCTGTCGTGCGACACCATCGCCATCTCCGACAATCCGCGCGATGGCTGGTCAGCGATGCTGAAGAACGTCGTACGACGCTCCAACGCGCTGGTCTGGAGAACCGAAAAGCGTGGCGTGGGCCAGAGCGAAGGCAGCTGCGCGACGATGGATTACGACACCGAGCTCGCCGACCATCGTGAGGCGCTCGAGCAGCTGCGAAGCCGCGACGACGTCGACTCCAATCGCATCGTCATCTTCGGCGGCAGCATCGGGGGCACGTATGCTCCCCTGCTCGCGGCCGACGAACGCGTCGCCGGCGTCATGATCTGGGGCGCAGGCGCGACCACCTGGGCCGAGCGCATGATGAAGTTCGAGCGCAACGCGCTGGAGCTCGGTGGCGCGCCAGCTTCGCAACTCGCTCGCGAAATGACGTTGCGTTTGCAGTTTCTGGAAAGGTATCTGGTCCGCGGCGAGACGCCGGCTCAAATCATGAAGGCAGATCCGGATGTTGGCGCGGTTTGGTCGCGCATCGTCGGCACGAGCGCCGACGGGCAGTACGGTCGGCCCTTCGCTTTCCACCAACAAGCGCAGAAAGCCGACTGGGCGGGTGCGTGGTCGAAAGTCAACGCGCCGGTACTCGCACTGTATGGCGAATACGATTGGTTCGAATCCCACGACGCGACCACGCTCATCACTCGCATCGTCAATGCAAAGTCACCGGGCCGCGGCACTTTCGCCGAGATTCCGCGCATGAATCATCACTTCGCCCAGTTCCCAAGCGCGACGGCCGCGTTCGCCGAGAAGGAAGGTCAAGTGAATCCCGAGCCCGCGGTCAGCGTGATGCTGGCCTGGCTTGCGAAGATTTTTTCTCGCGCGAGCTGATGCGCGCTCAAGGCTCGCCGATCACCTCCACAACGCCCGCTTCGAGCAACTCCTCATGCTCCGGCGTCCAGCTGGAGGTTGCTGGCGTGCTCGCCACGCGATCGATAAAAGATTGCGCGATGCCGGCTCGGCCTAACTGGTATTCCGCGGAGTACGAACTCTCCGGCGCGTTATCTTGCAGCCCATGCCGCGAGCGATGATAGACGAGTCGACCTTGCTCACTTAGATATCGGTGCGCGCCACCGAGGAATGCAGACGTGCATGCGCTGGCGCAGGTATCACGGACGTGTGTCGTGAGACCGTACTCCTCGATCACTTCGCGCATCAGCATCCCTTCCGCACCGAGGCCGCCGGGGCTATGCAGGCGCACGACGCTTACTTCGGGATGCGCGTCGAGCACGCGTTTCAAATCTCTCGATGCGCCGAACCGGAAGCCGCCGGTGAACACGACCGTGTCCGAGCCTTCCAGCTCGATCGAGTAATTGGGAATGGGTTGCTCGTCGCTGAACAGTCGGCCGAAGCCTTCGAGAGTCGGCGCCAACCAGATCGATCTACTGAAGAGCGCGATGCCTATCACGACCATCGCGGCTTGCAAACACTTTGCGAGCCAGGTGCGCCACTTCGTGGTTTTGTATCTCGCGGCGGAGCGCCAGACGCCGGCCCATTGCCAGACGAAAACGACGATGAAGAACGGCATGAGGAGCATCGACGTGCCGGCAAAGGCGCGATCGCTCAAGTGCAACGCGGCCTGCGTCAAGGTTTTCACGCAGGCGACCCCCACCAGAATGCTGCCAATCACGCCAACCAGCCAGAAGGATTTCGCAAGCGGCCAGTCGCCGCGCCAATGCTGACGAATGAAACCGACAGGTCGACCTCGCGTGGCTGATATGCGACGCAGCCGTCGATGCTTTTCTTCGCGAACAAGGTCGGCAAAGCTGAGCGAGTTTTTCCGCGTCACTGACACTCGCAGCGGCGCTCCTGCTTCGCGGGCAATCTCGATCGCCCTCGCCGCTTTCGCATAGGCCTCCTCGTATGCGTATGGACCGATGAAGGCCGCCTCGTGCTGATGAATGGCCCACATGCTTGCCTGCGCCTGTTCGGCATCAAAGCCAAACACATCGCCGATCAGCCGGGTGACCAGCTCCATGGCTGAGTAGCCATCGTTATGGATGCAGACGTAGGCATCATCCGAGCGCTCGCTCAGATGTTCGATCTCATCGTCTCGCACCGCCGGCAGCGCGCGATCGTGGCTCAGGAAGTATGTGATGTGAAGGTACGTCAGGCCGAGTCGGCCGAGAATCGCAGCCGACGTCGGATGGTTGGCAAGGCTGACGAGTACGTCGGCGGGATCGATGATGCGCAGGCCATCGCCACGGGCTAGAGACAGAGAGCGGGCGCGCACAACAACGTCGATCGCGTCTTGTGACACATCCTTCGCTTCGCTCGCTGCATCTGTGGCGGCGACGTCGAACGCTGCCCGATCCACCTTCACGTCGTACGCCGTTAGCAGCGCACGGATGATGGGAGTCGGCATGTCGAAGACGATGTGACGTGTCAGCCACACCACCGTAATGGGAACCGAACGCTGTCGGAGCGCGTGGTCGTACAGCTCGCACATGTACTTGGCGGCGACCTCGGCGATGGCCTCGGCATCATCGGGCGAGCCGGACAGCTTCGCGCGCACCGTTGCGAGCAGAGAGGCTCGTCGCTCGGATCCCTGACTTGAAGATTCCATGATTGCCGACGCTCATGCGTGATTCGAGGCCGCGCGAAGTCTAGGCGGCTCGATGCAGAGCAGGCGTTGATCGAGGTGGCAGTTTGCTGCTGAAGGACTGGAGGCTCGGGCCGGAATCGAACCGGCGTAGACGGCTTTGCAGGCCGCTGCATAACCACTTTGCTACCGAGCCGTAGGAGTGGGTAGGAGTGGCGAAACCCCAGCTCCTGCGCCTGCCGCCAGGCCCTTATTCGGCTTCTAACTTGCTGACGGCATTGAGGAAATTGGAGCGGGAAACGAGGCTCGAACTCGCGACCTTAACCTTGGCAAGGTTACGCTCTACCAACTGAGCTATTCCCGCTTTGGATCCGAAGGCAGTGCCCTCGGAAGAGGCCGCTATTCTAGAGTTGGCTTCGCGGCTGTCAAGGCAAGCTGTGCATTTCGCACAACATTTTTTACTTGGAACTCGACCTCATCAGGTCCGGCCAGGCCGCCCGTAGGTAAACGACCATCGACCACAACGTCAGGGCCGCGGCTGCAACCAGGCAATAAAACCCGAGCTCGAACGCGGGGATGAACCACACGTCGTCGCGAAACAGCATCATCGACAGGCCGGTCATCTGGAAGATGGTCTTGAGCTTGCCGATGTTGGACACGGCCACTTTGGCGCGCGCGCCCACTTCGGCCATCCATTCACGGAGCGCGGAAATCGTGATTTCGCGGCCGACGATGACGCAGGCGGTCAACGCGATCACGGTGTGCGGATCGAACTTGATGAACTCGAGCATCGGCGGGTCGTAGCTGACCAGCAGGATCAGCGCGACCGCGACCATCAACTTGTCCGCCACCGGATCGAGGAACGCGCCCAGCGCCGAGGTCTGCCCGAGCTTGCGCGCGAGATAGCCATCGAGCGAGTCGGTCACGGCGGCAAGGATGAACAACCAGCCCGTGGCCGCCATGGCCCAGGCTTGAGGCATGTAGAAGAGGATGACCACGAGCGGGATCATGATGATCCGGGCCACGGTCAGGATGTTCGCGATGGGAAAAGTCACTGGGACGAATTGTAAGGACTTTTCAGCCGTTCGCGTGGAGAGTGTCATAAATCGATTGCGCCAGTTTGCGACTGATGCCGTGCACTTTGGCTAGATCGTCGATGCCCGCACGGCTGACCCCTTGCAGACCCCCGAACTGGCGCAGCAGTTCCCTCCGCTTGCGCGGACCGAGGCCGGGCACGGTTTCGAGGATGGATTCGGTGCGCGCCTTGGCCCGCCGCGCCCGATGGCCGGTGATGGCGAATCGATGCGCTTCATCGCGCACCCGCTGAATCAGATGCAGCGCTGGCGAGTCCGGCGGCAGCAATGTCGGCAGCTCGTGACCGGGGAGGAACAGGCGCTCCTGGCCCGGCCGGCGGTCGGCGCCCTTGGCGACGCCTGCGATCAACACATTATTAATGTCCAATTCCTTCAACACTTCGGTGGCTTGCGCCAGCTGTCCCGGTCCACCGTCGATCAATAGCACATCCGGCGTCGGCGCTTCACCTTTCTTGATCCTGGCGTAACGACGCGACAGCGCCTGGCGCATGGCGCCGTAGTCGTCGCCAGGCGCGATGCCGTCGATGTTGAAGCGCCGATAGTCGCTCTTCAGCGGACCTTCGGGACCGAACACCACGCAGGAGGCGACGGTGCGCTCACCCATCGTGTGGCTGATATCGAAGCATTCTATACGCGCCGGCGGGTTGGGCAGATTGAACACTTCCTGCATCGCTTGGAGCTGTTCGACGCTTGTCGCCTCGGTCGCGCGACGCATCTTCACGCCGAGCTCGGCGTTGGTGCGGGCCATCTCCAGCCAGCGAGCGCGCACTCCTCGCACGTTGGTGCGAATCTTGACTGAGCGCTCCATGCGCTCGCTCAAAGCCTGCTCGAGTGTATCCGCGTCCTCGATCTGCTCGGTGATCAGGATCTCGCCCGGCGCTTCGCGGCCGAGGTAGTACTGCGCGAGGAAACCGGAGAGCAACTCCCCTGCTTCGGCGATGCCCGGCTTCGGGAAGAAGTTGCTGCTGCCGAGATTTCGACCGCCGCGCACGAACACGATGGACACGCAGTGATCGCTGCCATGGGAGACGAGCGCGACGGCGTCGATGTCCTCGGTGGCGTTGCGCGTGACGGACTGCGTCGAATGGATCGCTTTGATGCCGTTGATCTGATCGCGCAAGCGCGCGGCTCGCTCGAACTCCAGCTCCTGCGACGCCTGCTCCATGCGCTGAGCGAGATCGTCGATCAGCTCGGCGCCCTTGCCTTCCAGCACTTTGATCGCGTCGTTCACATCCTGCCGATACTCCTCCGGCGAGATCAGACGCACGCACGGGCCGGAGCAGCGTTTGATCTGGTGCTGCAGGCAGGGCCGCGAGCGATTGACGAAGAACGTGTCGCTGCATGGACGAAGCAGGAACAACTTCTGCAGCAGCAGGATGGTCTCACGCGTGGCCCGCGCATTCGGGTACGGCCCGAAGAAGCGCCCAGGCAGCTTGCGGCTGCCCCGATAGAAGCTGATGCGCGGATACTCGTCTTCGGTGGTGACGTAGAGGTAGGGAAAGCTCTTATCGTCGCGAAGCGTGACGTTGAACCGCGGCCGATGCCGCTTGATGAGGTTGTACTCGAGCAGCAGCGCCTCGGTCTCCGAGGCGGTGACCGTCACTTCCACATTCGCCACTTGCGAGACCATCGCCATGGTCTTGGCGGCCTGCGCCTTGCCCACGAAGTACGTGGTCAGGCGATTCTTCAAATTGCGCGCCTTGCCGACGTACAGCACCTCGCCGTCCGCGCCTATCATGCGATAGACACCGGGGCGCTGGCTGACATTGGCCAGGAACAGCTTGGAATCGAAGGCGGCGGTGGGTGACCCGGTCATGTCGCCATTTTAGTGGATGTGACTGGTCAGCGCTGGTCAGGCATCTCCCGCGCGCCATGGGGTGACCGGATCATTATTCGTGAGCCGAGAATCCTCCACGGTTGTATGGGGACGTGACCCATACCGTTCGATCGGAGGACATACCCCGCCCTTTGCCGGTCTCTGCCTCTTAGCAGTCACCATACAGGAAGGAAGAAAACCATGGCCGGCACCCTGCTCGCGGCTGTCGCCGCCAATGCCCTTAAGAAGCCTATCGAGGACCTATACAACGGATCGAAGGACACTATTCGACGCAGGCTTCGCTCCCTGATCGCTTCTGGCAAGCTCAAGGACATCCAGAAGTCAATAAAGTCAGTGCAAAAAGTGAAAACGATGTGGCGTATCGACAAGGAGGTGCCGCTCACGAGCTTCTACTATCCATCCCGCCTCATCATTGACAAGACACCGCGCCCGATTACGTCGTTGGCGGCAGTTTCGACCAAGGAGAACTTCGTCATCCAGGGCACCGTAGGCCAGGGCAAATCCATTTTTCTCCGTTACCTATGCATTAAGGAGCTAGTCGCCTCCCATCGGATCCCCATTTTCGTCGAGCTGCGCCGTTATAACCCCAGCCTGTCCTTCCGAGCCTTTCTCATCAGTGCCGTTTCGCTTTACCGGATTCCATGCGATGACTCCATGTTCGATTACCTGGCGGAGTCAGGAAAGCTCGTTCTACTACTGGATGCGTTCGACGAAGTCGAGCAGGGAGCGGTAACCGATGTCCTTGCTGAAATTGAGGCGCTGGCACAGCAGTATCCCTCGCTTCAAATCGTTGTCACCTCGCGCCCCGATAGCGGCATCGAACGCTCACCCCATTTCCGGGTCTATCAGCTCGCCGCGCTGACCTCGCATGACCACCGGTCATTTCTCGCGAAAATTGTCTCCGAACGGCCTCGCGTCGATGAAATTGCGGCCGCGATCGCTAAAAGCGGCACTGAGATCAGGTTACTGTTGCGGACTCCGCTGCTGCTGACCTTGCTGGTCATGGTCTACAACTCGCGGCAAGAGATCCCCTCGTCGCTGTCTGAGTTCTACGACGCGATATTCTTCACTCTTCTTACCCGGCACGACAAGAACAAGCCCGGATTTCGCCGCAAGCGGGAAACTGGCCTGGCAGACTCTGAGCTTCGCAAACTGTTCGAAGCTTTTTGTTACGCCGCGCGGCAGCAGGATCAGCTGGTACTCAAGGAGACCACTATCGGAGCGCTCTTGGAGCGAGCATCGGGGGCGACCGGCATCTCGTGCATCACTGAAGCATTTATCCACGACATGACGAAAGTGGCGTGCTTGATGCTACAGGAAGGATTCGAGTGCCATTTCATACATAAGAGCGTCGTAGAGTTCCATGCAGCTTCGTTCGTCAGCAGAACATCCGAAGATAATGCGCGGAAGTTCTATTCAGGCATGACTCCTGGCAAGTGGCCGAAATGGCGACAAGAGCTGGAGTTCCTGTCTCAGATCGATCGGCCCAGATATCTACGATATTTCTACGTTCCCTCCGCGCTGGCGGCGTTGCAGTTTTTCGGCATTGATACAGCACAAACTCGAATAACTGCAGAGAGCGCCACGAACATACTGAATTCCGTCACCCTCGCGCTAAGGTCAACAGGGATCCCGTGGCGCTTCGACCTCGCGCCAGAATTAGGATTTGTTGCCGAAGTGATCGCCATGAAATCGTTCGACCGGACTTTTCATTACGAATTGCGATTGCAACTGGCCACTCCCAATGCAATCGATGAGCGCATAAGGGTGGGAGACTTGGCGGCTAAACTAGGAGCGCTTAGCGCCTGTACTGCCCATGTGCAGGAAGTCATTAATGAAATTCGGACGTCTTTGAGTAAAGCGGAGGCAGAGCTGGCGATAGAATCGCGCGTTGCCGACTTTGTCTCCCCCTAGACGAAGCACGTCCAGTCGCTCTACCGGATCGAGCCGAGCTTGCCGGTTCGACCTCCGCAATTGGCAGTAAAATCAACCGCTTATCGGCAAGCGCCGTACCTTGTTCAGCCCTGTTGTAGCAGGGCCCCGCGTGACTATAATGACCATCCTAGTCATTCCAGAGTAACTCAATCATGGAAGCCGATCATTGGACTGTCGCAGAAGCCAAGGCGAAGCTGAGTGAGGTCATTGATCACGCCCAGAGTGATGGCCCACAAACCATAACCAGAAATGGCCGACGAGCAGTTGTGGTCGTTGACATCGAAGAGTGGGAACGCAGAACCAAACGTAGCGGGAATCTGGCGGAGTTTTTCGCGGCGTCTCCGCTGCGTGGTTCCGGATTGAAGATCCGTCGGTCCAAGGACCGCCTGCGACCGACGGGATTGTGAGCTTCCTTCTCGACACAAATGTCGTCTCGGAGTGGACCAAGCCTCGGCCCAATCCTGGTGTCGTCGATTGGCTCGCGAATGTTGACGAGGACTCGGTGTATCTGAGCGTTGTCACACTGGCTGAGCTGCGTCACGGAATTGAGCGATTGTCGCCTGGCAAACGGCGGACACAGCTCGACGACTGGCTGCGCGCCGATCTGCCGTTGCGGTTCGAGCAACGCATTTTGCCAGTTGATGCAGCTGTAGCAGATAGATGGGGCCACTTAGTCGCGCGTCGCGAGTCGAAGGGTCGACCCATACATGCCATGGATGCTCTGATCGCGGCTACAGCCGAAGTGCATTCCTTGACGCTCGTTACAAGAAATTCTGCGGACTTCGCGGAAGCCGCCAACCCCATCGTAAATCCCTGGAAATAGCGCGGAGCTTCGCCCGTCCCAACAGGTCATCGAGCTTAAACAATGGCTGCGCAAGTACGCTCAGCGAGAGCAGCTCGAATACGTTGTCTACCATTCGATGCTCGCGACGAGCGATGGCGCGATGAAACCCGACTTCAGCATCGACGGCGTTCACCCAAACCGGCACGGCTACGCCGCCATGCGCTTCCTCGCCGCAACGCAGATATCGGTCGAGAAATAGCGCACGCCTTCACACTTTTCGCATCGAACACAAGATCGTGCTATCGGGTCGCAAGTTACTCCTAACGGCGTGCACTGCGTGCCTGATGTGATCCTGGGGACTAAGCGGTCCCCAACGGATGTCCTTCGAGGAAGCACGATGAAACAATCCCTTCTGGCCCTGGCATTTATCGCGATGCTCCCTGCGTGCGCTGTACAGAAAACGTTAGTACCAACGGGCGGCAGCCGCTCTGACGGCACCGTCGAGCTGTCATATGACGTCAGAATGTTCGAGACCGCGAAGGTCGATTTTCAACAAGGCGCCACTGTCGCTGCGCAACGCTGTCAAGCATGGGGCTATTCTGATGCCCAGGCCTTCGGCGGCCAGAAGACCCACTGTCACCAGTACAACGGGTATGGCAGCTGTCTGAACGCCACAGTGAGTGTGCAGTATCAGTGCATTGGTGCGAACAAGCCCCAGTGATGGTCGGGCGTGGTTCAGCCCTCGATCAATTCCTTGGCCCGCTTGAACACTGCTTCGAACATCTCTTCGGTCAAGCGTCGCGTATTCGTGTTGTATCGGCTGCAGTGGTACGAGTCGATGAGCCATTGCCCGCCGGGCAGCTTGAACTCGGCGCCATGACCGAATTTGTAGTCACTGATTTTCAAGCCCAGCGTGCGCAAGCACGCGTTGTGTCCTATCGAGCCTAACGCCAGCAGTACGACGTTTTTGGGCGCGGCGGCGAGTTCGGCTTGCAGGTAGTGGTTGCAGGTGGTGATCTCGACGGGCAACGGCTTGTTCTCCGGCGGTACGCATTTCACTGCGTTGGTGATGCGCGCGCCGGTGAGTTTCAGGCCGTCGTTGCGATGGACGGAGTCCGGCTTGTTCGCGAAACCAAATTTATGGAGAGTCTGGTACAGCAGCACGCCAGCGTAGTCGCCGGTAAACGGCCGCCCCGTGGCGTTCGCACCATGAAAACCCGGTGCGAGACCGACAATGATGAGTTTAGCCTTGCGATCGCCGAACGGGGCCACTGGCGCGCAGTAGTAGTCCGGATATTGCTTGCGCCCCGCCTCGAGAAATGCGGCCAGGCGCGGACAATCAGTGCAGGTTCGATCGAAGACCACGCCGTCCGAAGGCCACAAACCGTTGGTGGCCTTATCGTCGCCAAGGGCGACTTGCTCCACGGAGCTGCGTTTGGTGGAGCGAGGAATCGAAATGGGCTCGGCGCTTTTAGCCGCGGCCTTGGTGGGCTGGACGGAGGATTTGCGGGCGGATGGCTTGCTCATCCGCCCATTGTACTTGGCCCGCTGCGCGAGCGACGGCCGGCGTTACTGCCGCTTGCGGCAGCTGATTGTCGCCATGGGTCTGCAGGCTTCCCGCCACTTCCTGCTCTCACTGTGGCACGAGAGCGGACGGGAAGCCTGCATATCGATCACGATGCTTTGTGGAACTGCTCTTCTTCCGTCGAGCCTTTCATCGCCGTCACCGACGACTGACCGGCGGTGACGGTCTGAGTCACATCATCGAAGTAACCCGCGCCAACCTCGCGCTGGTGCTTCGTGGCGGTGTAGCCGTCCTTCTCCGAAGCAAACTCCTGCTCCTGCAGCTGGACGTATGCAGCCATCTGCGTCGCCTTGTAGCCCTTGGCGAGCTGGAACATCGAATAGTTCAGCGCATGGAAACCCGCCAGCGTGATGAACTGGAACTTGTAACCCATCGCGCCCAGCTCGCGCTGGAATTTGGCGATGGTGGCGTCGTCGAGCTTCTTCTTCCAGTTGAACGACGGCGAGCAGTTGTACGCCAGCAGCTTGCCCGGAAACTTCTTGTGGATGGCCTCGGCGAACAGCTTCGCTTCGTGCAGATCGGGCTTGCCGGTCTCGCACCAGATCAAGTCGGAATAAGGCGCGTAAGCCAGGCCACGCGCGATCGCCTGATCGAGACCCGCGTTCACATAGAAGAAACCTTCGCTGGTGCGATCCTTGGACTTGATGAACGGACGATCGCGCTCATCCACATCCGCCGTCAGCAGGTTCGCCGACTCGGCATCGGTGCGGGCGACGAGCACGGTTGGCACACCGGCGGTATCCGCAGCCAGACGCGCCGCCACCAATTTGCTGATCGCCTCTGACGTCGGCACGAGCACCTTGCCGCCCATGTGGCCGCACTTCTTGGCGGAGGACAGCTGATCTTCGAAGTGCACGCCGGCGGCGCCCGCCTCGATCATGCTCTTCATCAGCTCGAACGCATTCAGCACGCCGCCGAAACCTGCCTCCGCGTCGGCGACGATGGGCTTCAACCAATCCACCGACGTATCGCCTTCGGAGGTCGTGATCTGATCGGCGCGCAACAGCGTGTTGTTGATGCGACGGACCACCGCCGGCACCGAGTTCGCCGGATACAGCGATTGATCGGGATACATCTCGCCCGCGAGGTTGGCGTCACCCGCCACCTGCCAGCCCGAGAGATAAATCGCATCCAGGCCCGCTTTCACCTGCTGCATGGCCTGATTGCCGGTCAACGCGCCGAGCGCATTGACGAACGGCTTTTCGTTCACGTACTTCCACAGCTTCTCCGCACCCAGCCGTGCGAGCGAATGCTCGACATGCACGGAACCACGCAGGCGCACGACGTCCTCGGCCTTGTAGGGGCGCTCGACACCATTCCAGCGCGGGTTGGTTTGCCAGTCCTTGCGGAGTTGTTCGGCGGAAGGGAGTGTCATAGGAACCTCGATGTGACTCTGAGTAAGAGTTAGTGGATGACCCGGTAGGCCGGCAAAGTGATAAACGTCTCGAAGTCGGGCGCGGTGGTGATCTCATCGATCAACGCAGCGGCGCGCTCGAAGTTGCCGCTGACGAAGGCTTTTTCACCCACTGCAGCGCGCAACTTGCCCAGCTCCTCGCGCATGACGGCTCGGAACAGCTCGGCCGTCACTTTGCGACTATCCTCAAGCACGCCAGCGGGATGTTTGATCCACTGCCAGATCTGCGCTCGTGAGATTTCCGCGGTGGCGGCGTCCTCCATCAGATTATTGATCGGCACACAACCCAGGCCGCCGAGCCACGCCGCGAGATATTGAATCGACACGCTGACGTTGCTTCGCAGCCCCGCTTCCGTGATCGTGCCCTGCGGGATCTGCAGTAGATCCCGCGCCGTGACTTCCACGTCCGGCAGCTTGTTCAACTGATTCGGCCCAGGCATCAGCCGATCGAACACTTCCATCGCCACGGGCACGAGACCGGGATGCGCGACCCACGTTCCATCGTGACCATCGCCCGCCTCGCGCTCCTTGTCGGCGCGCACCTTGGCCAGCGCTTCTTCATTGGCCTTCGCGTCGTTCTTGATCGGGATCTGCGGCGCCATGCCGCCCATCGCGAACGCGCCGCGACGATGGCAGGTGCGGATCAGCAGCTTCGAATACGAGCGCAGGAAGTGCGTGGTCATGGTCACCTGCTGACGATCCGGCAGCACGAAGTCCGGCCGGCGGCTGAACTTCTTGATGAAGCTGAAGATGTAATCCCAGCGGCCGCAATTGAGCCCGACGATGTAGTCCTTGAGCTCGAACAGGATTTCATCCATTTCGAAGGCGGCGAGGATGGTCTCGATCAGCACCGTGACCTTGAGGGTCTGCGCCGGCAAGCGCAGCGCCTCCTCCGCATGTCGCAACACTTCCGCCCACAGCCGCGCTTCGTGACGGCTTTCGAGCTTGGGCAAATAGAAATAGGGCCCTGTGCCATGCGCCTTCAGCGCCGCGTGGTTGTGAAACAGATAAAGACCGAAATCGACGAACGCGCCCGGCGCGGGGCGGCCGTCCACATAGATATGTTTCTCGTACAGATGCCAGCCGCGTGGCCGCACGATCAACGTCGCGATCTGCGGATGGAGGCGATACTGTTTGCCATCCGGATTACTGAAAGAGATGCTGCGATCGACGGCATCGCGCAGGTTGATCTGACCTTGCACGACGTTGTCCCAGGTCGGCGTCAGCGAGTCTTCGCAGTCCGCCATGAACACCTTCGCGCCCGAGTTCAGCGCGTTGATGATCATCTTGCGATCGGTGGGACCGGTGATCTCGACGCGACGGTCCTGCAGATCGGCAGGAATGGTCGTCACACGCCACTGCCCTTCACGAATGTGACGAGTCTCGGCCAGGAAGTCAGGCAACACGCCCGCATCCAACTGCCTCTGGCGAGCGGCCCGTGCATCGAGCAACGCGGGCACGCGATCTCCGAAGCGACGGGTCAGATCGGCGACGAATTCGAGCGCGGCCGGGGTCAAAACGGTCTCGTAACCGGGCTGCATCGCGCCCCGAATCTCGACTCCGCCGGTCGAAGTCACCGCAGGATTGGTCGCCACTCACTCGTCTCCCCATCGGCCGAGTTGGCCGTCAGGGCAAACCTTAATGATTTCCTGCCTGCGGGTAAAATATATGGTGAGTTAGAAACCGATATCTGATACATATCTCAGCATGGAACTGAGACATTTGCGCTACTTCATTGCTGTTGCTGAAGAAAAGCACATGACCCGAGCCGCCGAACGGCTCGGGATTCAGCAGCCCCCGCTCAGCATGCAGATCCGAGCCCTGGAACAGGAGCTCGACGCCCAACTTTTCCGCCGCCAGCCGCGCGGGGTCGAGCTGACCGAGGCGGGCCTGGCCTTCCTGGATCGGGCCCGGATCATCCTCGATCAGGTGGATCGGGCGGTGGCGACGACCCGCAGAACGGCACGCGGTGAAGAGGGTCGCGTGGTCGTGGGTTTCACCAGCTCTGCTCCCTTTCACCCGTTCGTGCCTCGCGTCTTGCGTGCGTTTCGCGAAGCTGCGCCCCTGGTCTCACTCGTATTGGAAGAAAGCGGCAGCAGCGAGTTGGTGCAGGGACTTCATAACGAAGAGATCGACGCGGCCTTCATCCGCTCGCCCGTGGCCGACGTCGTGGGCCTCACCGTGCGCCCGCTGCTGGAAGAGAAGATGCTGGTGGCCTTACCCACCGGCCACATCTTCGCCCGGCGCAGCAGCTTCAGTCGAAGCGTGTTGCTGCCGCTCTCTGAGCTCGCGAAAGAAACCTTCGTGCTCTACAAGCGTCCCGGCGGCCCGGGCCTCTACGACACCATCATTGCCGCTTGCAGGAGCGCCGGATTCAGCCCACGCGTGGGCCAGGAAGCGCCACGTATCATCTCGACGTTGAACCTGGTTGCCGCCGGCATTGGCGTCTCGATCGTTCCGGCATCGCTGCAGCGACTACAGATGGACGGCATCGTGTATCGCAAGCTCGAGGATATGCCGCAACTCACCGCGCCCTTGATTCTAGCGTGCCGCCATGGCGAAAACTCTGCGGCCGTGCAACGCTTCCTCGATCTCGTGCGCAGCGCCGCCGACAATATTTGATTCGATGGACGCTCCTGCCCTCCTGTTGCTCAACAAGCCCTATCGCGTCCTCACTCAGTTCACGAGCGAGGATGGCAAGGCGACGCTGCGCGATTACGTGCACGCCCCCGGCATGCGGCCAGCGGGACGACTCGACTACGACAGCGAGGGCCTCGTGCTGCTGACCAACTCGGGCCAGCTACAAACCAAGCTCGCCGATCCGCGCTGGAAGCAGGAAAAGACCTATCTGGTGCAGGTTGAAGGTGAAATCGGCGAGGACGCACTCTCGCAACTACGTCGCGGCGTGAAGTTGAACGATGGCATGACGCTGCCGGCCGAGGCCGAGCGCATGGACGAGCCTGAGTGGCTCTGGCCGCGCGATCCGCCGATTCGTTTCCGCAAAGCCATTCCGACGAACTGGCTCAAGCTCACGATACGCGAAGGTCGCAATCGTCAGGTCCGGCGCATGACCGCGGCCGTGAACTTGCCGACGTTGAGATTGATTCGCTGGTCCGTCGGCCCCTGGACGGTGGAAGGACTCGCGCCGGGAGAATCGCGGAGCGTGGATGCCCGCGAGGTTCAGGCCTTCATGAAGGCGATCACGTCCCGGTATCGACCAGCTTCTTCTCGCGGATCACGACGATGAACACGCCGATCAGGGTCACGGCGCCCCCGAGCAGCATCCGCGTCGTGAGCTGATCGTTCAGCAACGTCACGCCGAAGAAAATACCGAACAGCGGCGACAAGAGCGTAATGGGCGACAGGCTCGTCACCGGATATTTGCTGATCAGGTAATACCAGGCCGTGTGCGCGAGCAGGCTCGACATCAGGGTCGTGAACGCGAGCGCCGTCCACGCCTTCCAGTCCGCCGCCTGGATCGCCTCCCATTGACCCGACTCGAACATCAGGCTCAGCAGCATCAGCACCGACCCGCCCGCCATGGCGATCCACGCCTGCAGTTCGAGCGCCCGAATGTTGTGCAGGCGTTTGACGAAGATCGTGCCGAGCGACGCAAAGAACGTCGATGCGACGACCAACGCCATACCTTCCCAGTATGCAAACACGCGCGGATCGAAGCTGATGATCACCATGCCGCCGAACGCGAGCGTGATGCCGAGCGTACGGCGCCAGCGGATGGTCTCGCCCAGCAGCCAGATCGAGAGCAGCGTCGACATCGGCACGCCCATCTGGCTCGCGATGGCGACCGTCGCCGCGTCTTCCGCGTGATACACCCCCAGGAACAGCAACGAGAACGCGGCCGGCCCGGTCAGCAGCGCGGCCAGGAACAAATTACCCATCTGGCCGCGATGTATTTTCAGCAGCGGCAGCAGGAACAGCGCCAGAGAGCCGAAGCGTAATGCCGTGAACAGAATGGGCGGGAGCTGAGCGACGCCGATCTTGGAGGCGATCAGGTTCGCTCCCCACACCAGATTCATCAGCACCAGCAGGACCAGATGCTTGGGGGCGATCGAAGTGGCGTCCGCGACGCTGGTAGAGCTTGCAACCATCAATCAACGCGCATATCGCTGCTTGAGGAATGCATATAACGCACGAACCGTCTGCGGTTCCGCACCCACCGGTCGGCCCGGCCGCTCCTTGCCGTTCCAGGAGTACAGATCGAGGTGCAGCCACGTGCGGGCGTTGCTGACGAAGCGACGCAGGAACAAGGCGGCGATGATGGAGCCGGAGAAGCCCGACGTGGATACGTTGTTCACGTCGGCGATTTTGCTCGACAACTCGTCGTCATAACCCGACCACAAGGGCATGCGCCACAGCGGATCGGCTTCGGCCGCGCCTGCGCGCAGCACTTCTTCCGCCGCGGCGTCGTCATCACTGAAGAGCGCCGGCAATTCCGGGCCCAACGCAACGCGCGCCGCGCCGGTCAACGTAGCCGTGTCGATGAGCAGGTCCGGCTGCTCTTCGTCGGCAAGCGCCAACGCGTCACAGAGAATGAGTCGTCCTTCGGCGTCGGTATTGCCCACCTCGACCGTAAGTCCCTTGCGTGTGCCGAGCACGTCGCCCGGACGAAACGCATTGCCCGCGATCGAGTTTTCAACCATGGGCAGCAACACACGCAGGCGCACCGGCAACTTCGCATCCATGATGATTTGCGCGAGCGCGAGCGCAACGGCTGCGCCACCCATGTCCTTCTTCATGAGCAGCATGGAGGCGCCGGGCTTGATGTCGAGACCGCCGGTGTCGAAGCACACCCCCTTGCCCACCAATGTCACTTTTGGATTCGACGCGTCGCCCCATTCGATATCGACGAGTCTCGGCGCCACGGCGGCCGCGCGACCCACAGCATGGACGGCAGGCAGGCGCTCCTTCAACAGGTCATCACCGATGATGACCCGATGTCTCGCGCCATAACGACGCGCGACTTCGACCGCCGCGTTCGCGAGCGCCTCGGGCGACATGTCGTTCGCCGGCGTGTTCACCAGATCGCGCGCAAGCGTCGTGGCCGAACGCAATCTTTCCACCTCGGACGCATTCGCCCCTTCAGGCAACTGCAGCTGAACCGAGCGCTGCGGACCGCCGCGCTTGTAGCGCTCGAAGCGATATTGTCCGTAGGCCCAGCCCGCGGCGAATTGAGTCGCGGCGTTCGCGGGCAAGCCATGAGCGAGATGGTAGTGACCATCCGGCAGTCGATCCGCGACCGCCGCGCCCAGCCAAAAGCTCATTTCTTCGCGCGGATTGTTCTTGCCGAGACCGACGATCGCCGCGACCGGCCGGCCTTGCGGTCCAGGCACCAGCAGCAGTTTGTTTCGTTCGGCCTTGAAGCCGTGAGTCGCGGCCCAGTTGCGTACCGGCTCTTCTTGAGCCGCGCGCCACTGCTCGAAATCCTCTTCGTGCAGCAGCTTCAACGGGATCGAGGGGTGGTTGGAGTTGGAGGCAGTCATGGCCGCATCAGCCCCTTTGCAACGTGAGGGCTTGGTTGTTCACGCGCCGCGCACGATCGTGACGCAGCGCTCACAAGAGTATCGCAGCTTGACAAGCAACGCAGCCCTATGGTGCCATTCGCGGGCTTTATTGCACACAATCTGACGCGCGCACCCTTTTTTAAACCGCTCATTTGTCGTTAGGCCATGTCCGCAGCCACGCACGCTTCCGCCGATCTGTTCGGCCTCGCAATGATCGACGCGATCATTGTAGTAGAGCGTGTAGTCGTCTCCGGCCTGCTGCGGCGGGCTGGGTGCGGGACCGGCGTCTGATCACCACAGGATAGAGATTCGCCACACGAACCCCGCACCGGCCAGCCCGAGGCGGGGTTCGTTCGTTTTTGACACACACGTTTTGTACACAAGCTCGCAAAGCTTTTAATTCGGAGAGAGCGAAATGCCGCAGATCTACTCGCAGAAGGACGTCAACAAGAAGGCGCTGGCCAACGCCCGCATCGCCATCCTCGGCTATGGCAGCCAGGGCCGGGCTCATGCGCTGAACCTGAAGGACAGCGGCTATGACGTCGTGGTCGGCGTGCGCAAGTCCGGCGCCAGCTTCGCCAAGGCGAAGAAGGACGGCCTGGAAGTCGCCGAGCCCGCCGAGGCCGTGAAGAACGCCGATCTGATCGCGTTCCTCACCCCCGACCTCACGCAGAAAGATCTCTACGCCGAAGTCATCGGCAACATCAAGCAGGGCGCGACCATCCTGTTCGCGCACGGCTTCAACATCCACTTCAAACAGATCAAGCCTCGCAAGGATCTGGAAGTGGTGCTGATCGCGCCGAAGGGCCCCGGCGACCTGGTGCGTCGTCAGTATCAGCAGGGTCGCGGCGTGCCGTCCCTGTTGGCCGTGTTCCAGGGCGGCAAGAAGGCGAAAGACGTCGCCCTCGCCTACGCCGACGGCATCGGCGGCACCCGCGGCGGCGTGCTGACCACGACCTTCGCCGAAGAGACCGAGACCGATCTGTTCGGCGAGCAGGCCGTGCTGTGCGGTGGCGCGACCGAGCTGGTGGTGAAGGGCTTCGAGACGCTGGTGGAAGCCGGGTATCAGCCTGAAGTCGCCTACTACGAGTGCTTGCACGAGCTGAAGCTGATCGTCGATCTGCTGCACGAAGGCGGCATGACCAAGATGCACCAGTTCATCAGCGAGACCGCCAAGTACGGCGATCTCACCCGCGGCCCGCGCATCGTGAACAAGAACACCAAGAAGGAAATGAAGAAGGTGCTCAAGGAAATCCAGGACGGCAAGTTCGCCCGTCAGTGGATCGCCGAGACCAAGAGCGGCCGCAAGAAGTACAACAAGCTCATGAACGCGGACCTGAAGCACAAGATCGAAAAGGTCGGCGCGAAGCTGCGTGAGCGCATGCCCTGGTTGCAGGAAGAGCGCGCGTAACCTGCCTTAGTCAACGCGAGATCGGCGTCGGCTCCGAAGTTTTTCGGAGCCGGCGTCGGGCTGCGAAAGTCTCGAAACAGGAGCCTCAGATGCCCATCAATGCCGCGAAACACATCTGGTACAACGGCAAGCTCGTGCCCTGGGACAAAGCCCAAGTGCACGTACTGGCCCACGCGCTGCACTATGGCTCGACTGTATTCGAAGGCGAACGCGCCTATCCGACGCCGAACGGCCCGGTGATTTTCCGTCTGAAGGATCACACCCGCCGCCTGTTCGACTCGGCCAAGATTTATCACATGGAAATTCCTTACACGCAGGAACAGATCAGCGCCGCGTGCAAGGAGATCATCAACGTCAACGGCCTCACCAAGGGTGCATACCTGCGGCCGTTCGCGTTTCGCGGCTATGGCGAAATTGGCGTCGCGCCGAAGGTTTCTCCGCCCATCGACACCGTGATCGCGGCGTTCGAATGGGGTGCGTATCTGGGCGCCGAGGGCCTCGAGAACGGCATCGACGTGATGGTGTCCTCGTGGCAGCGCCTCGCGCCGAACACCATTCCGGCCCTGGGCAAGGCGGCGGGCAACTACCTTTCGAGCCAGCTCATCAGCATGGAAGCCAAACGGCTTGGTTTTGCTGAAGGCATCGGCCTGGGCGTGGACGGCTCGGTCAGCGAAGGCGCCGGTGAGAACCTGTTCGTCATTCGCGATGGCGTGATCTATACGCCGGGCCTTGCGAACTCGATTCTCCAGGGCATCACTCGCGACACCGTCATCACGCTCGCGCGTGCTCACGGCTTCGAAGTGCGTGAACAGGCGATTCCGCGTGAGTTCCTGTATCTGGCCGATGAGATGTTCATGACGGGCACGGCGGCGGAAGTCACGCCGGTGCGCTCGGTGGACAAGGTCACCATCGGCGCCGGCAAGCGCGGGCCCATCACCGAGGCCATTCAGACGGCGTTCTTCGGCTTGTTCACGGGCAAGACCCAGGACAAGTGGGGCTGGCTGGAGCTTTGCGAGGACGGCTCGGCCAGGAAGGCTGCCGCCGCCGGCTGATCCCCACCTTGATCTGACCCAGGGAGCGCCGCCGCAAGGGCGGCGCTCCATCGCTTCCGACGATGCCCCCTTCAGGAATCGTCATCCCTCGGCTCCGCCTCCCCTGGCATCCTTGACGCTCCACCATTTCAAATGGTCCAGCCTCATGACTGCCAAGACCCTGTTCGAAAAAGTCTGGGAACAGCACCAGGTCGTACCGGAAAGCGCCGACACGCCGGCCGTGCTGTACATCGATCTGCACCTCGTACACGAGGTCACCTCGCCCCAGGCCTTCTCCGTCCTGCGCTCGCAGAACCTGAAAGTGCGGCGGCCCGAGCGGGTGCTGGCGACGATGGATCACTCCACCCCGACGGATCCCGACGAGGTGTTCGGTCGGGTGCCGATCAAGGTGGAATCCGCCGCGAAGCAGGTGAAGGAGTTCGAGAAGAACTGTCGTGAGTTCGGCATCGAGCTCTTGGGGTTGGGCAGCGAATATCGCGGCATCGTGCACGTCATCGGCCCCGAGCTCGGCGCGACGCAGCCCGGCAAGACCATCGTCTGCGGTGACAGCCATACCGCGACGCATGGCGCGTTCGGCGCCCTCGCCTTCGGCATCGGCACGACTGAAGTCGGTCACGTGCTCGCGACCCAATGTTTGCTACAGCGTCGCCCAAAGACGCTCGCCATCGAAGTCACTGGCAAGCTGCGCCCCGGCGTCACCGCGAAAGATCTGATCCTCGCCATCATCGGTGAGATCGGCGTGTCCGGCGGCACTGGCCACGTCATCGAATATCGCGGCTCCGCCATCGAAGCCCTGTCGATGGAAGAGCGCATGACCGTGTGCAACATGTCCATCGAAGCGGGCGCGCGCGCCGGCATGGTCGCGCCGGACGAAACCACGTTCGCGTATCTGAAGGGCCGTCGCTTCGCGCCTCAAGGCGCTGAGTGGGACAAGGCCGTCGCACGCTGGCGTGAGCTGAAAACCGATCCGGGCGCGAAGTTCGATCGCGTAGTCACCATCGATGCCAACAAGCTCGAGCCCATGATCAGCTACGGCACGCATCCCGGCATGGTCGTTCCGATCACCGGCAAAGTGCCCGAGGTCGCCAACGATCCGGTGCACGCGAAGGCGCTCAACTACATGGGCCTGCACGGCGGCGAACCGATGGTGGGCAAGCCCATCCAGGTGGTCTTCATCGGCAGCTGCACCAACGGCCGTCTGTCGGATCTCGAGCTCGCCGCTGGCGTGCTCAAGGGACACAAGGTCGCAGGCGGCGTGCGCATGCTCGTGGTGCCAGGCTCGCAACAGGTGAAGCGTGAAGCCGAGCGCCTCGGCCTCGACAAGATCTTCACCGAAGCGGGCGCCGAGTGGCGCGAGTCCGGATGTTCCATGTGCATCGGCATGAACGGCGACACCGCAGGCCGCGGCCAATATGCCGTGAGCACCAGCAATCGAAATTTCGAAGGCCGACAGGGCGCAGGCGCACGCACGCTGCTGGCGAGCCCTGCAACCGCTGCCGCTGCCGCGATCGCGGGCAAGATCGCCGATCCCCGCGCCTTCCTTCCTCACTGAAGAGCCCGACCATGCAACCCATCCGCACGATCGAGTCTCGCACCGTCGTCATTCCGGTGACGAACATCGACACCGACCAGATCATCCCCGCCCGCTTCCTCACGACGACGACGCGCGAGGGGCTTGGCAAACAGGCTTTTGCCGATTGGCGCTATGACGCGAACGGTGCGGTCAAAAGCGACTTCATCTTGAACAAGCCTGAAATTGCCGGCGCCACGATCCTGGTGGCCGGTCGCAACTTCGGCTGTGGCTCCTCTCGCGAGCACGCGCCGTGGGCCCTGCTCGACTTCGGCTTTCGCGCCGTCATCAGCACCGAGATCGCGGACATCTTCCGCAACAACTCGCTGAAGAACGGCCTGCTGCCCATCGTCGTGGATGAAAAAACGCACGAGTGGCTGATGAACAATCCGGGCGCGAATGTGAAGATCGATCTTGAAACCACGACGCTCACGCTACCTACGGGCGCGACCGCGAAGTTTCCGATCGAAGGCTTCGCTCGCGTGTGTCTCATGAACGGCGTCGATGAGCTCGGCTTCCTGCTGCAACAAGCACCGGCCATCGAGCGTTACGAGTCCGCCCGCCCCTTCTGATCTCTCACTGAAGAATCTCACTGCTATGACCACGGCAAGCATCGTTGTACTCGGCGGCGACGGCATCGGCCCCGAAGTCACTCAACAGGGTGTGCGCGTGCTGGAAGCGATCGCCAGCCGTTACGGACACGATTTCAAGTTCGCGCATCACCTGATCGGTGGCGCTGCGATCGACGCGACGCAAAGCGCTCTGCCGGCGCAGACGACCTCCGCGTGCGGCACGGCTGACGCGGTGTTGCTCGGCGCGGTCGGCGGTCCGAAGTGGTCCGATCCCAGCGCCAAGGTGCGCCCCGAACAAGGGTTGCTCGCGATCCGCAAGGCGCTCGGTTTGTTCGCGAACCTGCGTCCGGTCTCGCTGCACACTGAACTGCTCGACGCCTCGCCCTTGAAGCCCGAGGTGCTCAAAGGCACCGACATCATGGTGGTGCGCGAGCTGACCGGCGGCATCTACTTCGGCGAGAAGAAGCGCACCGCAGACTCGGCGAGCGATCTGTGCACTTATACGGTCGAAGAGATCACTCGCGTGACGCGCGCTGCCGGCAATCTCGCGCGGGGCCGACGCAAATTCATCACCTCGGTCGATAAAGCCAACGTGCTGGAAACATCCCGCCTGTGGCGCAGCACCGTCGAGAAAGTGCTGACCGAAGAGTTCCCGGACGTGAAGTACGAGCATCAGCTGGTGGACTCGGCGGCGATGCTGCTGATCCGCAAGCCCGCTCACTTCGACGTGATCCTCACCGAAAACATGTTTGGTGACATTCTCACCGATGAAGCCTCGATGCTCGCAGGCTCGCTCGGGTTGTTGCCTTCTGCTTCACTCGGCGCGGGCAAACTGGGTTTGTATGAACCGATTCATGGGTCGGCGCCCGACATCGCCGGCAAAGGCATCGCCAATCCGTTCGGCACCATCCTCAGCGTCGCCATGCTGCTGCGGCATTCGCTGGACCTGCCGAAGGAGGCTCAGGCGGTCGAAAAGGCGGTTCAGCAGGTCATCGCCGAGGGGGTTCGGACGGCCGATATCGCCGCAGGCTTGCCGGCCGCGACCACCGCCCAGGCGGGCGACGCGGTCCTGGCAAAAATCCTGGGCTGATTTTGTAAGTCTTTGATTTTTCTGGAGCGATAAGAAATTTATCCGACCGCAGAATAATCTTGACCACAATCCGGCCGAACCGGTTATGATCTGTCCCAAGCGACGGATTCGATCTCTTCCGGCGCTTCCGCCTTCGGGCAAATCTCCATGTCTCGACCACCACGGTCGAGGTGTCTTTGGTGGAAACGGGACTCGTGTCGGGTTAGTCCCCAAGGTCGGCGTCGGCTCAAACCGGTGCCGCCACGACAGCAAGTCTTAAGTTGCCACATCCCAGGCCGGCCTAGCGCCGGCCTGTTTTTATCTACAGATTTTACGCTCCCCAGCCGCCCCTCCGCGCTCGGCTCATTCGGGCGAACGCGCCCATTCGGCATAGAACGGCGGCAAATTCCGGCCAACTGCACTCTGGAAGGCGGGATCGCGCTTCTCCAGGAAGGATCGAACTCCCTCCTTCCCGTCGCCAATGCTCGTGTAGAACATGGCCAGCCAGTCGATTCGATGCGCCGCGACTGGCTGCGATTGAGCGAAATTTCGGTACATCATCTGCCTCGCCAAGGCGATGGCCACGGGCGAGCGGTTATCCACGATCCGGCGCGCCAGCCGGCGGGCCTCCGCCAGGAGCTGCTCGGGCGGATAAACCGCCTTGACCAGACGGGCCTTGCAGCGCCGCCTGCGCATCGAAAATGTCCGCCGTGTAGACCCATTCCAGCGCCTGCTGCATCCCGACGATGCGCGGCAAGAACCAGCTCGAGCAGGCCTCGGGCACGATGCCGATTTTTCCGAATACGAAGCCGATCCGGGCTTTCTCAGAGGCGAGCCGGATAGGCGGCGACCAATTCCGACGCGGCACGCAGATGCGCGCGGCACTCGGCGACGATGCGCTCGATGAGCTCCGCGCAGCTCGGCACATCGTCGATCAAGCCGATGACCATGCCGGCGCTCACGACGCCGCCATCGATGTTTCCTTCCTTGAGCGCCTGTTTGCCGCGCACGCCGGCGACCAGCGGGCGCACTTCTTCGAACTTCGCGCCCTTGCGTTCCATCGCCACCACTTCATTGGAAATGGCGTTCTTGAACACCCGCGCGGTGTTGTGCATGGTCCGGAAGATCAGGTTGGTGTCCCGCTCGCTGCCCTTGATGAGCGCTTGTTTGATGTTGTCGTGGATCGGCGCTTCCTTCGTCGTCATGAAACGCGTGCCCATGTTGATGCCATGAGCGCCGAGCGCGAAGGCGGCGGCCATGCCGCGGCCATCGCCGATTCCGCCAGACGCAATCACGGGGATCTTCAGCGCACGCACCGCTGCGGGAATCAGGATCAGATTTGGAATGTCATCTTCGCCGGGGTGACCCGCGCATTCGAAGCCATCGATGCTCACGGCGTCCACGCCGGCGCGCTCTGCAGAAAGCGCATGTCGCACCGACGTGCACTTGTGCACGACCTTGATGCCGCGCTCCTTGACCTTGCCGATGAAGTCCTTGGGGTTGTTGCCGGCCGTCTCGAGAATCTTCACGCCGCTTTCCATGATCACCTGCAGATACTCGGCGTACGGCGGCGGCGTGATCGCTGGGAGAATCGTGAGATTCACGCCGAACGGCTGATCGGTCATGGTCCGGCAGCGCTCGATTTCCTTGCGAAGGTCCTCGGGCGTGGGCTGCGTGAGCGCGGTGAGAATGCCGAGTGCGCCAGCGTTGGACACGGCGGAGGCCAGCTCGGCCGTGCCGACCCACTGCATGCCGCCTTGAATGATGGGATAGCGCGTGCCGAGCAGCTCAGTGACTCTGGTTCTCATGCGGTACTGGGTCCCTTCCGAAGGAAAGGACCAAGAGTACCGAGGTCGCCTGTTTATTTCACTGCGACCGCGCGATCCAGTCCGGCACGCAGATCTTGCAGCAGGTCCTCGACCGCTTCGATGCCGATCGACAATCGCAGCAGCGTCTCACCGATGCCCGCTGCGCGCTGGGCTTCAGCATCCATCGCGGCGTGCGTCATCGATGCGGGATGAGCAACGAGACTCTCGACGCCGCCCAACGATTCCGCCAGTGAGAATGTTTGCAGCCCTTCCAGGAAGGCGCACACGTTCGGAATCCCGCCACGCAGTTCGAAGCTGACCATCGCGCCGAAACCCGACTGCTGGCGCTTGGCCAGCTCGTGCTGAGGATGGGATGGCAAGCCCGGGTAATACACCTTCTTCACTGCAGGATGATCGTTCAGCGCGTTCGCGATCTTCAGTGCGTTCTCACCATGCACTTTCAGGCGTGCATGCAGCGTGCGGATGCCTCGCAGCGTCATGAAGCTGTCGAACGGCGCGCCCGTGACGCCGATGCAGTTCGCCCACCACACCATGCGCTCGTGCAGCTCGGACGTGGCGGAGACGATGGCGCCGCCCACGACATCGCTGTGGCCGTTCAGATATTTCGTGGTCGAATGCAGAACGAAATCCGCGCCGAGCGACAGTGGCTGCTGCCACACCGGCGACAGGAAAGTGTTGTCCGCGAGGAGCAGCGCGCCGACGGCGTGGGCCTGATCGGCGAGCTTGCGAATGTCGACCACGCGCAGCAGCGGGTTGCTCGGCGTTTCGACCCACACGAGCTTGGGCTTGCGAGCGATCGCCGCCGAGACGGCGGCTTCATCGGTCTGATCGACGAATTCGACCCGAAACAAACCACGACGCGCGAGGTTGCTGAATAAGCGATAGCTGCCGCCGTAACAGTCGTGCGGAGCGACCAAGAGATCATCGGGTGACAGCAACTGGCACGCGAGGTGAACCGCCGCCATGCCGGACGCCGTGACCACCGCGCCTGCCCCGCCCTCCAGCGACGCGATCGCCTCGGCCAGAGCATCGCGCGTCGGATTGCCGGAGCGCGTGTAATCGTAGGTGCGCTTCTCGCCAAAGCACTTGAACGAGAATGTCGATGTGAGATGCAGCGGCGGCACCACTGCGCCGTGGTGAGGATCCGAATCGAGAGCGGCACGGACTGCGCGAGTCGCGGCCGAGGGGCGCCAGGTCATTTCACATCTCCAGCAGGCGATAGTGCGCGCGTGAACACATCACGCAGCGCCTGCGTCTCTTTCAGGAAGGCATCGTGGCCATACAAGGATGAAAGCTCGGCCAGATGCGCCGGGCCGCCCAGTGAGTGCATGAGCGCACGCATGTCTGAGAGCGGCACGAGCTGATCCTCGACGACTGCGACCAGCCACGTCGGCACACGCACCTTGGCCGGATCGACCTGATGCAGATCGATGGACTCCGACAGGCACACGAAAGCTTCGGGAATGTAGGCCGCGGCGTAGGCATCGCCACGCGACAGCAAATAAGACTCGACGGGGAATTGAAAGCGTCCGTCGACATGTGTCGCCGGGCCGGCGAAACGCTGTTCGAATTCAGCGGGGCTGCGATACGTCGCCATGGCGAGCGCACGGGCGAGCCGCAAGCCTTCAGAGCCCTGCCCGCTTTGAGCGGCGAAACGCACGACCGCGCGTTGCACGCTGCGCCAGGCAGTCGCCATCGGGTGCGGCCGATGCGCGGCGCTGATCACGATGATGCGCTTGACGAGTTCCGGCCATCGCTCCGCGAAGGCCAGTGCGACCATGCCGCCATAAGAGGCGCCGACGATTGCCTCCAGCGGCGGCAGCCTCAAGTGCGCCACGACCTGCCGGAGAATTTCAGCCTGGTCCTGCGAGGCGATGGAAGGGAAATCGTTCTGGCCGGCCTTCGGGCCCGTCGTGCCGCCGCTGCCCCCTAAGAAGTCGATCCCCAAGATGCGGTAGCGGCTGCTGTCGAGCGCCTTGCCGGGGCCGACGATGTCACTCCACCAGCCTTTCTCACCGCCCGCTTCGATGACGCTTCGACCAGCGGAGATGCCGCCGAGCGCGGCGATGACGGGCGCGTCTGGATCTCCGACCAGTCGCCACGCGACGCGGACAGACGCGAGCCGGCCGCCAAAGTGCAGCGACAAGCCTCGTTCAAGCTCCAGCACGCCCTCGTGGACGGCCACGGGGGTGCGCTCGGGCACAGCATTCATGAATCGAACACTCCGTATCGACTCCAGCACCGCGGCGGAAGGCCGGGGCCGGACAGGTTTCGCACATCGCAGAAACCCCACGGAGGTCCGTAGAGGCGGGTCGCCGTGACCGACCGCCGAGCCAGAGCCTCAGCAGCTTCACAGCAACTCATCTGTCGGGTGTGTCTGCCACCATGTTCATGACATGGGGCGACACCCGCAGGAGTTGGCACCTTTTCGAGATGGTTAGTCTCGACGGTTGCCCCGGCTTCAAAGGGCCTGACCCTCAGCCGGTCTCGATGAGCACCGGCGAGTCTAAGGGTCACGGCCGGATTCGGTCAAGAAACTCCTCGTGGGTTGCCGACCGGGTCACGAAAAAACCGCCGGCATTTCTTCGTCTTAGCGCGCCCTGGCCGAAGGTCGGGTTGCCCTGAGCCGCACTAATGTATTAACGTACTAATACACTGGTACAGACCACAGACCCTCGGTGGGGTTCGGGACCGTATGAAAGAGCATCGGGCATTGACGCCGCGCCAGGAGGCGTTAGCGGAACGGGCGCTGTTTGGCGCCATCCTGACTTTGCGCAGCGTCGAGGAATGCCGCGCGTTCTTTCGCGATCTGTGCACGCCGGCCGAGTTGCAGGCGCTGGCTGATCGCTGGGCCGTGGTCGCCCTGCTCCAGCAGGGCGTGCCGTATCGGGAAATTCACAAGCAGACCGGTGTCAGCGTGACCACGATCGGACGCGTCGCACGCTACCTGCTCAACGGCAACGGCGGCTACACGCTCGCCGCCGAACGCATGAAAGATTCTTCCGACTCTCGTTCACAGGATACTGGGCGCGCCCGACCATGATCGACAAAGCTACCCGCCTCAAAGTGGCCCTGCAGAAGTCCGGGCGCCTCACCGAGAACTCGCTGGACCTGATGGTCCGTTGCGGCTTGAAGTACAGCCGCGGCAAGGACCAGCTGATGTGCTATGGCGAGAACATGCCGCTCGATCTGCTGTTCGTGCGCGATGACGACATTCCGGACCTGGTGCAGCAGGATGTTTGCGATCTCGGCATCGTCGGCTTGAACGTGATCGAAGAGAAACGCCTCGCCTTCCAGGCCAAGGGCGTGCAGCCGCTGTTCGAACAGTTGATGACGCTCGACTACGGCAAGTGTCGTCTGTCCATCGCCGTGCCCGATGGCGTCGAATACAAAGATGCGCGCTCACTGCATGGCAAGCGCATCGCGACGACGTATCCAAACATTCTTGCCCGCTATCTGCGCCAGCGGGACGTGCAGGCGGAGATCGTGACGTTGTCTGGCGCGGTGGAGATCGCGCCTCGCCTGGGTCGCGCCGATTTCATTTGTGATCTCGTCTCGACCGGCTCGACGCTGCTCGCGAACCACCTGTGGGAGGCCGAGACCATTCTGGAAAGCCAGGCCGCGATCATCACGACGCCGGTGCCGGTCTCGGCCGAAAAGCAGGACTGGATCCATCGCCTGACCATGCGCATCGACGGTGTGCAGCAGGTGAAGGAAAGCAAATACATCATGCTGCACGCCCCGCGCTCGAAGCTTGCGGACATTCGCAAACTCCTGCCCGGCAGCGAGTCGCCCACCATCGTGCCGCTCGATGGCACCGGCGACAAAGTCGCTGTGCATGCGGTGTGTCGCGAGAACGTGTTCTGGGAGACGCTCGAGAGCCTCAAAGCCGCAGGCGCGAGCGCCATCCTGGTGTTGCCCGTCGAGAAGATGTTGGCGTGACGAGGTCCACTGTGAGTCTGGCGCTGCTTGAATGGTCGAATCTTTCCGCGGATGAGCGGCGAGCTGCCTTGCGGCGGCCCGCACAGGCGGATAGCGAGGCCCTGCATCGACGCGTCAGCGAGATCATCAAGGACGTTCGCGCTCGCGGCGATCGAGCGGTCCTCGAATTCACCGAGCGCTTCGATGGCGTGAAGCTTCTATCGCTCGAAGTCAGCGCCGCTGAATTCGCGGCCGCCGAAAGCGCATTGAGCAGTGAACAGCGCGCCGCGCTCGAACGAGCCATCAGCAACGTGCGTCGTTTCCACGAGGCGCAGCTCGGCAATCCGCTGCGCGTAGAAACATCGCCCGGCGTGGTTTGCGAGCGTCACTTTCGCGCCATCGACGCCGTCGGCTTGTATGTCCCCGCGGGCGTCGCTCCCCTGCCCTCCGCCGCCATCATGCTGGCTGTGCCCGCAAGCATCGCCGGCTGCCCCACACGCATCATCTGCACACCACCGCGCAAGGACGGCTCCGCCGATCCTGCGGTGCTGGTCGTCGCGAAGCTGTGCGGCGTCGATCGCGTGTTCAAGGTCGGCGGCGCGCAGGCGGTCGCCGCCATGGCCTATGGCACCGAGGCCATTCCGAAGGTCGACAAAGTGCTCGGTCCGGGCAACTCCTGGGTCACGGCTGCAAAGATTCTCGCCGCGAACGATCCTGATGGCGCAGCGCTCGATCTGCCCGCGGGTCCTTCTGAAGTGCTGGTCATTGCCGATGAGCGCGCGAACGCCGAATTCGTCGCCGCGGATCTGCTGGCCCAGGCCGAGCACAGCGCCGACGCACAGGCCATTCTCGTAACGACCTCTCGCAAGCTTGCCGAAGCGACAATCGATCAATTGGAAGCGCAGATGCGCCGGCTCGGCCGCGAGAGCACCTTGCGCGAGTCCATCAATCATGCGCGATTGTTTCTTGTCGAATCCCTGCAGTCCGCATTCGAGCTGAGCAACGCCTACGCACCCGAGCACCTGATCGTGCAGGTCGCGAACGCTCGCGATTGGTTGCCCAGCATCCGTAACGCCGGCTCTGTGTTTCTCGGCGCCTGGACGCCCGAGACCATGGGCGATTACTGCAGCGGCACGAATCATGTGTTGCCCACCTATGGATTTGCCCGCGCTTACAGCGGCCTGTCGCTGGTCGATTTCCAGAAGCGCATGACCGTGCAGGAGCTCACTGCCGACGGCCTGCGCGATCTGGGGCCCACCGCCGTCACCATCGCTGGCCTCGAAGGCCTCGACGCACACGCCAATGCAGTGCAAGTGCGCCTGCGCCAACTCGCGAACCCCTCATGAACCCGATTCTCAAACTTGCCCGGCCCGACATCCTGTCGCTGCAGCCCTATCAACACGCGGCGTGGGAGCCGACGCTCGAGCGCATGCACGCGAACGAAATGCCCTGGCGCGCGGACGGTGATCGCTCCGGCGCAGGGCTCAATCGTTATCCCGAGCCGCAGCCCGATGCGCTCATCGAGCATCTCGCTCACTTGTATGGGGTTGCGCCCAAGAGCGTGATCGCCGGACGCGGCAGCGATGAAGGCATTGATCTGCTGGTGCGCGCTTTCTGTCGCGCCGGCGTCGATAGCGTGCTGATCTGCCCGCCCACCTTCGGCATGTACAAAGTGTCCGCTCGCATTCAAGGCGCGGGCGTCATCGAAGTGCCACTCGTCAAAGAGCGTGGTTTCGAGCTGGATGTTCAGGCCGTGCTCGCCGCATGCAACGAGAACGTCAAGCTCGTCTTCGTGTGCACGCCCAACAATCCCACGGGCAACCTGCTGGATCGTGCCTCCATCGAAACGCTGTGCACCCAGCTGAGCGACAAGGCGTTGGTGGTGGTCGATGAGGCCTACATCGAATTCGCCGGCGTGCCGAGCATGGTGTCCGAGCTGAAACGCTATCCGAACCTCGTCATCCTGCGCACGCTGTCAAAAGCGTATGCGTTGGCCGGCGCGCGCTGCGGCGCCTTGCTGGCGCACGAAGACATCGTGAGTTTGTTGGCCCGCGTGATCACGCCGTACGCATTGCCGACTCACACCATCGATGCGGTGTTGGAGTTCACCAATGCAGCGCACGTCGCCGAGTCCAAGCAACGCATCGCCTTGATCTTGAGCGAGCGCGCCCGACTCGCCGAGCGGCTGACGCCGCTGCCCCTGATCAAGAAAGTGTGGACCAGCGACTCCAACTTCATTCTCGTGGACTGTAACGATGCGGACGCCGTGCTGCGCGCAGCCCTCGCGGCCGGGCTGATCATTCGCGACCCGCGCTCGCAGCTCGGTCTTGGCAGCTGTTTGCGCATTTCGATCGGCACCCCAGAGCAGAACGATCGCCTCGTGCGCGGTGTCGCCCGGGCCTCGGGAGTTGCAGCATGAGCGGTCAACGCGTTCTGTTCATCGATCGCGACGGCACCATCATCGTCGAGCCTGCGGACAAGCAGATCGACAGCCTGCTGAAGTTTCGCCTGGTGCCGGATGTCATCGCAGGTCTACAGCGCTTGCGCGATGCGGGCTACACCCTCGTCATGGTGAGCAATCAGGATGGCCTCGGCACCGAGAGCTTCCCTGAGCCGACCTTCCGTGAGCCGCATGAGTTCCTGCGCGAGCTGCTGGCCTCGCAAGGCATTCGCTTTAGTGAGGAGTTCATCTGCCCGCACAAGCCCGTGGACAACTGCCACTGCCGCAAGCCCAAGACCGGGCTGCTCGATGACTACCTGCGCGATCACCCTATCGATCGCAATCACAGCTATGTCATCGGCGATCGCGAGACCGATCTGGAGCTCGCGCGCAACCTCGGCATTCAAGGCATTCGTGTGCGCACGGAGGAAACACCGGGCGACACCTGGCCCGAGATCGTGGCCCGCCTGACGAGTCAGACTCGCGTTGCGAGCGTGGTCCGCAAGACCAAGGAAACCGACATCAAGGTCGAGGTGAACCTGGATCGCGAATCGCCGATTCACATCGAGACGGGCCTCGGCTTTTTCGATCACATGCTGGAGCAGATCGCCAAGCACGGCGGCTTCTCGCTGCAGCTCACCTGCAAGGGCGACCTGCACATCGACGAGCATCACACCGTCGAGGACTGCGCGCTGGCGCTCGGACAGGCATTGAAACAGGCGCTCGGCGACAAGCGTGGCATCCATCGCTACGGCTTCCTGCTGCCGATGGATGAGGCGCTGGCTCAAGTGGCCATCGATCTGTCGGGGCGGCCCTACTTCGTGTTCGAAGGCCAGTTCGGCCGCGATCACGTCGGGCAGTTGCCTACCGAGCTCGTGCCGCATTTCTTTCGGTCGCTCGCCGAGACGCTCGGTGCGGCCATCAATCTGAAAGTTCAGGGTGACAACACCCATCACATGATCGAAGCTTGTTTCAAAGGCGTCGGTCGCACATTGCGCCAGGCATTTCGCATCACGGATACCGAACTGCCGAGCACCAAAGGCACGTTGTAATGCAGCTCGTGATCATCGACAGTGGCGGCGCCAACATCGCGTCCCTTCGTTACGCGATCGACCGGCTCGGAGTGGCCTCCGAGCTCACCACCGATCCGGAGAAGGTTCGCGCCGCCTCGCACGTCATCCTGCCGGGCGTGGGCGCTGCGGCGGACTGCATGGGGCGCCTGCAGAAGATCCCGGGCCTCGTGGACACCATTCGCAAACTGCGTCAGCCCATGCTCGGCATCTGCGTCGGTATGCAGCTGTTGTTTGAATCCTCCGAAGAAGGCGAAGTGCCCTGCCTCGGCCTGCTGCCGGGCCGCGTGCGACGCTTCGCCGATCGCGACGATCTGCCGGTGCCGCACATGGGCTGGAATCAACTCGAGTTCGATTCGGCCTCGCCCCTGCTCAAGGACATCAATCCCGGCGATCACGTTTATTTCGTGCACAGCTATTCGGCGCCGGTGGGCCCGCTGACGCTCGCCACGGCGACTTACGGCGAGCAGTTCTCGGCGTTGGTTCAAAGCGGCAACGTGTTTGGCGCACAGTTCCATCCGGAACGCTCGGCGCGCATCGGCTCGCTGCTGCTGCGTAATTTCCTGCAACTGCAACAGACTCACTGAACTCATCCATGGAGCTGATTCCCGCCATCGATCTCAAAGACGGCCGCTGCGTGCGGCTGTTCAAAGGCGATTTCGCCGCCGAGACCGTGTATTCCAACGATCCGGCCGAAATCCTCGACCGCTATCGCGCCTTCGGTGCGAGGCGCATTCATGTCGTCGATCTGGACGGCGCGAAGGACGGCACGCAAGCGAACCGCGATGTCATCGTCAAATTCGCGCGCGACAATTCGGTGAAGCTGCAAGTCGGCGGTGGGCTACGCTCGCTCGATCGAGTCAAAGCGCTGTTGGATGCGGGGGTTGAGCGCGCAGTCATCGGCAGCGTCGCCATCAATTCACCCGACGTGGTCGTGTCCTGGTTGTCGGAAGTGGATCCGACGCGCATCGTGCTGGCGCTCGACGTGCGGCTCGATGATTCCGGTCTGCCGATGCTCACGACGCATGGTTGGCAGCAGACCAGCGGCGTGATGTTGTGGACCGCGGTCGAACGTTTCGTCCGCGTCGGTGTGTCGCATGTCCTTTGCACGGACGTTGCAAGAGACGGCGCTCTCACCGGCCCGAACTTCGAGCTGTACGCCGAAGCGGTGCGTAGATTTCCAGAGCTACAGTGGCAGGCGTCCGGCGGTGTTGCCACCGCCCGCGACCTGATCGCCCTGCGCGAATGCGGCGTCGCCGCCGTGATCAGCGGCAAGGCGCTGCTGGAAAACAAGATTTCTTCTCAGGAGTTGCGGCCATTCTTGCCAAACGCATCATCCCCTGTCTCGATGTAAGAGACGGGCAGGTCGTCAAGGGCGTGCGCTTCCGCGATCATGTGGTCGTGGGCGACATCCTGGAACTGGCCACGCGCTATCGCGACGAGGGCGCGGACGAGCTCGTGTTCTACGACATCACGGCGAGCCCGGATGGCCGGACGGTGGATCGCAGCTGGATCCGCCGGATCGCACGCATTCTGGATATTCCTTTTTGTGTCGCCGGTGGCATTCGCAGCGTTTCCGATGCCGAAGAGGTGCTTGGCGAGGGCGCCGAGAAAGTGTCCATCAACTCACCTGCCCTCATGGATCCCGAGCTGATCAGCCGCTTGAGCGCCCGCTTCGGAGCGCAATGCGTGGTCGTCGGCATCGATAGCCAGACAGTCGGTGGCGACTATCAGGTCTATCAATTCACCGGCGATCCCGAGCGGACGCGTAACACGGCACGCAAGACGTTGGATTGGGTACGCGAGGTGCAAGAACGCGGCGCGGGCGAGATCGTGCTCAATTGCATGGCAAGCGATGGCGTGCGCAAGGGCTATGACATCGCTCAGCTGAGCGCCGTGCGCTCGCAGTGCCGAGTGCCGTTGATTGCCTCGGGTGGCGCAGGAGCGAAAGAACACTTCGCGAGCGTCTTCACCGAAGCTCGGGTGGATGGTGCGCTGGCTGCGAGCGTCTTCCACACGGGAGCGCTGCCCATTCCTGACTTGAAGAACTACTTGCGCGAGACATCGATCGAGGTTCGGCCATGAAGCTCGAGCAGATCGAGTCGTTCGACTGGAGCAAGGGCGACGGCCTGCTGCCCGCGGTCGTTCAGGACGCGAGCACCGGCAAGGTGCTCATGCTCGGATACATGAACCGCGAGTCACTGCGCAAGACGCTCGGCGAGAAGCGTGTGACGTTCTATAGCCGGAGTAAACAACGGCTTTGGACCAAGGGCGAGACCTCCGGTCATTTCCTGCACCTGGTCGATGCCGCGATCGATTGTGACAACGACACGCTGCTCATCACCGCCCGCCCCGATGGCCCGACATGCCACAACGGCACCGACAGCTGCTTTGGCGATGAGATCGGCAGCACCGCCACTCACCTCGCCTTCCTCTCCCGCCTCGAATCCGTCATCGAGAAACGCGTCGCCGAACGCCCCGAAGGCAGCTACACCGCCCGCCTTTGGGCTGAAGGCAAGACTCGGATGGCGCAGAAGGTCGGCGAGGAAGGCGTCGAGGTCGCCCTCGCCGCCGTCACTCAACCCGACGACAAGCTGGTCGGCGAAGCCGCCGACCTATTGTTTCATCTGACGTTGCTGCTCAAGAGCCGGCAGCTGTCGTTATCTCACGTCGTCGCCGAACTGGAGCGGCGGCACGCTGCCAAGAAGTAAACGTTTCCGCAGAAACGTCGAATGTCAAATTCCGTCCGAAACTGAAGCGCGCAAACGGAGGGTGCCCCCTCCCTCCATGCAAAACCTTCCTACTCCGTTGCTTCAACCACCACCGAGTACGTGTAGCTCACGCCCTGCTGACTCTCCGGCGACGGCGTTGGGCGGTGGCGGGACATCGCGAGGTACACGCCGGGCTTGTCAGGCTTGAAGCTGAAGCAGCCGGCGTTGTCTGTGATGACTTCAGCGAAGGCCTTCTTATCCGAGTAGCGCTGCTGCCCGCGGTACACGGACACGGTGTGGCCGGCGAGCGGCTTGCCGTCGAAGAGGACCTCGAACTTCATCTCGGCACCGACGAAGGCGGAGTTCGGATGTGACAGGGCCCGATACTCCAACCCAGCATTGCGTGGCGCGAGCGCGGAATCAGAAGGCTTGCCGCGAGTGACGTAAACGTCGGCCATGGTGATGCTGGTGACGTCATACGCCTTCGCGCCCGCAGGTGGCGCTTCCTTGGGGGCGAGAAACTTCCAGTCGCCATCGACCCAGGCTGCCTTGGAAGTGCGGCCGCCGCGCTTGCCAGTGGAGATGCGATAGGTGCCCTGCTCCTTCGTGTCGGCTTCGAGGATTGCAAGGTCTCGCGTGTACACGGGCGTCAGCGCAAGCTTCGCGCCAGTTGGTGTGAGCACGTGGTAGTGGTCGGACTTCATCGCCACGTCAGGCTCGAAGAACTCCTCAGTGAAGCTGCCCTGTACTGTTACGTGATCCCGCTTGCCCAGATCGAAAAGATTCGGCAGCAGATACGGCGAGTGAGCCTGCGCGCTGCTGAAGCATAGCAAGACAGCTCCGAGGGAAAGCGCACCCGCGATGCGAACATTCAACATGCGATAGATCTCCAACACTCAATGATCAAAACTGCCACGCCAGCGACACGCGGAAATTGCGGCCCGGCTCGCTGTAGCGGCCGATGCCGTCGCCGGTGACATAGCCGTACAAGGTCGTCGTCCCTTCGTTGACGAACCGAACGCGCGGCCACAGGTAATACTTCTCATCGAACACGTTGAACACGCCGGCGCTCAAGCGCAGGTCCTTGGTGATGTCGATCTCACCGAACAGGTCCAGCACCGTGTACGAATCGCTCAAATAGTCAGGCACGAGCGATGTGAAGAAATCGTTCGGCGCCGTCTGAGTGAGCGCGGCGTCTTCGAGCTTCTTCGCCTCGGCATGCGACACGTTGCCGGTCAGCGACCAGCGCTGCGTCGGCGAGTCGTAGCGAAGGCCGACGACGCCCGTCGCCGGAACGATGCTGGGCAGCGGGTCGCCGTTCTGCTTCTCGCCTTCGCTATAAGACCAAGCCAGCCGCGTCGACCACTGCCGATTGATCACCCAGCGGCCCTCGACCTCCACGCCTTTGACGACAACGTCGCCGACGTTCGCTGGTGTGAGGTATGCATTGCCGTCCGTGATGGTGCAATTCGTCCCAGTGCACGTTTGATACTGCGTGCCAGGATTCTGGATACGAGCGACGGTCTCGATGAAGTCGGTGTACTTGTCCCGATACGCCGAGATGCCCAGCAAGTAGCGTTCGGTCTGCCAGCGATATCCTAGCTCGGTGTTCAGGCTCTTCTCGGCGTCGAGATCGGGGTTCGACGCTGCGTCCCAGAGCGTCACCTCATTGCCCGTGGCCACCTCCGTCGCGGTGCTCGTGGCCGTCGGCGCATACAGCTCACCTACGGTTGGCGCGCGGAAACCCCGTCCCACCTGTCCCCACACCGAATGCTCGGCCGTGAGCTTGAAGTCGATGCCCGCTTGCCAGGTGGGTGAGGAGAATTCCAGGTCGCGAACGGAGCCCGTCTCATCGACAAACTGCTCATCCAGGTTCGGAGAATAATCGGTGCGGTCGTAGCGAACGCCTGCGTGCAGGGTCAGCCGATCGTTCAGCAGATACACGCTGTCGCGCAGATACGCACTGTAAGTAGTCACATCGGTTTCGGGGATCTGATCCGGATCCACCGTGACCGAACTGGTCGCGCTGGTGGTGCCGATGTAGCGCGTATCCACCGCCGAGAACGACACCTCACGCTGCTGCCAGGCGAGCCCATAGACCAACGAATGGCCGGCGTCCTTCCCTTTCCAGTCCTTGGTGAAATCCAAGGCCGTTCGATCGAGCACCTGCTCGGTCGCACGATCCTCACTACGAAGACAGGGCACGACGTTCTGTGCGCACCCCGTACCGGCCAGGATCGTCGTCAAGCCGCGAGATTTGGTTTCCACGCGATCCGCAGTCCATTCAAGGCTGTCGAAGAAGGTACCCGCGTCGTCCCATGAGTAGCGCACGCCGTAGCGATCACGGTCGTTGTCATCATCAGCGCGGCGTGTGAGATACCCGAGCCCGCCCACGCGAGACAGATTGTCGATCTCGTTCGTAGCGCGGCTGTATTCGCCGACCAGGCCGAAGCGCTGCGTATCGCCGATCAGGAAATCCACCTTGGCGAGCACCTCATCGCTCTCTCGATCCATCGGATCCGGCGTGCGACGCCCCGAGCCGGTGGCGATGGGCTCTGAGTCATACCATGACTCCGTTTCATGTCCGCGACGTCGCGTGTACAGCACCATGGACTCCACCCGCCCCGTTCGGTTCGCGAAGGTGGCCGTCGTCATCAGCTCATCGCTGCTGCTGGTGTAGCCGCTCTTGACGCGAAAGTACGTGTCGTTCCCGTCGGGATTCAGATAGTCATAGGCGTCCTTGGTGACAAACATCACCGCGCCGCCCAGCGCACCGCTACCAGCAGTGATGGAGTCGGCGCCCTTCACCACCTCGATGCTCTTGAGCGAATCGATATCGACGCTGCCGCGTCCAGAACGGAAGAATTCATAGGCAGGCGTCGTCTCGACCGTTTCGGCGAACGCAAGTCCATCGACGGTCAATGCCACCCGATCGCCTTCGAGCCCGCGAATATTGAAACCGTTCTCACCGAAGCGGCCCATGTCCACGATGCTCACGCCCGGAATGTAACGAATCGCATCCTCGAAGTTCTGCGCCTGTTCTTCTTCGAGTTGGGCGACGCCCACCACCGTGCGGTTGCCCAACGTTGAGCGGCCCTCTTCCTCGGCCGTGACTTTGATCTTATCCAGCTGCCGTGCCTGTTCATCCGCTTCGGCGGCATAGCTCAGACGCATCGCCGACAGCAGCGTGGCGGCGATGGCCAGGGACAGGACGGTACTCGAGGTACGCATGACAAACTCCAGACAGAATCCGTGGATAGCGATGCCTGGTTGGCGTCCGGCTGACTGGGCGTATGTTTGATGAGTTTTGAAGAGCGCGCGCGTTACGGCGTCTGCACCTGGCTCGTGACCGCGCGCTCCTCCTCGGTGCGGCGTTCCCGCGCTGGCGGCGGATCCGCTTGAGTGATCGCGCCGTCTTTGTTCGTATCCGCGCGATCGAACATGCGCGCGCTCATGGCGAAGTATTCGTCGCGGCTGATGCCGCCATTTCTATCGGCGTCAATGGCTTTGAAGCGCACGCGGCCCTGCTTCAACTGCGCCTCGCGGCGATCGGCGATTCGATCGTTGAGACGAGCGTCGAATTCCTTCACATACTCGTCATGATCGAGCTTGCCATCCTTGTTCACATCGGTCGCGGCGAAGGATTTCCCTCGCTGGGCCTCGTATTGCGCGCGGCTCAGAACGTCATCGCCATCGTCGTCATAGATTTCGAGCATGCCCGCCAGGTTGTGGCTGGTCGGCATGGCAATGATCGAGCGCCGCCGCGGTGTTTCTTCCGCCTTCGGCTCGGCGTCATCCTGAGTGATCCTGCCATCCTTGTTGCGATCGAGAAGGACAAAGGCGCGTTCGCCGGACGCATCGTATTCGGCGCGGCTGACGAATCTGTCCTCGTCCTTATCGAGCGCTTTGAAGCGCGTGTCGGCCTGCTTCAGCGAAGCGTTGCGCTCATCTGCGATGTCGCGATCCAGTCGGACCGAATATTCGTTTAAGTACTCATCGACCGTGAGCGAGCCGTCTCGGTTGCCGTCGGTCGTCGCGAAGCGCGACTTGCGCACAGTCTCGTACTCGGCTCGCGACACTTGCCCGTCGCCATCGTCGTCCCACGAGCCAATGAACGCGTTGCCCGCGTGGCCGCCGGTCGGAAGCGATTGGGCGCCTTCGGTCTTCTCCGCGCCGTGAGCCACGCCGAGCATTGCCGAAATCACCGCAGCCAGGCTGCAAGTCCGAAGGGCACGACGAACCATCAGCGGTGCTGATGCGCGAGAAGAAACGAACATGGCGAGACTCCCTGATTGTCGGACGCACGGAGCCACAACGACGGGAGCAGAGGCCAGTTGCGGAAGCTCTCGTCCGTTATGGACTTTGTTATTGGCTGGCCCGAGAGCTGGCGGCTCGCCGGTGTCGCCGACGAGCGCCATAGATGATAACGATTCTCAACTGGTTGGCAAGTGCCTCACTAAAACCAGGCGCGGACGCCGGCGACAAACTGAACCTCATCGGCGTCGTCGCCGTGCTCACGGGCGAGGTCGGCTGTCTCACCAAACTTTCGCGACCACGACACGCCGATGTATGGCGCGAACTCGCGGCGAATTTCATAACGCAGTCTCAGCCCAAGCTCGGCATGGCTGAAGCCCGAGCCAATGCCGTTCGCGACGTCATCCTTGCCGTAGAGATCGAGCTCGAGCTTGGGCTGCAGGACCAGCCGCTGCGTCAGGAACATTTCGTACTCCGCCTCGAGGCTGGCCGCCGTGCGGCCCTCCTCGCCCGCATAGACCGTGGCCTCCACCTCGAACCAGTACGGCGCGAGTCCCTGGACGCCGAATGCTGCCCAGGTCCGCGACGGACCTTCGCCGAAATCGTGCGCAACGCCGGCTTGCACGCTCCACCATCGCGAGATCACGTGATCCCACAACAATTCGGCCGAGCCCTCATATTCGCCGTCGGTACGCTCGCCTTCTGTTCTGAGCAGCGCCTTATCGTAATCATTGCCGTACCACAGGCGACCATCCCAGCCCAACGTGTCGCCCGCGTCGGTGTCACGCCATTCGAACTGATCCAACATCGCCATGCCGAAGAGCGCCGTGTCGTCCATGGCCATCATTTCCGCCATTTGCTCTTCCGACATGTCGCGCATGACGTACTGAGGCGGTGGCGGAGGAACGTGGGCGCGTTCGCTCTCGGTGCGTTGATCGCCGTGTGACGCGTGATCGTGATGCTCGGCCTGCTGACTCTGCGAAGAATCGTGCTGAGTGTGCTCGTGATGTTGATGCTCTTCTTGAGCGGCGGCGGCCGTCGCGGCCAGACAGAGCGTCAACGCGAGATGAAACTTGATCAGTGAGCTCATGAGTGAGCTCCGTGACCACCGGTGGGCCCGCCAACCCCACTACCGTCTCCTGACTCGACGTGCACCTCGCGGAACATGCCCGCTTCCATGTGATATAGCAGATGGCAGTGATAGGCCCATCGCCCCGGCGCATCCGCCGTCACGGCATAGCTCAGCTTCTGCGCCGGATTCACATTCACCGTGTGTTTGCGCGCCTGGAAGTTGCCGGATGCATCCTCGAGCTCGCTCCACATGCCGTGCAGGTGGATCGGATGCGTCATCATGGAATCGTTCACCAGCGTGATCCGCAGCCGCTCGCCGAGCTGGAACTTGAGCGGCTTGGCTTCGGAGAACTTCTGGCCATTGAACGACCACACGAAGCGTTCCATGTGGCCGGTCAGATGCAATTCGATCTCGCGACCGGGCTCACGGCGATCGATCGGGCCGCCAATGGTGCGCAGATCGGCGTACGTCAGCACGCGACGACCGTTGTTTCTCAAGCCCACGCCAGGATCATCCAATCCGACGTTCGGTTGCTCGACTTGCATGTCCATCAGCGGCGTGCGCTCCGTCGCCGGATGACCGGATGATTGCGACGGCCCATGTCCCATGGCCGCGTGATCGACACTCTGAGCGGCAGATCCGTGGCCAGCGTGAGCATCCGCCTGTCCATGATTCATCTGGCTGTGATCCATCTGATCCTGATTCATCTCGCCGGATCCATGGCCGCCATGTGACATCCCCATGTCGCGCATCGTCAGCAGCGGCCGTGGATCCAGCGGCGGAATTTCCGCCTCGAGTCCCGGACTCGGTGACAACGTGCCGCGCGCATAGCCGGACCGATCCATCGCCTGCGCGAAGATGGTGTAGGCACGATCATCCTTCGGCTCGACGATGACGTCGTACGTCTCCGCCGCACCGATCCGAAACTCATCGACGGAGACGGGCTCGACATCCTGACCGTCGCTCGCGACAACGGTCAGCTTCAATCCCGGAATGCGCACGTCGAAGAACGACATCGACGAGCCATTGATGAATCGCAACCGAACCTTCTCGCCTCGCGAGAACAGACCCGTCCAGTTGCCCGTCGGCGTCACGCCGTTCATGAGATACGTATACGCATAGCCCGACACATCGAGCATGTCGGTGGGGTTCATGCGCATCTCGCCCCACATGCGACGATCCGCGAGGGTTTCGCTCCAGCCGTTCTTGCGGACATCCGCAAAGAATTCGCCAGCGGTGCGGCGACGGAAGTTGTAATAATCGCTGTGCTTCTTCAGCACCGAGAAGATGCGTTCGGGATCGATGTCCGTCCAATCGGACAACATCACCACGTAATCACGCTGCGTCGGGAAGCGCTCGCCGCCACGCCGCTCGATCACGATCGGCCCATACAAACCCGTTTGTTCCTGGAAGCGCGAGTGCGCGTGATACCAGTACGTGCCCGACTGGTTCACTTTGAAGCGATAGAGATACTCGCCACCACTGGAAATCCCGTCGAAGCTCAGCCCCGGCACGCCATCCATGTCTGCCGGCAGGATCATGCCGTGCCAATGAATGGAGCTGCGGGTCCCGAGTCGATTCGCAACTCGCAGGGTAACCGTATCGCCTTCCCGCCAGCGAAGCAGCGGCCCCGGAATCTGTCCGTTCACGACCGTGCCGACGCGTTTGTGGCCGGTGAAATTGAAGGGCGCCTCACCGATCTGCAAATCGAAATGCGAGCCGGTGAGCACGGTCTGACTCTGGCTCTGCGCCCAGCCAGCGCCACGTGGCGCGCCCAGCACGAACAACCCGGCGCCCGCCGCCTGGAGAAAACTTCTGCGCGACAGCGGCGACAGGCCCGCGCGCGATGATCGAATCGATGACATGAAACTCTCTTGAATCAAGACGTCGACATGCGGGCCGCGGCCGAGGCCACATGCCCACTCAGCAAACGTGAATCAAGAGAGTCAGGCGGGAGGTCGGAATAATCCGGACGGGCGTTGTGATATCACGCCATTCGTGCCGTGCGAGATCAGCAGCGAGGTCGCCGCAACGGGATTCAGAATGATTGCATCGAGTGCTGCACACGGCACGTGCAGGCAGGGACACTCGCAGTTCCCTGTCTCGCAGCAGTCCTGCTTGGCAGAGGAATGATCTGCACTTGCGTCCGCGTGATGTGCCGTCGGCATCTCAGCACTGCCACTATCGTGTTCGGGACACGCGGCGGAATCGCCTTCCATAGCGGAGATTGCTGGTTCAGCAACGTCCATCGCGCCCATCGGCATGGCATGGCCGAGCTCGCCCATGAACAGACGGGTCACGAGCAGCAACATCAGCGCCCAGCGTTGCCAGCAGAATTTACGCACGGCGAGAGAGTACCGTCCGCCACCGCACGGCGCAAATTACCCCGTGGCAAGGTTGTGACGATCTTCTCCTGACACACCGTCGGGAGGCCTCCGAAATCCTGGCATCCAGCGCTCGGAAGGCGCGTCGATGCTCAGGAACTTGAGCTTAGGCGCTACGTTGATTGGGTACACAAACCGTTGGGGGTTTTGCCATGAAATCTTTGGCTCCAAGACTCATTCCCGTCGCGATCGCGAGCATCCTGTGCGGTGTCGCTGTCGCGGGCGGAGGAAAGGATGACAAATTGTCGATGATGGACAAGAACGGCGACGGCAAGGTGACCGCCGCCGAGCATACGGAAGGCGCAAGGGCGATGTTCACCAAGATGGACAGCAACAAGGACGGCAGCGTGACCGCCCAGGAGATGGACTCTGCTCATTCGTCGATGCACAAGGATCATGCGACCGCGCGCACCGAAGGCACGCCGGATCGAGAGCGGATGGAAGACAAGAAGGCCTATGACCCGGCCGGCAAGGGTAAAGCCATGCCCAAGGGTATGTCTTCCGAGCAGAAGATTGCCGCCATGGACACCAATAACGACGGCAAGCTGAGCGAGGCCGAGCACGCTGCCGGCTCGAAGCAGATGTTCAGCAAGATGGACGCAGACAGTGACGGATCCTTGACGGCGCAGGAGTGGCGCGAAGGCCATAGCAAGGAGATGACGGCGAGCGACGCCGAATAGTCGCCGCGAGTCTGAAGGAATCGATCGCAGGAAGGACGAAGCGAAGCGGGCCCGCGAGGCCCGCTTTGCTTTTGTGAGGACTCCTAGATCAGTACTTCGATCGCCGGCTCACGCAAGTTATACGTCGAGCTCATCGCACGTCCGTACGCGCCCGCGGTCGCCAGCAACAGCACATCGCCTTCCTGTGTCGGCGGCAGCAAGCGATCCGTGCCTAACGTGTCGCCCGACTCGCAAATGGGGCCGACGACGTTGACGACCTCGGTCGGCAGATCGTCCAAGCGCGTCAGATTCACGATCTCATGATGCGCGCCGTACAGCGCCGGGCGAATCAGCGAGTTCATGCCGGTTGCGACACCGACGTAGTGCACTTCGCCCTTGCCCTTCAGCTGCGTCACTTGCGCGAGCAGCACGCCGGCTTCGGCAACGAGATAACGGCCGGGCTCGATCCACAACGTGAGCTTCGGGTGCGCCGCCTTCAGCGCGGCGAGCGTCTCGCCAAACTCGGAGAGCACCACGCCCTGCTGACCCAAGCGCTCGGGCACGCCGAGACCGCCGCCCAGATCGACGATACGCACGTCGTTGAAGCGCTGCGTGAGCGCAGTGAGCGTGTCGCCCACCGACTTCCAGTTATCGACGCTGAACACGCCACTGCCGGTGTGCGCATGCAGACCGACGACCTTTGCGCCGGCTGCCTTCACCAGGCGCTCGAGCTCATCCATCTCGAACAACGGCACGCCGAACTTGGAATGCACGCCAGCGGTGCGCACTTTGTCGTGATGGCCGCGGCCGTAGCCCGTGTCGATGCGGATGAAGACGTCGCGTCCCTTGAACAGCTCCGGCCACGCCTTGAGCGGATGCAGATTATCGAGCGTCACCCAGATGCCCTGCTCCACGGCCCACTCGTATTCGGCGCGCGGCGCGAAGTTCGGCGTGAACAGGATCTTCTGCTTGCTGAGTGACGGCACCGTCTTCAGCACGTGCTCGACTTCGGAGCGCGACACGCACTCGAAGCCCAGGCCCAGCTCCGCGAACAGCTTGATGATCTCCGGATGCCAGTTGGCCTTGAGCGCATAGAACACGCCTTCGATGCCGGGCAGCGCGCGCAGTGCCTTGGCCTTCGCGGTCAAGGTCCCGCGGTCGTAGACGTAGGCTGCGCCGTGTTCGCGTCCCAGCTTGATCAGATCGTTGCGGCGCTCATGCCACCACTGCCGCAGGTCGATGGCGCCCTTGTCTTTCGGGCCATATAGCTCTTCCCAGGTCGGGCCGAGCACGCGATCGGCGGTCATCTTCTGAATGGCGATATCGTGCAGGCGCGACACCAGCCGATCGCCCTGCGCCTCATCGATCACGAACGTGATGTTCAGGTCGTTGGCCGCCTGAGTCACGAGATAGATCTTCTGCTCTTCGAACAGCTCGAGCGCATCGCCCAGGCGATGCAGGATCGCGCGGATGTTTCTTCCGACGAGGCTCACCGCCGCACACGGTCCGATGACCTCCACGCGACACAGCTTGCCGAGATCGACGACGAGCGCATCGAGCGTCGCCTTGTCGAGCGTATTGGCCGCCGGATCGAGCGACACGGTGACGCTGGTCTCGGACGTCGATACGAGATCGATCGACAGGCCGTGGTCCTTGAACACCTGGAACGCATCGGCGAGGAAGCCCACCGAATGCCACATGCCGACGGTCTCCATCGACACCAGCGTGATGTTCTTCTTGATGGTGACGGCTTTCACTTGCGCCGCGACGTTGCCGCCCTGCGTGGTGATAACCGTGCCTTCGAGCTTCGGCGTCTGCGTTGCGTAGACGTAGAGCGGAATGCCGTACTGCTTCACCGGCATGATGCAACGGGGATGCAGCACCTTCGCGCCGCTGCTCGCGATTTCCTGCGCCTCATCGTATTCGAGTGCACGGAGCAAGCGAGCCGTCGGCACCGAGCGCGGATTGGCGCTGAACATGCCGGGCACGTCGGTCCAGATCTCCAGACGACGCGCCTGCAGCTTGGCCGCGAAATAACTTCCGGAGGTGTCCGAGCCGCCACGACCCAACAACACGGTGTCGCCGTGCTCGTCGCTCGCGATGAAGCCCTGGGAAATGAACACCGTGCCTTGCGAGGACCAGCGACGTTGCAGCTCCTGATCCGGCTCGTAGTTACAAGTGGCCGACAGATAGCTCGAGCGCAGATTGGCGTTGCGCCGCTGCTCGGCCTTGAGCACGGTACGTGCGTCGACCCAGTGCGCATCCAACCCTTGGGCTTTGAGGAATGCGGCGCCGAGTTGCGTCGCCATCAACTCGCCTTGCGCCATCACGCGAGCCCGCAGGCGCTCGCTCACCTCGCCCACCAGCGCGATGCCGGCGGCGATCTGTCGCAAACGTTTGAACTGCTCTTCCAGATTCTGGCTGGGGGTGACACCGAGATCGCGCGCCAGATCCCGATGGCGCTGCTCGATCTGATTCATCACGGCCTGCGCTTCATTGCTCTGCGTGTCGAGCGACAAGGCCAGCAGCTGTTCGAGGCGATCGGTAATGCCCGACAACGCCGAATGAATCACGACGGGACGCATTCCCTCGGCCAACCGCTCGCGCACCACGGCCGCGATGTTTTTCCAGTTAGCTACCGAGGAAACGCTCGTGCCACCGAACTTGAGCACCACCCACGGCGACGCCGCGGGCGAGGAATCAGCCATCGTCATTTGTAAGCTCTTTAGGTGTGAGGAAAAGGATCGGGCTCGCGGGCCAGCGCGCACCATCCTGGCTCCGGCCTCTTAGAGCTTTGCCGGAGTAGCGACAGCTGTAGGGGCGCGAAACCTGCAGTCCGCGCGGCACCTTACTATTCTTCTTCGAAATCGTTCAGTTCTTTCTTCAGGCGCCGGTCGGCCAGTACATCCTCGAGTTTGCTCCAGGCCGCTTTGCCTTTTTTCGCCGCCTGGGCGGCGTTCGGACGGGCGCGTCGGGCGCCGGCGTCGATGAACTTCTCGTAATTCTGGTCCTCGTCGCTTTCGGCGACGAAGTCATCGTCGAGATCGAAGTGATCGTCGTCTCTCTCCATTGGGCTTTCCTGAAAAATCCAGCCAAATCAACTACATCGGTAACCGGCAAGGCCGGAAGCCTGCGGACTATATACGATGCGCGGCGGTTTTCAATGGCTTGGAGGACAGGCGAATCAAATAGTTCGACCCCGGTTTCGCGGCAAACGAAGGCTCAGGGAGCGTTGCTGACCACGACCGGCGCCCCCCTCCCCAAACCCAGCGCCTCGGCCGCGCTCTGCTCCGCTCGGGCGATTTCGACCACGCCGAAGGAGTTCACGAGGGCCAGGAATTCCCCCGGGCTTACGTCCCCGTACGTGCGTCTGAGGGCAAAGCTGTGGCCGCCGGTCTTGACCATGGGGCGGCTGAACGCCTCGATCAGGGCGCCGTCGATGTTGGTGATCAGGTTGCCGAAATGGTCGGTGGTCATGACCACCCCGGCCACCTGGTCGGCCGCCACGGAGGGCTCATCCACCCAGGAGGGCACGATGTCGTGGGTCTGCGGGCCCAGGTCGGCGGGATTTGCCCGGCGGCCGGCGATGTCCGCGGCCAGGGGGGCGAAAATGTCCCGGCCATGGAAGGTGGCGCTGGCCGGGGGCAGCTTGAACTTGGCCCCGGCATGGACGGCGTCGAAGCGGTAGATCTTGGCCGAGGGCACCTTGGTCACGATGGGCGCCAGCAGCCCATTGTCCGGGGCCAGGAAGGCATGGCCGTTCGCGACCACGGCGATGATGTCCCGCTTGGTGCCGACGCCCGGATCCACCACCGCGACGTGCACCGAGCCATCGGGAAAGTAGCTGTAAGCCCGCGCCAGCCAGAACCCCGCCTCCGCCGGCCAATACACCGGCACGTCGTGGGTCACGTCGATGATCCGCGCCTCGGGCAGTCGCGCCAGGATGCGACCTTTCATGGTCGCGACGAAGGGCCCTTGGGGACCGAAATCGGTGGTGAGGGTGATGACGCCGCAGGCTGAGAACATGAGTGAATGAGAGCCTTCTGAATTCAGATGCGAACTTCGCAGCGACCAAAGTCCTGAACGATGACGTTGCGCTCGCTCGCTACCACCCGGAATGACGCGTCACCCGCGGCGATGTTCCAGATCTCCACGTGCAGCGGCTCGCCCGGATACACAGGACTGGTGAAGCGCGTGTCCAGACGCTGCAAGCGAGAGGGATCATCGGCGCACAGCGTCTTGATCAACGCGCGACCGGCCATGCCGTAATGACACAGCCCGTGCAGGATCGGGCGATTGAACCCTGCGATCGCGGCGATCTCCGGATCGCTGTGCAGCGGGTTGTAGTCGCCCGATAAGCGATAGATCAGCGCCTGATTCGGCATGTTGGTCAGCGCGACTGAATGATCAGCTGCACGGTCTGCAGGAACCGGGCGAGGTTTCGGCGCGCCTTCGCTCTTGCCGCCGAAGCCGCCGTCGCCGCGGAGGAACGCAACGTTGCCCATGGTCGCCAATAGATCGCCAGAGGCGGCATCGAACAACTTGCGCGTCAGGTACAGGATGGCGCCCTTCTCCGCGCCCTTGTCGTAGATTTCATCGATCGACGTCTCGCCGATGACCGTGGCTTCGGTCGGCAGCGGCTTGTGAATCTGCAACGTCTGCTCCGCGTGCAGCAGCAGCTTGTAGTTGATGCCGAACTCGGGTTGCGCAAGCAGCATCGGCGCGGCTGCGAGCGTGACTGCCTGCATGGGCAGTGCGACGAGTGACTTTTCGTAAACGTATTTGAGATCGCCCGTGTCCGTGGGATCGCTCGCACCGACGCCCAGGCCCAGCGCGTAGAGCATGGTGTCCCGCCGCGTGTAGGTATGGCGGATGGGTTCGAACTGCATGCTCTTCAGCTTGGCGTAATCGATCGGCATGGCCGCTCCATGAAGGATTCGCAAGACGACACGACGATTGTCACTGAATCGTTCCCGGCGCGCCATGACCGCCGACCTTCTCTACATTACTTTTGGTGCCAGCTTGCAGACGTCGAAATGCTTGGCGTAGCATCCGCTCCGCGCATGTGACTGGCGTCAGATGGAACAAACCATCGGGAAGCATGCGCGCAGGGTCTCCCTGCCGCGGCCGCTCGCCTGGGCTCCAAGTCCACCCTCCTCTCAACTGGAGCGCCGCTATGCAGATCTCATTCGACTTGCTTCGTTCGTCCGATCCCGATGTCTTCGAGGCAGTTGTCGGCGAAGAACGCCGCCAGCGCGAAGGGCTCGAACTCATTCCGTCCGAGAACTATGCCTTTCCCGAGGTTTACGCCACCAACGGCTCGGTCTTCGCCAACAAGTACGCCGAAGGTTATGTCGGCCGCCGCTATTACGGCGGGCAGCAGTTCACCGACCGCATCGAGTCGCTCGCGATCGAGCGCGCCAAGCGTTTGTTTCGCGCCGAGCATGCGAACGTGCAGCCGCTGAGCGGCTCGCCGATGAATCAAGCGGTTTACATGGCATGTCTTGCGCCGGGCGATACGGTGCTGGCGATGGATCTGTCGCACGGCGGGCATCTCACTCATGGTGCGCCGGTGTCGTGCATGGGGCGCATCTTCAAGTTCGTTCGTTACAAGACGTCTCCGCCTGCAGGTTATATCGATTACGACGCGGTGCTCGCAATGGCGCGCGAGGTGCGGCCGAAGATCGTGCTTTGCGGCCATTCCTCATATCCGCGTGAAGTGGACTATGCGCGGTTTCGGGCCATTGCAGATGATGTGGGTGCGCTATGCATGGCGGATGTCTCACACGTTGGCGGCTTGATCGCAGGCGGCGCGTTGGCGAATCCGCTCGATGCGGGCTTCGACATCGTCACGACGACCACTCACAAATCGTTGCGGGGTCCGCGAGGTGGGATGATTCTTTCCAAGGCGTCGCTTGCGCAGAAGATCGATTCGGCGGTGTTCCCCGGGATGCAAGGTGGGCCGCACATGAATGCCGTCGCGGGCATCGCTGTGACGTTGAAGCTTGCTGCCGAACCTGCATTCAAAGAATACGCGGCGCAGGTGGTGCGCAATGCTCGCGCGCTCGCGGATGAGCTGTTGAAACAAGGCTGCACGCTCATTACCGGCGGCACGGAGAATCATCTCATCGTCATCGATACCGTGCGCTCGTTCGACATCGACGGCCGCGTCGCGGAGACGGCCCTCGATCTCGCCGGCCTCACCGTCAACAAACAAGTCATCCCCGACGACCCTCGCCCTCCCCTCAAGCCCAGCGGCATCCGCTTGGGCACGCCAGCGCTGACAACTCGCGGCATGAAGGAGGACGAGATGAAACAGGTTGCCGCGTGGATGGTCGAAGCGCTTCGCTCACCGACGGATGAGACGAAGCTGCACGGCCTCCATGAGCAGGTGCGTGCGCTTTGCAAGCAGTTCCCCGTTCCGGGCCTGGACGCATAAGCCATCTGCGTGGAATACGCGTCGTGGGGGATGCTCAATCCTTCACACGCGTATCCACGGCAATCCAGTTGACTTCCCAGGTCTTGCCGCCGTCGTCCGAAAAAGACTGCTCGAAACGGCATGAGTCCGCGGTGATGTCCGACCAGATATTGCGAACCAGGATGGTTCTGCCCTCGAAGACCTCCTGATCGTAGAACTCGCCGCGGCCATCCTTGAACTCCCCGACCGTGGGCACACTCAGAGTGCCGCTGCTGGCGTTGGCGGAATTCAGGCTCCACTGGCGGGATTGAGGGTTGTACAGGCGCAGCGAGAGCACATGGATGGGACCCTTGGCGGTATCCAACTTGAGCTCGGCAAGGTTGGCGCGGCCATCCCAAACCTTTCGAACGACAGTTGTCCCCTCGAGCTCCACCCAGGTCGTCGAACCGGTCAACGGCCGGACCAGGCGCTTCAAGTTCGTTTTCCAGGTTCCGATCGCGAAGTCGAAGTCGTGGCTCCCATCGCGCCTCTCGGCCGCAGGTTGCGCGTCCGTTGCCGATGCCGTCGAGCTTTGCTGAGCCATCGCGTGCAACGGCAGCCACATCAGCGTGAGGCCGCACGCGAGAAGAAGTTGTCTGCGAACGCTCCCGTGCGAGCTCATGTGGACCTCCAACAAGGCGTGCTCATTCTGTGGAGCGTGCCGTAGACTGTGGCCTTTTCAAAGGTCCATTCTCCGTGACATTCGTAATACCACTTTTGAACGATGGCGAGCCGCTGTCCCGGCAGATCTACCTATGGTTCCGGAAAGCAATCTTGCGCGGGGATATGAAGAGCGATGAGCGCCTGCCCTCGACGCGGGAGTTCGCCGAGCATTTGAATGTTTCGCGTACCGTGGTTGTGCTCGCGTACGAACAGCTGCTCGCCGAAGGGTTTGTTCGCGGCCGGCCGGGATCGGGCACCTATGTGACGCAAGGGCTGCAGGCCAGCCGACCGAGCTCCCGTGCTGGCCGCGCGAATGTGCGACTGTCGCGCTTCGCTCGGTCGGTGGCCGAGGCTGCGCCGAAGATTGAAGTACCCGCGAGGCGCGCGACCTCGCTGCGATACGATTTCGAATACGGCCGAAGCGATATCGAACAGTTTCCGTTCGAAACATGGCGCCGCATGTTGTTGCGCCACGCACGCAAGGCTCCGGTGCGCGAGCTCGATTACGCACCGGCAGGCGGAAGCATGGCGCTTCGCGAGGCATTGACGGCTCACCTGCGTCGCTCCCGGGCAGTGGTCTGCGATCCCTCACAGGTGATCATCGTCAGCGGCTCCCAGCAAGCGTTGGATCTGATTGCGCGGGTATTGGTGGAGCGCGGCGACCGAGTCGCGATGGAGAATCCTTGTTATCAGGGCGCCCGTGAGGTCCTGCGCAATATCGGCGCACGCTTGCTGCCAGTTCCCGTCGATGCAGATGGCTTGAATCCCGCCAGCCTTCCAGAGCGGGCGCGCCTTGCGTTCGTCACGCCGTCGCATCAGTTTCCAACGGGTGCGATTCTTCCGCTGGCTCGTCGCCTTGCGCTACTCGATTGGGCGAGACGAGCGGATGCTTTAGTGGTCGAGGATGACTACGACGGCGAGTTTCGTTACGAGGAGCAGCCGCTGCAATCGCTGCAAGGCCTGGATACCGACGGGCGCGTGATTTATATCGGTACGTTCTCGCGTACGATCTTCCCGGCGCTGCGCATCGGATATCTGATCGTGCCGAAGTCGCTCACTGCAGTGTTCACCTCGGCCAAATGGCTGTGCGATCGGCACACAGCCACGCTGGAACAGGAAACGTTGGCCGAATTCATTGCCAGCGGCATGTACGAACGTCATCTGCGACGCGTCCGCCGCCGCAACACCTCGCGTCGCAAAGTGCTGCTCGAAGCCATCGACAAATATCTTGGAGACCGCGTCCAGGTGACTGGCTATGGCGCCGGTGCTCACGTTGTTCTGTGGCCTGACAAACGCATCGCGGAGTCCGCCGCGCTCGAATCCGCCGGCTCGCGTGGCGTTGGAATTTATGGAATCTCGCCCTACTACCTGACGAAGCCGGCCAGGAGCGGATTCATCCTGGGCTTCTCCCGCATGAGGGAGCCTGATATTCGCGAAGGCATTCGGCGGTTGAGCCAGGTACTCTGAAACCAGCGCAAACGCGATCTGTTCAACGTTGCCGCCGCCGTTCACCGTTTCCAACTCGAGGATCCACGGGCACGAAGCTCGATGCTTCAGTTGCATTGCCTGATCCCTTGTAACGAGCTTCGATCGGATAGGCGAAAATCGGGCGCGGATATTCTGGCGTACTTTCTTGTTTGCTGACATGGCGGCCGACAAGCACATCCGGCGCTTGTCCCTTTTCAGCCCAATTCTCCAGGTAGGTCAGATAGTCGATATCCGAAGGTCCGCGTACACCAGAACCGCAGTGATCCATGCCCGGCACTAGAAATAGTCGAGCAAATGTCCTTACTTCCCGCTCGCCCCCTGCGACTGATTCAACTTCTTTATAGTAATCGATGAGCGGCCCCCCCTTGGTACCCGCAGCGTCCCAGTCCCCATAGAAAATTATTTCCGCCCATGGACTTGAACTGCTGCAAATCAGGATTGCTGGCCCCAAACAGCGACTCAAGGCCGAACCGCATCGGGTCACGGTCGAAATCGAAATCCTCCATCTTCCAGGATGGCGCCTGGCGCCGGCATGAAATACATATAGCGGAACACTTCTTCCGACGCCGCATTGCGCGTGGAGACAGGCTCCAACACACTCAGCTCGGAGCCCGGCGTGAGACCCGTGGAAGCAATCGGTTGTCCGGCGGAATCCACGGGCCGCGAATATAGTTTCTTTGCCACCGCAACCTGCTCTGGATCGAGGCAGCGATCCGATTGACCCACTTTGCATTGGAGCCCCGCGGGATTGAACTTGCAAGTCGCGGGATTGCCAATGATCCCGTCTTTCAGCCCATCATCCTCATCGCATTGACTGAGCGCCTTTTCATGCAGAAGGGTTACGCTGTCCTGGTCGAGCAAGAGCTGATTGTTGCCGTCCCGTGTTGCTCGCGCGACCCAGGCCCTCTGGATCGCCAGATCAGACCAGCTCAGTACCGGGCATCCGGCGATGATTCCATCGATTACCCACGGAAATCGCTGGGCCATGACGAGCCCCTGCGGCGGAGCAACCCTGATGATAGGATTTGATCGCTGAGCTCCCGTGATAGCGCTTCAGAATCTCTTTACCCGCGAGGGCCGTGACATAGGTTCCCCTGAAGCCATAATCGATAACATCCAGGATTCCGTCACGGAAACACACTTAGTGCGGGACTCACGAACTGGCGCCTCTTTCCGTCTACCGCAAGTCCTGCACAGATAACGTGAGCAAAAACTCTCGGAAGGTTTCGAATGCATTGCGGGTGGCGCGGTACTGGCGCGAGTCATCTTTCTCGCTGTCCGCATTGTCCGCCGCCCCTTTGATCGTCAGCACGTGCTTACAGTCACTGCCACCCAGATCGAAGACGGCTTTGTGTGCGCCCCACGCCTCCGTTTCCATGATCAATGCCTTGTCGTTGCATCCTTTCACGACGGCGCGGGCGGCGCTGTTCGTGGAGCCCACTACAGCGTCGCCGCTGCCGAGCGGGCCTTCGAAGATCCCGAAGTCGTGAACGCTGTCCTGCTCGGTATATGAAATGCGTGCGGCTGGCGCTCCTTTGTCGGCGACGAACGAGATAACCGCGCGCTTGAGAAACGAGGAAATGGGCAGGGCCTGCAGCCGGCTCGAAACTTTACCGTCTCTTTCCTTTCTGGGCTCGTAGTAGATCACCTGCGTCGATAGCACCACGTCGAGTAACTTCACGTCTTCGTGTATCGCGCCGGCCATCCCCAACAACACCAGCAACTTCGGCCGGTACCGCCGAACGAAGTCCGAAGCTGTCGTGGCGGCGGTCACGGTCCCGGGATCCGGAAGAAAGGTCATGACAACTCGGAACCGGCATCCGTTGCCGGGTAGCGTCGCGGAATAGAAGAATTTTTCTTCTTGCTTGTAGTCCGCCAGGCCGGACAGGGATGCCCGCACCGCCCGCAATTCCGACGCGGTCGTGCAGACTATGGCGATATCCGCTTTGGTCACGGATTTCTGTGTTGCTTTGGCGGGACGCGTGTTCGTGTGACTCACTTGATAGTGCTTCTCGGTGGGCGCGGCGATGACGACGCTCGAGTCCGAAGACTTCGCCGCGAGACGATCCTGGAACTGCAGTTGGTCCTCATTCGGCTCCAGTTTGTAGAAGCCGCCGCTTTGCAAAGAGGGATGAATGCGACAGGCCGCGACTCTTTCGAAGAACGCGCCGGCGACGCAACGGGATGAGCTGTCGGATTTCAGCGGCTGCTCTTCGCGCCCGATATCGTAAAAACCGAAGATTCGGCTCATTCCCGTGTGAGTCCCGGGCGTCAGGAGGCGTTCCCTCACTCGCTCGAGCAGTCCTCGAGACGAGTCGCCGCGAAAGCCGACGGCGATGATGGGCGCCTTCTCGCCGTCCGGTCTGAACACATATGGATAGGCGCGTCCCGACCCCGAAAGTCGACCATTGAATTCCTTGGTGCATTGAAGACACACACGGTTCAGGGCGGACTCGATGCGGTTTGTCTCCCTCGGGTTCTGACACTCGACCACGAGTACGTGCGGGAAGGTTTCGAAGGGGTTCGGCAAGCCGACACGCGCGATCACATGATCCACTCGAGCGAGCAGTTCGTTCGCATGAATCACCTCGCTGCCCAGGTGCTTGACAGTCCAGGTAAACAGAGCCGTCCGATCGATGTCGGGGCTGCTGACTCGATGCACCGCCCTGATGAGATGGTCTCTGATTCTGTGCTCGGGCTTCGCGGCTACACCGGCTCGGGCCAGCAGGCCATCGTGCTGAGTGACGAGCACGGCCAACTCCGTTTGCAGCTCGGCGATAGCGTCCGGATCGGCTTTCGGCAGCGACATCAGCAGCAGCCGGGCAAGGATGTTGAGTTCGAATATGTACCTGCCCAGTTGCAGCAGCAGCGTGTAGCTCGGGTCCTGGCCGCTATATTTGTTTCTGCTCATCCGGGTGCGGCGAAATGCCTTCAGGTGCACCAGTGCGAACCGTCGATCGGACTGAGTGGCGTTGGACAACTCCATTTCGATCCGTCCGAGCGATTTCTCCGCCTCGTCGAGCAGATAATTCGAATACTTGAATCTCGCGCTGTTGATCGCAGTGAACCACCGTTCGTTGCGCACCACCTGCTGCGATACCAATTCGCCGTTGGCAATCTTCTGGCGAGTGAATCGCCAGGAGCGGCGCATGATGTCGATCTCCGCGGACAAGGCCCCAGCCGTCGACGCCGGTGAATCGCACGTCGCAAGCAAAGTCAGCGTATGTATCGTCAGGAGCGGAGTGTCGGTGCGACAGGCAAGCGTTCCGACGAGCAGTCCCAGTTGCTCGGCCGACTCGACTGCTCGGGCCGCTTCGGGAAGCACGTCGGCATTGACGACCGGGAGATAGTGTGTGCCGGATTGCGAGCTTTCCGCCGAATCGCCCGTCTCGGGCGGTTCGTCCGCTGTCTCAACCACGGACTCGGCAGGCTTCTCCGCTTTCGGCAATTTTTTGAAGTAGCCGTAGTCCGTCAGTACATCCACATAGAACATGCCTTCGTAATGACTATAGATATGCGGTGCGGATTCTTTGACCACGGCGCCGTGCAGTGCGTATCGAACACCGATGGTTCCCGAACTGCCCAAGGCCAGATCGGTGGGATCGACCAGTCGTTCATTCAGCAGTTCCTGGAGCAACAGCACAATCAATTTCTCGAGCCAGGTTCTGGAGATGGCCGGAAAACCCGATGTTTCGAGGAATTTCTGAGCACAGCGCGCGCACAGCTGTCTGAACTGTTCCGCATCGAGCACATCCTCGCCGTATCGATAGGCTCGAAATACCACGTTGCCGTGGTGAGCCGAAATCGGCACTACGAAGCCCCTATCAATGACGTGATCGAGGAACTCCGACAGGATCGCATCGCCGGGTGCGTCGGCGAGCACGGCCGAGACTCTCTGCCGAAGTTGCGCCAATGAAAACCCCTGGTTGAGCCGATCCAGGAGCGGATCCGGCGGCTCGTCGGGGCGAGGTTGCAGTTGCCGCGCCAGGACTTCCCGGGTCTTGTGCAGATACAAGAAGGGCTTGATCAGCGCTGCCTGCAGGTTCCAGGGATTCACGCCGGGCGGGTCGCTGGGCAACTCGATTTCCAATATGTTTGCCGTCGCGGCATGAACCTGGCCGACAGCTGAAAAGCTCAGGCCGCGAGCCGCTATTCTGCTGATCAACGCGGCGGTCGACGGCGAGAATGAAAATCCAGCGAAGCTGGAATCAATGCGCGGCGATACCCGAAGTCCGAGCAGCACACGGGCGTCCCGAATCCAGTGCTCCGCGAGCCGGGCGGCGATGACGAATTGTATGGCGCGCAGCCTGGACGTGGCGGAAATGAAGTTGGCGCGCAGAGTGTCGGCTTCCTGCGTGGAGCAACCGCTGACGATGGCTTCCCAAAGTCGATCGATATCGCCCGTGGTCAACGGATCGAGCACGGCTACCGGCATGACCATGAACCAGGTCGCCTCGTGCTTCCCGATATGTTTGCCGTAGAGTCTCACTTTCACCAGGCGGCACACATCCCGTAGTTCGCTTTCGGCTTCGGGAAAAATCTCAGCATATTTTGCAGCTGTGGGGGTGGAGACCAGGGTACAGACACGGTGCGAGTGCTGAATCGGCGTGGTATGTGTCTGCGTCCCCCAGCCGGGCATACACAGCAATACGGGAAGATCTTTGTCCGGAATCCGGAGGCGACGAATCAGCGGGTAGTCGACCGCGTATGGCATGGGCACGACGGAGATGGCCCGGACCAGGTCCGCGCAGAAGCCGGTCGCTTCCCGCTCGTTCAGACGTAGGAACGGTTCCGTCGGCATGACGCGTTCCTTCTGCCAACTGCTTTCGTTGACGCAGAAGACGATGACGCTGGAGATATGCGCTCCGGCATCGTGCAGCGTGGCGATGATCCTGGCCAGCGTCGATCCAAAGATCACGGTGTCGTCGACGACGGCAACCCGCTTGCCTTTGAGCCAGCTCAGGTCCATGTCGAGAACGCGGTCGGAAAGCAGCGTGCCGCGTAGCTCCGTCAGCTTGAGCCAGACCAGGCATTCGTAGAGGCAAACCGACTTTCTCGCCAGAAAGAGCAGATAATCGGCTTCGATGTGCTTCAGGCGCTTGCCAAATTCAATGAGCTCCCGGCGATGGCTCGGGCTGAAACAACCCAGAAACGCTTCACGGGACCCCTTTTGCCCCGGAGCGGAGCTCATGGGCGCGCTACTGGAAGGTCGATATCCTGTCATCGGCGTGGTTTCAGGATCTCAGGGGAGTTGCCCAGATCAAACAGTATTGTTGTTACATGCGCAAGCCCGGAGATATGTTCTGTTGGCGATGTTTTCTAAACGCTGCGGCCGCGCACCGCGGCAAAAGACAACTGTCGCCGCTCTGTATCAAGTGAGGCCCTGCGGATCGTTTTTCGAGCCGCCCTCGATCTCGGAGCAAGTGGCACTGTCGAACATTATTACGAACTTCTGCATCAGCCTCAGGGATGTTCTTATATATCGCTCTGCGACTTGTATATATAAAGTAAGGCGTGCGTGGTTCTGGATGTGGGGATCATGGACGAAGAACAACAGCTTGGCAAACAAGCGCCGCCGCCGGATCGAAGCGGTCGTCCTGCGATTTTTGTCTGGATTGTCGCGCTTGGCCTGACCTGCGCCGCGCTTCTCTGGTTTCTGTTTCCACAGCCTGACGACGGGCGGATCGACGCACTGCTGTTGTCGATTCCGAACGCTTCGGTCGAGACGGACCTTGAGCGAATACGCATGCGATGTGATGCGGCGCAGTCGCACGAATCCCCCGATCGCAGGCTGCGCGTGTGGCGAGTGCCGGGCAGGCAGGTGGAAGACTGCCTGAGTCGCCTGGCAACCCTGAGCAGTAACGACGTACAAGTCGCTCCAAGGGTGAATTGGCTCTGCTATCCGTTCGCGCTCACCGACCACACCATTCGCTGGCCATGGGAACGGACCGATTCCCGAACACTCCTGTGTCCAGATAAAAATGCGCAGTTCAACTATGTGACAGGATTGCCCCATTCCGCAGCGGGTGATGCGCCGATCTCGGTCGCAGAGATGCCCCTGATGGAACCGCACACGGAGGTGGTTGTCAGCGACCCGCGCACAGGGAAAGCGGCTGAAGCAAAGATCACGAAGGTCACCGTTTCTCCCGGAGGATTCCAGCTCTGGTTTGAATCTGAAAACCTCGGTAACGGAATTATCCATCGAACGGAGCGGATAACCATCGGCGAGATGCATGTGGGTTCGCGAACGTACTCGCTCCAGCCGCAGGGATCCGCCTCTAGCGCCCCCGCCGTTGCAAACGGATCGAACGGCACATACCTCTGGGAACCGAGTAGAACTGTCGAGCCGACGGTTCCGCTTCATTCGGAATCCGCGTCTGCTGGCGCCAACATCGATATGGCGACAGAACAGTCGCTCGCTCTCGCTTTCAACCGTGCCAGACTGACGGAGGAGGAGCGCGCAGCCCAGCAACTTCATGAAACGGAATTCGGAGACGCCTTTCGCGACCTCGACGGCACGGAATTCCAGAGGGTATGTCCGGCCGATCCGAAGATACCTGCTGGACTCTCGCCCGATTCCCCGATTCAGCTTCGACTTCTGTTCGGCTACACGAGTGCGGCAAGAAGCGAAATGGCGCCCAACACGCCCGATTCGGCAGCGCGCGATCAGATCAAGGAATACCTGCAAACGAGACTGACGCTGATCAATGGAGTGCTCGATGCGCAATCGATCCCGGTCAAGCTGATCCTTGCCGACGTGACTCAGATCGTCGGGCTCGATGCCCCAGTGAGTGAGTTTCCATTGCCACCGCCGGATCAGAAAGAGTATACGACGTGGGTGGATGTCGTGGCGAAGGATCTGATCTTCTCCAGGCAGGGATGCCACCTGCGTGAGCAACTTTGCGAGTTTCGAGTCGACGAGACAGCGTCGACACCGCCGGGCTTTTCACTGGACGCTCGCCGGCGTGCCTATGCTGCGCTCGAGCCGGCCTTCGTGCGTGAGCGGCGACTGACGAAGGCCGATGTCGTCACGTTCGTCGTCGGCTCCGGGCAGTTGCCACGTTATCGAGGTCAGGCCGCAGCGATACGAGCCAGCTTCTATTCGTCCTTCTTTTTCGTGCGTTCCGACGCTCTCAACGGGAACGCGACCACATTGGAACATGAGCTGAGCCATCTGCTAGGCGCGCGTCATCAGAAATGCGTTGCATGTGGCAAGGAGTCTGCTTGCGCGCTCCGATTCACCGATCCAACGACCAAATGTCTGTGCCGAGAGCGAGCGGATTGTGAAAACGAGAAGGAGTTCGATGCTCTCGACGCGCAGGCGGGCGCACCGGCAGACAATCACGCATTCACGTTCGTCGCACAATTCGCAACCGGCGCACCGAGGGTGTCGGACAAGCACGTGATGCTCGGGACCATGACGAGCGACTTTTCGCCCACGTTCGACGAGGTCGTCCGCACACAACGCCTGCCGCGGTGGTCGATTGTTCCTACGAAGTTAGTCTCGACGGATCCGCCGCCCGATTACTCCGGACCCAAGCCCTTTCTACTGTCCGATCTCAGCTCCGACCCGCCGTCGTCCAACGAAGGGCGTGTCATCGCCTCATACGCGGCGTGCGCTTCCCGATTCCTCTCGGCCCCGGAGGATAGTTTCACTGCATCCGTGATCGATTCGCCACAATTGCCCGGATTGGAAGTGAGTGAAGATCCACCAGGTCCCTTCGACGCGCCATTGGCGGGGCCGGCGCTGGCGGATCGCTCCGCTCCGATCGGGAATCCTCGGGATGCACAGCGCACCATCTACTTTCGAACGGGCTATCCCTTCGCAGACCACCCGTTCCTCTCGGCGGAGGATGCTGTTGCTCTCGATGAGTTGAAATTTCACTTCGGGATAGAAGCGCTGACGCAAAGCGCTCCGACCGCACCTTCTTTGAAACGAACCCTCTACGTGGAGGGCTACGCGGATCGAGTGGGAAAAGAGAGCGACAACTGTGCCCTCGCCTGGCGACGTGCGACCGCTACAGCCATAGCTCTGTGCGCGCGAATCCCGAGCGCCAGCGTTGGTGTCGAGAGCTACGGCGAGAACTGGCCAAGCGTGCTCACACGCGATAGCGCAGCAGAAGGTAGAAACCGAAGAGTTGTCATCAGCTGGCCTGAGTCAGCGCTCACGCGAGAGGGCAACCCCATCCGCGTCGAGTCGTGCACGTCATTCTTAGCAAGTCTGAAAGACCGGAGGCCCAACTGTGAAACCGAAGCCGCACAAATCGTTCAAGCATTTATTGGCGGTCATGATCTTCGTGTCAGGGGCGGCCTGCGCCGCTGATTCGTCGTCCCTCGCAGCTGCGCAGGTACAACAGATCGATGCATCGCTCAACGGGCAAAGTCTCACGCTCCCGCCGACCTGGTTGCAGTTCAGAGTCGTGAATCTGATTCCCAAAGAAGGCGTGAAGTATGAAATTCGCGTGGTCGAGCGAATGAGACTCGAGCCGGAGCTGGATCTGAAGTCCTTTCTCGGCGGGTCGAAAGGCGACGTCGACGACTGCACGGCAAAGTCAAACGCCATACGCGCAAAGCTGCTCGACGCAGCAAGCGAAAAAGCAGTGAAAGACACGCTGGTCGCGGCGCCAGCGGATCTCACCAAGGCAGGCTGTTCTCAGAGTGCACAGAAGGCGCATGTGGACTCGCTGCGAGCAGTCACGAGTTTCGAAGTCATGAACGTATTCCCGCTCGAGGCGGGGCGCGAAATCTCGGTCCAGGTGGTTCGAGACGGGGCAGTGGTGAGCACTTATAACTTCTATACGCCGGGCAGCGAATGGCTGATCTCATACGGCTTTACGTTCGTGCAAAACAAGGACGATGACTACTTTTCAACGGCTGTCGGAGATCCGGCAGGTGCGTTCGCCATCACCAAGGGTCGGTCGAGCGACGGATACGATTTCGCTCCATCGATTTTCTTTTCGCGACGCACCGACGATCAAAAAGAACATGCCTGGTGTCTGGATTGCCGGATCGTCCCGGCATTCGGGGTCGGCACCGACTTCGAAAACGTCTCCGTGTTTTTGGGCCTCGGCCTCCTGTATGGGGACAACATCATGGTGACGCTCGGTGGCGCAGTGACGCAACAGGCCGAACTTCGCGGGAAGTACAGGAACGGTCAGATTATCCAGGAGGAGCTCGATGAGGACCAATTGACCGAGAAGAAGTGGGGCGGCACCGTCTACTTCGGGCTCACGTTCCGCTTCAACGCCGATACACTCTCGGCGCTTCGTGGCAAAAAGAATTCGAGCGGAGCTGAGTGACCGTACGGCGCATGAGGTATTTGAATGCTGTTGAAGACCGCGCTGAAGCAGCGCTACTGTGCGTGCGCAGAAGGCACGCGCAGTGGCTGCTTCATTCAACCGCGTCACCGGGGCTGCGACTACCCGAGCCGCGACGCCTAAGGGTTGTTCCTGATTCTCGCCCCGCTGTCCGCATCGAAGAAGTGCAGCCGATCCGGCGCCACTTGTAACGTGATGTTCGACCCGAGCGGCGGCAAGTGATACGGCGATGACCTCACGATGATTTGCCACGAGCCCACGCTTGCGTGAATGAATGCTTCGTTGCCGACCGTCTCGATCAAATCCACCAGCACGCTCAACCGGATGTTCCCGGGCGGCGTCGCTCCATCCACGCGATGCAAATCCTCCGGCCGAACGCCGACCACGACGGAGCGGCCAATAGGCAACCCAGCGGGTACAGGAAGCTCTGCGCCCTCGCCCTTGAGCAAGCCCTGCCCCATCGCCGCCGCGTGCAAAATGCCGCGAAAAAAATTCATCGCTGGATTGCCCAAGAACCCGGCCACGAACAAATTCACCGGCCGCTCATAGATGTTCATGGGCGTGTCGATCTGCTGGACGATGCCGCGATCGAGCACGACGATGCGTTGGCCGAGCGTCATCGCTTCGACCTGATCGTGCGTCACATACACCATCGTGGTCTTGAGCGAGCGATGCAGCCGCGCGATCTCAGTACGCATCGCCGAGCGAAGCTTGGCATCGAGATTCGACAGCGGCTCATCGAGCAGGAACACCTGCGGATGCCGCACCAACGCGCGCCCGAGCGCGACTCGCTGACGCTGACCACCCGAGAGCTGCTTGGGCAAGCGCTCGAGCATGGAGTCGAGCTCGAGTCGATCGGCTGCATCTCGAACCCGATCGGCAACCTCCGCCTCCGAATGGCCTCGCAACTTGAGGCCGAAGCCGAGGTTTTCCCGCACCGTCATGTGCGGATACAGGGCATAGCTCTGAAACACCATGGCGATGTCCCGATCGCGCGGCTCCAGATGAGTCACATCGCGCTCGCCGATATGAATGGAACCGCTGGTGGCCACTTCGAGCCCGGCGATCAATCGCAGCAAAGTGCTCTTGCCGCAGCCCGATGGCCCCACCAGCACCAGCAGCTCGCCATCGGCGATATCGAACGACGCGCTGTCGACGCCGACGTGGCCGTTGCTGTAAACCTTACGTACGGCTTTGAGTTTTACTGCTGCCACGCGCGCCCAAGCTCCTCTACACTGTTCGCATGACCACGCCCATCCAATTCCCCAAGGATTTCCTGTGGGGCTGCGCCACATCCGCATATCAAATCGAAGGCTCGCCGCTGGCCGACGGCGCAGGCCCGAGCGTGTGGCATCGCTTCTCTCACACGCCGGGTCGCGTGCAGGACGGAGACACCGCGGATGTTACCTGCGATCACTACCGGCGCTGGCAAAGCGACGTCGACCTGATCCATTCGCTGGGCATGAACTCCTATCGTTTCAGCATCGCCTGGGGCCGCGTGCTTCCCGAAGGGACCGGGCGCATCAACCAAGCGGGCCTGGATTTCTACGAGCGCCTCGTGGACAGGCTGCTGGAACGCGGCATTCAACCCATGGTGACATTGTTTCACTGGGACCTGCCGGCGGCATTGGACGATCGCGGCGGCTGGTTGAATCGCGACATCGCGCAATGGTTCGCAGAGTATGCGGATATCGTGTTTCGCAGGCTCGATGATCGCGTCAAATACTGGACGACCTTGAACGAACCGTGGGTGGTGGTGGATGGCGGCTACATGCATGGTGTGTTGGCGCCTGGTCATCGCAATGTGTTCGAGGCTCCGAGGGCCGCGCATCATCTCATGATGGCGCATGGCGCGGCGGTACAGGCTTACCGTGCGAGCGGACGCAACAAGATCGGTCTGGTGGTCAACATCGAGCCCAAGTATCCGGCGTCGCAAGCGGACGCGGACCTGGCAGCGACGCGGCGCGCCGAAGCGTATATGAACCGGCAGTATCTCGAACCGGCGCTGCTCGGCTCGTATCCCAAAGAGCTGATCGAGGTTTACGGTGAAGCCTGGCCACAGTGGCCGGAGGCCGATCTGAAGCTGATCCGCCAACCCGTCGACTACATCGGCGTGAACTATTACACCCGTGCTGTCGTGCGCGCCGATCCGAATGCCTGGCCACTCGGATCCACCACGGTGAAACAAAAGCAGCACACGCATATGGAGACCGGCTGGGAAGTCTTCCCGCAAGGGCTCACCGATACGCTGCTGTGGATCAAGGACAAGTACGGCAACCCGCCCGTCTACATTACCGAGAACGGCGCCTGCTTTTTCGATCCGCCCCAGGTCGAAGGCCCCGTGCTGGAAGATCCGCTGCGCATCGATTACCTGCGCAAGCACATCACCGCCGTGTACAACGCCATGCAACGTGGCGCGGACATCCGCGGCTACTTCGCATGGTCGCTGTTCGACAACTTCGAATGGGCTTTCGGCTTCTCCAAGCGCTTCGGCATCGTGCACATGAACTACGAAACGTTGCAGCGGACGCCCAAGGCGAGCGCGCATTTCTATTCGAAGGTGATCGCCACGAATGGCGCGGCGCTCGCTGAGTAACCGCTTCATCGTGGAAACACGATGGTGAACGGCAGCTCGTTGATGCGCAGGTCCGTGCCGAGCCAGCGTCCGAAGCCGCGCTGAATCGAATGATTCTTGGGGGGCGCATCGCCCGGCCAGGAAATGGCGATGCCGCCGACGGGCATTTGTTTCAGCGGCTCGACGTGCAACGTAGCCTTCCCGCCTTCGATCTTCAGCGAATAGTTGAGCGGCCCGAACGGCGTGCGCAGGTTGCGCACCTCGAAGCCCTCCTTCTTGGTCCACGCCTCCGGCACGCCCGCCATCAGCACCAATGTCTCATCCGCCTGACGCTCGTACGCGAACATATCCAGCAGCGAACGGCCGTAATCGGAGGCGACCCAGCCATGCGGCATATCGCCGATGAAGCGGCTCTCACGCTCATCGCGCCCCACGACCTCGCCCCACTGATTCCATTCGGCCGGACGGCGGTCGTCCATGAAAAATTCGATCAGCTCCTCGCCGCGGTCGCGCCAGCGAAGTCGTATGAAGGCGCCGAGGTTGCGCCACTCATACGGCGTGTACGCATCCCAGCTCGTGTCGGTGCGACGCGCGACGAACTGTTTCCAATACCGCTCGAACGTGGCATTCAATTCGTTCGGCGGCAGCATTTGCGTCTCGCCGACGGGCGTGAGCGCGATGGTGGTCGAGGTCGCATCGAAGTCGCCCAGCTCGGCCGCGCCGGGCAAGTAATCGATCTTGTGTGCGCGCATGGCGGTGTTGAGCGAGCGATACAGGTCCGAGCGGAATTGATCGCGAGCCTCGATGAATCGAGCCATCTGTTTCTTTTCGTTCAGCGCGCGAGCAATGCGAATGGACGCCTCATAGCCGCCCAGCGCCCAGAAGTTGTCCCAGTACGCATGCATGGGCTTGGCTGAATAGCCTTCGTGACTGATCGACGCCGGCATCAGGCCATAGAACGCCGCCCGCTCTGCCTGCTGGTTTTCCGGCGTACGCTCGGAGAGCCGCAGCTTGTCCATGTACTCGACCGTCTTGATCACCGCTGGCCACATCGAGCGCAGCAGCTGTTCATCGGCGGTGTAGCGGTAGATCTCATCGATCAGGAACAGGAACTCGCCCATGCTGTCGTTCTCCGGCACGGGATCCGCGCCGCGACGATCGACGCAGCAGGGCACTTTGCCGGTGGCGAACTGGAACGGCGCGTACCAGGCAAGGAACTCCTTGGCGACGTCCTCATGGCCCATGCGCAGAAGCATCTCGGATGTCATCGCGCCATCGCGGATCCACGAGCGCTCATACGAACGCGAGCCAGGCTGCAATGCCGGGCCATCGCGATTGATGAGCACGTGTGCGAGCGACGTGCGAAGCGTGTCGTAGAGCGCCTGTTCTGCTTTGGGCAGGACCAGCTCGACGCGATTGAGCTTGTCGCGCCACTGCCGCTCGACATCCGCCTTCGTTTGTGGCGACTGCGAGCTGGTCGCAAGCTGTCGCTGCTGCGAAGCCATTATTCCTTCGCCGCGCGTGCCGCCAGGACCTGCGTGCTGCGGCAGATCCAACACGATCTCGCGACTCTCGCCCGCGCCCAAATCGAGTGTGTAGAGCAACGCGCCGGAAGCGAAGCCACTCTCGTCGGTGATCTTGGTCGGGCCGCTGGCGGCTGCGAGCCACTCGCAAGGCGTATCTGCGGCGAGGGTCACGGCACGGAAGGATTGGGGCGGCGTTTTCGGAAACACGCTGGCCACTTTATCGACGTGGACCGCGCCGTTCTCGAACGACAGATCCTGAATCGGACTGACACCGCCCGCGGTGTTGAGGAATTGCGCCGGCGGATTCACCTGGAACGGACGGACCGTCAATGCCAACGTGTACTGGCGGCGGCTCTTGGTGGGATTGCGAACGGTGTACACCGCTTCGGTGCGCGCCTTGCCCGGCTCGCCGACGCCGTACGCCGTGGTTGCGAGCATCACATCGGAATGCTTCCACTCCACGGTTGGAATCGGCAGGTAGTTGTCCGCGAGCGAGTGTCGAATCGACATGTCCGCCCACGTGAGCCACTTATCGCGCACGCGAATGAACGGCTCGATGGAAAAGCTACCTTTTCGTACTTCGAGCGCGCCATCTTCGGAAAGCATGCTCTCTTCGCTATCGCCATCGACGCCGACGATGGTCCAGTACGTTTGCTCGTTTGAATACGCTCGCGGATAGCAGCCATTGCGTGCGTTCTTCGCGAGCGACTCGATGAACGCATTCGGCGATGCGCCGAACTGCAGATCGCGCACGTGAATCTCAGCGACGCCGACGGCGCCGCCGGGTTTTGGCATCGAGAGCCGGATGTAGCGTGCTTCCGATTCCGGCAGCAAATGCGAGTCTCGGCCGCCGTTGCCAGCTTCGATGGTGCGAACTTTGTTCCAACTCTTGCTGTCCGCGGACAGCTCGATGGTGTAGCGCTGCGCATGCAGCTGCGGCGCCCAATCGATCTCGAGTCCCCCGAATTCCTGCAGCGCCTGCAGATCCAACGTGAGACTCTGATCGTTGCCGCTCGCATCGCTCTGCCAGCTCGTCTTCGCCTGACCATCGATTGCTCGCGCGGCGAGGTGGTCCTCGTCCTGCGAGGTCGCAGTCAAGGTCGGCTTCGGAATCTGCGAGGGCCGCTGAATCGGCTTGATCGCGAGGCGATCGAACCAGAGGCTGCCTTTGCCGCCGTCCATGCCGGCCGCGATCACGAATTCGATGCCGGCGAACGATTTGAGCGTGCGATCGGTGGTGGGTCCCCAGGCGAACTCCACTTGCCGGCGCTTGATGCGAATCTGCTGCCACTCCCCCGACACCTGGAAGTTCGCGCGTCGGAACCACCACACGTTGTCGCCCGACGCATCGACGAACTTCATCTCGAAATGATTGCGGCCTGCTTCGCCGCGCATCCAGAACGAGATCTCGTAGTCCTCCGGTAGCGTCACCGGCAACTTGCGAGTCGCCGCCGCATAGCCGGCCGTGTTGTTGAGGTTGTATTCGAGCACGAGTGCATTGCGATCCACGCCCTTCGCGGCATGCACCGACGCATCGACCCCATCGGAGGCCAGTGACTTCCATTCGACCACGTTCTCCATCTCATCGAGATACCGCTGCTCCAACTGCGGCGCCTTCTCGGCCGCAAGCGCAACCAGAGGCGACAACAGCAGTGCCCAGGCAAACGCCCTCATCCCTTCACACTCCCCGCCAGAATGCCGGCAATGTAGTAACGCTGCAGGGCGAGGAAGAGCACCAGCACGGGCACGACCGTGATGACCGCGCCCGCCATCATCAGCTCGTTATCCTGGACGTGCTCCCGTGACAATCCCGCGAGCGCCACCGGCAGCGTGTGTAGTTTTTGATCGGTCAGCACGATGAGCGGCCACATGAAATCGTTCCACGTGGCAAGAAACGTGAGAATGGCCAAGGTCACCAGGATCGGCTGCAAAAGCGGCACGACCAGCGACCAGAAGATCTTCGCCTCGCTCGCGCCATCTATCCTGGCCGCTTCCAGCAGCTCATCTGGCAACGACAGCGCGTACTGGCGGATCAGGAAGATGCCGAAGACGCTCGCCATGACGGGCACGATCACCCCGCCGTAGGTACTGATGAGCCCCATCTCTTTGACCAAAGCGAACAGCGGAATCATCGTGACCTGCGCCGGAATCACCAGAGCGCCCAACAGGATCTGGAAGATGCGCTCGCGTCCTTTGAATTTGAGCTTGGCGAACGCGTAGCCCGCCATCGTGTTGAGCACGAGCGCGATCAGCGTGCCCAGGCTCGCGACGATGGCGCTGTTCATCATGTAGCGGCCGGCGTTGTGGTTGGCGAACAGTTGCCGATAGTTCTCCAACGTCGGCTCCGCCGGCAGCAGCGGCGGCGGATAGGTGCTCGCAGCGCCCGTCGGCATGAACGACACCGACAGCATCCAAAGCAGCGGGAACGCCGTGAGCACGGCGCCCATGATCAGCAGCAGATTGACGATGATCGCGGGGCCCGTGCGCTTCATCGATCACCCCTCTGCCGCCCAAGGCGCAACTGAAACGCCGTCACCAGGAACATCAACACGAAGAGCAGGAACGCGACTGCCGACGCCCGCCCTAGGCTCCACCACTTGAACCCCTCCTCGTACATGAAATACAGCACGCTCAACGTGCTCTGCAGCGGACCGCCTTCCGTCATCACGTAGGGCTCGGCGAAGAGCTGGAAATAACCGGTCATGGTGAGGATGCTGACCAAGAGCAGCACGGGCGCGATGCCTGGAATGGTGATGTGACGAAACACCTGCCAGCCTGAAGCGCCGTCGATACGCGCCGCCTCGTAGAGATCTTCAGGAATGTTCTGTAGCGCCGCCAGCAGAATGATCATGTTGTAGCCGAAGTTCTTCCACACCGCGAGCACGACGATGGCAGGCATCGCCCAGTGGGGATCGCCCATCCAATCGATCGGATCGATGCCCACGCCGCTCAGTGCGTAATTCAAGAATCCATAACGCGTATGGAAGATGTAGCGCCACACGACCGCCACTGCGACGAGCGTCGTGACCACCGGGGCAAAGTACACGGTGCGAAAGAAGCTGCGGAAGCGACCCAACTTGGAATTGACGAGCAGCGCCGCACCCAGTGAGGCGCCGATGGACAGCGGCACCCCGAGCACGACGAAGTACAGCGTATTCCACAGCGACTTCCAGAACAGCGGATCCTGCAGCAACGTCCCGTAGTTCTGAAAACCGATGAACCGCAGGTTCCGCCAGTCGCTGAGCGCGTACAGATCGAAATCGGTCAGGCTCATCAAGAGCGCGCCGATGACCGGCACGAAGAAGAACACCCCGAGCACCATCAGCGCCGGCCCGACGAACCACCAGGCAGCCATCGAGCGTTTCATGACGTCCCCGGCAAGGTGTTTCGCTCGAGCATCCAGCGCCGCTTCGCAAGGATCGCATCGGTTTTGCGATCGAGCGCGATGACCGCCTCATCGACGGTCTGCACGCCCTGCACCACTCGCTCTCCAGCGAGGCGCATCTCGGTGGCGATGCGTTCCCACTCTGGCACTTTCGGCGGCGAGCGCACCCGATCCAACTGCGCAAGAAACGCCCGCGCATAAGGCGACTCGACCAGCGCCGGCATCGCCCATGAACTGCGCCGGGAAGGCATATCGCCCGTGAGATCGTAGAATCGTTGCTGTACGGCCGGCCGCGATAGATATTCTGCGAGCAGCCACGCCTCAGCCTTCGCTTGGGAGCTCTTGAACACGACCAGACTCGATCCGCCAGCACTCGATAACCCTGGTCCGTCCGGCCCGGGCATGGTGGCCGTCATCCACTCGTTCTGCAGCGACGGCGGCAGCCGGCGCTTGAATTCGGCAATGTTCCAGGGGCCGGAGATATAGAACGAGAAGAACCCGCGGCCGAACTCATCCCACACGTTGGAGATCTGAGTGTTGGTCATGCGTGGCGCAAAGCCGCGATCGAACATGCTGTCGTAGAACGTCAGCGCGCGCTTGAAATCGTCACTGCGAAAATTTCCATACCGCCCACCGTCGCGCAGCAGTTCCGAGGGCAACTGCAACCCCAGTACCAGCAACGGCTCGAACTCATTCACGGGCAGCAGCACGGAATATCGATCTGGCCCGACGACCTGCTTGATCGCGCCGAGCATCTCGCTCCACTCCTCCCACGTCTGCGGCGGCTCATCGAAGCCCGCCTCACGCAGCAGATCGCGCCGGTAATAAAGCAACCGAGTGTCGACGTACCAAGGAATCCCAAACAACGTCTCGTCGAGGCGATTCGACGCGAGAATGCCATCGAAGTAATCGTCGAGCTGGATTTCCCTGGACCCCGAAACGTAGCCATCGAGCGGCTCGAGCGCATCGAGCGCGGCGAACTCCGGAATCCAGGTATTTCCGAGCTGACACAGATCCGGCAACGTCTCGCCCGCATACGCAGTCAGCAACTTCTCGTGCGCCACCGTGAACGGCATCTTCTGCACGTTCACCAGGATCTGCGGATTCTCCTGCTCGAACCCACGAATCAACTCGGCAGCGATATCACCCTCGCGGCCCGCGCCCCAGAACGTGAGTTCCTTCCGATCCGAGGAGCGGCCGCAGCCGGCGAGCGCGAACGCAGCGCCAGAGAGCGCGGCGATCGCCTGGCGACGATTCATCCCTGCGGCGGCTGGCGTCGAGGCCATAGGTTTTTAAGAGCTGGGTTGTTCGGGCGCGGGCTTATCGAGCCAGCCACCGGTGAAGCCTGCCCGCTCCAGTCCCCGGCGGATGTGCGGATTGGTGCGCATGACGCTCCAGATCAATCCGCTGCGATAGTTCTCGATCATGGCCACGATGGGGCCCTGGTCGATGCCGAGATAATCATCCGCCACCCAGCCGATGCCCTCGATGATGCGGCCATGGCGCAGGGGCACGTCGCTGAACGTGAAGCTCGGGTTCACCGAGTCGAGGAACCCATACTTCTGATACAAATGCTCGCCGAAACGCGCACGGAACGCGCGAATCGCGGGGATGGCAATCTCGGGCGCGAAGGCGATGGACGCGACCGAGGCCGTCGGTGAAATCGTGCCGTCGTCGAGAATGTGAATCGACGCCGTGCTGCGAGCCGCGTATGTAAAGAAGCCGCGCTCCTCGTTGTTATAGATCTGCACCGTGTCTGCCGGCCCGTCGCACGCCGTAAGCCCCCAGATCTCACTATCGTAGCCCCGCCAGCGCATCGGATTCTGTCGTGCGTACTCGCGCTGCGCGTAGGAGGCCCGACGGCTGTTCTCGAAATAGTCGAACCCCTTCTCGCGATTGAACGCATCCATGATGCCGCGGAAATCGATCCACACATGCGAGTACTGATGGCCGAAGTGTGGGCCGAAGGACAGAAACTCCTGCCCGCTGAACTTGCCGTACGAGTCCTTGTACGTGCGCATCCACTCCGTCCACGCCTCCGGCTCGATGGGATTGGTCGGCGAGCCGAGCGCAAGGATGTACATGAGCATCCCTTCGTTATAGCCGCGCCAGTCGAAGCGCAGAAAGCCGCTCTCGGGTCGCCAGCCATGGGATAGCACCGGCGGGCGATTTTGCGCCCAGCGCCAGTCCACACGAGCGTAGATCTTCTCGGCCAGCTCGCGGATCTCGCGTTCCGAGCTTGTGTCACGATCGTAATAGCTCTGCGAAAGCAACACGCCCCCGAGCAGCAGCGCCGTATCGACCGTCGAGAGCTCCGACGTACCGAAGCGCTGGCCGTTGTGCATGTGGACGAAGTGATAGAAGAAGCCCTTGTAGCCGCCCATGCCGTTCTCATCCGGCCCCTGCGGCATCGACTCCAGGAATCGCAACGTGCGCAACGTGCGCAGGCGCGCTTGCGAGCGAGACACGAAGCCCCGCTCGGCGCCGATCACATAGGCGGTGAGCGCGAACCCGACGGCTGCAGTGCTCGCGAATGACGGCGAAGGAAAGCGATCCGGCGCAAGACCGTTCTGCTTGTTCGTGGTGTCCCAGAAGAAGCGGAAGGTGCGGCGCTGCAGATTGTTGATGACCGGATCGCTGTCGCGCTCCGGATCGAACACACGCGAGCGCTCCACCACGACTCCCGGCACCTTCTTAGTCGGCTTCTGTTCCGCCGCGCCCGCGACGCCCACCCACAGCGCCGCCGCCATCAGCCACAGCAGGCCCCGCCAGGCGAAGGAGTCATGCAACCTCATCGTGTACGTATGCCATGGTTGTCCTGAAACAGTGGCCCCTCGCTGCGCGAGGGGCCTTTCATTCTTACCTAGAAACTATACGTCATACCGACCTGGAAGCGACGTCCGGGTTCAATCAGATCCGTGGGTTTACCGAAGGCTTCATTCGGCGCGCCGCCGAAGGGGATGTTGCCGTTGTACGAGCGCGGGTCGTAGTTTTCGTAGTCGAACACGTTGAACACCTCGCCGACCAGGCTGAAAGCCTGCGATGCGCCGAACTCGAAGCGCTTCTCCAGCCGGAAATCCAGGCTGCGATAACCGAACGCGTTCGGGAAAATGAAGGAGTGCTTTTCCGGCCGGGCCGTATAGTAGCGATATTGGATCTCTCCGGGACCCGTGCCCTGCGATTGATCGACGATGGTGTAACCCGTGCCCGAGCCCAGGGTCAGCGTGCTCGACAGCTTCATGTCCCACGGCAGACCGACGATGCCCGTCATCACGATGCGATGCCGCTCATCCGCGCTGGTGGGGTGCCGCGGGTAATCCGAAACCAGAGGATAGTCCAGGCTGAACAGGTCGCCACCCGTTTCTTCCGCTTCGCTGTACGTGTAAGCGAAAGTCATGCCCCACGCGGAGGCTTCCGTGTAAGCCTTCTCCAGTGTCACGTACACGCCGTTGTACCAGGTCTGCTTGGCGTCGCTCGAGACGAGGATGTTGCCGAAGCCGCCGCTCACCGGCGCGCAGCAGCCCTCATCGGGCAACGGGCCGTTCAACCCGTCCGGATTGCGATTGCCGAAGATGTACGTGAAGCCGTGGCGGCTGCGGTTGCGCGCGAGCGTGAGAGATGCGAGCCAGTCATCGCCGAAGCGCTGACGCACGCCCAGGCTCGCCTGGATGGTCTCCGGAATGCGGGTGTCGCGGTCGATCAGGAAAATTTCCGGATTCGGCGCGACGCCCGAAGCGATCAGCTGATTGAGGCCCTCGACGCTCAGATATGCGTCGTTCCACACGATGGTGGGCTGTCCGTTGCGCGGCAGACCGTCGGTTGAGAACTGGAACTTGCGCACCTGCCACTGCAAACGGAAACGCTCATCGAGAATCTCGTTGTACAGCACGCGATCGAAGTAGCGGCCCACGCCGCCGAAGAACACCGTGCGCTGATCGTCGAACAGATCGAACGAGAAGCCGAGACGCGGCTGGATGAGATCCGTCGGGCTGTCGCGATCGTTGCCGTCGGTGAAGTAGCGATCGGGCACGTACTGCGAAGCGGCGGTGCGGATCGCATCGGGCGTCACATAGTCCTTGCCGAGCAGATCCGTGTCGTAGTCCCAGCGTACGCCGAGGTTCAACGTCAGCCGTGGCGTGACCGTCCAGTCATCTTGGATGTACAGGCCGTACTGTGTGGTGTCGCCGGAAAGATCGGGATTGCCGGTGCCATATTCGGCTTCGGCGGGGAATGAGAAGTTGCCGATCTCCGGACGGAAACGGAAGATCGGATTCGCGTTCTGGAACTTTTGCACTTCATAGTCGACCTGGCTGATGCGGATGCCGGTCTTGACCGAGTGGCCGCCGAACCAGTCGAACTCGGTGAAGGTCAGATCGTCCTTGAAGGTCAGCACTTCCTGGCCGATGTTCTGCTTGGTCGCACCGCCGCCGATACGGATGATGCCCACGTACTCGCGACCGACGAGGTCGTAGTTGATCGGCGTCGGATGCCACTCGTACTTCATGTACAGCAGCGTGGCCTCGTTCGTGAAGCTCTCGCTGTCGTAGGTGTGGCCGAACTTGACGGTGCGCACTTCGTTCTGGATGTCGTTCGCGGCCTCGTAGCTGTTCTGGCCCTGGAAATCCTTGATGTCGGACTCATCGCGCAGGCTGAACGACAGGTCCATGGTCTGGTTGTACGTCGGTTGATAATCCAGTTTCGCGAACACCAGATCTTCGCGGAACGGCTGCACGAACGAGCCTTGATACTGACCGAAGATCGGCTCGGCCGCGGGATTGCCCAACGTCACGCGCTCGGCGCGATCCTGGTCGTTGCCTTCGTACGCCACGAAGAAATGCAGCTTGTCTTTGACGATGGGACCGCCGAACGACAGGCCGTACTGCTTGCGCTCGTAGGCCGCCTTGGGCTCACCCGGCCGCGCGAAGTCATCGCGCGCCACCAGCCCCTTGTCCTGCCAGTAGATGAACGTATCGCCATGAAACTCGTTGGTGCCCGATTTCGTTTTCGCCGTGATGATGGCGCTGGATGCCTGCTCATACTCGGCCTTGAAGTTCTGCGTGATGACGCGGAACTCCTGCACGGCGTTCTGCGGGAACGGATTGCCGCGACTCGAGTCCTGACCGACCACGCCGCCGTTGATCACCTGGTTCTTGTAGCTCACGCCGTCGATGTAAACGTTCACCGCGTTGGCGCTGAGCGCGCCGGCCTGGAATGTTTTCTCCGTATCCCGGTCGTTGATGCGCACGCCTGGCGCAAGCGCCGCGAAGTTGAGGAAGTTGCGGTTGCCTTGAGGCAACGACTCGATCTGCTCGACGCTGATGTTGGTCGCGACTTCCGAGGTGCGCATGTCGACGAGCCGTTCGGCGGTCACGACGACTTCATCCTCCACCGCCACGGTCTCGGCTTGGGGCACGGCGTTCAGATCGAGATCGATGGTTTGACCGATCGACACGCGCACCGCTCGCGCCGTCTCCTGAAAGCCTTCTCCTTTAATCCTGAGTTGATACGTGCCCGGCACGAGACCGATCAGCGCGTACGAGCCACCCTCTTGCGTCGTCGACTGCTTGGTGAAGCCCGTCGCTGAATTGGTCGCGATCACTTGCACGCCGGCGGGCACGGGGTTGCCGTTCGCCAAGACGCGGCCGCGCACGACTGCACTCGTGACTTGAGCTTCGACCACCGTCGGCGTGATCGTCGTGCCCACGGCAACGATCGATAAGCCGAGTGCCTGAAGAATCCCCCATCGCAGCGTTTTCATGGCAGTCCGTCCTTTTGTCAGGAATCCTCTGTAACGAATCTAGGCCGAAGGAGTTCCGGCGTGTTGTCGGAGTGCAACGCGTGGGGTGCGGAGCTTCAATCGAGCTGTTCGCGCGCTCGTTCACGAACCACGAAGAGGATGAGGCAGGTAATCAGCGAGGCGACCGCGGCGTACGAAGAAACCGCAATCGGAGATCCAAAACTTTGTAGCAGCGCCGTCGACACCATCGGCGCAATGCCGCCGCCGACTATACCGGCCAATGTATAGGCGAGCGATGCGCCCGCATAGCGCACTCGCGTGGGAAATTGTTCAGCGATGAATGCGGCCTGCGGGCCGTACATCATGGCATGCACAGTCAACGCGACCACGACGGCCAGGATGATCAGCGTGGGTTGTTTCGTCGCAAGCAAGGGGAAGAACGCGAACATCCAGATCAGACCGAGCGCTGCGCCGGCGCCGTACACGACGCGTCGGCCCAAACGATCCGACAGCGCCCCGAACAGCGGAATGGTGAGCGCGTTGACGGCGCCCCCAATCGAGAGAGCCGTCAGCGCCAGCGTGCGTGACAGATCCAGCACGGTGGTCATGTAGCTCAGCGCGAACGCGACCGAGAGCGAGTACAGCACGTCGGGACCGATGCGCACGCCACCACCCACGATCAGGCTGCGCCAATGCCCGCGCAGTACTTCACTGATTGGCGCTTGGGCTTTGGAATGCTGCTGCTCGATTTGTTTGAACAGCGGCGTCTCCTCCACGCCCACTCTGATCCACAAACCGAATGCAACGAGCATGACGCTCGCGAAGAACGGCAGTCGCCAGCCCCACTCGATGAACTCCTCCGGTGACAACGCCCACGTGATCAATCCGAGCGTTCCTGTGGCCAGCAACGTGCCGAGCGAGGGTCCCATTTGCGCCCATGAAGCATTGCGACCGCGGCGTCGTGGATCCCCGTGCTCCACGCTCAAGAGCACTGCGCCTGCCCACTCGCCGCCCAACGCGGCGCCCTGAATGAATCGCAGCAGCACGAGCAGGATGGGGCTTGCGATGCCTGCGCTTGCGTACGTTGGTAGCAAGCCCATGAGCGCGGTCGTGATGCCCATCAGCAGCAGCGTTGCGACGAGCACGAAGCGTCGGCCGTAGCGATCACCAAGGTGACCGAAGATCACACCGCCGACTGGGCGGGACAAATAGCCGACGGCAAACGTGGAGAACGCGAGCAGCGTGCCCGAGAGCGGATCGAACGAAGGAAAGAACAGCCGGTTGAATACCAGCGCGGCCAGCATGTTGTAGACCGCGAAGTCGTAGTACTCGAGCGTCGTGCCGACGATGCTCGCGGTTGCAAGTCGGCCCGCGGCCGGCCGCTCAGCCAAAGCCGCCACCGCCCGGCGTTTGAATCACGAACACGTCGTCCTTTCCAACCTGTGCGGTATGAGTTGCGCCGAAGTGCTCGATCGCGCCGTCGGCGCGTTCGATCCAGTTCATGCCTGTTTGTGCGGCTTGGCCGCCTGCGACGCCGAACGGTGCGACCGTGCGATGGTTGGCGAGTAGCACGGCCGTCATGGGCTTCAGAAAACGAATGCGGCGTTCCACGCCATTGCCGCCCTTGTGCCGCCCTGCTCCGCCCGAGCCTCGCCGGATGCTGAAGGCGTCGAGTCGTACCGGGAAGCGCCACTCCAGCACTTCGGGATCGGTGAGACGAGAGTTGGTCATGTGAGTTTGTACCGCGTCCGTGCCGTCGAAATCCGGCCCTGCGCCTGAGCCGCCCGCGATGGTTTCGTAATATTGATGCGCGCCATCGCCGAAAGTGAAGTTGTTCATCGTCCCCTGGCTTGCGGCGAGGACGCCAAGTGCGCCGTACAGGCAATCGGTGACGACTTGTGAGGTCTCGACGTTGCCCGCGACCACGGCGGCTGGGTGTTTCGGGTTGAGCATGGAGCCTGGCGGCACGATGATGTGCAGCGGCTTCAGGCAGCCGGCGTTCATCGGGATCTCATCGTCCACCAGCGTTCGGAACACATACAGCACTGCGGCTCTCGTCACTGAGACGGGCGCGTTGAAGTTGTTCGGCTGTTGTGCGCTCGTGCCGGTGAAGTCGATGCTGGCGGAGCGCGCTTGGGTATCGATACGGATCGTTACTTTGACGGTCGCGCCGTTGTCCATTGCGTATGTGAACTCGCCGTCGTGGAGCGCGTCGATGACTCGACGGACGGCTTCTTCCGCGTTGTTCTGGACGTGCTGCATGTACGCCTGAACGACGGGCAGGCTGAAATGTTCGACCATCGCTTCGAGCTCAGCTGCGCCTTTCTGGCAGGCGGCCACCTGGGCTCGAAGATCTGCGAGGTTCTGCTCGACGTTTCTTGCTGGGTACTTGCCCGAGGTCAGCAGCTTGCGCATCTGCGCTTCGAGGAACACGCCGTCGGCGACGAGGTGCACGTTATCGATCAGCACACCTTCTTCCTCGATGTGCGTCGAGTTCGCCGGCATCGAGCCCGGCGTTGAGCCGCCGATGTCCGCATGGTGGCCACGCGCGGCGACGAAGAAGGTCGGCTGCTGCGCATCGCCGATGAAGACGGGCATGACGACCGTGACGTCCGGTAGGTGCGTCCCGCCGGCGTATGGCGCGTTCAGCACGAACACGTCACCTCGGCGCATCGTGGTTGCCCGCCTTCGCAAGATCTCCTGCACGGACTCGCCCATCGAGCCCAGATGCACGGGCATGTGCGGCGCGTTCGCAATCAAATGGCCCGCTTCGTCGAACAGCGCGCAGGAGAAATCCAGCCGCTCTTTGATGTTCACCGATGTCGCTGTGTTGGCCAGTGTGACGCCCATCTGCTCGGCGATGGCCATGAACAGATTGTTGAACACCTCGAGCAGCACCGGGTCCGCCTGCGTGCCAATCGCGTGCTCACGGCGCAGCGGTTCCACTCGCCGCAGCACCAGATGATTGAATGCCGTGACTTCGGCCTGCCAGCCCGGCTCGATCACGATCGTGGTATTTCGCTCTCTGAGGACTGCCGACCCTGTCACCTTCGCGCCCGGCATCAACGTACTGCGCTCGAAGAATGGCGTCGCCTGCCACGCATCGGCGAAATACACCGGCCGTGTATCGATCGGCTCAGGCAGGGCCGCTGCCGAGGTGTTCTCCGATACCGCACGCGCCGACTCGTGCGACGCGCCGATGGCCTCGACGCTGATCGACTCGATGACCAGCGCCCGGCCTGACATCAGAAAGCCGTAGCGCTGCCGATACTCTTCGTAGAAGCGCGCCGCCAGCTGCGACGCTGACCGTGTGTTTGTTTCCGCCGCCGCAGAATTATTCAGCTCTTCGCGCCCGGCTCGATCCGGAATGCCTGTCCTGCTGTGCGTAGCGCCTTCGCTCAATGTGAGCGATAGGAGCAGCGTGCTATCTGTACCGGCGTACTTGATGGCGAGCTTGCGCTCGATGCGGATGCGCTCGTCGGCGACGCCTTGGGCAAGTAGCGAGCCTCGAGCGGAGGCTTCGAGGGCGGCGAACGTGGGAGTGAGCTCGTTGAGCACATCGTCGCGCAGCTCAGCCTCGACCGCTTGCTGCTTCATGGCCGTCACGTCAGCGAGGCCAATGCCATACGCGGACAACAAGCCCGCGAGCGGATGAATGTAAACGGTCTGCATGCCAAGCGCGTCGGCGACCAGGCAAGCGTGTTGGCCGGCAGCGCCGCCGAAACACACCAGTGTGTACTCCGTCACATCGTGCCCACGCTGCACAGAAATCTTCTTGATGGCGTTCGCCATGTTCTCAACGGCAACCCGGATGCACCCTGCCGCGATGCTCTCTTCGGTATGCGAAGTGGAAGCCGACGTCGCGACCTCAGCAGCCAAAGCGGCAAACTTGGCTTTGACGACAGTCGCATCCAGCGGCTCATCCCCGCCGCCCCCGAACACCGCAGGAAAGAATTCCGGCTGAATCCTTCCCAGCAACACGTTGCAATCCGTCACTGTCAACGGCCCACCGCGACGATACGCCGCAGGCCCCGGATCCGCGCCTGCCGACTCCGGCCCGACCCGCAAACGCACGCCATCAAAACGGCAAACAGATCCGCCACCTGCCGCGACCGTGTGAATCTGCATGATCGGCGCACGCAGCCGCACGCCTGCGACCTCAGTATCGAACGCCCGCTCGTACTCACCATCGTAGTGAGCAACGTCCGTCGACGTGCCGCCCATGTCGAAGCCGATGATTTTGTGGAACCCCGCCTCACCCGCAGCACGCACCGCGCCGACGATGCCGCCGGCAGGCCCCGACAAAATGGCATCCTTGCCTTGAAACTGATGCGCATCCGTCAACCCGCCAGACGATTGCATGAACTGCAGCCGCACGCCTGGCAGCTGTGACGCCACCTGCTCCACATACCGCCGCAACACTGGCGAGAGATACGCATCCACGACCGTGGTGTCCCCGCGTGAAACCAGCTTCATCAACGGACTGACTTCATGCGAAACGGAGACCTGGGTAAAACCAATGCGCCGGGCGAGCTCACCTAACAGCCGTTCGTGCTCAGGGAAGCGATATCCATGCATCAACACGACAGCGCAGCTTCGAACACCGCGAGCAAACACCTCGCGCAGCGCCTTCTCCGCCGCGACAAGATCCAACTCACGAACGACCGCGCCATCCGCACCGACGCGCTCATCGATCTCGACGACCTCTTCGTAGAGCAACGAAGGCAACTCGATGTGCCGGACGAACAATTTGGGACGATGTTGATAGGCGATGCGCAGTGCATCGGCAAAGCCGCGAGTGATGAGCAACACCGTCCGGTCGCCCTTGCGCTCCAAGAGCGCATTGGTCGCAACCGTCGTCCCCATCTTCACGGCATCGATGCGCTCGGCTGGGATAGGCGCATCCGAGGCGAGCTGCAGTAGCTCGCGAATGCCTTGAACCGCAGCATCGCGATAACGCTGCGGGTTCTCGGAAAGCAGTTTGAGAGTGACCAGCTCACCGTCGGGGCGGCGGCCGATCACATCCGTGAACGTGCCGCCACGATCGATCCAGAACTGCCAGCGCTCCGAGGCCGCGCTCACATCAGTTCTTGTTGAGCTGACGCGACACTTCCTCGGCCTTCGCCAGGGCGCGCAGCACGTTCTCGCCGGCGAGCAGCGTCAGGTCCTCATCGCTCCACCCGCGGCGGATCAGCTCGGCAAACAATAAGGGATAGCTCGACACATCTTCCAGGCCGACCGGCCAATCGGAATTGCCGTCGTAATCGCCGCCGAGGCCAATGTGCTTCACGCCGGCTACTTTGCGGATGTGCTCGATGTGATCGGCCACTTTCGCGATGCTGGTCTTGGGGAGCTTGAGCTTACCCATGACTTCCTCGGCGATCTTCTCGGCCTCTTCCACCGACTTGCCTTGAGCGCGACGACCCACTTCGGCCATCGCAGGCACTTGAATCTTGGCGACCGCCGGATCGATGAAACCCGCGACGAACGTGACCATCACCACGCCGCCGTTCTCCGGCAGGCGCTTCAAGATGCTGTCCGGCACGTTCCGCGGCACATCGCAAATGGCGCGAGCCGACGAGTGCGAAAAGATCACCGGCGCCTTGGACACGCGCAACGCATCGTCCATCGTGTCATCGGATACATGCGCGAGATCGACCAGCATGCCGAGCTTGTTCATTTCCAGCACGACCTCTTCACCGAACGGGGTGAGACCACCGTGCTGAGGCGGCTTGGCCGCCGAGTCGGCCCAGTCGAGATTCACGTTGTGAGTGAGCGTCATGTAACGCACGCCCAGATCGTAATAGGCGCGCAATGCGCCCAAGGAATTCTCGATGGCGTGACCGCCTTCCATGCCGAGGAGCGATGCGACACGCCCCTGTCGATGAGCCGCACGCACGTCCTCGACCGTGGTCGCGAACTGGAACTTCGGATAGCGCTCGATCACCCGCCGCGCGATGTCGATCTGCTCGAGCTGCGTACGCGCATAGCCCGTGCCGATCTCGCCAGGAATGTAAACGGACCAGAACTGCGCACCGACGCCGCCCTTCTCCAGACGCTTCAGATCGGTGTGCCCTGAGACCGTGCCATTCAAGTCATAGGCAGCGACATCTCCTGGCGCTTTCTTGTCGGTGCGAATGGCCCACGGCAGATCGTTGTGCCCGTCGACCAGGATGACTTTCTTCAGCAGCTGACGCGCGTGCGTGAGCGCCTTGTCCTCATCGGCCTGCGCCGTACCGATCGCAACGGACAGAACCAATCCGCAGGCGGCCAGCAGGCTCCTTCGCAATGTCATCATCGTGTCCCCTGTTGTTAGAGCTCAAGCAAATTCCACTCGCGCCGGCTGCAACGGCGCCGAAGACACGTCGGTCTCGGGCGCGGGCAGCTGAGCTTTGACACAGTTCCGTCCGGCGCGCTTCGCATCGTACAGCGCCGAATCGGCGCGCTGAAGCATGGTGCTGGGTGTATCGCCCGAGGTCTTGGCCATGGTCAAGCCGATGCTGACGGTGATGCGTCGGTCGTTCAGCCACCGACGAGTATCGATGCTCATGACCCCTTCACGGAAGCGCTCCGCCATCCGATAGGCCTTATCGAAATCCGCCCCGGGAATGACCACGACGAATTCCTCACCGCCCAATCTACCGATGAACGCAGGCTCGTGCACATCCTCGCGCAATTCTCTGGCGACGGACTTCAGCGCCTCATCGCCCTCGGCATGACCGTGCTGGTCGTTGATGCTCTTGAAGTGGTCGATATCGATGATGAGCATCGCGCAGCTCGGCGGATTCGGCTGCTGCAACAACGGCGCGAGGCGCGACAGGACGGCGCGACGATTCGGCACGCCGGTGAGCTCATCGGTCATGGCGAGCTTACGCATGCGGCGCGTCGAGCGCCCGAGGTGGACGGCCAGGGTTGCGAGCAGCAACACCAGCACGACAGTCAGCACGATCACTGCTCTTTGCAGATTGCGGGCCCGCTGACCTTGTGCGAGGGCCAGCTGGTTCGCGTTGTTCTCACGAATCAGCAAGGCGTTCTCTTTTTCCTTCGCGGCAGTATCGAACTCGACCTTCAAGGTGGCGAAGCGCTGATCCACCTGATTTCGAAACATCCGCTCGGATGTTTCCTGCGCGTTGACCAGGTGAGCATAGCCCTCCCGCCAGTTGCCCATGTCCGAGTGCACGGCCGCGAGCTCACCGTAAGTCGCCCGCAGCTCGTTCAGCGAATCGGCCTGTTGAAACACCTTCAACGCGGCCTGCAAAGCCTCGGCACTGGCCGGCAGCTGGCGCAAACGATGCAAGGCGACGCCGCGCGCCAGAAGAATCTGAGCATTCAGTCTCGCATCCGGTGTTTGCTTCTGGAGCACCTCCGCCTGATCGAGAATCTGCAGCGCGCCTTGAGGATCCCCCTTGGCGTTCTTGACGGCCGCGAGTCCCCGCAGCGCGTATGCCTCGCCGCGCACGTAGTTCAATTGTCGGCTGATGTTGTATGTCTCTTGGAACGCCGCCTGCGCCGCGTCCCACTCGTGCAGGTTCTCGTGCGCCCGACCCAGGTTGTGCAAGGTCACGCTCTGCTCGCGATACATGCCAGCATCGCGTTGCGCCTTGAGGGCACGATCGTACATGTGGCGCGCCTGGACATAGTCGCCCATGCGGTTATAGAGAATGGCGATGCCATTCAAGGCGGTGAGCGAATGATCCGGCAGGTTGATGTCTTCATACAGATCCTGCGCCCGCTTCAGATCGGCGAGACCGGTCGCGTACTGACCTTGCAGTCCCAGCAGATAGCCGCGCGAGAACAGCGATTGCGCGAGCATCTCGGTGTCTTGCGCCCGGGTGGCGACGGCGACCGCCTGCTCGTACCGCGCGCGGGCTTGGGCGTTGTCGCTGACCGTTTCCAAAATGGTGCCTTCACAGCCGAGCACGCCCGCTTCCAGGCCGCGACGGGTGGCCTTCGGCAGCAGCGCACGCGCCTTGGCCACCTCGACTTCGGCGGCGGGCCGATCGCGCTCGGAGAGATGGTCACACAACAGCAACCTGGCCCGGATTTCGAGGTCGGCGTTCGGCTTGTCGCCGAGGATTTTCAGCGCGGCTTGTGCATCCCGGGCAGCGTCCTCCGGACGGCTGCGGACCGCGGCGGCTGCCCGGTCGATGTAGCTTTGCGCGGGATGCGAAGGTGACGGGTGCAGCTCAGCCGCCCGCGTCGTCCCTGCCACAGCAAACAGTGCGGCGGCCAGAAACAGGCACGCCGTTCGAGTGAGGGTGTGAAATCGCAAGCCCGTGAGTTCGTCGAATAGTCGGTGAGGCGAAGCTGGATGGTATCGGAATCCAGCGCTGGCGGGATAGCAGGCCGCTTCGCTAAGCGAAAAGAAATGCCCCGTGCGCCGGTTCGAGGGCGCACGGGGCTGCCAAAAGTATTAGGTCAGAGCCCCAAGCCGATGCGTCGGCCCGAGCCCGGCGGCACACAGGTATATGTCACCTCCTGCCCGCTCGTCGCCGCAAGAGCCCGCAGCGAGGCGTCGGTTCGGCGGGTGTTGTCCGCCGCCACGAAGTCCCCCGCCGCCGCATCGAGCAGATAGCCCTTGAGACTGCCGCCGATCGCCACCTTGGCCACCAGGTCGCACTCTTTGGTCGCGCCGCCCAGTTCCTTGGAGGTGAAATTCGCCTTGGCCCGCTGGATCAGGAGATTGATGCGCGGATTGACGGCGCTGGCGTTGGCGCTCGTGAGAGTGACTTGCTGACCCACGATGGGCGCCAGGTCGCTGTCGAAGGCGAGCATGAACTCCACCACGTCGCGCCGGGTGGCGTCCGGGTTGATGATCGGGAAGCCCGCGTTCAACTGTGGGTTGAAGACCACGGCGGTGAAGAACCGGAACAACGTGTCCACCGACCCGTCGTTCACGAAGCCGAAGCCCCGGATCTGGTTGCCCATGTTGCCGGTGTCGGGCGCACCGAAGAAGTTCACCCTCGGCGCCCCGAACATGCCCACCTTCTGATACATGTTGCGCAGGTGGGGGATCTTCACGATCTGCGTGATGCCTTCGAAGCTCGCGGCGCCGCCGGTGCCGAAGAAGCCCTGCGCCGGATCGAGGCGATGGCAGCCTTCGCAATTGAACGCCGTCTCGCCCGGGATGATGCCGCCCAGAATGGGAATCTCGATGCCGTCCGAGGGCCGCGAGCCGACATAGAAGTTGCGGCCCCGTTGCTGGGCGGCGTTCAGCGAGTTATTCAAGGCGCGCACCGGATTCGGTGGCAGCTGCACTTTCAGCTGGAAGTTGGTGAAGCGCTGCATGTCCGCCGTGCTCGGCAGGCCGTCGCGGCCCATCAGCCCCTCGAACGCCACGATGAAGTTGTTGAAGGACAGATTGGTGTCCAGCGGATCGCTGCCGAAATGCCCCGTCGCACGGTCACCGCGCCAGTGCATGGCGCCCGCGTTTCGCAGGCCACGCAGCGTCTGCGTGGTCATCGGCCCTTTCATCGGATGGAATTCCTCCACGTCGTCGCTGCCGTTGATGGGCGTGCGCACGCCGAACAAAGTTTTGCCGATGAAGATCTCCAGATCGCTGGTCAGGTTCTTGGGCAGCGGGTTGTGCGTGACCGGATCGTCCGGGTTGCCCAGATCCCACGCGAGGTCGTCCATGTCACCAAAGATGTGACAGCTTGCGCACGAAGCCTCTCCGTTCGCTGACAGCGCGGTTGCGTCGTAGAGCATCGGACGGCCCTGCACGATGGCGGCGGGCTCAGGGTTCGGCAATGTCACGGCGGAGAGCTGCGCTTTGGTCGCAAGGTCGATGACTTTCACCGCGTTGTCGAAGCGTGTCGTTACATACAGACGGCCGCGGGGCTCATCGAGCACCAGCCCGCTCGGACCGCCGCCTGACACATTGATGTAGTTCGCGCTCGCCGTGCGGGGATTGAAGGTATCGCCTTCGAGCGCGGCGGTACTGAAAACACCGATACGGCTGGAGCCAAACGCGGCGACATAGAGTGTCTGGCCGTTGCTCGTCACCGCCATTTCGAGCGGCGTGGACAAACTGTGGTTGCGCGCGGTCGGATCGAAGCCCGTTTCACCGGCAAGCTTCGTGTAGTCGAGATGCTTGTTCAGGTGTCGCGGCGTCACATTCGATCCCGAGATCACGGTGATGCGCGTTTCGGCCAGGTGCCCCTGCACGGTCTGGCCGGCGAACTGACCTGGTCCTTCGAAGCGCTGCAAGTTGAACGCCTCGGTGTTCGAGACATACAACTTACCCGTCGCAGGATTCGTGACCATGTTGAACAGCGTCGTGCCCACCTGCGCGTACGTTGCCGTTTGCGCCAGGGTCCGTGCGTCGACCGCGAACACGTCCTGGTCCGGCAAGCGGAACCGGACGGCGTTGTTCCAATTGCGGCCGAGCTCGTCTTCCCAACGGCCGCTCGCGTTATTGAATTTCACGATCAGGCCGGTCTCGGGCGCGCGCTTGCCTTCGAAGTTGGTGCCCGGGCCGGGATTGCCGCCCGGCATGATGGAGAGATTGTCGACGATACAGGGCGTGTTGGGCCGGAAGCCGTCGCACACCATCGGCTCGAGGATGGTTGTGGTCTGGTTACCCGACTTGAATGCCGCCACGTACACAGTGTTTCGATCCGGACTCACTGCCAGGGCGCGCGGCGTGTCGCTGAAGAAGTTCAAGATCCGCGTCGGCGTGCCGCCCACGGTGGTGCCGAGATTGGTCGGATCGAACACCCACACATCCGATCGGCCGATGCTCGGCGTCGTCAGCTGCGGATCGCCGGAGCCTTGGATGCCGCTGATCGAGGGATCGGTGCGATGCTGGCCGCGATGCGCGGTGGTGATGAACGCTCTTGCGGGTGAGCCTGCGAACACGATGTCTCGCGGTTCATCGCCGACCAGCAAGGTGCGTGTAACTCTGGGAGTGCCACTGAGCGTCACGACGCTGACGCTATCCGAGAGATGGTTGACGACCCACACTTCGGAGTCGCTGCGGACCGCGACGGCCACCGGCTCCAGGCCGACCGGTACGCGCGCCCGCAGGGCGAGGCCCGACAGCGTGATATCGAACACCTCCAATGTGTTGTCTGGCGTGTTCGTGACGAACAGTCGCGTGCGATCGGGCGACATGGCGATCGGACGCACGTGCCCGGATTCGAACGCGATGAAGTTGGGCGCCTGCGCGAAAGCGGCAGCGCTCATGACGAGTGTTGCGCAGAACAGAATTGGGTTGACGAGCCTCGCGAACGCGCGCTCCCTCACGGATCGACCGTGGTGGGAGCACATGGCTTTGCTGCTCATGGCTGGTGACTCCCCCTGGAATGAATCGTGATTGATGGTCCGCTTGTGGTTCAGCGGATGACGGCGATGCTAGGGGGCTGCATAATCGAAGCGCCCCCTTCGATCGGAGGGGCAACGCGGATGTTTTGCTGCCAATATCGCCGGCAGTCGTCGGAAACGGATCATTCAGGGGAGCGCGCGCGTGGCACACCAGCTCACCAGACGCGGCAGGGATCGGGCCGAGGGAACGGCGCCGCGGCTCATCGAGCCCATCGACGATGTCACTTCTCACCACCTGATTCAAGGCAAGCTCAAGCCGCCACAGACCGCTGCAACGTGCATCGAGCGCGCGGCGCTGTTATCACGGCTCGATGCCGCGGCCAAGAAAAAGCTGGCGTTGGTGACCGCCCCGATCGGCTCAGGCAAAACCACCCTGCTCGCTCAGTGGCATCGGCGTGCCTGCGGCGAGCAATGCGTCGCCTGGCTGTCACTGGATGAGCACGACAACGAGCCGGTGCGGTTCTTCTCTTATCTGATCGCGGCGTTGAAAGCGGTCTGCCCCACGTTCGATGCGTACATCCCGCATCAGCGGCGGCTGGACGAATCGCTCGATGCCACGATCACCGTGGTGCTGGCAAGCCTTGGCCGGCTGAACCAGCCGGCCGTCATTGTTCTGGATGATTTACAAATGTTGAGCACGCCCGCGCTCGTGCGGGCGGTCGATACACTGCTGCTGCAGTCGCCGCCCGGCATTCGCTGGATTCTCTCAGGTCGCGGCCTGCCTTCCTTGCACATGAGCCAGCTGCGCTTGAACGATGAGCTCATGACGCTGGGCGCCGCGGATCTCAACTTCGATACTGCGGCGATCGTGCAGCTGGGCGAGAAGCTGTGCTCTCGTACGCTAACGGACGATGAAGCGTCGAGCATCCAGCGCAGCACTGAAGGTTGGGTTGCTGGCGTGAAGCTCGCCCTGCTCGCTGCCGTCGAGTCACGCGATGGCATCGGCGATTTCGATGGCTCGCACTATGAGGTCGCCCGGTATCTCGGAACGTCCGTTCTGCAGGAGCAGCCGGTCGAGATCCGCGAGTTTTTGCTTGCGAGCAGCGTCGTCGATCGCATGACCGCCGAGCTGTGCAATCAGCTGCTCGGCATCACGCATGGTCAGTCGCTGTTGGAACAGCTGGAGCGCGCGCAGCTGTTCATTCAGCCGCTCGACAGTCACGGCCATTGGTACAGATATCACACGCTGTTCCTGGATTTCCTTCGCAGCTGCCTGCGGCATGACATGGCTCGCTTGTCGTTATTGAATGAGCTTGCGAGCCGCTGGTACGCCGAACATCAGCTCTACGAAGAGGCGCTTCATCACGCCTTCGCGGCGAGTAATGAGGAATGGCGGCTGGAACTGCTGGAGCGATGCGCGACGTCGTGGCTGCGCGCCGGCGAGATCGTGTGCGTCATTCATTGGACGAGCAAGCTGCCGCGCCATGTCATGCTCGGTCATGCTGGCATTTGCACGGTTTACATCGCGAGCCTGATTCTGTCGCGACGCTTCAGTGAGGCGGCGGCCACCTTGCGTGAGGTCGAAGGCAATGTCGCACTTGAACGTTCCATCGGCAATGCTCATTTACGGCTGCTGCATGCGATGCTGACGGTGCTCGCCGACAGCAGCGGTCAGATCGGCATCTCCTCGCCCGAGGCTCTGCGCGAGCGCGGCGCGGACAGCTTCCTCATCGGCACGCTGCTCACATTGCAGGCGTACACCATGCTTCGCCTCAATCACTTCGACAAAGCTTGGCGGCTTGCGATGCGTGCGCGTGACACCTTCGATTCGATCAGCGTGTACAGCCTCGGCTATGCCGAAGTTGTCGCATCGCTCGCCGAGCGCGCACAAGGCGATATGAAGGCGGCGGCGGATCGATGCGAGCGCATGTTCGCCTTGGTTCGCGGCGGACATCGCAGCCCTGCGTGGGTGAATGCGGCCAATGCGTTGGCCTATATGCGCTATGAGGAGAATCGACTCGATGAGGCCGAGGCGCTGTGCGCTGAGGTCTTGCCGCTGCTTTGCGTTCAATCCACCGTCGAGAATGTCTCCACGGCTTATGTGACTTTCTCTCGCATCAAGGCGATCAATGCTCGGCACAGTGAGGCCTTCCAACTGCTCGACTACCTCCACAGCATCCTGGAAAGCGGCTCGCACGTGCGCTTCCTTGCACAGGTGTGTGCGGAGAAGATCCGCTTGTTCTTGTCTCAGGACAATCTGCAACGCGCCCGAGCCGTGGCGCTGGAGTTTGGGTTGCAGCGTCGCGCTCGGTCCGGCGAGTGGCGTCGCTCGCGCTCCTATGACGAAGCTTGGGAACGTTTCGGTTCCGGCTACGCCGCCCTTCTGATCAAGCAGCGGCAATACGACGAAGCTCGCGCCATCCTGCAGGTGCTGCGCGACAGTGCTCGCGAGGTTGGCTACGTCTATCGCGAGGCGCCGCTCGAAGCCGCGTTGGCAAGCTGTTACTGGCACTGCGGTGATGCGGATGGTGCGTTCGATTGCCTGAACCGCGGCTTCGCGCTGACTCAAGGTCATGGCTTCACCCGCGGCGTCTTCGACGAAGCGCCCGCAATGATCCAGGTCATTGCCGCCGCGATCGAGCACGGCCGATTGCGCTGCGCCCTGCCCACGCACTACTTCGGCAAATTCCAGAACGTGTTCTCGCAGACCGCGCCGCTCGCTACGCCTTCGTCTCGCAAGCCCACGTTACCCCTCGAGCCGCTCACCGAGCGCGAAATCGACATGCTTCGCCTGCTCGCCCAGGGCTTCAGCAATCATGAGATCAGCGCCCGCTCGCAGATTGCGCTTTCCACCGCGAAGTGGCATTTGAAGAACGTCTTTGCGAAGCTCGATGTCAGTACCCGAACCGGCGCGATTGCCCGCGCGAGGGAGATGAGGTTGATTGAGTGAGTTGGGAAACCCTCGACGCTATCGCCGATAGCGTCAATCCGATCCTTGGCGTCATTGCACTCGTTTGGCCCTGGATTTTCTGGCGCAGCTTCTGGCGTCGCGCCGCCTTGAGCGTCTTCACCACGCTGGTCAGCGTCGCCTTCGTCTATGTCATTGCCTGGTTGGATGCAAGATACGGCTGGTGGCCATCGATGGGGCTCGACTTCAGCACCCACACCGCGGTTGCGGTCACGCTCGTCGTATCGTTGTGCGCGATCAAGCCGTCGATCTGGTTCGCATGGGTCGGCGTACTCTGCGCCTACGTCGCGCTCATGCTTTATCAGGGTTATCACACCGCAGCGGATATTTTCACTACCGCGGCCGTGATTGCGCCGCCGCTGTGCCTCGATCACTGGTGGCTACGGCGGGCGGACCGTCCTGGATAGCGGGGCGCACTTCCACCTCTGGCCGGTGCCGTAGCCAGTGCGCATAATGGCCCCGCTCCCGGCAAGGAGAAGGTCCCATGAAACTGCTGTTCGCGCTCCTCGTTGCGATCACGCCGGCATTGAGTCTGGCCGCTGAGCCGCCGCTGCAAGCCAGCGCCGTGATCTCGAACGTCACTATCATCGACGGCACGGGTGCGCCTGCCCGCAAAGGTGCGGTGCGTATCGCCGGCGGGCAAATCGTCGCCGTGGGCGACGTGATACCCGATAAGAACGAGATCGTCATCGACGGCGGCGGCAAGACGCTCGCCCCTGGCTTCATCGACACTCACAGTCATCACGACCACGACATCGCCAAGTCGCGCGACATGGTCGCGGTCACGAGTCAGGGCGTGACCACCATCATCGTCGGGCAGGACGGCTCGTCGCGCTTACCGTTGAAAGATTTCTACGCCGAGCTCCAGAAGTCGCCGCTCGCCGTCAACATCGGTTCCTACTCCGGTCACAACACACTGCGTGAGCAAGGCATGGGCGCCGCCCGGCGCGGCGCGACCGACGAAGACATCGCGCGAATGAGCAAGCTGCTCGAGGAAGACATGGCGGCCGGCGCTTTCGGCCTGTCGACCGGACTGGAATATGAGACGGGTAACTTCTCCACGCCCGCCGAAGTCATCGCGCTCGCCAAAGTATCGGCGGGCTTGGGCGGCCGATACATCAGCCACATTCGCGACGAAGAATTCGATCTCATGCCGGCGCTGCAAGAAGTGATCGACATCGGCAGGGCAACCGGCGCGCCGGTGCAGATCTCACACATGAAGATCGGCGCGAAGAAGCTCTGGGGCACCTCGGATAAAGTGCTGAAGCTGCTGAACGACGCTCGCGCCTCCGGCGTCGACGTCACCGCCGATGTTTACCCGTACACGTACTGGCAATCGACCATGCGTGTTTTGTTCCCGAAGAAGGACTACACCAACCGGGAAGACCTCGCCTTCACGCTCAAGGAATCAACACCGCCGGAGAAGCTGCACTTCGCGCGGTACGCGCCTGACCCGGAGATCGTGGGCAAGACGCTCGCGCAAGTGGCCAAGGAACGCGGCGGTAATCCGGTCGACGTCTATCTGGATCTGATGAAGAAAGCGATCGAATACGAACTCGCGCATCCCGATCAGAAGCTCGTCGAATCCGTCATCGGTGAGAGCATGAGCGAGAACGATGTCGCCCGATTCCTCGCCTGGGAGCACACGAACATCTGCTCCGATGGCTCCTCGATGGGCCATCCTCGCGGCCACGGCACCTTCCCTCGCGTGCTCGGCCATTACGTGCGCGAGAAGAAAGTGATGACCCTCGAGCAAGGCGTTCACAAGATGACGGGCCTCGCCGCAAAACATCTCGGCATCACCGACCGCGGCACCCTCTTCCCAGGCAACAGCGCCGACCTGGTGCTGTTCGATCCCGAGACCATCATCGATCGCGCAACGCTGCAGAACCCGACGGCAACTTCGCTAGGCATCGATAAGGTGTGGGTCAACGGCAAGCTCGTCTATCAGGAGCGTCGCAGTACCGGCGTACGGCCGGGGCAAATCATTCGGCCGGCGAAGAAGACGACGTAACTCAGCCCGAGTAAGGGAGCAGCATGGTAGGGCTTCACCCCGACCACATGTTCCTGCACCTTGCAGCAGTGCTGCGGGTTGCATCGCATACTCAGCCCAAAGTGATCCATCTGCGCCGGGCGAAAGCATAATTTCGCCAAGCCTCTCGCGCAGGATCGTGCGCGCCTTTGCGGCGGCGACAAGATCACCGCCTAAGCCTCGGCCGATTTGATCTCGGTAGAACTCGGCGGCTTTGGGCAGCATCGTCAGCACGCGTGCACTCTCACGCGCCGCTGGGCGGGCATCGATCTCCTCGCGGCGCTTAGCTTCGACGCGATCGATGGCGGTCTGCAGCTCATCCGCTGTCAGGTCGGGGTCGCCGGCCTTTAACCGTTCCCGCAACCTTTCGAGACGCGCATCCAACAACTCCAGCTCTTGGGGCATCGTCTCTGCTCGCGCACCGGCTTGCTTGACCCGTTCAGTAAACGCGGCCTGCATTTCCTTCGCGATCCGGTGGACTCGCTCGGGGCTTAACAGATCACTACGGAGCCCACCCAGGATGGTCCGCTCGATAGCATCACGCCGCACACGGACGTTGTTCGAGCACGCTCGGCCGTTCCAATGACCGCTACATGCGTAGCTCCGCGCGTCGGCAATGACGTAGTGGGCTTTACAGACATTGCAGACCAGAAGGCCGCTCAAGAGATACTTTGCCTTGCCGCCGCTCTTGAGCCGCTTGTCACTACTCACCGCAGCACGCGTGCGGGCCTGCGCCCTCTCGAACAGTTCAGTCGGAATTATTCGTAGCGACTCATCCTGATGCTCGACCCATTCTGTCTTCGGGCGTCGCCGGCGTTTATAGCTGCCGCTGTCGGGGTCACGCACAAATTGCGAGACGTTCCAGCGCACCCGACCACAGTAGAGCGGGTTACGCAGAATCACCCGGACCGCCGAGCCCATCCAGCCCTTGCAACGATGCGCCTTGCGCTTCCAGGTCGAACCCGGACTCGGAATGCCACGCTCATTCAGTTCACGCGAGATCACGAGGCAGTTCGCCCCGTCAGCAAAACGCGTGAATATCTCCCGAACGATTGCCGCTTGGCTTTCCTCGATTTCCGAGGTGGTGCGCTGGATGAAGCCACACGGGCTGTCCGAACGGCGTGCGCTGCGGATCCTCGGAATGAGTGCGAGCTCGTTGCGCTATCAGCCAGCGCCGGATCGTAACGGCGACCTGCGCGAGCAGATCGTGCATCTAGCGCAGCGACATCGCCGCTATGGCGCGGGAATGATCTACCTGAAGCTGCGCCAGGCCGGCCATCGCGTGAATCATAAGCGCGTCGATCGGCTTTATGCGCTGGAACGGCTGCAAGTGCGTCGGCGCCGGCGGAAGAAGGTACCGATCTCGGAGCGACAGCCGTTGGAGCGCCCTTCAACGGCGAATGTCGTGTGGTCGATGGACTTTGTCTTCGATCGAGTCGCCTGTGGCCGCGCCATCAAGAATCTCGCGATCGTGGACGACGCCACGCACGAGGCGGTCGCCGTGGTTCCCGAGCACAACTTCAGCGGTCATCAGTTGGTGCGCATTCTCGAGCAGATCTGCACACACCGCGGCTATCCCAAAGTTGTTCGCACCGACAATGGCAAGGAATTTTGCAGCCGAGCGATGCTGACCTGGGCGCATGAAAGGAACGTCTCGTTGCGGCTGATCGAGCCAGGAAAGCCGAACCAGAACGCCTACATCGAATCGTTCAACGGGCGGCTACGCGATGAATGCCTGAACGAGCACTGGTTCACCAGCCTTGCCCACGCAAGGACGGTGGAGACGTGAGTACAACGACGAACGTCCGAAGCGAGCGCTGGGTGGGCTGACGCCTTCGCAGTACGCAAAGCAATTAGCACAGAAGACGGTTACAGTAACCGCTGGACTCTAGAACGAACTGCTACTCAAGACGGGGGGACGTCGCAGGCTATCCATTGCCATCAGTTATGGAAGCTGTGAGCAGATTACCAGCCGCCCAGCTTCAGTTTGCTACATCTGACAACCTATGCCAGTCGTGCGAGGAGCTCCAACGCTATTTTTTCAAAGCCCGTACAGCGAAGATCGTGCGCTTCTGCTCTTCTTCCGGGAACTGTTGGAGAACCGTGCCAGCAGCCTCAAGAATTCTATCGGGACGCTGAGTGAGTTCGACGCGCGGGTCGCGGACGACGACATGTGGTGTCATGCGAGATAAAGCACGACAGAGTTCAGCAAGCTCTGCCTTCGGAATCGTGATCCCCTTTTCCTTGCGTAGTGCTAGCGCGATCGCTGAGAACTCCACGGTTTCGGCGGGGACCTCGTTCTGTAGTGACCAAATCGTCTCCAGGATGGCCTGATATGGTGGCTGTGCGGGTTTTTCGTTTTGAAGCGCATCTATCCAAGCCTTCGAGTCCTGCGTGGTGATACAGGTTCTAAAGAAATCTCGCAAGCGTGGCAGTCCTATGCCCTTGATCGGGACAAGGCGAACGAGGCGGGCGAGATCGGTAGTTCTGACGACTGTGATGGTCTTGCCCGTTTGAGCTTGGTTCGCTTTGATCTGTTTGACGAGCGAAGCCTCATCGCCCTGCCCAGTGGGGAAGTCTGGGCCTACAACAACAGCATGGTCGCATGAGTACTCTTCTCGGTGAAGCGCTAGCGTGGAGACGCTGACTGTGCGTGCCGCCACCTTCTTCCCGGGCGCCTCTTTGCTCTTCGCTTCCAATGAGATGGAGTAGCGCTGTGCTTGCCCATCGCTTATTGCGCTCAACGGCGCCTCTGCTGTTCCGTCGGGCTTGCCCTTGCCGCCGATTCGTACAGAGTTGAAGCCCATGCTGTCGAAGGCGGCGACAAGTTCTTCCTCAAGTTTGTTTTGATCGGTAACTGCGTCCTCTAACGCCTGCGCGACCATGTATGCGGTGCGCTTCATCGAGCGGGCGAAGTTCCGCAGCATCTCGTCACGGCGTTGCATGATTTCGGTGATCGTTCCTGCCGGCACGCCCAGCTCGTGAAGGTGCGCTTCGGTAAGGACTTCGGCCATCGCGAGGAGACTCAGCGTTTCACGGCCGCGTTCGTACTCTTCGCGATGCGCAGCTACGAAGGGGTGCAGTCCGTTGATTTGCAAGCTGCCGGTCTCTATATCGAGAATCGCAAACGGCTCCCGCTGTGACAGGTCGATCAGCTCAGTGCTTAGCACCAAGCCCTCATCCGTTTCTGCGCGCGCAGTCAGCGTCTGAAGGAGCTTCTCTCTCCCAGCCTTGCCGAGGCTGGTGGGGTATCTGAGAAATCGCGGTGCTGCCTTGCCGTTGAGCGCTGCATCCAGAAGGCCTAGGAGTGGTCGCCTAGTCAGGCTCCACGGGCTATCGGCGATGCGGCCGGTCGCTTTGCTTCCAGGCTCCGCCTTCGCGTCATGTTCCTCCAGCCATTTTCTGGCATGGTTAAAAACGGCGTGAAGAAGGTTCCTTGAGACTTCGATCAGCGCGCCCTCACGAACGGCCTCGCGTGACGACCGCAGCTCTTTGTCCAGGCGGTCGATGTGCACCACCATCCGGAATCGAGCGAAGGTACCGTGGCGCAGGGCGGCCATTCCGAAGAGCTCATCGTTGCCGTTGACCAGTCTTCCTCGCACGTACACGAAGAAGCCATGGCTGCGACCGAGCTCGGCTGATTTCCCCACGGTCAGTGGCTCCTCATAGACCTCGGCGTAACCAGTTACGCGGCCGAGTTTGGGATGCATAAGACCATAGCGGGACTCTGCTGGACTTTTTTTGACAACAGATACGACCACGTCATCGGGTCCCGGCCTGGGCAGTTTCTTGAGATCTTTGCCTAGAATCCATTTCTGAAGTGCCGGGGTGTCTGACTTTGAGGGCGGCAAGGGGTTGCCGTCCAGATAGAGCTTGAAATCGTCCCGCAGCGGCATACCAGATCTCAGCACCCAAGACAGGCGCCCTTCCTGAATCTCCTGAGCCAGCTCCTTAAGGCCGGAGAGGACTGCGACTGTCCATGTGCTTGCTGCTTCACGACCGAACAGTTCAATTGCGTGATATCCGGCTTTGGAGCCCTGAATCAGCGATGCAAGAGCGGCCTTCGCCTGAGACTCGGTGAGTTCACGCAGTGGTAAGTTGACCGTATCTTCGGTGTGAATGCCTCCGCTCTCACCCGCTGGGATCTGGGTGTAGTCCATGGTCGTTGCGTAGAACTTGCCCTTGACCTTGCAGACGTGGGTGAGCTGTTTCGCGAGCACGAAGGTCGCGAGCTTGCCGATGCCAAACTTCCCAATCTGATGTCGGCCGGCCGGTGGGCTCGGGAGTTGGCGCTTGTTACTAACGCCGATTAGCCAGTGCCGACGTAGATCAGCTGGGGTCATTCCCGTGCCGTCGTCGATCACGGCGATCGTAGCGTTCGAGTCTGCACGATCGGGTGCCAAGATTACGTGGACATGGGTGGCGCCAGCGTCGAATGAGTTGGATACGAGTTCTTCGATCGCTTTATGTGGGCTGGAGTACAGACCTTCGGAGAACAGTTCGATGATGCGGTAGCTGATGCGAACGGGGATGGTGCCCGCTGCTTTGCCAGCTTTAATGAAAGGGAACGGTGTTAAGGCTGGAGTGTGTCTGTTCTTGCTCGAGCGCTTCGCCAAATGCCGCCCTCCCATCCCGAGACTTCCATGCAGTGCTAGGCCGATGCTGGCCCTACTTCTGTAACTCCACGATGACCTCCCGTCGCATGCGTGCCCCCAACTGGGCGCCTGCGGCCGCATGCTTCGGCGGAGGCAGATAACGCCGGTTGGCCGGGAGGTTGCGCCAGTGGCTGTCGAGGAATTTGAGTCCGTGTCGTTCGGCCACGGCGGTTACGATCTTTGAGTTACGGATGAATGTGCCCTTGCTGCTCGAGTCCCCAACAACGTAGACGGCACGTCCGCCTTTGCGCAGTACGCGTGAAACTTCGGCCATGGCTTGGCTCATGTCCCAGGCATACGTAGCCAGCAATGCATGATCACGGGATGACAGAGCCGGCGTCAGGCGAAGCTGCTTAATTAACGCGCTCACCCATTCGGCATCCGAGGCCTCTTGTCTGGAAGCCTCGGTCCCGACACTTGCGGCTCGAATCTGTCGCAGCTCGCTTGCGGTATACCCCATCCAGACAAGGGTGAACTTGCTACATCGCATATAGTCAATGGCGTTGAGGTACGGTGGCGATGTGAGCACCAAGTCGATGGAGTCGCTCTCGACATCAAGAGCGCGGGCGTCGCCCCGCTTCATCACGGTAACGGGCCCGACGGGTCCTTCGCCCTTCTGCGGGCAGTTGGATACTACGAGGTTGACGGCGCTCTCAAATTTCGTGAATGGATTGAGTGGCGCGCGGTCGAACTTCTTATGCGGCCGGCTGTGCGAGAGGTCCATTGCGAGCGAGGCACCAGCTTGTTTGGTGATGATCAGTCGGGAGAAGCCGCACCATAGTGCGTCACGGATCGGCTGGTCACGCACGAGATCGATCGAGGTTGCGAGGGCTGCCAGTTGCTGCCGAGCATACTCATCGAACCAGTAGCGGATGAACTCTCGTGTCTCTTGGTCACCGGATGGGTAGGCCTGGCCGGGGGTGAGGCTCTTCATTCGATTCTTGGCGCGGCTGAGGACTTCGGAGGCCTTTTCGGTAACCTCCTCGGGGTCAACCGTACGGGTCCAGACGTTGGCGAGCAGTACGGCGAGCGGATCGAGGTCGACTCCAAACGCTTTGTGTCCCTTGGAACGAGCGACGGCCAGTACGGTGCCTGAGCCGGCCATTGGATCCAGAACACGAAGAGGCTTGCTGCTGTCGCCTAGTGCTTCAAGTGCGATACCTGGAGCCATCCGCGCCGGGAAGGGGTGGATGGGGTTACGGCCGAGAATCTGTTCGATGGTTTTACGGTGAGAGCGGAGCATAGCGAATCATACCGCATTGTTCTGAGCGAACTGCACTCCACCGAGGTTCTTGTAGAACACGCGGCCATGACCCTTGTCGTTGTGTAGGATCTTTATGTGATGCTTGATGTTGCGCCCGAACTTCGGCTCCTCCAGCTGAGGTGTTCCGATGAACCCTTGCCGACGTGAGATCGTGTCCTGATCAGCCGTTCTGTATCCCTTGATTGATGACGATGCATGGATGGCTAACATCCCGGGGTCGTTCCGGAGATCGGACTCAAGATACTTGAGAAGATATTCCGGCATGGCAGTCCCGATGCGTGCCGCAAGTGTTCGCAACGTATTTAGGTCTTTCGGCGCCGACCTGACGATGGCATCCAGCTGGTCGAGGTCAGTCGTATCGAAGATCTCGAACGACATCTCACCCTTGTTCAAATCCACGGTGCCACGATCGATGCTAGAAGAGGCGGCGATCGAGATGCGCGGATCGCCGATCCACACGGGCGGTACCTTCTTGTCGCGCATGGTCTGCAGAGCCAGTCGATGGAACACAAAGCACCGGTGCCAGTCCGCATAGAGCTGTCTCGGTATCGTCAGTTCGAAATGCGGCAGGTAGGCGTTGCGAGAGCCGAACATTCTGGCCCGCTGAATGTACGTATCCTGCTGTAGTTTGGTCTTCACGTCCCGAGTAAAGAACATCGACAGGAGATTCGGAAAGGTCACTCCGCGCGAGACGATGTTCCCGCCGATGATGACCGTGAACGGACACGTGGGAACGGTCGGCTTGTCACCCGCGCTTTTTCGATCGCGCTGACTATTCAGTACAACGAAGGCTGAGCGGGATGCATTGGCAATGACATATCCGGTCAAGTCGTTGGCGCTCTCGTTCGGGAAAAGATCGGTTGCTGCCTTGTGAACCACCCCGGCAAACCTTGAAAATTGCTTGCCGGCCTGGGAGATCAGTGCAGTCATCGCCTTTTCGATGACCGTTCGATCGACCCTGTGGTCATCAGTTTTGCCGCTGGTATGAACGAGGAAGCTGTAGTTCTGCTCGCGCCTATTCTCTCGCGTTGCTTTGAGATTCAAGTAGGCGGCGGTGACAAGGAAGCGCGCAAGCGCCTGCCGCGCGTCCTCTGGTGTTCCCGGTGAGTTGATCAAGTTGAGTCGGAATGCTGGGCTGGTATCCAGCGGGAAGAATGTATCCTGGCCGGTATACGCATTGTGCGATCTGAAATTTACCCAGGTTTCGGTGGAGTTGTTGAAGGTCTTGTTAAGATTGAGCCGCGCAGGGGTTGCGGTGACGCCGATGTAACGCCCCTCGGCGCCGATGAGGCGTTCGACCAATTCGTTGATACGGGTCTTCTCTCTCTGGTTGATCTTAGCATTCGGAGTTGCGTAATCAGCCTCGTCATCGACGACGATGACGGGACCTGCTTTCTTGACTGAATCGATGAGTTTGGTGAGATCTTTCGCGTTCTTCTTGCAGAAGAGAATCACGTGGTGACCTTTGACGAGAGGCGAATTCGCGAGGTCCGATGCGTTTCTGGGCGCTGGGGCAAGTCCGGCCAATTTGAACCGCTCGAGATTCTGGATGAGAAGGTCGACACTATCGTTCATGAGGTGAACGATGGTTTTGAAACCGTGATCGAGCAGGCGCGCTGTCAGACAGATCATCATTTCGGTCTTCCCGCTTTGCGGGTCACCGTAAATGACTAGAGCACGCTGCGCGCCATTCGTGAGATTGTCGAGGGCGCCTTTTACAGCATCGTCGATGCAGTCAGTTTGCTGATTCTCGGATGTGAGGCGATTGAGCTGCTTTTGGTATTGGTTCTTGATTGCTGCCTTCTCAGCCAATTTCGCAAAATCCGGCGTCTTCGTCGTCACCGATTTACCTCCCCGGCCGCGGCATTCCAGAACGCGGGATTCTGCGAGTATAGATGGACCGCGATGACAAGGCCACGCCCGCCTTCCATAAGCAACGGACAATTCCGACCCCCGTTACCTTCATCTCATCTTAGTCTCCATGGCGTCGCCCTGCTTGGCACGGCATGGTTCCCGCCCCGTCGCCAATGAGCCGGGGGCGTTGTCATTCCGGCCGGGTCGGCCGGTTGATCCCGCTAACAGGAGTTGCGCACGATAATTCGGAAGTGGCCGTGGATACCGAGGCCAGCGGCGCGAAACGTACACGCTCTCGCAAATGGGCCAGAAGCACGTCGATGCACCCTGAGGCCATTGTTGACTCGGGCTCTTACGCACCCCGTCCCGAGAGACGTTTGCCGTGGTCGGCACGCACACATAGCGGGTAGCACTTCGGCTCGATCGCTCCACCGATGGCTAGCGAGTGCCTCGGACCGCTGTTCAAGGGTATTTAGCGACGACCAACTACACACAGACCGCATTAAGATCCGGCAACCTCAGTCACTTCTTTTAATCTTCCAAGGCAGCGTCCCCGGCTCTCCCCGAAGCTCGAGGTAAAAATCGAACTGGTTTTTGATCAAATGGAAGACTCTTGCGCCGCCCTCGCTGTAGAAATCCGAGTTCAACGAGACCTCTACACCCTTGGACACGCAGCGATCTGCGTTGACTCGGCAGTCAGCGAGCCAATGGGTGACTGCGAGCGCGAGATATCGTCCATATCCGCAACCCCTATCAGGACGATTAACATAGGCCAATTCGAGACCTATAACGACGCGCGAAATTCGACGGCTGCGCGTCGAGGTTATCGGCCATCAAGCAGCACCCGGACAGCGAGAACGGGGAGCGCGAGACGGGGGAACCGTCCGTTGGTTGAGAGCTAAGATGGGAGACCGGACCGGTCTACGCCCCCCCGGCAGATATCACCTCCACGGATTCGGATGGGGACCGCAGGAACAGCGTGTAGCCCGTCAGGCATTTGAACCTGCGGCGACGTCCTCCGGCATGCTGCTTTTGCTGTGCCCAACTTCAGCACTCGCAAGACTGCCCTGTCGCTGTCCGAGCCCTAGGATCGACGGGCGTCCTATGCCGTACGCTCGATCGTGGACTTGTCGGCAGACCGAGGCAGTAGTGAGCTAAGAGATCACTCGTCCGCCAATCCAGTGACTTGATCGAGCTCGATTGCGGCCTGCACGATTTGCTTGGCCCAGCGGGGTGTGTTGGCGAGTGTGGACGCATCATTCGGGTCCGGGAAAACGATGCGCCCCTTTACGACATCGAGGACGAGCACGGGGTCCGGAATCGGCTCACCGAATACCACCTCGGCGCTGTTATCGAAGACTTGAAGATGGGCGAGGTACGGGAGCAGCTCGATCAGATTCAAGCGCGAGCCGTCCCAGCGCTCACGAATCTTTTGTTCCGGGATGGCGTGCCCACCGCGCGCCACGCGCGCCGCCACACGCTCGATGTGCCGCTCGGGTGAAGACAGGCCACAGAACCACATTAGGATATCGTGAGTGCGAGAAGCTTCGCGCAGCATGCGCGGGATGGTGTTGGCGCCCAATGTCGTTTCGAACGCGAAATTTTTCTTTTCGGCGATTGCAGCTGCCAGGGACACTCGTCCGTGCTCCCATGCCGCGGCATTCGCTTCTTCGAGAGCGCGCTCCTGTTCCTGCATGAGTAGGCGCGCATAAGCGTCCGGGTTGAACCATTCAAGCCCGTAGTCGCGAATGCGTGAACCCCCGACTGAGCTCTTGCCGGCGCCGTTGACACCCGCCAATACAAAGATGAAGGGGCGCTGCGACTTCCCCGCTAGCACCATCAGAACGATTCACCCGCAATGGGCCGCTTGCCGCTCGCAAGCTTCCCCCGCGCAGTGACCATCGCATCCAGGCGACTTCGCGCATCGGGCTGCTGTAGCACCGCGAGGCGCTCATCGAAGCGACGCTCGAGCTCATCGAGCTGCGCCTTGCGCTCGCGCGCCTTGAGTTCGGTGAACAGATCAAACATTTCGCGGTATGTGTGCGCCGCGATCATCACCATCTCGATGGTCGAATGACTGGTGACCGCAACACTGCCTTCCAGCTGAACTTGACGCAGGACCTCTCCCCATTTGTTCTTGACTTGGGTCGAGTTCTGCTGCGGGAGCTCATCAAGGGATCGAAGAAGCGCGCTCATGGCTTGGGGGCTCACAGAGGGAGTGTGTTGAATTATGCGCTCCATAGCCATAATAGACAAATCGGTGAGCCAAAATGTCCATTTTGCCTAGCGCAACCCGCACTCTGCGTTGTAATTCAATAACTTACTGCACCGCGCCGAAGCTGATACGCTGGAAGAAGAATGAGCTGGCGGGCCGCAGGTTACGCGTGCCCTCGGCGGCCTGAAGGTCGGGGCCCGCCAGATTCGGGATGTATAGGTCGCCAGTCCAAAGCCTGTCGTCGATCTAGATCTGCAGCCACTACGCGGCCAGCTCGCGAACGATCTCCGCTGCGACCTGCGCATGCGCGGCACTCAGGGTTTCGACCGTTTGCGTCGACTCGGACATATACACCGCCATCAGTATCGGGTTGCGACCAGGCGGCCAGACCATGGCCAGGTCATTCACGGCACCGTTGGCGCCCGTGCCGGTCTTGTCCCCTGCCTTCCAGTCCGCCGGCAATCCTGCACGAATGCGCCGCAGCCCCGTGGACGAATTGATCATCCACTGAATGAGCATCTGGCGCGAAGGCTCGGAGAGCACGGTACCCAAGAGCATCCGCTCCATGCTGCCGACCATCGCCCGCGGCGTCGTGGTGTCGCGCAGGTCTCCTGGCAAGTTGGAATTCAGTGCGAGTTCCGTGCGATCCAGCCGCGTCATGTCATCGCCCGACGTGCGCACGAACTTTGTGAGGCCTTCCGGACCTTCGATGAGCCGTAACAGCAGATTGGCGGCGGTATTGTCACTGACCTCGACGACAGCAGCACACAGCTCGCGCAACGTCAGAGAGCTTTGCATGAGATGCTTCGAGGTGACCGGAGCATGCGCCAGAATGTCCTTCTCCGTGAAGGTGACTCTCTGTTCGAGGCGCAGCTCCGCGCGCTCGACCTTCGCAAGGACTGCCGCGGCGAGCAGCCACTTGAAGGTCGAGGCCATGGCGAATGTTTCGTCGTAGTCGAGGCCGACCCGTCCGCCGGTATGGGTATCGAACACATATACGCCGAGACGGCCGCCGATGCGCGAACGGATCGCGGCCAGACGCTCGACGATGCCCTGCTGGTCGCGCGTGGCACCCGCCGTACTGTAGAGCGCGGCTAATCCTGCGCCGATGAAACATCGTCGGCTCGATGATGGAAACTCTGGTTGACTCACGAATAGCTGCTCCTGGTGCGAAGTTCCCTGCGGTCCTACCCCGACCTCGCCTTGTCGGGTACCGTGATGGCAAAGAGATGGCCTGTCGAGTATTCAGTATGGCAAAGATAGTGCTCCAGTCCTGGCGTGAGGGGATGAACAAGGTCGCGGTCGACAAGCTATTGGCCTATGACGTGGGTCTCGGCCTGTCGAGAGGGAAAGGGATGGTCGATGCTCTGCTTGCAGGGAGGCCAGGAACGATTCAGGTGCCGTCAGACAGTGCGCAAAGTATTCTTCAACGATTGCGAGCACTGGGGGTCGATTGCGAATTGACCGATGGCTTGGCATCCGATTGTTAGCGCGCGCGCCGATAATGCACGGCGACCGCGCCATTGCTGAGCGGCTTCGCCGAGACCAACTCGAGCCGTCGCGTGTTGGGCAGCCCGCTCTGATACAAGGTCGGGCCGTGGCCGGCGATTCTGGGGTGAACGAGGAACTTGTACTCGTCGATCAGATCCAGCCGGTCCAACTCGGCCGCAAGCTTGCCGCTACCGAGGAGCACGCCGGCCGGGGTCGCTTCCTTGAGCTTTTGCACGCCCGAGCGCAAGTCGCCGGCGATGCGGTGGCTGTTGGTCCACGAGAATTCCGTTCGCGTCGACGACACGACATACTTCGGTTTGATCTCCAGCTTGACCGCCCATTCGCGCACTGTCGGCGGCGCCCCCACATCGCCGCGGGCGACCGCCGGCCAGTAGCTCTCCATCATCTCGTAGGTGGTCCGGCCCCACAGCATCGCTCCACCCTCGTCCATGAGGCGGGTGAAGAAGGCGTGCGTCTCGTCGTCGGCGATTCCCTCCTGATGGTCGACACAGCCGTCCAGGGTGACGTTGAGGCTGAAGGTTAGAAGTCCCATGTGAGTTTCCTCCGAGTTGGCGGTCCGCTGCACTGGCGCTTGACGCCTCGGCTGAGCCGCTAGCAAAAGCGCATCGCTCTGCGAATCGGCACGCGCAGCGTGCGAACTCCTGCCGACTGTTAGTCCTCTTGGTAACGCCGCTCATAGATTTCCCTAGCCAGCGAAGCATCAACTTCCCCGTTATCGAAGTATGAGAAAGATGGTGGAGAGTGGCGTCCTGCCGCCACCTCGCTGCTCATTCGATCGAGTCGGGTCGGTGAGTGCTACTAGGATGTGCATCCCCATCTTTCGTTCCTTCCTCGAGCACCTGAAACTCGAATTGGAGAAAATGGCTATCCGGTCCACGCTGCTCAGCGTACGTCTGCCCGTCACCGTATGACTTCCGCAAATCTTGCCACGACCACAGGATCGGGATTGCATCCATGAACGCGTAGAGCTGCGTGACTAAGGCAGAGTCAGAGGCCATCTTGTTTCCCTCGCAACCTCCGATGTTAAACCCGCAGCGCGCGTTTTCGCGCGCGATCGGGTTGAACGGTTTGCTTTGGGTCTACGCTCGATCTTCGCGGCTCCACCCGGCCAGCTCGAGTTCCTACGCGAACTAGGGCGCAACCTCGATCAGGGCACTTCCACCACGAGGGAGTCGAGCCAGCTGCGGATCAAGGGGTCCCGCTCGAACATGCGATCGAGCGACACTTGCTGCTGGTTGAACCCGTATCTCACTAACATTCCCTTCCGAAGCAGGTAACGAACCTGGCAGTTATCTAACGCTAGGGTGTCGCATACGGCGACCCACCGCTGCCCTGAAGCGACATCGGCCGGAGCCACTTGCGACTACATGCGCCAAGCGTCGCTACGAGCAGCAGTCCTGCTGCGCTTTGGCGTCCCAGCGTCGCGCTCATGAAACGTGGATGGATCCATTGATCATGCCACAGTTGCGCCCGCCAGCCATTTCAGTAGCCAGATCGAATTTTTGCGGAGGGCGAAACGCTAGCAAGCGCCCGGCGGTAGCACACGCACTGAGCGGCTTGATCCAGTGCTTGCATCAGGTCAGCAGATACGCACCGGCGTCCAAAGATATGTGTGGCAAACGCCGCAACCAGCGCGTGATGCCGTCACAATGGTGAGAGTCGACGCTTCTTGCTCCGGACGCCGGATCGTGACGCAACCGATGGTGCGCAGTCCCGCCGGCTACACCGAAATCAGACGCTTCTTCATCAAGCGCGCACATGGTGAGCCGGCGGATCGGAGGGTACGAAATCATGTCGCGTTCAGATACACGCCCCAAACTTCCTGCGACTGCTGGTTTCCAGAACAGGAGACTCCATCCGCAGTAAATCTGACCGCCATCGATTGACCTGTAGTCAGCGCCACTGTTGCGACGGCCAATATATTCTTCACAGCAGCCTGACTTTGGAGTTCCCCCGGAGTTGAGCCGAAAAAAGGCGTTTTTTGCCATGCCAGCCCGTTATCAAACCAAACATATACCGCCGAGTCCACGAAGACCTGTGTCACCCGTCCGGAACATTCTGTGTATGCATGAGCAGAAACAGAGGCAGCCATCAATAGCGCGCCCCCAATCAGTGATCGCAGTCGTTTCATGTCAATTCTCCCAATCAACGCAAAAAAAATCGCGCCGATCATCTTCAGAAGACCCGCATGGAGGATCCGAAACACGGAATCACTGCATGCGAACCGAAACCGTCGCTGCCGATGGCGCTGCACTCACCTGCGCAGTTGTTGGATAGCCGCTATCCGTGCGCCATCTTTTGATTCGAACCGTCAAAAAAACGATAACGGATGTGGTTGCTATCGCCAACGTGAAGACCGCCATTCGGCCGCCGCCAACGACAATTGCCCGCGGTCCACTCGATACAGCGTTCCCGTAAAGCAATGTCAAGGGAGTCCGAGCCACGATCTATAACCGATGCCGCCCGCAGTGCCCCGAATAAAAACAGTCATCTGCTCAGGTGTGGGCGATACTGCAGAGGGATCGGAAGCCGCGATGATATCCGTGAGCGTCTCCCAGCCACTCGATGTTCCATCGGTGTACAAGCGACGGCACTTGAGCGATCTGTCGTCCTGGTCGACGATGAACGCGGTAATCGTTCCGTCCCTGTCCGCGACTACGCTAGGTCTGTAGACGATCCCTTCGCCCAGCCACTCGTACTCCCAGGAGACTTGCGCGTGAGCCGCGCCAAGAGAAATAGCAAATACCAGAATCGGGCCAAACGACCAGCGAGCAACTGGATTGTGCATCCACAAGTCCCTTTGTTGACGAGTTCTTCCGGAGGTGTTCGCATGCTGGCAACCGCGCTGCATGCCGACTTCATATATATAAGTTGCAAGCTCAATAGAATACTGTCAATGCATTTTTCTTCGCCGGCGTCACGAATCAGGGTTTGGACGAATGCCGACTCGTAGCGTAACCGTCACGCGTTACGAGCGCATGCGACAGAGAGACTTGATCTCCTAGCCGCCAGAGATACGGCGATAGACTTCCTTTGGTGTGGGACTTAGGCGCGCCGCGCTCTGAGCAAACGTTAGGGTGGCCGCGTGCTCGCTGCCACTTCTCCAGCGACGATGCAGCGATCAAGCTCCAACGCCGCAGGTAAGTGTCGGATTAGCTCGATTCCACGGAAGCCAAGGGCGGTTGCGCAGAAGCGCGGAGGGCGTCAGGCAAGCAGGTGCTGGTCGCCTTGATACCGACCGGGACCTTGCGATGGATTATTCGAAAGCGCTGGGTGTTCAGCGTCACGGCAGTTCCGACGCTGGATCTTTTCACTGCTTTCAGCCAGACCGAAGCCGCTCGTCATTACGTCCAGACCTTGGTCCGTCTTAAGACTGACCAGCATTCGCCTTGCGACCTATCACTCGACCTAGCCATGCCCTGCACTTACCGGGTCCATTAGCCTGAAATCTCTATGGCGGTCACAGCGCAGGTGGTTGGATCTCCCCAGGCTGGCAGGACCGTGTTGTCGTAGTAAACGGTCACGGCTCGATCAGCGAGTTTCGCCGATAACGCAGTAGATAGCGTGTTCTTGTCGTCCGACTTGATAAATAACCAGACACAGCCATTAGTCGCCGCAGTAGACAGCTGCAGAATCATCGTACCGCGGGCAGTCGATTCCGTGTTGTTGGCGGAGTGAACCCTCAGTTGGGTGATCGTACCGGCAATGGGCGGCGGTGCTGCAGCGGCGTTTGCACAGCAAAGTGCGGCGGCAAGAGCGATTGTGAAGACTTTCATCGATCATTCCCTTCCGAAAACGCACAATTCGGCGTCCGGCTCTTCTTGGCCGTCCAAAGCCATTTCTCACGCCGAAGATAGTTGCAATCGCAGTGGAACATTGTCAACGGGTTGGCCACTGCTCGCTACGCAAATCAGGGTTTAGCCGAATGTCCATCCTGATTCAGCTACCTATTCGATCGCGTGTTCGTGCTGCGTACGGTCGAACTGCTGCTCGTCGTCGCATATCAAAAACGGGACGAGAACATTGGCATCAGCCTGGTCTTCATCCGCAGGCCATCCCGGATCTTCTTCGGAATGGTGGTCTGGCCATTGCTCGTCAGGGTTGCGCGCGTCCTCATTGGATCCTACCGAGAATTCTTGGACAGGACTTGGGACGGTTGACCAGCGACCGTATGAGTCCACTTCAAGAGATGACCCGTGGCAAAGACGAGGAAAAAAGCGCTGCTCGATCTCGACGGAGCCCGCCCTAACCTCAATGCCTATTTGAGCCGCTCATGGAGAGGAATCTGCGGCACTCGTGAACTCGCCCCTCGGAATTACCTGCATCGACTAGTGGCTACTGCGCGCTCGAGAGCGCTGCCGCGCCGACGTTGACGGGCGCGTCGTATCACAACAGACTCAAGGCGGTCGGAAATCCGGGTTCACGTGATCGCATTTCGCAAGGACGAAGGATGTCTCAAATGCTGATCAGCAGTCTGAAAGTCTGCGTGTTCGCTGCTTGTGTTGCATTCTCCGGCTACGCGACAGCTCTCGTCGACGATGAAACAGAGCTCATTGCGGTGATGCCGGCGGCTTCGACGTCGAACGAAGAGATCGCCAGTGCGATTCAGGATCTGATAAAGACGTATCCCGTATGCTCTCGCCTTCGGGGTCTCAGACTGGTTGGGAAGCCTGCGATGAACTTCGATCCGAGCGCGGGGAAAGTGCCTTTCGAGGGCGACGCGGAAGCAGACTTGGATGTACTGGTCCGCCTCGGTTATTTGACGAAGACGGCGTTCCCGGATCTCGGCAAGCGCGTGCTCAAATACGATCGTACTGAACGCGGCCAAGACACAAACATCATCGGAACCACCGGCTTCTGCCTCCCCGCCGAACGAGTGCTCGTGTCGGTGACGAGCGTCGAACGAGAGATCGATACCGATACCGGCGGGCTGCCGTTGCTCGACCCAGAGTCGAGCGCGACTGCTGCCGGTTCCGGACATCTCGTCGTAAAGTTCACTCACACCCCCGATCCGAATTCCATCTGGACGAAGGAACCTGCGCTCATCAAACTGGTGGCTGGCGATCGGGCGGTGCTCCTGCCTGGACCGGCCGAAGGAAGAGCGTTGTTGTCCCGTGTGTGGATTCGAGGCGAGCATCCATTGGAAGGTGCGCCGGATAGCGGAGTGCTCTGGGCACTATCATGGGATCCCGTTCACAATCGATTCGAGGGAGGCCGATGGGGAGGCATCAGCTTGAGTTTATGGAAAGTCGAGTAGTCGTCGTGCAGGGTCCTTATCCGATTGATTGCTTGTGATTGTTGCTTCTGATAATAAGCAAGCGCGCGATCTCCAACGAGCGCGAAAAGAACAAGCGGGATAAGGGAGCACGCGGCCGCGCGCGGTGAACACAATGATGGTGTTTCGGACGGTCGAGGGCACTGGCATCGCGCCCACCATTCCGCTGGTCTTCAAGAATATTCCGGAGCTCTGAGCATGCTGCGCGCCGCATCCGCTATGAAAAAGCTGTTCGCTATCGCTGGTCTGTTCATCGTAGCGACCTCGTCCTGGGGTCAGAATGTCGAAGAGGTCGTCGTCACAGGTGCGCGCACCGAGGAAGGCGCCACGATGCCTGGAACGTTCCTACGAAAGACCGGAGACTACCTGCTTCTGCAGGTGAATGTGACGAACGACACGCGCGAGGCACAAGCACGCAAGGATGAGATCTACGCGACGCTGCGCACGGCGCTGGCGGCCGCAAATAGGGACGGCAGCATAGAGCTCAGCGTGATCGATGAAAACGATCTCGTCATCGCGCTCAAGGTGGATTCGGCGACGGTCGTGCTGCGCAATGGCGACCGTCCGGATACGAGCGCAACCCGCATCAGCGTCAAGACCAAGATTCCACAGCAAGGCGCCAATGGCCAGGCCAGGCGTTGATCAGCAAGTTGAAAGACTTCGTCTCGGGCATCAAAGTGACCGGACGCACCAAGCTCGATCCGGATGGCGACGTCGACATCAGCATCGTGGCTCCGCATCGCTATCGCGCCGAGATCATTACCCTCTTCGCACAGGACGCGAAGAACATTACCGCCGCGCTCGGCGAGGACTACAAGATCGTGGCGACCGGAATCGACCGGCCGGTGCGCTGGGTACGAATGGGCTTGCTCGAGCTTGCGCTGTTCGTGCCCTATAAGTTCGAGGTTCTGCCCTCGAGCGTGAACACGTTCGTCACCGTACCGGCGCAAGATTAGTCGAGTTTCCGGGCTGCAGTTTCAGATTGTCCGGCACACCGCGCTCACTCCCTGCGAAATGAGCGCGGCGGACGTCTTTACTGGTTCGATCCGCGCGATCGCGGACGTCTCTTCTTAAGGAATGTGCCCGGCCGCCTGGCACGCCGACAAGTAGCCGATCTCAACCATCCACAACGCCCCTTCGAAGTAGACGTACACAAACGCCGTGGCTTGCGAGCCCACCCGATACTCACCGACCGGGATGGGGCTTCCAAATGCCACCGCGTGTATCCACCAACCTGGGGCAGACGCAGGCAGCGGCACGACCAGCTGCAATGTTCCAAGATCCGTGTTCGTGGGATCCCACGCTCGACTCTGCATAAAAAGACCGTTGGCGGTCGGATTCTCCGATAAGGTCCAGTCCAGCCGCGCGTACACCGCGGGATTCGACAAGCTCGGTGGCGAGCCTGCGGGCGGGGGACCGTACTCACATGAATGTGTGAACGCAGCTGCGTTCTGCCAGGAAATCAAACTCAGCAAGGCGACGACAAAGCAGGATTTGAAATACATGAGAGCCTCCATGCAACCCACGCAAGATGACAACAATGACGGGCCCGCTGGTTCAGTAGCCGGTGCCGTAATCTCCAAACCGCACATCACCGGGAACCTCACCGGGTGTACCGCTGGCGTTGGGAGCGCGCCGCGCTGGATCGCAGGCGATGCTCAATTGCGCGTATGCTTGTTCCGGCAACTCGGCCGCAAACCCTGCGAAGTCGACCGTCACTTTCGTGATCCTTGGCGCGATCACCCTTCGCAGATAGCTGGTCAACGCGCGCTGCCCCTCCTCCGACAACGAAGTCAGCACCGACTGATAGAACTCCGCTGTCTGCCGCTCCTCTGCCGACTGCATTGCCAGCACGTCGTGAATTGCGTCCGCGCGCGCGCCTCCATTCAGCTGCGTGCAAATTGCGCCGAACCGTGCAGAGGCCTTCGCACCTATCTCTGTCAGAACCGCATCTTCCGTTTCGCCATAAGAGGCGAGCATCTGTTTATCCGCCGTCGTTAAACCAGGCTCGGCAATTGTCGAGAGCGCAGCCAGCCGCCTGCGCATCAAGTCACTCAAGGGCAGTGAATCCGGGTCCATGGCCCCGACGATTTTCTTTTGATGGATCGCCATCTTCGCGGCAATCGCACGCACCTCCGCAGGCACCTCGTCCATCGAGTAAATTCGGTTGGGTTCCGGCTTCTCCGCACACACTCCAGAAAGCGGGACCGCAGCCACCATCAGACAAGTTAACAACCGTGATTTCATGAGCGCGAACTCCCTGTTCACAACACCCGGCCAAGGCTATCCGAATTTCTCGCCGGAGGAACAGACATATATCGTCTTCGATAAAAGCCTCATCGTTTGTTCACGGCATTTGACTCGACACCAGCGCCCATATATTAATGTGTCACTTTGTATTCATGGATCGCTTTGACGGGTAGATACGTCCATGGGGATACGACGAAGCATCGCCCTTATCGCCCTCATCGCATGCTCTCCCGCCGGCGCGGAGTCCACCAGCGAGATCGCATTCGCTACGATTGCGGGCCACCAGGTCACACGAGCAGCCACTGCCGATTGCGCCCATATGCCTGCATTCGGCTTGTCTCTGCGTGACCCTGAACTGGCGGCCATTGTTTCCGACGCGGTTGGCGATACCCGGCTGCAACCGAAAGTGTTCCTGCAGTCCAAGGCGGAACGCACGATCACGCTGGTCGCGGGCGACACCGCTCTGTGGCAGCCCCCAGCGCAGACACCTGTAGCAGCGTGCCTCACGCAGTGCTTTCGATTGCCTCAATACGCACGTGCTACCCGGCTCAGGTTGAGCGTCTCCGATGGCACTGCCCGCTGCGCCACTCTTCCTAGCGCAGATCATCCTTCACTCGACTCCGCACTCATCGATTGCGGCGACGGCAGTTATTGGAGAGACGTGGTCGCGCAGTCCGTGCACGGGAGCTGGCTCGTGTGCGCAACTGTGCTCAATACGCGACCATCCCAGACGCAGCACAGGATGACCGTGTCCTACACGTATCACATCGTGCAGATCGCCGATGCCGACGAGTCCTCGAAAAATCGCGTTAGCGCCGAGATGGCCTCGGCCGGATTCTCTTCCGGGAAGAAATGACCTCCGGCGATGGAGCGGCCGGTGACGTCGTTTGCCCATTGACGCCACACGCCCAACGGTCCACCGAACTGGCTATACCAGGTGTCGAGCCCGCTGCCCTTCGCCCACAGCACGAGCACAGGGCAAGCGATGCGATGCTCTGCTTGCCGATCGGCGCGGTCCATTTCCAGGTCGATGCTTGCTGCCGCTCGATACTCCTCGCAAATGGCGTGAACGCGAGCGGGATCGCGAAGCGCATCGATATACGCTTGCCGGACCTCGGGTGGAAAGCTGCCGGCGGACGATCCCCACGCAGATAAGGCATGGTCGATCACGGCCTCTGGATCGGCCCCGATCAAACGTTCCGGCAGCGGCGCCGGCTGCGCGAGCAGCGACCATGGCCAGAAAGCGAGCGCGAGCCGTGCGTCCGCATGAGCGAAGGCATCCAGTGTGGGAACGACATCGAGAACAGCGAGTCGCTCGATGCTCTTGGGATGATCGAGCGCCATGCGATACGCAACCCGGGCTCCGCGATCGTGCCCCGCGACGGCAAAGCGCTCGAACCCCAACGCGCTCATCAGCTGCACCATGTCAGCTGCCATCGCACGCTTCGAATATGGGAAATGGTCCGGGCGGGATACCACCACATCACTGGCCCCGTAGCCGCGCAGGTCCGCGCAAACCACGCAGAAGTTTTCGGCCAGCACCCCGGCAATTCGGCGCCACATCAAATGTGTCTGCGGAAAGCCATGTAACAACAACAGTGGCTTGCCACTGCCCTTCGAGCGCACAAACAGACGAGTTTCGTTCACCTCCACGTACGCTGAGCGGAACTGCTCGAACATGACTTCGCCCACGATGTTGGTATATTCGATGAACGGTGAGCCCCAAGTTATGTTCCGGGACGTCGCCATCTCTCACCAGGGGCGAACAGTGATCTCACTTTTTAGTTCGGGTCGTGGACTGCCAAGTGGGGCGAAGGCTGGCAAGACACATCGCCGATTGACTACCTCAAAATCAATCTGGTCCACACCGAGCGAAGCGAAACCATGGCGCTTGCGTTGCTGCAACGATTTGTTTGCGAAAGCGCGCCTGTCGAGGACATCGACGCACTGGTCGCATCGTTAGATACCGGCTAACCGGCCTAGGTCGCGCGCAATGCCGTTGTCACCGGCAGGCGCGCCGCTTTCAACGCCGGCAGCAAGCCACCAACGATGCCCATGCCGAGCGCCCAGGCGATGCCGAGCCCAGCAATCGGCGCCGTGACCGCAAGCTGAAAGCTGAAGCCAAATGGACTCGCGGTGAACCCGTTGAAGAATAGCCAGGCAAGCGCCACCCCGATGAGTGCGCCGGGTAGTGCCAGCAGCGTGGACTCGGCCAGGATGGATATGATGATGGGCCCCGGCGTGAAGCCCAGGGCGCACAGGGTCGCAAGCTCGCGCCGCCGGCTGTCGACGATTGCGTAGAGGGAATTCGCAGCCCCGATCGTCGCCGCCAGGGCCATGATGGCGCCGATGAAGTAAGTGACGAAGTTGAGCATCCCGTTGAACCGCTTCATGCTCTGCTCTGCCACTTCGGCTTCGCGTTTGGCTTCGACCCGAATGGTCGGATTTGCTTTGAGGGCGTCGGTGAGCTGGGTGAATGCATCGGCAGACTGCAACAACACCGTGACCTGGTTGTAAGTGTTCAACCGAAATGCAGACAGAATGGTTTCGGCATCCGCGAAGACCACACAGGTCCCCTCGCCCTCACCCAAATTGAAATTCCCCACGACCACCCACTCGGCGCCTCGCATGACTCGCTTGTCGCCCACGGCGAAGTTCGATAACTGACGAGCACATTTGTTGCTGGCGATGAGCTCGTGGAGTCCTGGCTGGAACATGCGCCCGGCTGTCAGATGCAACTCTGGTTGAATGCCGGCAAGTCCCGCAGTCACACCAATGATCGCAAAGCCCATTGGGTCGCCCGTCCCCTTCTTACGCGCCTGCGTGAAGAGAAATGCCTGTGCCGCAGCCATCGGCCTGCCTTCCTCGTTTCGACGAATACCCGGCAGGTCATAGATCAACGGCAGCATCTCCTTCCCGATGCTGCTCTGGAGTGCGCCCTGGGCGCCGGTGCTCATCAGAACGATGCGATCAGATCGCACATTCCCCATCGCCTCTCGCCTCGACCCGACGCCCATCGCCAACATCGACACGAGCACCCCGACCGCGCAAGCAACCCCAATCACAATGGTGAGCACCAACCCGAGGCGTTGGGGAATGGCGGCCAGATTCATGCGCAGCAGCGCCGAAAACTGTCTGGTGAACTTCATGACTTATCGACCCGCCAGTGCATCGACGATTGCGAGTTTCGATGCCCGGAACGCGGGCACGGACGCGCTGAACAAAGCGACCAGTACTGCGCCTATCACACCGACTTCGATCACGACCATCGGCATCGACAGCCCCGGCACGAACTTCGCCGCATATGGAAATGCGACCATCGCCAGCCCGAGCCCCATGATTGCTCCGGCGATGCACGCCACGACTGCTTCGCCCAGGAGCAAGAGGAAAACGGTCCGATCCGAGAAGCCCAACGTCTTGAGGACGGCCAATTCGGAGGTTCGTTCCCGAGTCGTTTGCATCATCATGGTCGCCAGTGAAAACAGCAGCGCCACGAGCACGGCGCTCACGATGGAGCGGATCGCAAAATCCAGATCCCCGATCGACTGCATCTCCTGTTGCGCCAGCTCCTTGAACGATGCCGTTCTCGTCTCGTTGGGCGAATTCGCGAAGGCATTGTCGATGGCTTCGGTGACTGCCGCCGCCTGCGTCGGATCGGCGGCGACGGCGTAGTAGTTGCGCACCGTGCCCTTGTTGAGCGCCCGTGCTTCATCCAGATAGGAATAGTTCGCCACGATGTAGCCGCCCTGGCTGAGTTCGCGAGCAGTGAACGTCCCCACGATGTCGAAGACCCAGCTCCCAGACCCGTTGGTCTGCAGAGTGGTCGACGTGAGGGGGATCCGGTCCCCAATACGCCATCCATACTTCTTGGCGATATCGTCGTTGATCAGCACGCCCGTTCGAGTTCTTCGCAGAGCTTCGAGATCCTTCAGGTCCACCTGGAAGATCTCCGGGATCAGGGTCAACCACACCTCGTTGCTTTCGATCGCCAGCACGTACACGGGCTGCGTGGGCTTCTGATAAGTCCCGAGGAAGCCGTCGGCGAATGCGACTGTCTTCACGCCAGGGACCGACTTGAGGCGCTCGAGATCGGCTCGGCGCAGAGGCGCTCCGCCGAACGCAGCTGGCGCCACGAAGAGCACATCGGCGCGCGCCCCGGCGATGGCCTCATCCACGCCCGTTTTCATTCCCTGCAGGACCCCGAACAAGGCGAACGCCACGATCACTTGCATGAGCGTGAGAATGGTTCGTCCGGGCTTGCGCCAGATGCCTGACCAAATGAGCGGCAGAAATTTCATGCAGCGGTCCGGGTGCAGTCCCTTTTTCCCGCTTTGATGCACGAATGCCCCGAAAAGGTTGCATCTACCGCAATGCAGGCGGCGCCACTGCGCCGCTTTCGTTCGTTAGCTCGATTCGCGAGCTACTCCCCTTCGGGCCGAACAGGAACAGGAGTGGCGCACGAGCGCGCCTCCTGCGCAGCGACGAAGTAATAGAGGAAATCGGCAAACGTTTGTTCCCAGATGCCGTTGTGACCTCGCACGATGGCGTCGTCCACCGCGACATTCAGATACGGCGAAAATCTCCCGACACTCTGCTCCTGCTCCGGCGTGCGACGAAGAACCAATTCGCCGACATGCCATTCATTCACGTCTCCTCGCGTGAAACCTTCCCAGGCACAAGCAGCCGCGCGCAATGAAATAGAGGAAGGTTCCACGACCCTGAGCGTGTGGGTCTGGAATGGCTCATAGTGCCCGACCGCCGTCACATTCTCCGCACGCTGGCGGGAGTCGCGGTGTTCGGAAAAAAGCGTGGCGATCTTGCGACCCAGCGGGAACGCCATCTCGGTCGCCTTGTCGCCCTGCGAAGTGAAGATGGCGAGCACGGGCTTCTGACCCGGGGCGAAGGCCACTTGAGATTTCCGATGGATGGACTCGAAGCGAGCCGCTTCGAACGCCGGGTTCACCAGAACGATCAAGTTGGCAACGTCGCGGCTGATCGGTTCGCCCGGCGTCAACGGCATGCCGCGAAGGAGCGCCTGGCTGAGCGCCGTGTAGACGAGCGCCCCGCCAAAGCTGTGCCCGGTGATGACGAGACGGTTTGCACCTTCATGGTTTCGCGCCCGCTTCTGCCGCGACAGCCGTGACAGCTCGGCGAGCAACTCGGAACCTCCGTCCATGCCCACTCGATGTGCGCGACCTTTGCGGGCCCAGAATGTCAGGGATTTGAACGGCTCGAGGGAGTTCGAAAGCCCCCGCCAACCCATGTAGATACCCACCACCTGCCGGTCTCGGCAATGAGCCGCATTCGTGCAGGCAGCGGCATCAGCTGCAGCCAGCTTGCGCAATAGCGACTGGAAGCTTTCGACGTTGGTATCGCCTGCAGCCGCATTGTGCTTCCAGCCATGCGCAAAGACGACGAGGAGCAGAGGATGATCGTTTGCCAGTGACTCGAGCTCCTCGATCAACAGCTTCTTGCTCTGTGGCTCGCGGGGATACCCCTGATCGTCGAACTCCACATAGCTCATCAGCGCGGGTTTTCGAACCACCGGATCGGTGGCGAGCACGTGCAGAATGTCGCCAGGACAATCCTCGGAACTGCTTGCGGTGCAGAGCGCAGCCGTATCGAAGCGAGTTCGATAGGTTTTTCCTGAAACACAACCGACTAACGCCAGCAACACCGCCGAGGCGAGGACAATGCCAGTGCCCGTGAGAAACCAGCGACCCCTGTTGCTACGCATGCAATCTCCCTGGTTCGGCCGTCGACTTTGCTTCCGGCAAAGACCGCCGCAGGATGCATTTGGAACTGGGCGTATATTCTCTTACTCAGGGTACCCGCGCACTCGGACGGAAGGCCACAGGGTCGATCGACGTCGAGTCAGGTGAAGTAACCCATCACCGCCTTGGTCTCTAGAAACTCCTTGAACCCCTCACGCCCCCACTCGCGACCGTTGCCCGACTGTTTGTATCCGCCGAACGGCGCGAACATGTCGCGAGCGGCGCCGTTCACGTGAATCATCCCCGTGCGCAGCTTCGACGCCACGCGACGTGCGTTCTCGATGTTGCCCGAGTGCACGTGACCTGAGAGGCCATAGATGGAGTCATTGGCGATGCGGATCGCATCCGCTTCGTCCTTGTACGGAATTAGCACCATCACGGGCCCGAAGATCTCTTCGCGCGCAATGGTCATCTCATTATTCACGCCCGCGAAGATGGTGGGCTTGACGAAATAGCCCTTGTCGATGCCATCAGGCCGACCGATGCCGCCGATGACCACCTTCGCGCCCTCTTCGATGCCCTTGGCGATCAGCGCTTGCACGCGCTCGAACTGAAGTTTGTTGGCAAGCGGCCCCGTGGTCACACCAGGCGCTTTTGGATCGCCCACGACCAGTTGCTGTGCAGTCTTCCGCGCCACTTCGACGGCTTCGTCATACCGCTTTGCCGGCACCAGCATCCGCGAGGGTGCGTTACAGGACTGACCACTGTTGGTCATCATCCAGTTCACGCCATGCGCCACCGAGGCCGCAAGGTCGGCATCTTCCAGAATGATGTTCGCCGATTTACCGCCGAGCTCTTGCGACACACGCTTGACCGTGTCTGCCGCCGCCTTGGCGACGAGCACACCAGCGCGAGTCGAGCCCGTAAACGACACCATGTCGATGTCAGGATGGCGCGAGATCGGCTCGCCCACGCCCGGACCATCGCCATCCACCAGATTGAACACGCCCTTGGGCACGCCAGCTTCGGCCAGAATCTCGGCGAAAATATGCGCAGTCACCGGGGCCACTTCACTCGGCTTCAACACCACGGTGCAACCGACCGCGAGCGCAGGCGCTACTTTGCAGCTGATCTGATTCAGGGGCCAGTTCCAAGGTGTGATCAAGCCACACACGCCGATGGGCTCACGCAGGATCTGCGTCGTGCCGAGGCGCTCCTCGAATTCGAAGTCCTTGAGAATGGTGAGTGCCGTCGATAAGTGACGAAAGCCGCTTCCGGCCTGCGCCTGCACGGCCAGCTGCATCGGCGCGCCCATCTCGTCCGATACCGCCTTCGCGAGCCGTTCGATGTTCGCCTCGTACACTTTGAGGATGCGCTCGAACAGCGCGATACGCTCTTCCCGGGTAGTTTGCGAGTAGGTTTCGAAGGCGGCGCGAGCAGCGCGGACCGCGGCATCGACATCTTCGGCGGTGCCCAACAGAATCTTTCCGACCGGCTCTTCGGTCGCCGGATTGATGACCAGCGATTCCTTGCGCCCGGCCGGAGTCACCCATTCGCCATCGATGAAGAAGCGCCTGCAGTCGTACATGAAACCCTCGAAGAAGAGCACTCACCTGCGGCATCGCGGTGAGATTGTGAGGATTCAAGTACAGCACAGGGCCGTCGCCAGCCCTGATGACATCGGCGCTCCGAGCGTTGCGATTGGGACACCGGTCGCTCGCTTAGAACTTCAGGGGTGACCAAGCGAGGCGCCCCAGAGCAGCGCCCGCGCAAAACCTGCTTTCCCTTGCATGGCATCCCTGTCGAAGCGTTGGATCACGCTAAAATTTTCCAGCTTGGGCTTTACGACGAAGCTTATTAATCATATAAAAGGCCATCATGGAATCCCGTGCATGACCGACACTGCTACCCACATCGCCGGCGACTGGGGCACGACCCATCTGCGGCTGCATTTGTGCCGCGGCGCCACCGTGCTCGACAAGGTCGATGGCGCCGGCATCGGCGCGTTGACCACGAGCCCCGAAACCACCTTGTTCGACGCCATCGCGCCCTGGACGCGCGAGCGAGGCGCACTCCCCATCTGGCTGGCCGGCATGGTGGGGTCGCGCAACGGCTGGCGCGAAGTGCCCTACGCCTCTTGCCCCGCCGGGGCGACCGAGCTTCGCAACTCCATGTTGCGATTCAGCGCTCGGGGCCACGATATCGCGATCGGCGCGGGCGTCGCCTGCACGAATCCCCAAGGCGCGCCCGATGTGATGCGCGGTGAGGAAACACAGATCCTGGGCGCAATCGCCGCGCATCCCCAGCTCGGGCGCGGACGGAACATCATCGCCCTGCCCGGCACGCACACCAAATGGGCGCTAGTCCAGGACGGCAAATTACAGTCGTTCCAGACCAGCTTGTCAGGCGAGTTGTACGCCCTGCTTCGGGATCGCAGCACGTTGCTCAAAGCTTCCTCTGCCGCCGAAACGAACGACGATGCCGAACGCCGCGGGTTCGATGCGGGATTGCAACGTAGCCGCGAGTTGCGCACCGTACCCCTCAGTCACTTGTTGTTCGAAGTGCGCTCCCGCCAGCTGATCCAGGGCATGACGCACGCCGAAGCGTCCGCCTTTCTATCCGGCCTCATCATCGGCCAGGACGTACTGGGCGCATTGCCCCTGTTCGATGGAACGTTGCGCACCGTCTCGGCCGTGCCGATCATTGGGGCGCCCAAGCTCGCGGCGTTCTACAGCACCGCCCTGTCCGCCCACGGCATCAAGTCCCTGCCGCTGGATGCGACGGAGCTGACTGTCGCGGGTCTCAACGCCCTTGCCCATTCTGCGGAGTAGCTCTCGTGCCCTCGGTCATTGATCTGCCTCCTCTGGTCGCCATCCTGCGTGGCATCCGCCCCGATGAAATCCTGGATGTCGCGGCGGCTCTGGTCGACGCCGGCATTCGCGGCATCGAAGTGCCGCTGAACTCCCCCGAGCCTTTGGTGAGCATCCGCCGCTTGACCGAACGCTATGGCGAGCAGTGCCTGTGCGGTGCTGGAACGGTGTTGAAGCCGGCTCAAGTCGACGCCGTGGCCCAGGCCGGTGGCAAGCTGATCGTCACGCCGAACGTCAGTCAGGCCGTCATCGCCCGAGCTGCCGAGCTTGGCCTGGTCTCCATGCCGGGATTCGCGACCGCCACCGAAGCTTTCGAGGCGATCGATGCCGGGGCGACGGCGCTGAAGCTGTTCCCCGCCTCCACCTATGGCGTGCAGCATCTGAAAGCGCTGCGGGCCGTGCTGCCACCGATTAAAGTATTCGCGGTCGGCGGCGTCGGCGCCAAGACGCTGACCGAATGGACGGAGGCTGGCATCGATGGCGTCGGATTCGCCTCCGACATCTATGCGCCAGGCCGGGCCGCCGCCGATGTCGGCGCACGCGCCGCGGCGATCGTCAGCGCGTGGCGCCAGGCGCGAGGCTCCGCCAACGCCTGAGCGTGTTATGTTGCTCTCTAGTGTCACAGGCTCAATGTTTTCAGCCAGGCAGCATGCGCAAACCTAGCGGACAAAACCTGACCTACGCCATCGTCGAAGAGCTGGGGCACGCCGTCGTGACCCAAGCCTATGGCGATGCTGTGCCCTTCCCCATCGAAGCCGAGCTCTGCAAACAGTTCGGCGCGAGCCGCACAGTGTTGCGGGAAGCGGTGAAGATGCTCACCGCCAAGGGCCTGCTCAGCGCACGGCCGCGGCAGGGCACCTGGGTTGAGCCTGAGAAGAACTGGAACCTGCTCGACCCGGACGTTCTGCGCTGGCTGCTGGAAAGAAAGTTCTCCCTGGAACTGCTCGCCGAGTTCACCGAAGTGCGTTTCGCCATCGAGCCGTCGGCCGCCGCGCTCGCCGCACGTAGCGCCACACCCGAGGGCCTGGCCCGCATTCATCGCGCCATCGAGCGAATGAAGCTCGCGGCCCAAGGTGAAGACGATCCGCTCGAATCCGACATCGCATTTCACGTGGCCGTGTTGCACGCCACCGGCAATCGCTTCTACGCGCAACTCGAAGATGTCATCAACGCAGCCCTGCGCATTTCCATTCGCCTCACCAACTCGGTGAAGGGCGTGCCGCAGGCCGACGTGGGCCTTCACAAAAAGGTGTTGGACGCGATCGAAGCCGGCGATGCGAACAAAGCGCGCACGATCATGGAAAACATCATCAGCGAAGTGCTCGAGCTCATCGAGACCGCGCGGCGCAAGAACAAGGCCGCTGCCCATGCCAGCGCGCCTCGCGCGGCCTCTGGCGCTCGAAACGGCGCGCGCCGACGAGCCACCTGAAGATCAGCGCACGTCCAATAGCGAGTACAGGTCCATCTGGCGGCTGTCGCCGATGACCTGCTCGAAATCCAAGCCCAGGGTTGCGAGCACCGGCTCCGCCACCGGCTTGATCTGCTTGATGACGTAGTGCTCACGATCCAGCGGATGCTGGATGTTATCGATCGGCTCGGGTCCCGCGGTAGTAATGACGTAGCTGATCAGCCTGCCGAGCGGCTGCGTCGATTTGCGGGCTGCGACCACATGCGGCGGCGTGGTGGCCGTGTACTCCTCGGTGTCTTTCCGCAGGTTCTTTTTGTAGACGAGCGCCTCATCCAGCTTGCCCTCGCGCACCTTGCCGACGATGTCGGCGAGATACACGTCGACAGGCTGATCGGTGAACAGGCGGTGATACAACTCGCGCTGAACCTGTTTGGCGAGCGCCGTCCAATCCCGTCGCACGACCTCCATTCCCACGAACTGCACGCCATCGATGTCATTGGCGTTGAGCAGGCCCGCGTAGCGCTTGCTCGCGCCTCTCGTGCTACCTCGCGCGCGCGGCAGGAAGAGTCGCAGGTACAGCTTTTCGAACTTGAGCTCGAGCTTGCTGGTGACGCGCCATTCCTCCCCGATGTATCGGGCGATGTCCTGATTGAGCTTGGCCGCGAGTTCCTTGCCCTGCGCTCGCGCCTGCTCCGAGTCCGGCATGCCAGAGCGAACGAACAAGCTGTCGGTGTCGCCGTAGAGCACGGTGTAGCCCGCGTTCTCGAACCACTGTTTCGACCACAGCAGGATTTCGCGGCCCGTGCCCGTGATCGAATTCGCAAGCGCCGGGTTGTAGAAGCGGCACGCCGGCGTGCCGAGCACGCCGTAGCAGGAGTTCATCAGGATCTTGATGGCGTTCGAGGCGACCTCATCGCCGTTCTTCTTTGCGACATCGCGCCGTGGGAACAACTCATCGAGCAGTCGGGGCAGAATCGCCGGCTCTCTGCGAAATGCGCCGCCGGGCGTTTCGATCAGATCGTCTTCCGGCGCAGGCCGCGCCACAAACGACAGCGGATCGATGTTGAACGTGCGGATGATGCTCGGATACAGGCTCTTGAAGTCGAACACCCAGACGTTCTTGTGCAGCCCCGTGAGTGGCTCAAGCACGTGACCGCCCTGCTGCGCCTCGTAGACGCGCGAGTCACTGGAGCGCACCGTGGGCGCGACGATGCCGCGTTTCTCAAGCTCCGATAGATACAGGAAGTCGAACGAGGCGATGCTGGCAGCGACCCGATCCGGCGTCATGCCAGTGAGCTGACTGCGCGCCACCGCGAGTTGAATCACATTGAGCTTGGCGACGATCTCGAACGCGAGCCGCGCGTCGGTGCGGGCGTACAAGGCGAACGCCGGCAGATCGTTGCGATAGTTGTGGAGGATCTCCGCCAGACGGTCGCGGACATCGCCGTGGACGGCCTTGCCCTCGCCCAGGACTTCACGCGCCACGGCGTCGAGGGAGTAATCCTCCATGCGCACGAAGGCGCCACGGAGCAGGTCGATGCCATCCATGACGAGGCGACCGGGAATGCTTGCCTGCCCGCTGCCGAAATAGCCTTCGGCCTTACGAATGCGGATCGCGCCCGTATCGCGCCCCACGTTGAACGGATGACGCAGCCGCTGAGCAAGTCGCTGCAGCACCGTGAAATCGAAATCGACGATGTTCCAACCGGTGATGACGTCGGGATCGAGCCGCTGCACACGCTCGCAAAAGGCATTGAGCGCCGAATATTCATCGAGGCAGCGCGTCGCCTTCTCCGGCATCGGCCGGTCGCTGCCATCGACGATCAGCACTTCGTCGATCTCGTTCGAGTACATGGAGATTGCGAGCAACCGCTCAGCCTTGGCATCGGTCTCGATGTCGAAGGACAGCACGCGCGGCTCGATCCGCACGTCGGCCGGCCTCAGCACCGGATTGTCGAAGATCCAAGTGATGGCCTCGCCCGCTTTCGCCTCACCCTCGATCTCGCAGCCCCCTTTGATGCCGCGCTCGATCAGGTATCGGATCGCGAATCGCACGTCAGCTTCGTAAGTATCGATGCCCACGTCGTGCAAACGATCGCGCAAGGGCGGCACGTCGGTCGGCGTTTCCATGGCGAAGCGCGACACCAGCTCGCCATCGAACGTTCGCTTCTCCAGTGGTGTCGGCTGCTGCGAAGTCAGCAGGCTCGCACGCTCCACATCGCTCGTGCGGATATAGAAATGCGGATGCTGCCTGTTATCGCGGACCAGAAAGGTGCCGCCATCCTCCAGCCGGCCATAGATATGTATGACAGGGATACGCGTTCCGGCCGGGCCGGAGGCGATACGATAACTGGCTTGGAGAATGAATCCGCGGAGCTTGGGCACGGGTGAATTGTGCGCTAAGTGGAGCGTCGCCGCGAGCGTTACGAACGGCTGATTGCACGCTCACGCCGCGCCCGACCAAAACCTGCCAGAAGCGGGTCGAAGGTCGATACTTGACAGCGTCAAGTAATTGCGCGATGGTCTGCAGACCCAAGGAAGTCACGCCGTCCGTCTATGAGCGCAGCGATCGATTCCATCATTGCCGACGTTCGCCAGTTCAACCGCTTCTACACCAAGACCATCGGCGTGCTCGGCGAGGGAATGCTCGGCTGCGGCTACTCGCTGAGCGAAGTTCGGGTGCTGTACGAAATCGCAAACGGCGAGAACGTCATGGCGGCGGACCTCGTGCGAAACCTGGGGATGGATTTCGGCTACGTCAGCCGAATCCTCGCGCTGTTCGAGAAGCGCGGTTTCTTGAAACGTCAGCGCTCGGAAAGCGACGCACGCAAGTCCCTGCTCACACTGACAACCAAAGGCCGCAAAGCCTTCGAGGCACTGAATCAGCAAGCGCGAGATGAAGTGGCCAAGCTGCTCGAGCCACTTCCCTCTCATCAACAGCTGCAGCTGCAATCCAACCTGCGCCAGGTGCAGTCCCTACTCGACCCGGTTACGAGGAGCACCACCGTGAAGCTACGAACTCATCGCGCAGGCGACATGGGTTGGATCATTCAGCGCCACGGCGCCGTCTACGAAAAGGAATATGGCTTCAACGCCGAATTCGAAGCCCTCGTCGCGGAAATTTGCGCGAAGTTTCTGCGGGAGCTCGATGCGACCAAAGAGCGCTGCTGGATCGCCGAGCTCGGCGATGCGCCCGTCGGCACCATCATGCTGGTTCGCGGCTCCGACGGCGTCGCGAAGCTGCGCTTGCTGCTGGTCGAAGACAGCGCCCGCGGCCTCGGCGTCGGCCGGATGCTCGTGCAGGCGTGCATCGATTTTGCGCGTGAGGCTGGATACAAGGGCATCACGCTCTGGACCCAGAGCAACCTGCTCGCCGCCCGCAAGCTCTATCAATCGGCGGGCTTCAAGCTCGAACACAGCGAACCGCACGTGAGCTTCGGTCAATCGCTGGTTGCCGAAACCTGGACCTTGTCACTCACATAGCCCGACCGCTCGCTCTCGGGAACGATGGCCTCGCTTGAGTCATTCAGTCAGCGACCTCTGACGTTACCGGAGCCAGCATGGCCACCGCTCGCAAGAAACGCTGGTCGCAACGGGTCACCGAAACCAGCGACGCGCTCACCTTGGAAAAAGGCGTGTTCACCCGCGGCAGTGCGCGCAGCATCGCAGCTTCGTTGAAACGCTCAGCCGAGCGCAGCCACAAGCGGAGGTCCAGTCCCTACCGGTCCGCGATGTCGATGCTGACGTTCTACGAGAATCGCGCCGGAAAAACATTACCCGCATCCAGCAAACGCAAGCTCGATGCCGCGAAGGACGAGCTGCGCAAGCTCTACGGCAAATCTTCCGCCAAGAAATCCTCGACATCGGCCCGCCGGAAATCATCCAAGGCTCCCCGCAGGACCACCACTCGCCGCGCCGGTCGCAAAACGACCCGAGCCAAAGCGAAGAAAAAGTAGCCGCCGTCCTCCACGCAATTTCGGGAACGATCCTACGCGCGGAGCGTTGCACCTGCGGTCTTCGTCTCTCCTCGATCGGGTGCCCCATCTTGAGCCGTAGCTTCGCATCGCAATTGCGTGAGGGCCTGCCCCATCCCAGAGGCGCCTTCTGGGACGGCCAAGGCACGAACTTTTCGCTGTTCTCCGCCCATGCCACCAAGGTCGAGTTGTGCCTGTTCGATAACGACGGCCAGACCGAGCTCGAGCGCATCGAGTTGCCCGAGTACACCGATGAGATCTGGCATGGCTATCTGGTCGATGTGGGACCGGGCACCGTCTATGGCTATCGCGTGCACGGCCCCTACGAGCCCGAGAATGGCCATCGCTTCAATCCGAACAAGCTGCTGATCGATCCCTACGCGCGCGAATTCGTCGGTCAGTTGCGCTGGGATCCTGCCCTGTTCGGTTACACCATCGGCGCTGAAGGTGATGATCTGACCTTCGATGAGCGCGACAGCGCGCCATTCATTCCGAAGTGCGTGGTGGCCGATTCGAACTTCGATTGGAAGCAGTCGGTCAGCCCGATCGTGCCCTGGGATCGCACGATCATCTACGAGACGCACGTGCGCGGCTACACCATGAAACATCCGGCGGTGCCCAAGGAACTGCGGGGCACCTTCTTGGGGCTCGCCATGCCCGAAGTGATCAAATACATCAAGTCACTCGGCGTTACATCCGTCGAACTGCTGCCGATCCACGCATTCGTCTACGACAGCCACCTGCTCGAGAAGGGGCTCACGAACTATTGGGGCTACAACTCCATCGGCTTCTTCGCGCCCGACCCTCGCTACCTGATCGATCCGCGACAGGGCGTGCAGGAATTCAAGGAGATGGTGGCGCGCTTTCACGACGCCGGCCTCGAAGTCATTCTCGATGTCGTCTACAACCACACGGCAGAAGGCAATGAGCGCGGCCCGACGCTGTGCTTCAAAGGCGTGGACAACGCTTCGTACTACCGTCTGCTGCCCGATCAGAAGCGCTACTACATCAACGACACCGGCACGGGCAACACGCTGAACCTGAGTCACCCGCGCGTGATTCAGATGGTCACCGACAGCCTGCGCTTCTGGGTGCTGGAAATGCACGTCGACGGTTTCCGTTTCGATCTGGGGACGATTCTCGCGCGCGAGCACAACGGCTTCGACACTCAAAGCGGCTTCTTGAAGGCCTGTTCGCAGGATCCGGTGCTCAGTCGCGTCAAGCTCATCGCCGAGCCCTGGGATTGCGGGCCAGGCGGCTACCAGGTCGGCGAGTTCCCGCCGGGCTGGGCGGAATGGAATGATCAGTATCGCGACACCGTTCGTGACTTCTGGCGAGGCGAGGCATCCGCCGCGAAGGTGTCGCCGCGTTTATACGGCTCGGCTGATATCTTCAATAAATATGGCCGGCGCCCCTACGCCAGCATCAATTTCATCACCGCTCACGATGGCTTCACGCTCAACGATCTCGTGAGCTACAACGAGCGGCACAACGAAGCCAATCAGGAAGACAACAAGGACGGCCACGAGCACAATCGCTCCTGGAACTGCGGGGCCGAGGGGCCGACCGACGACGAAGATGTGAACACCCTGCGCGGCCGGCAAATGCGCAACTTCCTCGCGACGCTGCTGCTCTCGCAAGGCACGCCCATGCTGCTTGCCGGCGATGAGTTCGCTCGCACACAGCAAGGCAACAACAACGCCTACTGTCAGGACAATGACATCAGCTGGATCGACTGGTCGCTCGCGGAGAAAAACGAGACGCTCGTGCGCTTCGTGCAGCAGATGACGGCGCTGCGCGCGAAGTTTCCGATTCTCAGGCGCAATCGGTTCCTGTCGGCGGAGGAAAATCCGCGCATCGGTCTGAAGGAAATCACCTGGATCAATGCCACGGGCAAGGAAATGGACGATGAGCACTGGGGCGATGAAGGCATGTTGTGTTTCGGCATGCTGCTCGATGGCCGCGCTCAGGCCACGGGCATTCGCCAGCGCGGGCAGGATGCAACGCTGCTGATCGTGCTCAATGCATTCCACGATCTGGTCGAGTTCACCCTCCCCGGCGACACACCCGAGGCGCGTTGGACGCTGTTGATCGACACCAACCTTCCCGATCTACCCACGGGGCGCAAAGCCATCTTCCTGCCCGGTGAAGCATACGGCGTGACCGGCCGCTCGTTACTCGTCTTCAGCCTGGATGCACAGTCCGAGTCGGCCCTCGATCGCGCGGTGAAGCCTGGCAACAATCTGGCGGCCCGAAAGTAAAGGTTGCCGCGCACAACGCGGCCGTGGAAACTACGCGACCTTCCACTCGAAGGGACCACCTTTAGGAAAGCCCATGAGCAAAATCGAACGCTACGATGTCGGCCCCCGCATGAGCGGCATCGTCGTCCACAACGGCACCGTGTACCTTTCCGGCTACGTCGCCGAAAACGCCGCCGGCCAATCGGTGGCCGCGCAGACTGCGGACATTCTTCAGCAGATCGATGAGGCGCTCGCCTCCGTCGGCACCGATAAGACTCGCCTGCTCCAAGCCACCATCTGGCTTGCGGACATGAGCACCTTCGCCGAAATGAATTCGGTGTGGGACAAGTGGGTCAGCCCGGGCAACACGCCGGTACGTGCGTGCGTCGAGGCGAAGCTTGCGCAGCCGAAGTGGACGGTGGAGATTCGGGTGATTGCTGCTCAGTAGATATTTTCGGGGCAGATACTTTCTGCACGCATGCGAACGCCGCGCTCTGCGCGGCGTTTTGCTTTCTATATGATTACTCAGTTATTCCCTGATTCGGTTGCCGACATCCTTCCGTGATCGGGTCCAAATTAACCACTCGCGTGGTCTAACTGGTGCAGCGCCTCAGGGAAACATTACAACAGGAGCGCATCGAGGCCACCGGCTAATCGCCGGAAGCAAGCTCCCACTCGATCCCGTTGTTCTCCGTTTTCGGAATGTCATTGATTGCGCGTATCTGATTCAGCAATCTCATGTCAGAAAACCCAATTGCGTGGCGACTCGGCTTGTGCGTGTTAATGAAGCTCCTTGCATGCGTCCGGCATCCTCGGAAGTCGGCAGTGATAACGATCGCAATCACCGTCGCTGTCGCGATCACTGTCACATGCGTATGGCACTGGCGCGGGACCTATACGACGGCGGCCGGCGAATGGCGGGTCGTCAGCCTGCACGATGGATCGGTCATCCGCCTCGGACCACGTACCGAAATCAAAGTGAGATATGACCGCGAGCAACGCCTTATCGAGCAGTTCTCGGGCGAAGCCACTTACGAGGTGGCGAAGGTGTAATGACCCACTGAATTCCTGCTCAGGTGTTAATCTACTTGGAGAGACACTTGAGCACATTGATGGACGACGAGATCAAACGCTGGACAGCTCGCCGCAAGAGCGCGCTGGTACTGGAGATCATTCAAGGCAAGACAA